>DATLNB010000078.1:0-23519 GCA_035536995.1 Chthoniobacterales bacterium | reverse complement strand
GGGAACGCCATGACTTCCCGGATCGTCGCTTCGCCGGCGATCAACATGACGATGCGGTCCAGGCCAAACGCGATCCCGCCGTGCGGCGGCGTACCCAGCCGGAAAGCCCGCAGGATATGACCGAACAGGGTTTGCTGGTCTTCCTCGCTCACTCCAAGGGCCGCGAATAGCTTTGCCTGCAGGTCCGGTTCATGGATCCGAATGCTTCCGCCGCCGAGCTCGACGCCATTCAGGACCACGTCGTAGGCTTCCGCTCGCACCTCGCCGAAATCACCGGCCTCCAACTTGCCGACATCCTCCGCCTTGGGACGGGTGAATGGATGATGGACAGCATTCCATTTGTTGTCCTCGGCGCTGAAGGCGAGCAACGGGAAGTCGGTCACCCAAAGAAAGTCGAGCTCCTCCGAAGTCGCGGTCAGATTCTGCATCTCCGCGACCCGGGACCGGATCCGGCCCAGGACTTCGCAGACGACCTCCCATTTGTCGGCCGCGAACAGGATCAGGTCGCCTTCCTCCACCACCAGTTTCGAGCGTAACGCCTCCTTCTCCGCCTCCGTGAAAAACTTCACGATCGGCGATTTCCACTCGCCGTTCTCAACCTTGATGAAGGCAAGCCCTTTCGCGCCGTAATGCTTCGCCATCGCGGTCAGCTCGTCGCTCTGTCCAATGGTGAGCGATGCGAACGCCTTGGCGTTGATTGCTTTCACCGCGCCTCCGGCGTCCAGCGCTCCGCGAAACATTTTGAAAGAGCTTTGGCGAAAGATGTCGGCCAGGTCGGTCAATTGCATCCCGAAGCGGCGGTCCGGCTTGTCGCTTCCGAACTGGTCCATCGCCTGCGCATAGGTCATCCGCGGAAATGGCCTGGTGATCTCGACTCCACGGCCAGCGCGGAAGAGGGCTGCGAGGAGGCCTTCGACCAGGCCAAAAATTTCGTCGGGCGTCACAAACGAAGCCTCGATATCGATCTGGGTAAACTCTGGTTGCCGGTCCGAGCGCAGGTCTTCGTCCCGGAAACATTTCGCGATCTGGAAATATTTCTCGAGCCCGCCCACCATGAGGAGCTGCTTGTATTGCTGCGGCGCCTGGGGCAGCGCGTAAAACTTGCCCTTCAGCATCCGGCTTGGAACCAGAAAATCCCGGGCACCTTCTGGAGTGCTCTTGGAAAGAATCGGCGTCTCGATTTCGAGGAACCCTTGTTCATCGAGATAATCCCGGGTCGCTTTAGTTACCCGATGGCGGATCCGCAGATTCCGCGTCATGCGTGGCCGGCGCAGATCGACGTAGCGGTAGCTCAGTCGCAGATCTTCGTTCGGTGTTTCTGCGTCGATAGGGAACGGCAACACATCGGAACGATTCAGGATCTGCAACTTGTCCGGCACGAGCTCAATATCGCCAGTCGCCAGCTTCGCGTTTTCTGTCCCGGGCACACGTGCCGAGACCGTGCCCTCCACTTGAATCACATCTTCATGGCGAAGATGATGCGCCTCATTGGCCAACTCCGCGTTTTCCTCCGGCCGAAAGACGACCTGGGTGAGCCCCTCGCGATCGCGCAGATCGATGAAGATCACTCCGCCATGGTCGCGCCGGACGTGGACCCAGCCAGCGAGAGTGGCCCTCACGCCGATATCGCCCTTGCGAAGCTCGTTGCAATGATGGGTGCGATACGCGGGATTGATCATGCAGTAGTCAGGGCCGTCGAACCGTTTCGGTCACGCTGAGGGTGACTGCGAACGAATCCCGGCAATATGAAGTCCGGCCACGACATCAATCAGGCCTGCGTCGTCTTCCACGGCTACCATGCCTCGACCGAAAAGGATGTGGTCGGGGTGGGGAACAGGGAGCATTCGCCCGCCATTCAATTCAATCGAGAATGGCTGGAAGGGAACGGCTCGGACCCATTTCCTGAGTTCTTCAAGCATGGCGGCAAGATAACGACTATTTTTGTCGAACCAAATCGAGAATATCCGCCATGGCCTGAGGGAGATCCTTCGAGGAAACCAGGCGTTGTTCGCCACTCCGCAGATCCTTCAATTTCAGTTCCGGCCATTCATCGCCGAAGAGGATTGCGACTCGCGCGCCGAGTTGTTCGGCGGTCTGGAATTGCTTACCTACCTTAGCCGGACTGAGCGGGAAATCGGTCCGATAACCGGCCTCGCGCAATGCCTGCACTTGAGCGAGCGCGTGGGGCCGCCGTTCTTCCTTGGCGATGACAATGTAAACGTCGAGCTCGCGCTGGGAAGCGAGCGCCGGAACCATCTGGGCCTTTGCCACTTCCACTTCGTTGATTAGCTCCGCGAGAACAACGTCCCCCATGGCAAAGCCGATTGCGGGCAGGGATAGCGCGCCGTCGCTCAGATGAGAGATGAGGTTGTCGTAGCGCCCGCCGCCGGCGAGAGCGCGCAATCTGCCGGCCCGATCGAACGCTTCGAAGACGATGCCGGTGTAGTAGGCCAGACCGCGAACGATCCCCAGATCGACCTGGACAAAATCCGCGAGCCCGCGTCCGCGCAGAGCCTCAACTACCAGTTCCAACTTTTCGCTCCGACCTTTGCCGTCCAGAATCCTAAAGGTGGGTTCCGCCAGGTCGCCGAGTTTTTCCGCTGTTTTCTGCCGCGGCTCTCGTTCGCTTTTGTCGATGATCTGGAGCGTCTCCTGCCATTTCTCCTCCGGCACATTCTGTTGCCGGAGAAAATCGATCCAGAACTCGCGGTCACTGATTCGAACAACGAAGTCATTCGCGGTAAAACCGAAGCCGCGGAGCAGGTCCACGCAAAGCGCGATCATCTCGACATCCGCGTCCAGCGATGCTTCACCGATGATATCGGCGTTGAACTGGTAGTGCTCGCGCAACCGGCCGCGCTGTTGCTTCTCATAGCGGAAGCAGTGCGGAATCGAGAACCATTTGATCGGCTTCTTGAATTCGCGGTCGTGAGCCGCGATGACGCGGGCGAGCGACGGCGTCAGCTCCGGCCGCAACGCAACTTCCCGTTCCCCTTTGTCGGTAAAATTAAAGAGCTGCCCGACGATCTCCGGCCCGCTTTTTTTCGTGTAAAGCTCGGTCGGCTCGAGGGCCGGGCCTTCCCATTGCACAAAACCGTAGCGGCGCGCGACTTCCCACCATTTTCCAAAGATATAATTTTGCCGGGCCCAATCCTGCGGCAAAAAATCACGGAAACCGGGCAGCGGTTGCATGGGAGTCAGGAGGCGAGGCGACCATCCCCTTGGCGGGTTACGAAAAGTAAGTGCGGTTGAATAAACTTCCGCTTCGGGCAGTCGGATAGATGCACGACGGAGAGCATCCGTTTAACCAAAGCAAAGGACAAACATGAAACAAAACAGATTGAACACACTATTGGCAGCCGGAGCCGTCAGCGCAATCGCGCTCACCACAGCTTTCGCGCAGACCTCCTCGACGACCACCACCACGGTTCCGTCGACCTCGACAACCACCACCACTGCTCCCGCAGTGACCAGCAGCTCCTCGACGACCACGTCGACCAGCACGATCGATGGGACCGGGACGATCACGACTTACACGCCGGGATCGGATTACATCTCGTTCCGCACCGAGACCAGCGCTGCGCCGGTTAAGTATTACTACACCAAGAGCACCACGATCGTTGATCCGGAAGGCAAGACCGTCGAATGGTCGATGCTCAAGCCCGACATGCCGGTCCGCTACACCTACGTCAAGGAAGGCGATCGCATGGTTATCAGCAAAATCACGCTGACCAAGCCGGTGTCGTACTACGAAAAAGAGACGACCACCACAACCACGACTACCAAGAAGCCCTAACGGCGACTGAGTAGTTTCGAGTAAAATTCAAAGCACCCGCGGAGCGTGTCTCCGCGGGTGTTTTTTTTTAAATCATGCTCCTGCTCTTAATCCTGCTCATAATCCTGGTAGGAGATCATCGCTCAACTGGAAGATCAGGATCAGGATCAGGAGCAGGAAGAAGAGCGACTCAATCCTCGTAACCGTCAGGGAACTTCTGGTGCCATTTCCAGGCGCTCTCGATGATTGCGTCGATGTTCTGAAACTGGGGCTGCCAGCCAAGCTCGCGTTGGGCCTTGGCTGAAGCCGCGATCAACCGGGGCGGGTCACCCGGCCGCCGTGGCTTTTCGATCACGGGAATATCCCGCCCGGTGACCCTCCGGCACGAGTCGATCACTTCACGGACGCTGGTGCCCCCTCCGGTTCCGAGATTGTAAAAGGTCTTGCCTGTGGCGGTAAGGGCGAGAATGTGGGCCCGCGACAGGTCGAGGATATGAATGTAATCCCGGATGCAGGTGCCATCCGGCGTTTCATAATCCGTTCCGTAAATCTCGACGTGCGGCTTCCGGCCGAGCGCAACTTTGAGGATATTCGGGATGAGATGAGTCTCGACCCGGTGTTCTTCACCGAAGTTGTCGGACGCGCCGGCCGCATTGAAATAACGGAGGGCGACGAAGTCGAGTCCGTGAATCTCGCCGTACCAGCGCAGCACTTTTTCGAAGGCGAGCTTTGATTCGCCATACGGATTGATCGGCCGCTGAGGCAACGTCTCATCGATCGGGACGCGCTCCGGAGGGCCGAAGATCGCGCAGGTCGAAGAAAAGACGAGCCGGTTTACCCCGGTTTCCCCCATGGCGTCCAACAGATTCAGGCCGTTGCCGATGTTGTTTCGAAAATACTTCGACGGATTTTCCATCGATTCCCCGACCAGCGCGCTGGCCGCGAAGTGCATTACCGCTTCTGCTCCCGACCTGGTCAGGGCCGACTTGATCGAGTGCGGATCACTGAGATCGCCCTCGAACAACTCGGCCCGCGGATCGACGGCGCGGCGATGCCCTTCAGAAAGATTGTCGAAGACGAAGACGCGGTGGCCTTCATTCAGAAGCAGCTCGGCGCAAACGCTCCCGATGTAACCAGCACCGCCGACGACGAGAATCTTCATCGAGGAAGGTGTCGTGCCCGCGGGACTGGGTCAAAGCAAACCCGCGGCAGAGAGCTGGCAGGTCAGGCTTTTTGTTCCAGCCCGACGATCATCCGGCGGATCAGCCGATTTTTCCGGCGCGGATTAAGCACCTTCAAACTCTGCTCCTTCGATCCCCACTCGAGGATGTCGATATCGACCCGGCGCACGCCCCATCTGCGCATCGCGGCGCGGCTGGTCTTATAAAGATCGATCGTGTTGGTGCCGATCAACGCGCCACCGTAATCGTCAATCACGTAACGATCGCTGGTCCCGACAATCTGGAAGCGGGTGCCCAACGGGAAGCGGGACCAATCGGCCGCGGCACTCATCACATTCGACCCGGAGAGGCGGACCCCGACGGCGTTGCGCCGACCGCCGGCTTCGGTGTGCGTATAAGCCGTGGTCCGGACGTTTGCGACTCGACGGGCCCCGGTAATGGAGGCCGGCCGCATCTGCGGGCTACTGTTGAGCGTGCTCGTCGGCGATTCACAGCTGGCAGCGGCGCACGCCAAGATGCCCAGCGCGATGACTTTATGAATAGCTTTCATGGTCTCGGAAAAGCGCCTAATAACCGATTGAAGCGCGAGGAGGCAAGCGATAATTTGCCCGGCATTTTTTCGACCGATGACTTCCCTGCGTGCAAACCAAGCCCTGGTCGCTGACAACGTAGTTCTCGATGGCCGGCTCGCGCTTTTTCACGAAACGGAGCGGTGGCTGGCGGTCGCGGACCTCCATTTTGGGTATGAATTGAGCCAGCGCGCCGCGGGCTGGCTCGTCCCGATGTGGGGAATGGCCTCCATCGCGCAGCGTCTGCTGGAACTGGTCGGCGATTACAATCCGGCTCGCCTGATCGTGCTCGGCGATCTCGTTCACGACAAAACGGCGGCCGCGGAAGCGGCGGGGCTCCTGGGTGACTTAGGCGCTCGTTGCGAAACGGTCGTGGTCGCGGGCAATCATGACCGGCGAGTTCGTGCCAAAATAGAAATGGTAGATTCGTGGCAAACCGATCGCTTCTATTTTCACCATGGCCACTGCGCCGCGGAGGCAGGGGAACGCATTCAGATTGTCGGGCATCATCACCCGGCTGGTGTTTTGGCGGATGGCGCCGGCCTTCGGCTCAAATGTCCGGCCTTCGTCCAGCAATCGAACTGCTGGATCATGCCCGCCTTTTCACCCTGGGCTGCCGGCACGCGGTGGGTCCCGGACGAATCGAGCAGGATCTGGCTCTGCACGCCGGAACGCGTCTTGCCGTTACCAACTAAAGAGGCCGCGTAACTGGATCGAGCGTTCCCTCATTCGACATCTCCGATGTGCAATGGGGGCAGCGGGTGGCTTTGATCGGAATGGTCATCGAGCAGTAGGGACACTCCTTTGAGACGGGAGGAGTCGCGCCCGGTTTCGGCCGCTTCATGTTGTTGATCGCTCGCACCAGGAGGAAGATGCAAAAAGCTACGATCAGGAAATTCACGATCAGGGTTACGAAATTCCCGTAATTCCAGGTGACGGCGCCAGCCTTGGCCGCTTCGGCCGCGGTGGCGAAGGTGCCGCCGCCGGGAGCGTCCCGGAGGATCATGAACTTGTTCGACCAATCGAGGCCGCCCGTCAGGACGCTGATCGGCGGCATGATGATGTCCTTGACCAGCGACGTGATGATCGAGCCGAAGGCAGCGCCAATGATGATGCCGACCGCCATATCGACGGCGTTCCCTTTAACCGCGAATTCCTTGAAATCTTTCAGCATGAGGGCTGATCTAGCTACGTCGCGACAACGTTGACAAGCTTTTTGGGCACGACCACCACCTTGCGGATGGTTTTGCCGGCTGCGGCCGCCTGGACTTTGTCGTTCGCGCGGCTCAGCGCTTCGAGGTCCGCATCGGTTGCGTCGATCGGGACGCTGATTCGGTCGCGCACTTTCCCATTCACCTGCAGGACGATCTCAACCTCGTCCTCAACCAGGAACCGTTCGTCGTGCACAGGCCATTGCTGGGCGACGATACCGCCTTTCGAGTCGCTAAATTTTTCTCCCAGGATCTGCCAAAGCTCAGACGCGATGTGGGGGGCGAACGGATTGAGCAGGAGCAGTAATGTCCGGAGCGCCCCGATCGATTTTACCGGGGCGTTTGTGAGTGCGTTCACCAGGATCATCATCTGAGCGATGGCGGTGTTGAACGAAAGGGCCTCGATGTCTGCGGTGACTTTTTTTATCGTGGCATGCAGAATTTTCAGTTCGGATTTTTTCAGCTCGCTCTCCTGCACCTCGGCAGAAAGGACCCATTCGCCCGCCTGGTTTTCTTCCATCATCAGGCGCCAGACCCGGGCGAGAAAACGGGCCACCCCTTCGACCCCTTTCATGCTCCAGGGTTTCATCTGCTCCAGCGGACCCATGAACATTTCGTAACAACGAAACGCATCCGCCCCGTAGATCGCGATGACATCGAGCGGGTCGATGACGTTGCCCCAGCGCTTCGACATTTTGCGATTGTCTTCGCCCAGGATCATTCCCTGGTTCACGAGCCGCTGGAACGGCTCCGCCTTCGAGACATGGCCGAGGTCGAATAGGACCTTGTGCCAGAACCGCGCGTAAAGGAGGTGAAGGACCGCGTGCTCGACGCCGCCAATGTAGAGATCGACTCCGCCGGCTTGGGCGCCGCCCATCCAATAACGTTCCTGATCTCCGCCGACGAACCGGTTGGCGTTCACCGGGTCGCAGAACCGCAAATAATACCAACACGACCCCGCCCATTGCGGCATCGTGTTCGTTTCTCGCGTTGCCGTTTCCGAATAACGGATCCAATCCTTCGCTTTGGCCAGAGGCGGTTCTCCGGTGCCCGTCGGCCTGAAATCCTCCAGCTCAGGCGGCTCGAGCGGCAAATCGTCTTCGCCTAACGACCGGTGTTTCCCATCCTCCCAGACGACCGGAAACGGTTCCCCCCAGTAGCGCTGTCGCGAGAAAAGCCAGTCCCGCAGCTTGTAGCGGACGTTCGAGCGGCCCACTCCTTGTTCCTCCAGCCATCCGAGAATTTTTTTCTTCGCCTCGGGAGTGGCGAGACCGTTGATGATCGGTGAGTTGATCGCGACCCCGTCTTCGACGAATCCGATCGATTCGCCGGCGGTCTTCCCAGGAGCCTGGACGACCGGCAACACCTCCAGGTTGAACTTGCGCGCGAATTCGAGGTCCCGTTCATCGTGGCCGGGAACGCCCATGACTGCGCCGGTCCCGTATCCCATGAGGACATAGTCGGCGATCCAGATCGGGATCTTTTCCTGGTTCACGGGATTGATAGCGTGCGCTCCGATGAAAACGCCGGTCTTCTCCTTGGCGAGATCGGTCCGCTCCAGGTCGGACTTGGCGGCGACCTCGGCGCGATAACGGGCAACCTCTTCTTTCCGTTCGGGGCTTGTCAGCTCATCGACTAACGGATGCTCGGGAGCGAGCACCATGTAGTTCGCGCCGTAAATTGTGTCGTGCCGCGTCGTAAAAACGCGAATGCTGTAGCGGCGGTCTCTGACCGCCGGATCTTGCGGCGGTCCCTCGGGCCGGCGGTCATAGACCGCCGCTACAGCAAACTCGATCTCCGCGCCTTCGCTGCGCCCGATCCAATTTCGCTGCAGCAGCTTGATGCCGTGGGGCCAGTCCAGGTCCTCGAGTTCATCCGCGAGGCGTTCTGCAAAGGCCGTGATCCGCAGCATCCATTGCCGCATCGGCCGGCGAACAACTGCGAATCCGCCGACCTCGCTCTTGCCGTCGATCACTTCTTCGTTGGCCAGGACGGTGCCGAGCTCCGGGCACCAGTTTACCGGCACTTCGGCAACGTAAGCGAGCCGGACACTGTCGGGATCAGCGCCGCGATAGGTCGAGATCGGCTCGGCTTTTTTCGTCCCTGGGTTGAACCAGGAGTTGTAGATCTGGAGAAAGATCCACTGGGTCCACTTGTAGTAGGCGGGATCGGTCGTGTTGATCTCGCGCTCCCAGTCATACGAGAAGCCGATCCGTTTCAGCTGGGTCTTGAACTTCGCGATGTTCTCGCGCGTCGTGATAGCGGGATGCTGCCCGGTTTTGATCGCATACTGTTCCGCGGGCAATCCAAAGGCGTCCCAGCCCATCGGATGAAGAACGTTGAAACCGTTCAAGCGTTTGTAGCGCGCGATTATGTCCGTCGCGGTGTAACCCTCGGGGTGGCCGACGTGCAACCCGGCGCCACTTGGGTAGGGGAACATGTCCAGGACGTAGAACTTCGGCTTTGCCGGATCGAACCCAGGTTCACCCGGGTTGGGCGCGTGGAAAGCCCGGGTTTCGTCCCAGACCGCCTGCCACTTCAGCTCGAGGTGATCGAACGGATAAGGTTTGCGGCGCTCGTTCATTAGGAAAGAATCAGGAACACAGGAACGCAGGAAGGAAACAACAATTTCCTGTTTCCGATTCAATTTGTTTCATGCGCCAGCTTTTGCTCGCAACTCGCAACCCGCATAAGACGCAGGAATTCTCGGCGATTCTTGGGCGGGACTACGTAGTTCGCGACCTAACCGCGGAAACAGATCTCCCTGCTGTCGAGGAAACGGGAGCCACCTTCGCGGAGAACGCGGTCCTGAAAGCGACCGAGATATCCCGCCGGTTTCCGGGGTTGATCGTGGCTGACGATTCCGGCTTGGAGGCTGATGCGTTGAACGGCGCCCCGGGAGTCTTCTCGGCGCGATATGCGGGACCGGAGGCGACCGACGATGAGAACGTCAGGCGGCTTTTGCAGGAGTTATCCTCCCACGGAACCAGGCCCCCGTGGACCGCGCGTTTCCGTTGCGTTTTAGCTCTGGTCCGTGGCGGTGAAGTCCTCGAGATGTTCGAGGGCGCAGTGGAAGGGAGGATTGTCGCTTCCCCGCGCGGCTCGATGGGATTCGGTTACGACCCGGTCTTTCAGCCAGTCGGATTCGAACGGACGTTTGGAGAAATGTCGGCTGACGAGAAAAACCGGATCAGCCACCGAGCGGAAGCGATTCGACTCCTACGGGCGGCCCTGGCCTCGGATTAGGGAGGTGGCGGTGGAGCAGCTGGCGGCGCGACCGTTCCAGGAGCGCCCTGGGCGGCGGCCGTCTTGATCTGGTAACCGATCTTAGTGATGCCCGCGAGGCGGATCTTGTCGAGCAAGCCGATGACGTCGCCGTGGGTAGCGAGCTGCTCGGCGCTCAGCGAAACCTTCACGTCCTTGTTCGCCTTCGCCATCTGGTAGAGACGGTCAAGAACGTCGTCGTAATTGACGGGGACATTGTCGAAGTAAACCAACCCACCCTCGGTCACCCGGATAGCCACGTAATCCTTCACTTCGTTAGGCGGCCGCGGCGGGGAATTGGCGCTCGGCAAGTTGACCCGGATGCCCTTCATGTGGGTCTGGCTCAGGCTGACCATCATGAAGCTGGCCAACAGGAAGAACATGATGTCGATCAACGGAATGATCTCGATTCGCGCGTGCTTCTTCGGAATAGGCGATCGCATTTTCATGGTGCTTCTCCGTTAGTACTGCGCCCCACTCATGGTAAACGTGATCGGTGTTCGAACGCGGGAAACCGTTCCCGGTTTGAACCTCCACCTCCGGAAAGCGCTCGTGGCCGCGTTATCCAGGATCGGGCTGCCGGTGCTCTGCGCCATCGTCGCGCTCGTCACCGCGCCGCTGCCTGCATCGACCGTCATAACGCAGACGCCGCTGCCGGTGAGCTTGGAACGGCGGGCTTCGTAAGGATATTCGGGTCGGGGCGCACTAATCGCGACCGCCTTGGCTGAAGACATCGACATGGGGCCGACCGGTCCAACCGGCTTCGGCTTTGCCAGGGGCACTACCGGCGCGTTGGACGGCGGCCGTTTCGGTGGTGGCGTCGGTTTTTCTTCAACGAATTCTGGTTTGTCCTCCGGCACTGCCTCCGGTGGCGGCGGCGGTGGCGGCTCTTCTTCTGGCGGCGGCGTCGGTTGCGGCGGCTCCGGTTGGGTCTCGAGCGACATCTCTACTGTCGCTTCGGGAATATCCGTCAGATCGACAATGGGCTCGACCGGCCGAATCGCAGCGATCGCGACAGCGGCCAGATGGAGCGCCAAGGCGCCTCCAAAAGCGGCCATCACCTGCCAGCGTGGCGCCGGACGATAAAGAAGTGGCCCTGGTAATTGCTTCATGGCTGGTTGCTGGGCCCTACGCCCTTGCCTGCCTTGCTTTTGATCTCAAAGGAAAGCTTCGTAAAACCGGAGGAGCGTATTTGATCCAACATCCGGGTCACGTTTCCATGAACGGCGTCCAGATCGCCGCGGATGAAAATCTTCGCCTCCGGACTGGTGCGATAGACCTGCTGTAATCTCGGCAGAATCTCCTCAAGAGCGATCTTGGTCTTGTCGAAGTAATAGAAACCTTCTTTGTCGACGGAGAGGCTGACGTAATCCTTCTTGTTCTGCACCTCCCCGGACGCACCCTCCGGCAGGTTTACCTTCATTCCTTTCAATCGGACCTGGCTGAGACTCACCATCATGAAGCTCGCGAGGAGAAAGAACATGATGTCGATCAACGGGATGATCTCGATCCGCGCGTGCTTCTTTGAAATGGGAGACGGTATCTGCATTCTGGCGTCCTAGATAGACGATCGGGTCGCCGATGTCGGCGTCGTCCCCGGGACTTCCACGTCCGCGTGGTGGGCGCCCGTCTTGTTTTGCGCTTCCAACATAACTTCCAGGTTCGTCGCAGCCGTCTGCAGTTCGAACTCTAAGTTAGACACCCGCGACGTGAAAAAGTTAAACGGAATCAAGGCGAAAATCGCGATTCCAAGACCGCACGCGGTAGCGATGAGCGCTTCCGAGATACCACCGGTGACCGCCTGGACTGCGAGCTCGTCATTCCCCAGCTCGCCGAACGATTTCATCAGACCGACGATCGTACCGAGCAACCCGAGGAGCGGGGCCAGGGTAACGAGCGTGTCCATGACGACGAGGAACCGGCCAGCGCGCTTGATCTCGATACCGGCTGCCACTTGCAGCGCACCCTGAAGCGACGCGTGCTGATGGTTCAGGCCGTTCCACATCATCCGAAGAACGGGGTCGCGCGAATCTCGGGAGAGCCGCGACGCTTCAGCCACATCACCGACCTCAATGGCGGTAAACACTTTCTCGATCCGCTTGGGATCGCGGCGCATCCAGCGGCCGAGCCACCAGAAAATGCGCTCGAGAACGACCGCGAACGCAGTGATGGAAACAACCAGGATGGGCCACATGATCGGGCCGCCGGCCTTGAAGTTGTGAATGAAGAAGTTCTTATCGATCTCGGTCGCGGGCGCCGCGGCCGGGCTCGGCGATGCGGCAGCCGTCGTCGTCGCCGGTGAAATCGCCGTGGCGGGCGTCATGCCGGGAACTGTCGCCGTGGCCATCGGGTTCGCCGGCGCAATGGTGGCCCCGGGAACTGCGGGCGCGGCCGGCGTTGTCAGCGGGGCCGTGGTTGTCGTCGTGGGCGCGGTTGCCGGGCTCAACGCGGCAGCCGGGCTGGTGGCGGTCGTCGGTGGCGCACCCGGCGCTCTGGTTGCCGGAGACGTAGAAGTCGCCGGGGGCGACGTCTGGCCAAACGTAGTTAGCGCGAGAGTGACAGAGCTGAGGCTGGCGATTAGCAGTGTTTTCATAGGATTGATTGCAAAGTTTTGCCGGGCGCGAATTGCGATGAGTCGGGTATCCTCTTCAACGGCATAAGTACTAGTCGAGCAAAACTTTCGTGTGATTCGACTTTTCGGGAGAGCCACTAATTCTAGTTCGCATCATCACTCCCCTTGGGATGTAGGGTAGGGCCGGTAATTTGCGCGTGGGAAGCATTATTTTTAACGGCCCGCGTTCCGTACTGAATTACGCAGAACCGGCCAGTCTCCGATCTGCGCTTCCAAAACGTCGCCTTCGCTGATCGGGCCGACGCCCGAAGGCGTCCCGCTCAGAATGACGTCGCCCGGAAGCAAAGTGAGCGATTGGCTGGCAAAGGAGACGATCTCAGCCACCGGATAAATCATCTGGCTGGTCCGCGCCTGCTGCCGCACTTCGCCGTTCTGCCGCAACGTGATCGCGAGGTCGGTTACGTCGACTTCGGAATAAACGAACGGGCCGATGGGCGAATAAGTGTCGAAAGATTTGGCGCGCCCAAATTGCTTTTCTGAATTTTGAAGAACCCGGTCGCTGATGTCTTCGCCGACCGAATATCCAAAGACGTGATCGAGCCCGCGCTCCAGCGTCACATTTTTTGCGAGCGAACCGATCACGATGGCGAGCTCGACTTCGAAATCCGTTTTGTGATCGGGAAAGGCGATTTCGATCGTGCCCTCGTGCGGGA
The DNA here is from genome assembly GCA_035536995.1 of Chthoniobacterales bacterium. Lineage (GTDB taxonomy): Bacteria > Verrucomicrobiota > Verrucomicrobiia > Chthoniobacterales > UBA10450 > AV80. The sequence continues at coordinate 10,234 of DATLNB010000078.1, read as the reverse complement.
GCAGCGAGGTCGGCGCCTTGAACCAGATAAGCGGGGTGCCGAGCGGGGTTCGTTTCATCTCCGCAATGTGGTCCGCATAATTGAGGCCGACCGCGATCAACTTGGTTGGCGCGACTGGAAGCCCGATTTGCACGTCGCGAAGCGCCACGATTTCGCCGGAAAACGCGAGACCGAGCCAGTACGGACGCGACAGAAGATGAACCTCGTCGCCGCGGACTTCGCCATAGACGATCTCACCGTTGCGATTGAATCCGCCGAAGGTGCGCATTGGAGCGCGAAGTTCAGTCTGAGGCGCTCGCGAAGTCAAGACCGCGCGCAGGCGCTAGCGCGGAGTGACGACGACGAAATTTCGGACGGTCTTATATGAGCCAATCGAGTGAACACCGCGTTCGCCGGCGAACCAGAATGCGCTCGATGAGCCGCCATCGAGATTCAGGGCGCGCCGCACTTTCAGCTCAGGCACCAATCCGGAGGTGGCCAGGATCTCGCCCGCTTCGGCCAGTGTGACACCGGAGGAAAAGCCGAGTCCCACGCGATCCGTTCCCGCCGTGACGATAAATGTGCGTCGCGCGGTCTTCGTATTATTGAGGCCCGGGACAGGCGCGCCTCCATCCACCAGAAACGGTCCGCATTGCAAGGCCGCGGTTGCTGTCTTTCGCTGCGAATATTCGGCCGTGCGGAGTAACTCAATTCGGCCTTTGCTCGCAACAATGACTCCGCTCAAGAGCCGAGCCTTGCGCTGTGGCGAGATTAGTTTGCCTTCGCTGATCATTAATCCCAGCGGCGCGTTTTGCGGATCGAAATATCCGCCATTTACACCGGCCAGCCCGCGCACCCGCTGCATGACCGCGGCCAGATCGTCATCTCCGTTCGGGTTGTCCACCACGCGGAGAGTAACTGCCTTCGGCGAAAACAACGCCAGGTCCACGGTAACGTCGTCGCCCGTTTCGTTTTCCTTCAGCGCAATCCGGCGATGCTCAACCGCACCGCCGGCGCTCTTTTCGCTTTCCGACGAAATGATCTCCCAGGCTCCGTGTGATGGAACGAGGCAGAGCAGCCAGAGGGCAACCGTTAACGCGAACCTAGCCCCCATGCTTTTTGAGCAGTGCAATGAAACGTGGATCGTTCCGGACCGGGTCCCAGACCGGGTGAACCTTGAGGAGCGGTACCGTCAACGGTGAGGGTCGAGAAAGCAGGCCATCGACCAGAGCGAGGGCCTGGTCGTACTCGCCCACCGTTGCATAAATTTCCGCCAACGAGTGAGTGATCCCCGGACCGTCAAACGCATCCATGCTCTCGGGCAGAAGTTCGGTCGCGCGTCTCGCCGTGGCAATTGCGGCATCCTTCTCGCCCAGCCAGGCCTGCGCCTCTGCCAGGCGGGTGAGCCGCTTTGCTTCCCCGGGCGCCTCGGCGACATACTTTTCGGCCAGCTCTCTGGCCTTGAGCAAATCCGCTCTCGCTCCAGCTTCGTCGCCCGTGATTTTTTTGGCGATCCCCATCATCCCGTATTTGCCCATCAATTTCTCGGTGTCGTTCGCCAGGAGCTCGTCTTTCAAACCGGAGCCGCGCCGGATTACCTCGTCGTATTTGCGCTGAAGGAGCAGGATTTGCATGCAGGAAATGTTAAAATGCGTGCGATCCGCTTCGCTTAGCGGCTTGGCATCCATCGCCTTGATACCTTCGTCGATGGAGGTGAACGAGCCGCTCTCGATTATTCCCTGCTGCGCCTTGATCGAACGGAGCCCGAGCGAATCGGGCGCCAGCTTCAGGGCCCGGTCGAGTGTCCGCATGGCCGCGTCGAAGTTGCGCACCATTTGATAATTTAAAGCCAGGTTCTGGAGCGGCCAGGTCTCGTTAGGTGACAGACTGGCGGCTTTTTCCAGGTTCGCAGTCGACTCGGCCCATTTGCCCTGGCGTCGCTGGATCGCGCCGATCGCCAGGTAAACCTCGGCGTCGTTGGGCAAGCCTTTCTGGGCAATGGCGAATTCCTGGAGGGCCCGCGCGTAATCCAGCTCCAGGTAATAAAAGGAAAACCCCATGGCCAGGTGCGCCTCGGGTAAATCGGATTGGAGCTGGAGCGCGCGCTCGGCCAGGCTGCGCGACTTCTGCCGGTGCTCCGCGTTCGGCTCGAAGGTGTGGTAAATCCAGCTGTGCAGTTTGGAGAGCCGGGCCGCGGCCAGCGCAAAATTCGGATCCAGCTGCAGGGCCCGGTTATAGAGTTGCTCCGCCTGCTTCAGCTTCGGGTGTTCCTCCACCGCGAGGTGGAGATTGTGGGCCTCGACAAAGGCCAGGTAGGCTTCGCCGTTCTCCGTCGGCCTCCGGTTAATTAGCGCTTTCTCGCTCGGCGAAAGCTTGGCGTGCAACTCCGCGGCGATCTTCTTCGCCAGATCGGTCTGGATCGCGAAAACGTCCGTCAAATCGCGGTCGTAAACGTCCGACCAGATATGTTCGTCATTCAGAGCATTGATCAGCTGAACGTTTACCCGGACCCGGTTCCCCGCTTTGCGCACGCTTCCTTCCAGGATCGTGGAAACGCCGAGCGCTTTCCCGATCTCGCGCACATTTTTATCTTTCCCCCGATACGGCATCACCGAGGTGCGCGAAATCACCTTTAAGTCGCCAATTTTCGAGAGGTTCGTCAGGATATCGTCCTGGATCCCGTCGGCGAAGAACGCGTTCTCCTTGTCGTCGCTAAAGTTTTCGAACGGCAGGACCGCGATCGATTTGTCGACCCTCCGCGCGGAAGCCCGGGGCAGGAGGAAGAATCCCGCGGCGGCAGAAACAATCACGCCGATGGCCACGAGCGCCAGCATATTGCGCCGCCGACGGGGCGCGGCCGGGGTTTGCGGCGTGGCCCGAATACCCTCCGGAGTTACTTCCAACGCCCACGCCAGGATCAACGCGATCGGGAACCCGAAGAGCAACACAATGATGACGAGGCGCAGCGCCCAGGAGGGCAGGTCCCAGGCCGGAAATATTGCCGACGCAAGTTGGATCGCGCCCGCCGCAACGACGGCGTAACCTGCGGCGACCCGGTAAACTTTTCGGCGTTTAACTTCTTCGAAAAATCCAGCCATCTTTCGGCTCAAATTAGCAGACGCGAACCCTTTCTGAGACAAGATTCTTCGACGCGCGTTAGCGAAATTTCGGAGGGACGTGCTTCGGCACGTCCGCGATCGTCGAGAAATGCCGGACATGCAGAAGCATGTCCCTCCGGATGCCGATTATTTCGACGCCGTATATTTCGCGAGCATTTGCTCGAAACGCGGAGCGCTCCGCAGGGGGTCCCAAACCGGGTCGAGCCGGAGCTCGCCCGCGGTGATGCCGGCCGGGGTCCCGAACGAATGGTCGAGAAGGCCCAGCGCTGTGTCGAAGTCGCCACACATCATGTGGACCCGGGCCCGGCTGACGATCAGGATGGGGCCGTCGAATGCGTCCCTGGTTTCGGGCAATAAATCGATGGCCCGTTTCGCTTCCGCCTTCGCTTCGTCGCAACGTCCGAGGCCCGCGTAGATCAACGCGAGGTAAACGTGGCGCGGACCGTCCTCCGGACTCTCAGCCAGCGCGCGTTCGGCTTTCTCGCGGGCGGCTTCGAAATTCAGCCGCGCGTTCGCTTCATCTTTCAAGGCCCGGTAAACGTTTGCCTTCAAAAACTCTTTGGCGATTGGAACGCTGGTTTCGCCCCGTGATTTCTCCGCCGGGCTCCGGTTGAGGATTGCGAGCAGCTCGTCGAACTTCCGTTCGTACATCTTACAGTTGTAGCGCGAGAGCGTGATGGTCCCGTTCGGGTCGATATTTTCCGGCAACGTGGCCAGGAGTGATTGCATCGCTCGAATGTCGCCCCTGGCATACACGTCCACCCGGGCGCGCAGCTCGCGGATGGTAAAAGTTTCCGGCGCGGCTTTCACTGCCCGATCGAAAATGCGGGCGGCAGTCGCATAATCGCGGACTGCCAGATAATTCATGCCCATGTTTTCCAGGAGGATGGGGTCGCGGGGGTCGAGCGAAACAGCCTTCGCGTAGTTGGCGCTCGATTCGTCCCATTTGCCCTGGCGCCGTTGGATCGCGGCCATCGCTCGGAAAATACCGGGATCATTCGGCAAACCGCCGCGCGCGATCGCCAGCTCGCGGAGAGCCGCATCGTAATCGCGGTCTATATAATAGTGGACGAACCCCATCGCGAGATGGCTCTCCGCCAATTCCGGTTGCAGGCGCAGCGCTTCCTCCGCTGCGCTGCGCGCCTTCTGCGCCCGGGCGGGCAACGGTTCCACCGCATAAAACATCCAGCTCTCCACTTGCGAGAGGCGGGCGTGGGCAAGGGCGAAGGCCGGATCGAGCTGGATCGCGTTCTGATACAGCGTCTCGACCCTGGCGAGATCGTCGTGGTGCCGGTCGGGCCGGCCAAAAATTTCATGGGCTTCGAGGTAAAGCAGGTAAGCGTCTCCGTTTTGGGTCGGTTTGCGCACGATCCTCTCCTGCTCGCTCGGTGCCAGGGTGGCCTTCAGGGCCAGCGCAATTTCCTGGGCAAGCTCGCTCTGGATCGCGAAAACGTCCGTCAATTCCCGGTCGTAAACCTGGGCCCAGAGATGGCGGTCGTTGGAGGCGTCGATCAGCTGGACGTTGATTCGGACACGCTTTCCTTCGCGGCGAACGCTTCCTTCGAGGACGGTGGCAACGTTCAGTGCTTTGCCGATTTCGCGAATGTTATGGGTCGGCCCGCGATATGGCAGGACCGAGGTGCGCGAGATCACCTTCAAAGCGCTGATCTTCGCCAGGTTAGTCAGGACGTCGTCCTGAATGCCGTCAGCGAAGAAGGCATTTTCCGGATCGCTGCTGAAATTGGCGAACGGAAGAACAGCGATCGATTTTTCCAGCTTCCGGGTCGATCCGCGGGAAAGAACGAAGTAACCGATAACCGCCGAGATGAGCAGGCCGAGGATGGCAAGCGTAAACAGGTTGCGGCGCCTGCCCGGGATTGAGGGCGGACACTCCGCCCCGCTTTCCGCTTCGGGAGTCAGTTTGATCCCGCCTGTGCCGACGTCAAAGGCCCAGGCCAGGATCAGCGCAATCGGGAATCCAGCCAGGACAAGGACGATGACGAGGCGTGCCGTCCACGCCGGCAGGGTCAGCGCGGGCAGGACCGTGGTGGCAAACTGGATGATGAGCCATCCGACCACGCCATAGCCGGCGGCAACGCGATAGACTTTACGCCGTCGCAGCTCGCAGAAAAAACCGTAGAGACGATTGGAACGAAGTGAGTTGTCCAAGAGGCCGGTATCTTATGACAGCGTCTTAAATTTTCCTAGTCGGGCCGCCCATTGGCGACCTATTCTCGACCAATGCACCTCTAAGCCGCGACACGAACGTAATCGACATGAAGCGCAGCCCAACATCAAAAGCCCCAAGGACCGCGCGCTCGAAAGCAGAAACTGTGGCTGAACAATCGCTCCACAAAATAATCGCCTACCAACTCGACGAAGACGATTCGGCGCCGATCCGCCCGGCGCGCCGGGAGCGCAAATGGATGGAGGACGCAGATAAGAAATCGCCCTACCGCTGTCTTCCGCTAGTGGTGGCGAATCAGTATGGCTGGGAGATTCTTTCCACCCATCACATTCGAGCCGTGTGGGACGGCACCTCGAGGGCAGATGGTTTATTGGTTGAAAACCTGTCCGGCGATGGCTTTCTGCACGCCAGCTCTCATTTTGGCGCAGGCGTCCTCACCTTTCAGATTCCGTTTCTCTTCCAGACACCAGAGGGGTGGAATCTCATGGTCCGCGGACCCACGAATAGTCCGAAGGACGGAATTGTGCCGCTGGATGGCATCGTCGAAACGGACTGGACTCAGACCACATTCACGATGAACTGGCGCTTCACCCGTGCCGGCACCGTCGAATTCACTTTAGGAGAGCCGATCTGCCTGTTCTTTCCGATCCAGCGCGGGACGCTTGAAAAATTTCGCGCCGAACTGCGCGCGCTGGAGTCCAATAAGGACTTGGAAAAAAAATATCTGGAATGGTCGGCGAGCCGGGAGCGTTTCCTCGTCGGGCTGGAAAAGGAAAAGCCGCATGTCGTCGCCCAAGGCTGGCAAAAGGATTACTTTCAAGGCGCAAAAGGGGAAAAGAAATCGCTGGCGCGTCCGTTCGTTAATGAAATTTCCTGGATGGAGCCCGACGCCACGAAGGGAAACCATAACGGTTCCGCGAAGGCTTAGATCCCGTTCTCTTCTGGAAGAATGAGGGCGCGTTCGGACGGCTACTATATTCGAGCCGGAAAACGGTTCCGCCAGGAGCGCTATCTGTTCCTTAAAGGAATGTTGCCGCCGCCGCTCTTGGAATACTTAAAAGTCTATTACGCCATTCTCCTGGCCGATAACTATTTTTCTCACGACAGCCAGTGTCCTTCGTCATTATCCCTCAGCTGCGATCCAGCGCTCGATGCCGTCATGGAATGGATTCGGCCGGAGGTGGGCCGGCTGGTTGGCTTCCCTCTGGCGCCCACCTATTCCTATACGCGTCGCTACGCCAAGGGGGAGTTGCTGGACCGGCATCTCGATCGCGCCGCGTGCGAAATTTCGGTCACAACATCGATCCAAATTCCGAAAGGCGCCGGCCCTTCAGTGATTTACCTGAAGCCTCCTCAAGGGAAAGAAACGAAAGTGGAAATGCTGGAAGGCGATGGCTGTATTTATGCCGGGACCGAGGTGGAACACTGGCGTAACCGATTCCGCGTGGCCGGATACATTCAACTGTTTCTCCACTTCATCCCCCGGCGCGGACCGAATTATCCGAAATTGCTTTTTGATGGACGCGAGCGGCTTGGCACCACCGCCCCGAAACTGTCCAAGAAAAAAGCGTGACAAGTGAAGCCGACCCGATCACACATTTCGGTCACATATGGGAAAAGTTCCAACACGGCGACCGAAGGCAGGTGGCGCCAAGAAAAAACCGGGCAGCGGCCCGCCACCGACCACACCGCCGAACAAACCACCCGGCAAAAAGAAAAGGTAACACTCGCGGCCCCCGGCTTCTCGCTCAGGGCCTCGCTGGTGTTGTTTTAGAGTCTTTCTCCACGGTTAGTGCCTGGAAGCGCGGATCGTCGCGAAGAGAGTTCCACGCCGGATCAAGACGCAGCAGGACTGGCGTAATTCCGGCCCCATTGGTGGACAATAACCGTTGGATGATTGCTAGCGCGGGATCCTTGTCGCCGAACCGGGCCTGCAATCGCGCCAATCCTTCCTCATAGATCGGGCGCTCATAAAGATTATTCGCGCTCTGTAACTTCTGGAGAGCCGCCTCCTGGAGCTTGACTGCGCTTTCTTTGTCCCCCAGGCCGGCATGGGCGAAGGCGAGCCAGCTCATGATCCTGGGGTTATCTGGTTGCTCGCGCAAAAGGCTTTCCAGCTCATCACGGCATTGCGTGTAGTCGGATTTCGCGCCAGCGGCGTCCCCTTCGAAGTGCTGAAGGTTGGCCAGTAACAAGCGATATACCGCGTGTTCCAATCGACGGGCTGGGTCGAGGTTTGCGAGGGCTGACTGCATGAAGGCGACGCCCGAGCGATAGTCATGTCGGAGCAGGCGCTGCTCGGCAATGATGCCGACGGCTGTTTCATTGCTCGCGTCGGTCTGCATTCGTCCCAGGACGGCGTCGGCCTGGTCGAGCTGGCCGAGGGCCTGAAAAATGGATGCCTTCAGGGCGAGCGAGGAATTGTCGCCCGGCGCTATATCCAAGGCGCGATCAATCAATTTAAGCCCCACCTGATATTGGCGCATTAGCTGGGCGGTGATGGTGGCGTTAGTCAGGTTTTGCAGGTTGCGCGGATCGAGCTCGAGCGCCTCGTGGAAATAGGCGAGGCTTTCATCCCACCGGCCCTGGCGACGTGCCACCAGAGCCAGCGCATGCGGAGCCTCCGCATTGTTAGGCCACTTCGAATGGACCTGTTTGAGAATTTCCCGGGCGCGGTCGTAGTCAACAATCACCCGATAGTTGTAGTAAGCGTCGGCCAGTTGCGCCTCGAGCAAACTGGGCTGCAACTGCAAGGCTCTTTGCAGCGAATTGCGCGCGGAGTCGCGTCGTGCCGCGGAAGCGTCGCTATTTTGGAAGATGACGGAGTGCATTCGCGACAACCTTGCCCAGGCCAGAGCAAAGTTCGGATCGAGCGTGACGGCCTTTTCAAACGCCTCCATGGCCCTGGCTGCATCGGCCTCGAGCAAATAGGAACGCTCGGATAAGGCCACGCCACGCAGGTAAGCGTCGTGTGCTTCGGGGTTATTCGTTGGCCGGGCAGCGAGGTCCTGTTTTTCGGCGCCGCTCAGGCTGAGATTTAGCTTATCCGCGATCGCGCCGGCCACCTCGCTCTCCACGGCAAAAATATCATCCAGCTTCCGGTTGTAACTCTCCGCCCAGAGATGTTGATGGGTCGCAGCGCGGATAAGCTGAACATTGATGCGCACGGAATTGCCCACCTTTTGCACGCTGCCTCCGAGAAGATGCGCGACCCCGAGCTGTTTTCCGATTTCCCTCAGGTTTTCCGGCGCGCTCTTGTATTGCTGCGTCGATGTGCGCGAGATCACTTTCAGATCTGTTACCTTCGATAAGCGGGTGAGGATCTCGTCCTGAATGCCATCGGCAAAGTAAGCGTTGGCCTTGTCTTCGCTTCGGTTTTCAAAAGGCAGGACTGCGATGCTCTTCAGCGGAGTCGTTTCACCAGCCTCGCTGCGAGAGGAAAATGGATGGTAAATTAACATTCCAATAACCAGCAGGAGCACCCCGATGATAATGAAATCCAGGATGCGACCGGTGGCGCGACGCACCGATCGGACTTCCACTGGGTCGACATCTTCGGAGCGAACGATCCCCTCCGGTGTGAACTCGTAGAGCCAGGAGAGACACATCGCGATCGGAAACCCGAGCGCGAGGAGAACTACGACAAAACGAATCCACGCATTTGGAATGTCGAAGAACGGAAAAACCTGGGTCGTAAGCTGAGTGAGGAACCAGGCGACGACTCCATACGCGACAGCTGCGCGGTAAACGTTTCGCCGCTTCAGCTCGGCGAACAATTTTTTTAGATTCACGGCGTTTTTCCGCGCGGGCCAACGAGTGCTAACAGCGGCTTTCTCCGCTGACGAGAGAAATAAAAGGGCGGGGCGCCCTTCTCTCGTGGCCTATTTCACACCGGTTGCGAAAACCGTCTCGAAATGCGGGCTCTGTTTTTCCCGCGCGACAACCGTAACCTCGATATTCGTGAACCCGGCCCCCTCCAAAAACTGGTGGAGCTGGACTTCGCTAAATCCGAGCCAGTGATCTGCATAAAGCTCGCGGGCCTGCTCGAAACGGTGACTCAGCAGATCGAGAATCACGACGCGTCCGCCCTTCCGGAGGATGCGATGGGCGCCGGCGATGGCCCGTTCGGGATGAATCGCATGGTGGAGCGCCTGGCTCAGGATCGCCAGATCGACCGTCGCTTTGTCGATCGGCGGATCTTCGATGTCGCCGAGGCGGTATTCGAGATTGGAAAAGCCGTGCCGCTTCGCTAACTGCGCCCCGAACTCGACCATCTTCGGTGCATTATCGATCGCGATGACTTTGCGCGCGGTCTTGGCGAGGAGTTGCGCGAGCGTCCCTTCGCCGGCGCCTAGATCGGCGACGGTTAACGGCGGCAGAAGCGTGATGACCGTATGGGCGAGCGCCTGCCAGGATCGGCCCGGGACATAACTCCGCCCGAATTTTCCCGCCAGCTCGTCGAAATATTCGCGCGCCTTGTCCCGGCGTTTCCGCAGCGCGAGTTGAAGCGCGGTCCGGTCGCGCGCGGTCTCCGGCATTTCGCGGGCAAGAACGCGAATCAGCTCGCTCACTTTTGCCTGGGCCGGGTCCCGATCCTGCGTAGCGGTCAGGCCGTAATAAACATTCTTCCCGGACCGGCGATCCTCGACAGCCCCGGCGCGTTTTAACTGGGCGAGATGACTCGAAATGCGGGACTGGCCCATCCCGAGGATCTTCTGGAGCTCCGCGACGGTCAGCTCATCTTCCTCGAGCAAAAGGAGAAGGCGGAGCCGGGTAGGATCGGCCAGGAGCCGGAGAAAATTAATGGTTGACGGCATCGGGACCCTCCACGATATATCGACGCATCATGATTGGTCAATATGTTGTCGATCGTGATGCGTTGAAGAATTCAAAGCGTTAACGCGATTTTGTCTTTTCAACGCTGAAACGCTTCAACCCTTTTACCGCT
>DATLNB010000077.1:0-9788 GCA_035536995.1 Chthoniobacterales bacterium | reverse complement strand
TGGATCAAGGGCATCGGCCGCAAAAGGAGGGCGTTGATCGACGAGAACATCGTCGTGGACGCCCCGATGCCGAGGGCGATTGCCAGGACGGCAATCGCCGTAAACCCCGGGGTCTTTACGAGCATCCGACACGCGTATCTGAGATCTCGTAACATTAGACCCCGGGTGTTGTTTACATGGCTGAAGTTCTAACTGACCCGATGGCGTTAGGCGGCCATCCGATCTTCTACGACGCGACCGTCGAAGAGATGGACTGTGCGATCGGCATGTTCGGCAAAACGGGTGTCGTGCGTCACCATGCAGATCGTCGCGCCGCCATCGTGCAGCTCCTTGAGCAGCGCCATGACAGCTTCGCCGTTGCGTGAATCGAGGTTGCCCGTCGGTTCGTCGGCGAGGAGAATCGCCGGCTTGCCCGCAAGAGCGCGCGCAACCGCGACACGCTGTTGCTGACCACCGGAGAGCTGGCTGGGCAGATGCTTCGCGCGATGGCCCATGCCGACGCGCTCTAGCGCTTCGAGAACGAAACTCTTTCGCTCGCCCGAGCCCATCCCGCGATAGGTCAGGGGCAGCTCGACGTTCTCATAAACAGTCAGGTCGCCGATCAGGTTGAAGCTCTGGAAAATGAATCCGATCTCGCGGTTGCGAATCCGCGCGCGGTCCGGGAACGAGAGGTTCGCCACTTCAGTGCCCTTGAGCGAATAACTGCCGCCCGACGGCGTGTCGAGCAGGCCGAGGATCGAGAGCAGGGTCGATTTGCCGCAACCGGAAGGTCCGGCGATCGAGATGTATTCGCCGGTCCGGATATCAAGATGGATGCCGGAGAGCGCGTGGGTTTCCACTTCATCGGTCAGGAACACTTTCGTGACGCCGTCGAGATGAATGAGGTTGGCGGAGCCGTTTCCGTTGGAGGAGCGGGTCGGCTGTTCGTTGATGGTTTCGGTTGAGGCCATGATGTTGGGTTGGGTTTCTTCGGGTCGTTAGGGTCTGTCGTGGTTGGTTAGTTATCAGTTAAGGCGGATGCGCTCGTGAGCGTCCATCGAGCTCGTATCGGAAAGGATGACCTGGTCGCCGGGTTCAAGACCGCTGATGATCTCAATCGTGTTCACCGAGCTGCGGCCGAGTTTCACCGGCGTGCGGACCGCTTCGGAAGTGCCGGCCACAATTTTGAAGATGCCAACGGTGTTGTTCTCCTGGCCAAAGGCCGGCCGGCCCACGTAGATCACATTATCTAGACGTTCCAGCTCGATCGTTCCGTCTACACTTAAATCAGGGCGCGCTCCTTTCGGCAGCTCGCCGTCAATCGCCACGTCCACCGTCACCGTCCCCTGCTCGACCGCGGGGTCGACTCGAATCACGTGCCCGGCGACCACCCCGTTCCGAGTGTCGATCGAGGCCACCTGCGCCGTCATGATGTCCTTGGCCTGGGTCTCCGCGATCTTGACCTGCGCCTTGAGCTTCGTGGGATCGGCGACGCGGGCCAGATTATCCCCGGGTTTGATCCGTTGCCCGACCTGAACCGGCAGCTGCTGGAGTACTCCGTTCATGCCCGCCTTCACGTGAAGCTGCTGGACCTGATCCAATTTTAGTTTTGCGAATTCCTTTGCCTGGTCCACCGCCGCCTGTTTCGAAGCGATCTGTGGTTCGATTGAACCGCGGGAGAATTCCAACCGTTTCGTTTCAATCGCATCGCGGTTCGCGAGCTCGGCTTCTTTTACTTTCGACGTCTTGTAAACGAGTTCCGAAACCAGGCCGTTCTTCGCGAGTTGATCGTTCGTCTGGCGCTCCATCTTCGCTTGCTCGTATTCCGAATGGACGCGCGCCGTAGTAGATTCCTGGTCGAGCAGCTCACGCTGGAGCGTCGCTCGGAGAGTCGTTAGTTCGCTTTCCGCAGCCGTCGCTTTCGATACCGCATCGTTTGCTGTCTGCTCGAGCTCAGGACTGGTTAGCTCCAAAATGACGCTGTCCGTCTTTACCTCGGTGCCTGGCCAGATAACGATCTTCTCCACCCGGCCGTCGGTGTTGGCCGCCACCCAGCGAATATCGACCGGAACCAACGTGCCCAGCCCGCGGACCTGGCGAACCATGGGTCCGCGCTTCACGGTATCGATCCAGACCGTCGAGCGGTCGATGCTCGGCACCGCCGGCTTCAGGCGGGAGAGAAGGACAGTCACCAGGATCAGTCCCAGGACCGACGCCCCAATGATGATAATGCGTTTTTGACGTTTCTTTTTCGCAATCCCAGCCCGCGGAACATCCATCGTATTGCTGGGAGTGGTAAATCCGGATGGCCGCACAATGGTGGTTTCTGCTTTAGCTTCCGAGGCTGGTCTCATGGTACAATTCTCCGCGGTTAGAGGGCCGCGAACGAACGAACGAGATGAGTCAGGGCCATGGCGCTGTTGATCAACGGCACCGCCGCTGTCATCACGATCACGCTGAAGAACGCGGCCTCGGTTGCAAACATGCAGCGCGCTTCGTTCTTAAAGTAATCGTCGCTCACAGCGCGAATGGAGGCACCGCGCGACCCAAAACTGCGTCCACCGCGGCTTTGCATCGATCCAGCCTGGAAGCTGTAATCGGTCTTCGGCATCGGATAGCCGCGGTTGTCGTTCAATTGGATAGTCGGTTTCATATTCTTGCTGCTCTAGTGGGATGCGTCGTTGGGGCGACTTGGATTCAAATTATTCGGTAACAGAGCGCCCCTATTGCAATGCCCGTGCCACCGTGTTTTACAAAGTCATAACCAGCAGTCTCACAGCGTCTTGCGTGAGCGATCGAAAAACGACGTGGGACCCAAAAGCTTCGGTAGTGGGATTTCACCGTCCCGATAGTGGGACGACCGCTACGCGGAATTTCCACATCCCAAATCCCAAGCCCCAAAGAAGCCCCAAACTTCAAATCCCAAAGAAGCACCGCAGCAAACTTTGGAATTTTGGTCCTTGAGATTTACCTGGGATTTGGGCCTTGGGATTTGGGATTTCCCACACCCACGCTCCAGAGAAACATCAGACATCAAACCCACTGACGGCGCCGTCACGCTAGGATTGGTGCTTGGAGCTTCTTTGGAGCTTGGAGCTTGGGATTTGGAGCTTTCGCCGCCCGTGGGGCGGCGATTACTTCGGCAGCCGAAGTAACGCCTCACATCCCGGCCCGGCCCGATTCGCCAGGGTCAACGATCCCCCGTGCGCTTCCGCGATTTGCCGGCTCAACGCCAGACCGATCCCCGATCCGCCCGGCTTCGTCGTAAAGAACGGCACGAACAAATTTGTCGGGTTCATGATCCCGGGCCCGGTGTCGCGGACGAAAACTTCCACACATTCCGGCAAATCCCGCCAGCCCGCGGTCACCGTCCCCTTGGTTTCCAACGAGGCCTCCGCCGCGTTGTGCAAAATATTGATGAGCAATTGCTCGAGCTGCGCCGCATCCGCGTCGATCGTGACATCCGCGCCTGCCACAACCCGGACGCCGATGCGCGTTTCCAGTGTCGCCACCCGTTTCACGAGCTCACCCAAATTGATGAGTTCCTTTTGCGGTTGCGGCAAACGGGCCAGCCGCGCGTAGGCCTGCATAAACCGGCTTAACGATTCCGCGCGCGTGGCGATGATGTTCAATCCGCTCCGGGCGTCGTCCCGCCAATCCGCTGGCGGCGGATCTCTCCGGATGAGCGTCTCCAGGCTGCCGGCGATGGATTTGATCGGGGCCAGCGAGTTATTCATTTCGTGCCCGATGACGCGGACCAGCCGCTGCCAGGCGTTGCGTTCTTCCTCACGCAAGGTCCGGCTGAGGTCGGTCAACACCAGAAGTTCATGCGGCAGGCCGCGCTCGCGAAACGAGCTGCGCTTCACGCCCCAGCGTCCGGCAGCGCCCGGGAAGCTCAAGGTCAGGGGCGCGTCCTGGTCGGCTTCGAGGCAAACATCGAGGTTCAGGTCTTTCGCGCGCCGGCCAAGGAGCTTGTCCATCGGTTGGCCTAACAAGTCTTCACCCGCGCGATTAACCAGCCGGAGCCGGCGATCCGGATCGAAGGTAAACACCGCGACATCGATTTCCGCCATGATCGTTCGCAACAGCGCCGTCGCCTCAAAAGCGCCGAGGCGCTGCAAGCGCAATGTTTCGCCGAGCGCGTTGATCTCCATGAGCGCTTCGCCCAGCGCGTCGTCGGCCCGGGCGCCGCGGGCGCGGATCGAGTAATCGCCTTCCCTCAATGCCGCGAGCAGGTTCGTCATCGTCTGCAAGGGACGGACAACGTGTTCGCGCGCGTTCAGAATAAAGCCGAGCCCAAACCCGACGATGAGCAGGGTCAGGGTCCATTGCACCTTCGCCGTGTGATCGCCGAACCAGAGAAGCGACAGGGCGATGATCACCGCCGGGGCGGCTCCCGCCACGGCCAGCCACGTCAGCCGGCCCTCATGGGTGAGCCGTTGCCGCAGCTTCTTCAGGGTTTTCTTCATTTCCGAAGACAGTGCGCGCCTCGCCGCGCCAGTAACGGAACATGGGCTTTCCGTCTGCATGCCCAACGAACATTCTGTCTGCTGCTCTCGCCCGTGCAGCAGAGTCCAACTCCGCTTGCTGCGCAGACTGAAAGGCTATGTTCCGGCTCGGCGGCTGCGGCGACCATGCCCCACCTCGACCGACCCTGATCGGAGTTTCGGTGGGGCAGCGCCGCGCGTTTCGTCATTCGCAAATCGAAAGTCGAAAATCGAAAATGTCAGAGTCCATATTGTTGCAAGCGGCGATAAAAAGCGCTCCGGCTCAGCCCGAGGGCTTCCGCCGCCTTCCGCGCGTTGCCGTCGAACCGCGAAAGCGCCTTCTTGATCAGGAACGACTCGACATCTTCAAGGCTCATGTCCTCGAGCCGCGGCGTATCCGAAACTCCTGCCGTTAGGCCAAGATCGTTCGCCTTTACCTGCTGGCCCTGGGTCATCAGGACCGCGCGCTCAATCACATGATCCAGCTCGCGAACGTTCCCCGGGAAATGATGCTGCATCAGAACATCGCGCGCCTTTTCTTCGAAACCGCTTAGCCCTTTCCGGTAACGCTTCGCATGCGCCCGCAGGAAATTGTTAGCCAGCGGCATGATGTCTTCCCGCCGCTCCCGGAGCGGCGGCAGCGCGATCTCGATCGTGTTCAACCGGAAGAGCAAATCCTGGCGGAACCGTCCCTGCGCGACTTCCTCGTGCGGATTCGCGTTCGTCGCCGAGATGATCCGGACATTTGCCTTCAGCGTCTTGGAGGAACCAACCCGCTCGAATTCACCCGTCTCGATGACGCGCAGCAATTTTGCCTGCTGATTCATCGGGACGTTCGCGATCTCATCCATGAAAAGCGTGCTTTCGTCGGCCAGCTCGAAACGCCCCGCGCGATCTGTCTTCGCGTCGGTGAACGCGCCCTTCACGTGACCGAACAACTCGCTCTCGAATATGCCCTCGGATAACCCGCCCATGTTGACCGTGATCATCGAGTGCGTCGACCGGTTCGACAGCGCGTGGATCGCGCGCGCGACGAGCCCCTTGCCCGTCCCGTTCTCGCCCGTGATCAAAATGTTCGCGTCCGACGGCGCTACTCGCGAAATGATCTCCAGTACCGGCCGCATCCGGGGCGATTCCGCGATGATGTTCGGCGCGTTCCCGCGCAATAATTGGTTGGCGGCTTCGAGTCGCCGCCCTTTTCGCAACGCCCCGGCCAGCTCAATCTGGGTTCGCACGACCGCCAGCAGCCGCTCGTTGTCCCACGGTTTCGGAATGAAATCGCGCGCCCCACGCTTCATCGCTTCCACCGCCAGGTCGATCGTCGCCCACGCCGTCATGACCACGATCGGCAGCGTATTATCGAGCGCCTGGATTTTCGGGATCACCTCCAGCCCTTCCTGCCCCGATGTCGTGTCCCGGGTGTAGTTCAGGTCCATGATCAGGAGCGCGTAATCCTTTTTCTCCAGCGCCTGAAAAATCCCGGCGAGCGACGTCACCGCGTCCGTCTGGTGCCCTTCGCCCTTGAGCAAAATGCGCAACGCCTCCAGGACATCGTTCTGGTCGTCCGCAATCAGGATCCTGCTCATCAGCTAAGCGATGAACCGCGTTTAAGTCCCTGTGTCAATGCCGCGCCGCGTAAACCCTTCGCGTGACGCCGCTCTGAGCACAGTCGTTCAAACCCCTTCATTTACCGGGTGAACCGAAGCCTTTTTTACGCGGCCATTCCGCTAACGATCCGCGATTCAGTAACATGTTACGCTGGATTGTTCGGATGGTGGCCATCACCTTTGCTTCTAAACTCATAGCCAAATACGTCGGCCCCCGCGGCATGCGCCCCCCTCGGTAACCCGCCCTGTAGCGGCGGTCTATGACCGCCGAAATCTGTAGCCGCCTCGCTATGTCGAGGCGTTCCCTCGGCCGGGGAGCGCGCGCGCCTCGCGTCCTGCTTTCGGCGCCCTCGCCGAAATGAAGCCTGATTCTCAAAGACGCCCCTGCTCCCGCGCTGTAGCCACCGCGCTCCGTCGCGGCGCCTCGATGTAGAGGCGCTTGTGCCAAGCGCCTAATCGCCCGCTCCGCCGCTGTAGCCACGGCGCTCCGTCGCCGTGTTCACGTCCGCGGGCAGGTTGAATCGACATGGAATCCGACTACAATCCGCTGTGCCCCCAGACACGGAAGCGCGCTCGCCGCGCCTTGGTTGCGTAATTGCTATCGCCTTTGTTAGCTTTGCCACAACAATTCTCGTCGCGGCTGTCAGCATCACCAGTGCGATCAACGCCGCGACACGACCCGGATACGGGGACGGCGACAAGGCCGGATGCGGCGTCGTGTTATGGGTGGTTAATCCGCTTGTCCCAGTTGCGGGCCTGTTAATTGATGGCAAGGATGCTCCGCCCGCGCTGTTTCTGTGCGTGGCTCTTGTTGGGAGTTTCTCATACGCGTGCCTTATCGGTTGGTTTCTCGGCCTATTCCGACCGAGACACGAGGATCCCGAGACTCATGGGAAGAATGACTGATACTTAACCGGATCTGGTCTTTCCTTCGCATTCGTCATGCTCCGCGGCGCCCGCCGCCAGCAAACAGGTGCTCGCCGCGGCGAGCACCTCTACAATGCGCGGACGCCTTAAATCCCCCGTCCTCGTTCCCAAACTCTGTTTGGGAACGCACTTGTCCCCGCAACTCCGTTGCTGCCTTCCGTGATCCAATCCGCAATGCTTCCCGCTTCCCCGCACTCACCGCTTCGCACTGCACTCGCCCACCTTTCCGCAATCCGGTTTCCGCAATGCTTCGCGCTTCCCAGCGCTCACCCTTCGGGCTTCGGCCATCTCGCACCGCTTCCCGCTGGCTCCATTCTGAAATCCGCGATCTGCAATCTGCAATCTGCAATCGCTAGCGCAGCATCTTCCTCGGGAAGTTTACGCGCTGCTCCCTCCTTAAAATCAGCTGCTGCCGCCACCTTAACCTCATAGTCGGCCTCCTCGGATCCCACCCCTTCGGATTCGGCAACACCGCCGCCAGCATGGCCGATTGCTCCCGCGTAAGACCGCGCGCGCTGACCCCGAAATAATGCTGCGACGCCGCTTCCACCCCGTAAATCCCGCGCCCCATCTCGATCACGTTCGCATACAGCTCCAGGATCCGCCGCTTCGGCAACAGCAACTCCATCCAAATCGTGTAGTACGATTCCAGTCCCTTCCTGATCCACGACCGCCCCTGCCAAAGAAAGATCGACCGCGCACATTGGTTCGTGATCGTCGACGCTCCCCGGACCGGTTTCCCCGTCCGCTCCGCCTTTTCCATCGCGAGATCCATCTCCTTCCAGTCAAACCCCTCGTGCTGAAAGAACCGCTGATCCTCCGATATCCAAAGGTGCTTCAAAAACATCTCTGGAATCTGCGACAACGGAATCCAGCGATAGCGCAACGGCCCCTTCGCCCCACTCGACGACACCTGCTCGATCCACATCGGCACCGTCCGCGGCGGATTAACAAACCGCACCAGCGCCACCTGCATCGCCGGGACGAGCAGCAAAACCACCAGCCCAATCCAAATCCATTTCCCTCGCCCGAAAAAACCGCGTGACGCGGAACGCTTTGCACCTGATTTCTGTTTCTTCGCCTTCGCCTTTGGCATCTGCGCCAAGAGACCGCGGAGGCGACCGGAGCGCAACGGGGCAATCGTCGCCCCGCAGAACTCTTCGCTAAAATCCACTCCGATCCGCGCTGGCGCGTCTTCCTGCACAATTGGGCGAGGCCCCCCGGAGCAGCTCGCGCCAATCAAATTCAAACTGACCTTCCCGCCATGGGTTCCGCGCTTGCACCGGGCGCACTTTGCAAAGTATGTCAAGGACTAGCTACCGGACTGCGAGACGGGCTAAGACGCGACCAAATGGATGCGCGTGATTCGTAACCGCATAGACGTCTCCTTCGTTCTTCACAAAGCCGCGCGCCTGCAGTTTCGCCAGATGCCGGGCAAGCGCTCGTCTCGAGATATGCGTTGCGGCCTGCACCCGAACAAAGGAATCTGCTCCATTCTTGAGGGCGCGATACACTTCTATCCGGCGCGGATGAGTGAAAGCAGTCGCCAGTTTGAAGAGCACCTCAGGGGGCTGCTGCCTCCACCGCCCCACAAGCATCCGCAGAGCAGTAGCGATCGCCCCACCGCCACCTTCAGTCGTCATGGCCACGGGCCGGTATTCGACCCGGAGTCCGACCCGCCGGCACGTCAACAACCCACGTGCTTCCAGCGCGCGCAGGTATTGGCTGGTGGCCGGAAGCGACAACCTCATTTGCCGGGCGACGCTGGAGACCGTCCGCCCCGGTTGGCGAATCAACATAGCGAGCATTTGCAAGCGCTGCCGGTTAGCCAGGACACGGCAGGTGCGCCAGAGCGTTGGCTGACCAGCCGGTGAACTCGCCTTCCCCACATGGTCATACTTTGCAAAGTTCGCCAAGTGGTCAATCGCGGAAATGGGTCGCGGGAAAAGGGTCCACCTTCCCCCATGCCGCCGTACTTTGCAAAGTGCGCCCAATGGTCACCTCCGAACGTCTGAGATGAAGCCACCCATCTCCTGCGCGCACTACTGCGCCGCTCGCGGGCATAGCGCAGCCCATCGCGCCAGCGGCCGAAGCGCCCCCTTCGTCCTACCAGCAATTACGCCTCCCCCCCCACATGGTCATACTTTGCAAAGTGTGCCCAGTGGTCGTCGATCTCGCAATGTGCTGGGAGAAAGACCAAGGCGGCGCGATACCGTCGCTGCGCCGTAAGCTGTCGAAACTTTTTCGCCGCGTCACCTTTTACCTGCGAACATCTGAGATGAAGCCACTTATATTCTGCCTCGCACTACTTGCGGCGTTCACCTGCGTAGCGCAGCCCACGGCGCTAGCGGCCGAAGCGCCCGCTTCGTCCTACCAGCAATTGGCGGCGTTGTTCACCGAGTGGCGCGACTTCAACCATCCCCCCATCGTCCATGGCCGACCCGATTATAGCGCCGCCGCCATGATGAAAAAGGCCAGGGGCCTCACCGCTTTTCGCGCGCGTCTCAAAGCTATCAACCCCGGCGGCTGGTCGATCGAGCAGAAGAACGACTGTCGCGTGGTCGAGGCCGAAATGAACGGCCTCGATTTCTTCCTTCGCATCCTCAAGCCCTGGCAACGCGACCCGGACTTCTACGCCACCGTTTTTCCGGAGATGAGCGACGTTCCCGCGCACGAAGGACCGTCGGCCGAGCCGAACATCGACCTCTTCGCCTGCAAATTTCCATTGTCGTCCGACGACGACGCCAGGCTCACCGAATTGATCGGCGCGATCCCGGCGCTCCTCGCC
>DATLNB010000076.1:0-11290 GCA_035536995.1 Chthoniobacterales bacterium | reverse complement strand
CGTCTTCAGCTCGCGCTTGAAGTCATCGTCTTCGGAGACCTCGACGAGCCGCGCCTGCCGCGACAGTTGCAACATGCGAACGGGATTGTGATTGGTCCGATCCCACAGTTCCGGGTCGAGATGGCGGAAAAGAGCGCGCGCGGACGGCTCCCACGTCCACCAGAGATTGAAGACCATCTCGCGCAACGGCTCGAGCGCGACAGGCAAGGTCGGGATCACGTTATACGTGTGATAGGTCGGCATTTTGGAGAAGCCCTATGGGAAGGAGCGAGAATCTGGCAGCAAAGAATTTAGCATCAAGTATTCCATGATCACCCGCCCCGGCGACCTTCTGCCCGCACCCTCGCTCTTACTCTTGCTCCTGCTCTTGCTCTTGCTCCTGCTCTTGCTCTTCATGAGCGAGCGACGCCTTTTCCAAAGATCGGGATCATGATCAAAAACATGATCAGGATTGTTTAGCGGCGGGTGACGGCGCTATCAGCAAGCCAAGAACAATTCCTGTTACCAGGCCGCTCAAATGCGCGGACATGCTGACCTGCGGCGTCGACAAATCAAACGCCGTCTGGACCATGACGATCAGCACAATATTACCCAAACGCCTCCCCGCGAAAGGTTCGTGGCGATGTCGCAGAAGGTAACCGGCCCAAACTCCGACAATGCCCATGACGCATCCGGAAGCGCCGACGAGTTGTTCCCCGCTAATATCGCGGAAACGCAAGAGCAGCACGCCGGCGCTCGAGCCCAATCCGGCCAGCAAATAACCGAGAGCGAACCGCAGGGAACCGATGGCGCGTTCCAGACCGGGCCCGATCACAAAAAGCGCGTAAAGATTGAAGAGCAGGTGGAGCGGCCCGAAGTGGAGAAAGAGCGCGGTCAACATTCGCCAATATTCGTTGCCGTAGCGCACCGCCGACGTCTCAAGCGCGCCCAGGCGATGAAGCGTGAGCGGATTGGTTGACCCGCCGAGCCGGATCTCGGCCAGAAACATGAGAACGTTGAGCGCCATGAAAAGGGCGACCGCCAGAGTCGGCCGCCGGAATTCGGAGCCGAAAACGGTGGCGGGCGGCCGGTGACTTTGCTCGATTCGATGAAGCAGGGCGTAGCTCGGCGGGGAGAGCGTCGGGGCCGCAAGGGCGCCGGCATTTTCGAGTCGATGCCCGATTTCGGAGAGAAGCAATTTGTCGTTCGTTTCCGCCTGCAGTTTTCGTAATCGGCTCAGTCCGGCCGGGGTCTTGCCCGCCGCCAGCTCGCCGGTGGCAATCCAAAATTCCCGCAGCGCCGCCGGGAACGTTTGCAAAGCGCGCCGGCCATTCTCCGTTTCGAGCCGGCCACAAAACGCGAGGCAGGTGACGAGGCTCGAATGAAAGCTCCAGATCGGCTGATGGATCGGGTTCGTTATGCTAAGCATCGTCGCGAGCTCGAGGACGAGCTCGTCCCGGGCGCCCGCCTCGCCCAAAGCGCGGAGGTAAAGCGGCATCAGCGCGAAATCATTGCGGCGAACCGACGGCGGAACTTCCGCGCGAACCCAGCCGACGAGATTGTCCCAGTCCCCGCGCAAACGAAACGATTGCGCGATCGCCTGGCGACCGACGTTGGTGCCGTTGTCGCGCGCGCCAAGCCGGCTGAGCGCTTGAGAAAAATCGCCGGCCTGCGCCGCCTCGAGCGCGGCGAAGAGATTTCTCTGGCTACGCAACGCGGAGGACGGATGGAAGAACCGGAGCAGACTCGTCCAACGGCGCGCCGACGAATAGCGTTGCCGGCTGGCCAATTCTGCGACCTTGCGAATCCCAACCGACGGAACCACGACAAGGACGAGCCAGGCGCCCGTGCCAACAAACCCGGCGGTGTCCGAGTCGATCAACCAGGCGCCGCCCGCGACGAGCAAAACAGCGAGCGATGCCAGCCGCCAGGCCCGGAAGGCCCCGCCGCGGCGGAGCGTTTGCGCCAGCAGCACCAGCGGTGCGATGCAAGCGATGAAGAAGAGAATGTGGTTAAGATCGATCACAGCGTGGAGTGAGATGCCGAAGCAACGACCCAACGGCCAATCCACCTAGCTCCAGTCGTAACTTCGTCATTTCGCTTGGCGAGCCCCGGCCGCCTCTCGTACAGCAAAAGCGATGAAACTCAAAATCACGATCTACCTCGACGTCATTTCTTCCTGGTGCTTCTGGGCCCAGCCGGCCTGGGAAGAATTGAAAAAGCGTTACGCCGGGCAGGTGGATTTTGAATGGAAAATCGCGCTGATGGACGCGTCCGGGTTTCCGAAATCAATCGAGCAGGCGGAGTGGTACTATCGGCGAAGCGGGATGATGATGCGTTCGCCGTTCATGTTAAAGCCGGGGTGGTTCGAACCGGATTTACAGGAATGCCTCGCTCCAAACCTGATAGCTGAAGCAGCCCGAGATATGGGCGTGAGAGATGACCGCGTCCGGATGGCGCTGGCAAACGCGACCGAGCGCGAAGGCCAGCACACCAACGACTGGGAGTTGTCCGCCGAGATCGGCGCAAAGGCCGGTGGTCTGGACAAGGCGGCGCTTCTGGCGCGAGCGCAGTCGCCGGAAATCGAAGCCCGGGCCCGCGCCAGCACCGCCGAGTTTCACGCGCTTCAGGTCACGCAACGGCCGACTTTTGTGGTCGACAGCGAAATCGGCGATCGCGCGATTTTCTCCGGGTTCGCCAGGGTGGAGCCGATCGCGGCAACGATCGACGCGATGCTCGACGATCTCCAGGCCTACGCGGCCTACGCGGCCCACTTCGGGGAGGTCCCGCCGCCCGCTTGATTGGAATTGAGAAAGCAGAGCCGTCTCGTAAACTCACTCTGTGTGAACCCCGAAGAAATCAGAAACTTTCTCAGAGCCACGCCCTTCGTTCCTTTCCGCGTCCACACGGGTGATGGCAAACACCTGGACGTCCTGCACCCCGAGATCGCGATGCTAACCCGCTGGGCACTTGTTGTCGGCAGGCCAGTTGCGCATCCAACCCAGGACATTCCGACTCGCGCGGACTTCGTTTCGCCGCTCCACATCGTAAAACTCGAGCCGCTCGTTCCGGCCTGACCCGCCAGATTCGCCTTGCTACCGTACAATTGTTGCTTACTACTTCCATTCGGCTCGCGAAAAGGCGGGCTGGTCTTCGCACGTCCGCAGGTGCGATGAAGCAGAAGTGCCGGGAGCCGATTGGCCCCGGGAAAAGATGCGGCAAAATAAATACGGCGGGTCAATTCACTTCCCGACTCGCCGGCCAGGAGCTTTGACTTAATCTGCAACAACAAATTCGTGTGAACGGTCGGATTCGCGCCCGCGAGGTGCGGGTCATCATGGGAGCGACCGGAGAGCAACTCGGCGTCATGAAACTATCTGACGCGTTGCGCAAAGCTCAGAGCATCGGCCTGGATTTGGTGGAAGTCGCCCCGACGGCGAATCCGCCGGTCTGCAAGATCGTCGATTTCGGCAAGTTTCGTTACGACATCTCGAAACAGGAGAAAGACAAGAAGACCTCCGGCACCAAGCTGAAGGAGATCAAGTTCCGCGTGAACATCGACGCGCACGATTACATGACGAAGATCCGGCATGGCGAAGAGTTCCTCGACAAGGGAAACAAAGTCCGGGTCCAGCTGCAGTTCCGCGGGCGGGAGATGGCGCACCAGGAGTTTGGGATGCAGCTGATGGAGCGAGTGAAAGGCGATCTCGCCGGCATGTCCCAGGTGGAGATGGAACCGAAGATCGCGGGCCGGAATGTGACGATGACATTATCGCCGTTGCCAGCTGCGCGACGGAAACGGCGTTTTGCCGCACCAACCGGCGATGAATCCGAAGCCACTGCGGACAACGGGGCGGACGAAGACGACGACGAATAGCCGCGCGGCGGCGATCGAAAAAGAGGTCAGGCCTGTCCGGCCTGCGTTGGAGGAGCTTGGGGCGTAGCGGATATCAACTCGTTCACGCGCGTAATCCTGATCGCCTTGCCGGTTGTTTCATCGATCGAGACGACCGCGCCACAGAGCCGAACGTCCCCTTTCGCAACCGGAAACAGCGCAGGCAGGTTTGAGACGAACCGGTTGACGATCGGATCCACGGCCCGCCCAAGGATCGAGTTCGCCGGGCCGCACATGCCCGCGTCGCAAAGGAAAGCAGTTCCACCCGGAAAAATTTGTTCGTCGGCGGTCTGGACGTGGGTGTGAGTTCCAACCACGGCCGAAACGCTGCCGTCGAGAAAACGTCCGATCGCAATTTTTTCACTGGTTGTCTCGCCGTGGGCATCCACGAAGATCACCGGCGTCTCAGCGCGAACTGCAGCGACCGCAGCCTCTACCGCCGGAAATGGGTTTTCCAGGATCGGCTGCATGAACGTCCTCATCTGGACGTTGACGACGGCGACCTTTCCTTTGCCCGTATCCAGGACGATCGTCCCATGGCCGGGCGCGCCCGGCGGGTAATTTACCGGCCGCAACAAGCGCGGCTCCGTATCAATAAACCCGAATATCTCTTTCTGGTCCCAGATATGGTCGCCAGTGGTGATCACTGAAACACCGGCGCGCAACAAATCGATCGTGATCCGCGGGGTAATGCCGCGCCCGCCGGCGGCGTTTTCACCGTTCACGACCACGAAATCCACTCCGTGCGATTCTTTCAGCCGGGCGAGATTGTTGATGACCGCGCTGCGGCCCGGCTCGCCCACGATATCGCCCAGGAAAAGAATCGTCAGCATCGTACGATCATCGTATTGAAAAGCCCGAAATCCAACCTGTGATCTTTCGCCCGCGCATCTCCCTCTCCGTCGGTCTTCTCGTTCTTTTCGCCGCGGCCGCGCCCGGGGCGGATCGCCTCAGTAATCCACTGGCTGATTCACCGAAATGGAAAACGCTCGAGAAATTTCAGCGGACAATCACGCATGACGACTTCGAAAAGTTGCTTCGCGGCGTTTATTGCACGCGGGGCCTGAGCGAGGATCTGATCCGGGTTGATCCGGACGGGGCCTGCATCCTGATGGATCGCGACGCCCAAACCTGGTTTCGGTTACGGTTCGCGAAGTCTGAAAAGAGCCGCCGGCCTGCAACCCATTCGTGGCGGGGGGCTGGGGCTCTGCCTGAGCCCGGGAAAGCCGAGCCGCTCCGTGGAATCAGGATCGCACTCGATCCGGGACACATCGGCGGTGCATGGTCGAAAACGGAAGAACGCTGGTTCAAGGCCGGCGAGGCCGCGCCGATTGAAGAAGGGGAAATGACGTTGCGAGTGGCGAAGATGGTGGCGGAAAAACTGCAAACAATGGGCGCGACCGTGTCGTTCGTCCGCCAGAAGACTGAACCGGTTACACCCTATCGTCCGGCCCATTTTCTGGAAACCGCGCGTGCTGTCCTAAAAGCCAACGGGATCGAGAATCCGCGGGAAAATTTCGACGACCCCGCGGATCCATTGAAGGACCAGACCGTTCGCTGGCAGAGCGAACTGCTTTTCTACCGGGTGAGCGAGATCCGCGAGCGCGCCCGGCTGGTTAACGAAAAGCTGCGGCCTGACGTGGTCCTCTGTCTCCATTTCAATGCCGAAGCGTGGGGCGACGAACGCAATCCGACCTTGATCGACAAGAACCATCTTCACCTGCTCGTGAACGGTTCTTATTTGCCGGCCGAGCTGGAATTCGACGACGAGCGTTTTGAAATGATGCACCGCCTTCTTAGCCGCACCTACGACGAGGAATTGAAAATCGCTGATACCGCCGCGACCGCGATGGCGAAGGCGACCGGCCTGCCGCCCTATCAATACACGACCGACAATGTGGTGAAGGCGGGGACGAGTGGCTATGTTTACGCCCGGAATCTCGTCGCGACCCGGCTCTACCAGTGCCCGGTCGTTTACTACGAGCCTTACGTGATGAATAGCGTTGATGTCGTCGCGCGAGTGGAGGCGGGCGATTACGAAGGAACGCGGATCGTGAACGGTGCAGAGCGGCGCAGCATCTACCGCGAGTACGTCGACGGCGTGGTCAACGGACTCCTCGAGTATTACCGAGCCGCGGGCAACTGAGCGCGCTGTAGCGGCGGTCTATGACCGACGACGCCGAGGCCTCGGTGTAGAGGCGGGTGTCCTCACCCGCACCAAATTCGCCGGTCATAGACCGCCGCTACAGGTTAGAAATCGCCGATTCCATATCCGCGACCGTCACGTCGGTAACCAGACGCGCCGACCCGATCCCGGGCGTGACCACAAACCGCACCTGGCCGGCCTGAAACTTTTTGTCGTGCTGCACGAGGCCTGAAATTTTTTCCTTCGGGAAACCCTCAGGCAATCGCGTTGGGAGCCCAAAGCCGGCCAGCATTGCAACAATGCGATCGCGCTCTGCCACCGCTAATCCGGCCCGGCGCACCGAGATCGCACTGGCCGCCACCATACCGAGACTGACCGCCTCCCCATGGAAAAACTGCTGGTACTCCCCTGCTCTCTCAATGGCGTGGCCGATCGTGTGACCGAAATTCAACAAGGCCCGTTCGCCCGTCGTTTCGCGTTCGTCGGCGGCCACGACAGCTGCCTTGATTTCAAGGTTCCGTTGAATGATTGCCGGCAGATTGCGATCGTCGAATCGCTCCAAAGCTTCGAACAACGCGCGATCGCGAATGACCGCGTGCTTCACGATCTCGGCGAAACCCTGTCTGCGCTCCCGTGGAGGCAAGGTCGCGAGCGCATCCACGTCTGCAATCACCAGCGCTGGTTGATGCCACGCGCCGATCAGGTTTTTCCCCGCTCCCGAGTTGACCGCCGTCTTTCCTCCGATCGAGCTGTCCACCTGGGCCAGCAAGGTCGTTGGCACCTGGACACAGGCAATGCCGCGGTGATAAATCGCCGCTACGAACCCGGCGAGATCGCCGATCATTCCTCCGCCGAGGGCAACGACGAATGACGTCCGATCCAGCCCCGCCCGGGTCAGCTGCGCGCACAACCCATCGGCTTGCGTCATTGTTTTAGATCCCTCGCCCGCTGGGACCGTCAGAAGAACCGGCCGAAATCCGGACCGAATAAGCGCGTCCAGAACGGTTTGGCCATAGAAGGCCGCGACATTCTCATCGGAAATAACCGCGCACGCCGGCCCCTTCAATTTGCGCGCGACCAAAGCCCCGACCTCCTCGAGCAGCCCCTCGCCCACGAAGACCTCGTAGCTCTGTGCACCAGCTTGGACGCGGATTGAATTCAAGGCGCGCCCACCGTACCGAGGTCCCAGTTGTCGAGAAAGAGAAAACCGGTCCCCGTGAGCCGACTTCCCTTGACAAAGTTCCCCCGCGTTCCTCTAAATGTAGCATGCCAGATCCAGTCAACCCGACGCCTGTCACGGCAAACACGCACACTTCGACCGGCCTGCCTTCGAATGTCGCAGCGGCGCTCGCCTGCATCCCGCTTATCGGCGGCCTGATTTTTTACATCCTCGAAAAGCAGGATCGGTTCGTCCGGTTTTACGCGATGCAATCGATCATCTTTGGCGGCATCTGGTTCCTCTTCAACATGGTGTCGTGGATTCTCCGCGCGATTTTCTGGGCGATCCCGGTGGCCGGACCAATTTTCGCGGGACTCTGGTTTTTCCTTGCGGCGCTGGTCCATCTCGGCCTCCTCGTGATCATGATCATTGCAATGATCAAAGCCTTCACCGGGGTGATGTGGGACATCCCGTGGGTCGGCCCGCTGGCCCGGAAACAAATCGGCGAAGCCTGATTGGCGTTCTGTGCGGAGGGACGAGCTTCCGCTCGTCCAGGACATGCGGAAGCATGTCCCTCCGATTAACACGCCAGCAGCTTCACCACGATCTCGGTCAGGATCAGCTCGTGATCGAGCTGGGTGCTGACGAGGCGCAGGTTCGCTTCCAGGCAGGCATCGAGGCCGGCGATTAATTTCTTCGTTTGGAAACGATGGGCTTGCTGCGCCGCGATCCCGAGCGCGTAGCCGTTGATCGAGCCATCCTTTTTCCGCGGGAGGTGCTCGGTCGCATCGGCCGGCAGACGATTCAGAGCTGAGATAAAACCAAATGGCGCATGCGGCCGGGGAATGCGATGGCGTTCCATCAGGTCCTTCGCGAGGAGGAGGTTTCGAATTGTGGGAAGAACCGCGACGAGCAGAATACCAATGGCCGTTTCGCCCTGGTCCAACAAGCGTTTCACCAGGATCAGCGCGCGCTGAAGATCGCAGGCGGCAAGCGCGTTCCCCAGCTCGAAGATCACCCCTGCGCGGGACAGCGGGACCAGTTCCCGGACTTGATCCGCCCCGACCCGGCGCTCACGCCCGGCGTGCAGGTCGATCTTTTCCAGTTCGTTTTCAATCTGTCGGGTGTCGCCGCCGGTGAGCAGAACAAAAAGATCGAGTGCTTCTTCCTCGAATTGGAGCCCGCGATCTTCGGCCCGGCGCCGGACCATTTCGGTCGCTTCTTCTTCCCAACCGGACCGGCTTGAATCCAGGCGATCGATCACCTGGATGTCCGCGCGCTTCGCCAACGTTTTGTAAAAGGAACGGCGCTTGTCCGTTTCCGTAGCGCTGATAAGCAGGGTCACGTCCGAGGCCAGACCCGCGTCGAGCATATCGCCAAGGTCTTCGAGCGCCCCTTGCACGCTGGCTGAACGGCCGATGACGCTATCAGCCATGCAATTGGCATTTTTGAACCAGACGAGCTTCGCGCCGCCGAAGAAAGGCAACGTCTGCAGTGCCTCCATCGCGGATCGGATTTTGGTAACAGCCTGGTCCACGTTGTCCGCGCAGGCATCGATTGTCTCGAGCCCAAACTCTCCAGCGTCCGGTGGAGTTAACTTCGCGGCCAGCTCGGCGGCTACGCGTTTTACCTCGCTCTCGTCCGAGCCGACGACGGCGTGAATGCGCGTCGTGGACTCTGCTGTCTTTGCTTTCGCCTTCGGCACGGATCGACTTTCGCGATCTTGGAGACGCAGAGCAAGCGCATCGCTTGCCATGGGCTCTCGGCGGGCAGCGCGCCCGCCCTGCAATGCCGCAGTGGGCGAGCGCCTTTAATTCAGGCCTGCCTGCTGCGAGGAAGTCCCGAATGCGTTCGAGGCGTATTCCCGGAACTTTTCTTCGAGCGCGGAGGCGCTGCTGAATTTCGAGCCAAAGCTTTGCGCGAGTGCTGAGTCAAAGGGCTGGTGCTTCCCGGCGGCATCGAGAAAAGTCAGGAACGCGGCCTTGTCGCCGGCGGCGAGGAAACGGACCAGCCTTTCGGATTCCTCGTAGAACGTCTCGACCTGGGCCGAAGGCGGATAACTCATTGTGGTGAGCGTGGCCAAGGGGATGAATTTCTCGCGCGCGATCGGATTCGAGAGCGGTTTCGCGATATAGTTGCGCGCCCGCAGGAAACTGGCCTGGGCGGCCTTCGAAACATACTGGGCGAAACCTTCGTTGAGCCAGCATGGGATCCCGTCGGGATAATAACGATGAATCACCAGGTGGACGATTTCGTGGCCGAGCGAATTATCGCTGAACTTGAAGGAAGGATCGCGAACGATAAAGAGGCTGCCCTGCGATTGAATCCCGCCAGTCCACGGCTCCAATCTTCCCGCGCTCTGGAACTGCTGCCAGTCCGCCGGTTTTTGAAAAATGTAAACGTGCGATTTGATGGCCCCTGACCCGGCCGGGTCCCGCTGGAGCTCCTTAACGACTATCCGGTAATTGAATTCCGCTTCCACCGCGATCGCGCTCGCGACGAAGCTGTCCACGAAGTGATAAATGAAATGCTCCGTCTCCGCGTGTTTCCACTGTTCCGGATGAATGGCGAGCGCCTTGGTCCCGAGCGGGTTGGGATCGCGCTGGCTCAGGCGGGCAAACTCGACCTGCGGAAGGGCATTGAGGCCGGGGGCTTGGGCGACGGCATGCGAAGGAACAGAGAGGGCCGCTGCACCCAAAAGGAGAAGGATCTGGAAGTAACGCATCCCCGCCAGGAAGCTAGTCGTGTGCGAGAGACTCTTCCTTGTAGCTACGGCGCTCTGTCGCCTAAGACGAGCCGGCAGCTGACGCGCTTGTTTACGCCTGTAGCCGTCGCCCTGTAGCCGTCGCCCTGTAGCCGTCGCCCTGTAGCCGTCGCCCTGTGGGCGACGTTGGGATAAAGGTAGACTGCTGCCGGCAGACAACGCCAATCTCGCGCTTCGCACAGCGAAGCGGCTACAGAAGAGCGCCGTAGCTACACTCAGACCCGCGAGCGGCGCCGGCCGCTGTTCCGCGTATATTTCACGGGCCGCCGTTTCGGTTCGATCTTCGTCAGGCCGGTGCCGCTCTTAACTTCCATGATCTGATCGCGGAGCAAAGCTGCCCGCTCAAATTCCAGATTAGCCGACGCGTTCTGCATCTCTTCCTCGAGCTCGCGTAACAGCTCCGTCAGGTTGAAGTCGCCGCCGCCTTCCTTGATCACCGATGCCGCAATCTCCCGGCCGCGCAGAATCGTGTGCAGACTTTCCTGGACGGCGCGGCGCACGGTCTGCGGGGTGATCCCGTGCTTCTCGTTGTATTCCATCTGCTTGGTCCGCCGATAATCGGAGATCGATATCAGGGCTTGCATGCTCTGGGTTACCGTGTCGGCGAACAGAACGACTTCGCCATTAATGTGCCGCGCCGCTCTGCCCGCGGTTTGAATAAGCGACGTCTGGCTCCGGAGGAATCCTTCCTTGTCAGCGTCAAGAATGCAGACGAGCGAGACCTCGGGAAGATCGAGCCCTTCCCGGAGCAGATTGATGCCGACCAAAATATCGAAATCGGCCGCGCGAAGTCCGCGCAAGATCTCGACCCGCTCAATCGTGTCGATGTCGCTGTGTAAGTACCGGACCTTGAGGCCGACGTCGCGCAGGTAATCGGAGAGGTCTTCGGCCGTGCGTTTCGTCAAGGTCGTGACCAGGACGCGTTCCTGTTTCTCAACCCGTTGCCGGCAAAGCTCGATTGTCTCGTCGATCTGGTTCTTCAACGGCTTGAGCGTGATTTTCGGATCGAGCAACCCGGTCGGCCGAATGATTTGCTCGACCACCAAAGGCATCCCGGGCGAATGGACGTCAAATTCGGCAGCCGGTTGATCGGTGCGCGAGATCGGAGGGACATGCTTCTGCATGTCCGAGGAGGAGGACGACCGGGATCGCGACCCTCCGGCTACGAGGAACGGCACCGGTTCGTCTTCCCCGATCCGCTCCCGCTTGTGCGGGAAGTATCCCTTGTTCCCGACCACACTGTTTTGGATCTCGAACTCCGCCGGGGTCGCGCTCACGTACGCGACCTGATTGGTCATCCCCATGAACTCCTTGAAGTTCAACGGGCGATTATCCAGGGCGCTCGGC
>DATLNB010000075.1:0-7749 GCA_035536995.1 Chthoniobacterales bacterium | reverse complement strand
TTCCGGAATCGGGTGCTCCATCGCCGGCGCAGGGTCTTCCGGGCCCTCTTCCACCTCGGCCGGTTTCTCCAGAAAGCTTTGCTCCCAAAGCCGCGCGTATTTTCCCCCGAGCTCGAGCAAGGTTGCGTGGGTGCCGCGCTCGATGATGCGGCCGCGTTCCAGCACCAAAATCTGGTCCGCGCGCAAAATCGTCGAAAGCCGGTGTGCGATCACGAAACAGGTCCGGTGCGACATCAGATGCTCGAGCGCTTCCTGAATTAAACGCTCGGTGGTCGTATCCACGCTCGCGGTCGCTTCGTCGAGAATCAGGATCGGCGGATCTTTCAAAAGCGCGCGCGCAATCGAGACGCGTTGTTTTTCGCCGACACTCAGCTTTACTCCGCGCTCCCCGACCACGCTGTCGAGCCCGTTCGGCATCCGATCGATGAATCCGCGCGCGTTGGCAGCTTCCGCCGCGGCGAGAAGCTCGGCGTCTGTCGCATCCGGCCGGCCCATCCGCAGGTTCTCGCGGATCGTCCCGTTGAAGAGGAAACTTTCCTGGGTCACCAGCCCAATCATTTCGCGCAGCCGACGGGTGCCGAATTCGCGGAGCGGTTTGTCGTCGATCAAAATCTCGCCGCTGTCATATTCGTAGAAGCGCGTCAGCAGATTAACGAGGGTCGATTTTCCGGCGCCCGTGGTTCCGACGAGTGCGATCGTCTCGCCCGGTCGCGCGTGAAAAGTGATCTGCTGCAAGGCGGGCGCGCCTTCCGCCGCGTAGGTGAACCCCACGTCGTCAAAGCGCACGTCGCCGGTCACACGCATCGCCTCCTTCTCCACAGTCCAGCCGGGCTCGATCGGCTCGTCCATGATCTCGAAGACCCGTTCGCCCGCAGCGCGACCCACCTGCACGAGCTGGTTCAATTGATGCAGCTTGTTGATCGGCTCGTAGAGAAACCCGGTTAACATCAGGAACGCAATCAGGTCGCCCACCTGCATTGTTCCCGCGAGCACCATTCGCGCGCCCACCCAGACCGTGAGGACGATCCCGAGCGACCCGAGCAGAATCATCGACGGATGATAAACAGCCCACACTTTCATCACGATGAGAGTGGCCTGGCGGAGCTGGTCGCTGACCGAATTGAAGCGGCCATGCTCCGCGCTCTCCCGGACGTAGCTCTTGATCTGCCGAATCCCGGCCAGGTTATCGTGGAGGAGCGAATTCATCGCCGACGATGCCCGCCTTTGCAGGCGGTACCGCCGATGCGCCGTGAGCGTGTACCAAAGTGCCCCGGTCGCCAGGATCGGCAATGGCGCTAATCCCACGAACGTCAAAGGAACGCTGAAATAAAACATCATCCCGAGCACGATCACGAGCTGGAGCACCGCCATCACGCCCTGCTCGATCCCATCGATCAGCATTCGTTCCACCGAAGTCACGTCCTCCAGGATGCGGGTCATCAAATCGCCCGTGGCCCGGTTATCGAACCAGCGGAGCGGCAGCATTTGGATATGCGAATAGAGATCGCTCCGGAGATCAAAGATCACTCGCTGCTCAAAAGTGTTGTTGAGGATGATCCGGATCGAGCTGAGCCCGTTCTGAAGCAAAAACGCCAGCGCCGCGATCAGGATTAACGGGGTCAACCGTTCCGGCCGCCCCTGGATCAGCACTTCATCGATGACCCTTTTCGTCACCGCCGGAAACACCAGCACCATCGCCGTCCCCACGATCGCGCAAGAAAGTGTCCCCAACGCCAGCCATGGATAGCGGCGCAGATAAGCGAAGACGCGTGGGACAGTGTTCATCTTAATAACGTGACCCATAATAGCGCGATGTCAGTTGCGAAAAGTTTTCTTAGACTTTCACGCCGAAATTGCCGTAAACCTAGACGAGCGACGGTCGGCTCAAGCTTCAAGCCGTAGTCTCAAAATAAGAATACCCCGCAGAACCGCCAACCCCAGTTTAAATGAACTCACCTAACTACTTCACCCGAATGTTTCCCCAATTAGCAAGACCTCCTTCGGTCCCGAATTCAGACCTCGAGAAAGGCCTGGAAGAGCTTGGCAGACTCATGACAGACGACGATCACCGCCCGGACGGCAAAGTCACCGCCGGCTATACGTACCTGGGACAATTTATCGATCACGATCTCACGTTCGACGTCACCCCCCTCGCTCGCGCTCACCAATGCGCCGAATCGGTCGTTAATCACCGGTCGCCCCGCTTGGATTTGGACCAGCTTTATGGCGGCGGTCCAACTGTCTCGCCGTTCCTGTACCACAACAATCCAAGGGATCGTGGTAAAGAGCGCTTTTTGATCGGACCGGATGCAAAGAACAGACTCGAATACGACCTGCCGCGAAATCGCGAAGGTATCGCGCTCGTGGGCGACCCGCGCAACGACGAAAACTTAATAATCGCCCAGCTGCACGTTGCCTTTTTGAAGTTTCACAATTGCGTCATGAATGAGCTCGCAAAAGGTGCACGGAGTAGCATTCCCAACGCTGGGCCAGCTGGTGCCACCTTATTCGAACAAACACGGCGACTAGTTACCTGGCACTACCAGTACCTTGTGATCAAAGACTTTCTCTTCGAGTTGCTCGACCCAGATGTGTACAACGGTCTTGAGCTCGACGGACCGCCGCCAGTGCGAAGCAACTCAACGTCTTTCCGCATCCCGATAGAGTTCAGTGCCGCGGCGTATCGCTTCGGCCATAGTATGGTCCGCAACACGTATCCTATTAACAAAGATCACCTGAATGTTCCGCTTAGCGATTTACTCAATTACACAGGAACAGGCGGCGGCGCAGCGCCAATATTGCCTCCCGAGTGGAAAATTGAGTGGGACAGGCTTTTTATAATCGATAAGCCTTTTCCGCGGCTTTCCCGAGCGATCGACACGAAGATCGCAAACGGTCTGCACAGTTTAGGGCCTCAAACTGTGAAAGTATTTAACGCACCGGCAGCTGCCAAGCCTCCCCCTAGTAAGTCTGGCGAGATTCCGCCTGAGTATGTGTTGCCGGTTCGAACACTTTGGCGGAGCGCGCGGATGGGTTTACCGTCCGGTCAAGACGTCGCAAGAGCATTGGGCCTGGTTCCGCTTAATAGCTATGATATCGCGCCTGACAATGGACCGCACACGGAAACACTTAGATGCTATGTTTTCGACAAAGATACGCCGCTTTGGTATTACGTTTTGAAGGAGGCTGAGCTGCCGGAAGTGGCAAAGGGCAGGCATTTAGGGCCCGTCGGCAGTCGGATTGTTGCGAATGTAATTATGGCAGCCCTCCGCACGGACCCAAGTTCCTATTTGACCGTTGATCCGAGCTGGCAGCCAGCGTTGCCGACGAAGGGCGAAGACCAGATAGCGAAGATTCTGCGATTCATTGACGCGTCGACCGCGGCGCCACAGGCTTTAGGAGCCGAACTCAATACGGATCGTAACAACACATCATTTGAGTCTGGAAGTTAGGAGTTCTGGCGGTGGGGCTAGTTATCGGTTCCATATACACTACAATATAGCAGTGATTTGGATGCTCCCTTGCCGTCTTCGCGGTTTTTATCTGTTCAGCAGGCGTGCTAGACCGCGTCCTTTTCTCGGTTTCTTCCTCATAGAAAATTATGACGAGGTCTTCTGGGAACTTTAATTTGGTATTGGAATTTATCTCCTTGAGTTTGTCCTTCATTGCCTTCTTTGGTGCCTTGTAATTGTCCGCCGGATCAAGCAAGGCCTTGCGCAATTTTGGTCCTGGCTGGTCGTCCGCCCCCGGCTCGGCAGCATCCTTGAGCGCCT
This sequence comes from Chthoniobacterales bacterium, assembly GCA_035536995.1. Lineage (GTDB taxonomy): Bacteria > Verrucomicrobiota > Verrucomicrobiia > Chthoniobacterales > UBA10450 > AV80. Next base: position 3,976 of record DATLNB010000075.1, on the reverse strand, counting down.
TGTTAAAGGCATCTACCAGTTCTTGTTTTTCCGTTGCATCCTGAGGCGGCCAATTATCTACGAAGCAGTTGGGTTTAGTCCTGGTTCTTGCGGTATCTGCCTGAGGTTGTGCCCTCAGCGCTGATGTAACCAGAGCTACCCCGAGCGCGACGAGCACGGCCGATACTAGAAGCGGTAAACGCTTTCGAATGACAATTAGTGATAGGTTCATTTGAGTTACTTGTTGGGGTTGGAGTCAGTTTTGCGGCCTGACTGTTGCCGTCTCAACTCTGCTACTTTAATGCTGAGCCAGGTGAGAATGTTTTTGAAAGTGTCACCGTCGCGGATTCGATCGAACCGGGGATCAAGCTTCAATGAGCGATAGTCAATCCAGCCGGCTCTTATTGCAGCCTGCAGATGTTCGAGTGCAGGTTCGATTCTACCTAGCGACGACTCGATAGCAGCTATCCGGTACAAGACCTCTGGATGCTCGGGTGCAGAACTCAGCGTTTCTGCTTCCCTTTGCAACGCCTCCTCTAGCATTCGAGTGCCGTTTTTATCATCATGAGCAGCGAGGCGCAATCTGCCAATGGCCGATCGGTAACTTATGGCCCCGTAAAACGAGCCGCCGCCGTTCGGGTCTTTTGCGGCGAGTTCCTGGTAAAGCTTCTCCGCATCAGCGAAGTTGCGCGAAAAGAACAAAACCTGCGCGGCCATTTGTGCGCCGATGATGTGGTCGCGATATTTGGTCCAGTTCTCCGAAGCGATTTGCTGTGCTTTGGAGAAGTCTTTTAGAAGGAGTGCTAACCTGCACAAGCCTATCCAGCCGTCGGCATGCTCGGGGAATAAGTAGGCGGCACGCGTATATGCCGCGGCCGCGGCGTCGTCATCTGCTAAATCTGAATAACAATCGGCGAGTGAATACGAATCGTGCGGTCGCCCGGTCTGTTTAAATGATAAACGGTACCACTCGGCGGCCTTGCCGGGCTGCCCGAGCATTCGAAGATTTCCAGGGATGCGATTAATCAGCCGATAATCCTGATGGCTATCTGCCAATTCCAGCGCGGTAAACGCTGCCTCGAGCGATTGGGAGAATTGGCCCTGCTGAAAAAGCACCATCGAAGCAGCTTTGTGAGCTTCAGCCATGTTGCCATTCAGCCGCAGAGCCTTGTCTGCCGATACTTGCGCGGCCAAAACGTAATCGTGATCGCCGGTGAAATACGCATGCGCGACCTGCGACTGCGCGAGGTGGCTGTATGCCAATGCCGAGCCAGGTTGGTTACTGGTTGCTTTCCGGAACAATTCCATTGACCGATCGATGTCGACCAAGGTCCGGCGATCTTGAACGGCTATACCGGCAACGAGGAGTTCGCGCGTGTTTTCATCCTGCCAGCCTGGATCAGTTTCCGGTAATTCGGCCGAAACCAAATTGGTTCTGTTCAGAATGGCATGGATAGTCGGGGCGGTCAGCTCGGCAGCCTTATTGGCGGCATCAGACGAACCCGTAGCTTCAATTACTCGCCGATAGAGAACCTTTCCGTCTGCAACATTTATTAGTCGTAAGGACACGCGCAATTTTCCGTCTCGAGTGCGCTGTGTTCCTACCAGGGCGGCGCGTGCTCCATTCCAACGTGGCATCTCGAATGACACGTGGCCTGAAACAGGAGTTACCCTCGCAGGTCCACTGCGCGATAACTCGGTTTCTAGCGCCACGGCAAGGCTGGTGCTGACGCTCGTTTCGTCGCGAGCGGAGTCCAGATTGAGAAATGGTTCGACCGCGATTGAATGCATCGCCAATGCGGCGGCGTGTTGAGCCACGCGATTTCGCGCCTCAACGGCGCCGGCTACTATCCCGAGCATCAGACAACCAGCAATGCTAGCTGCTAACTTAGGGTTGCGCTTCGACCAGCGCCAAACACGGATGGGCGGCGAGATGGGTCGGGCGATGATCGACCGTCCTTCGAGCCACCTTTCCAGGTCTTCGGCCAGATCGTGGGCGGATTGGTAGCGGAGCTTTGGTTCGCGTTCGAGGCAGCGGGAACAGATCGTTTCCAGGTCGCGGTCGGCGAGTTTGGTAAGGGTGCGGAGTTTGGGGGCGGTGGTTTCGGCGGCTTGGCGGATAACGGAGAGAGCGTGGCTGCCCAGGAATGGCGGGCGGCCGGCGAGAAGGTCGAAGAGGATGGCGCCAAGGCTGTAGATGTCGGCGGTGGGTTTAAGCTCGGCGGCGGCCTGGCTGGCTTGCTCGGGAGCGATGTAACCCGGGGTGCCGAAGATGGTGAGGGTGCGGGTCAGGTCCGTGGTGGCGTCGAGCCATTTAGCCAGACCGAAGTCGCTCACGAGCGGTTCGCCGCGGCCATCGAGGAGAACGTTGGCCGGTTTAAGGTCCCGATGAAGAATGCCGCGGCTGTGCGCGTATTGAACGGCCCGGACCACCTTCGCGACGAGGGCCACGCATTGGCGCGGATCGTTTCGTAAAGCGGACGCGACCTGTTGCAGCGTTCCGCCCGGCGCGAACTTCATGCTGAAATACGGCAGGCCGTCCTCGCTCTCGCTGACTTCGTAAATCGGAAGGATATTCGGATGATCGAGGCTCGCCGCGGCCTGGGCTTCACGCCGGAAACGCGCGAGAGTTTCGCGTGAATCGGCGTGATAACTCAGGACCCGTTTCACAGCGACGATCCGCCGCGAATGCCGTTGGCGGGCCCGATAGATCACACCCATTCCGCCGCGCCCGATTTCTTCCAGGATTTCGTAATTGCCGAGCCGCCAGTTTTGATCGGGCAACTGGATCTCAGCGAGCTCGCTCAGGAGCGCGTCCGGTTCGCAGCCGCCTTCCGGATCGAGGCCCGATTCCAGAAGACACCCGACACAGAGTCCGCCGCCGACCTGCGACGAGGAATCGCAATGCGGACATCGCTGCGGATCGCTCAGCACGCTCGCGATCGAATCGGAAAGCCCCGGGGAGAACGTTTTCATCACGCCGTCGCGGAATCAGCTGCGAGCACGCCGCAAAGATGGCGGATTTCATCATCGATCTCGCTGGGATCAGCGACTGTCTCCGCCACTTCGTCACGAAGGAGGGCGCGATACCGCTGGCGCAAACGGTGGACCAGCCGTTTCACCGTGGCTTCCGGTGCCCCGAGCGCTTGCGAAAGGGTGGAATACGAAACGTCTTCCCGTTCCGCGCCGAGACATGGTCGCAACGTTTCGAAAACGCGGAGGCGCCCCTGGCTCTCACATTCCTCGCGCAGTTTCCGTAACGCCTGCTCCACGACGGTCGCCGCCCAGCGCAAATCAAAAAGTCGCTCCGCCGGCCATGAATCCAGCGCTTTCGCTGAGACGGTCAACCGCGAAGGCGCTTCCGCCATCCAGTCATCCCAGGAAACGAATTGCATGTCACCGCCGCGTTTTCGCGCATGCTGCTTGGCTGCCGCGTCGTTCAAAAAGTTCTGGAGCGACTTGAGCAGGAGAGAACGGAACCGGCCGCGATTTGGGTCCGCGTGGCTGAGCCAGTTACCTTCAAGCATCATCACGAAAAAATCCTGGGTAAGATCCTGGGCGTCTTCCGGGGAATGCCGACGGCAAACGAACGAAAATATGGGCCGCCAATAAAGCCGGCAGAGTTCCGACAGCGCCTGCTTCGCCTTTTGATCGTCGCCCTCGACGTCCGCGGAAGTAAGAATGAGGCTCCATCGCGTCGTAGCAAAGTTGCGAGGGGCTGCGCCACCGCCGCCGTCCGTGGCTACGCTGGAGTTCACGGGGGCAGATGATGATTTTCCGTTTCATGTAAGACAAGCCTTAAAGCGACTGGCCTGGCCAAACCCGTTAGGCCGAGTTTGGCCTCGATGTTTCTACGGGAGGGGCCGGTCGAAGTTTTCGGCGGCCGCGAATATTTCGGGAATCCAGACGCGCCGTTTTCGAACGCTTTCCGACTCGCCCAGTCCCAGTGTTTCTGGCAGATTCAGGCCATGGGCGACGACGAGGTGCATATCGAGCA
>DATLNB010000074.1:0-30883 GCA_035536995.1 Chthoniobacterales bacterium | reverse complement strand
GATTCCGACTACTTTTCTTCGTGTCATGGGTTGAGATTAGTTCCCGTCAAAGCAAACCGGGTTTGGCCCAGGCATAAGTGCAATTTCCATGCCCTTTCCCAGAGCCAAATCCCGGGACCGATGAGGGCTTAAACGCGGGTCGGGGCGACTAGCTGAAGCGCTTCGCGACCACTTCTTCCGGCCGCAAAACCTGGTCACGCCAGAGAAACCCACGCTTCACTCGCATGACAATCCGACCATCTTCTTCCGCGAAGTCCGCAGGCTCGAAGCTCAGCACTCGGTGCAACGCGCGGTCCACGGTGTCCCTGGGCTCGATTTCGCTGACTTCCATTCGGTGCAGGATCTCGGTTAGCGAGTGAATTGCGTTCTCCAGATTATCGCGCCACTGGGCGAGCGGCCCGCGCTTACCGTCGCTTGCATCCAGGGCGGTCTGGAGCTGGGTAAAGAGCGCGGTCAGGTCGTCGAAAAGCGTCACGAGGTCGCGGATAAACGGCTTCTGGAGCGATTCATGAAGGAAATTGTCCCGATACTTGATCAGCTCTTCGTGGAGCGAATCGAAGAGCCGCTGGTTGACCGTCTCCGTATTCCGGAGGGCGACCATGTGCTCATCCATCTTTCGCAACTGCTCGGCGAAATCATTCTTTTCGGTCGCTTCGAGTTTCTCGATGCGCGCGAGGACTGCGCGTTCAAACCCGCTCATCCGGCCATTCAGACCGCGGATTTCTTCGAGGATCTGACCAAGTTGCTCGCTGCTCGATCCATCGTCCCAACCATCGCCAGGAAGTGTTTTTTCCGCCTCGGCGCTCAACTGCTGCATGGCTGAGGCAAATTCGCCGGTAATTTTGATCTCCATCGGGCTTTTCATCGTCACCGCCCCTTTGTGAAAAATTTCCGGACCGCCTCGACCAGGCCCGGGATGTCGTGGCGCCGCGCTTCCACCGCTACCTCGAGACCACGATCGCGCGCGGTTTTCGAAGTGATTGGCCCGATGCTCGCCACCTGCATTTGGGGGGGCCATGGCAACCCGAGGGCCAGGAAATTTTCGACTGTGGATGAGCTGGTAAACGTGATCAGATCTGCGCCTTCCTCAATTAATCGGCGGCGCGCTCCGGTATCGTCGCGCGTTTCGGGCACTGTGCGGTAAGCGAAACCTTCGTCCACAATAGCTCCCAAAGCCGAGAGCTCCGTGGGGAGCAAATCCCGCGCCTTCTCCGCGCGGGCGATCAGGATGCGCAGGTTTTCCACGCCCCCCTCCTTTTTGAAAGCCCGGACCAGCGATTCGGCAACGAACTCTTCGGGTTGAAGATCCACGCGGAGATGAAAGTCTTTAATCCGTTGAGCGGTGGCGGGACCGATCGCCGCGATCCGCGCGCCGCCGATTTCCCGCGCATCGTCGTACAGTTTGTAGAACAGCTCGAAGAACGCATTCACGCCATTCGGGCTCGTAAACACGATCCAGTCGTAGGCGTGTGCATCCTGGACCAGTTCGGCGAAAGCACGGAGGTCCGATGGTGGGTCGATACGGATCGTCGGCAATTCAATGACATCGGCGCCAAGGTCACGCAGTTGATCGGTCAACACTCCAGCTTGCGCCCGGGTCCTGGTGACAACGATTCGCTTGCCGGAGAGCGGCCGGTCCTCATACCAGTTAAGCTCCTTCCGCAGGGAAACCACGTCGCCAAAGACCGCGACTGCGGGCGGGCCGAAGCTCTCCGCGATCACGCGTTGCGCAATGTTCTCGAGCGTCCCGACGAGAGTCTGGTGCCGCCCGGTCGTAGCCCACCGAACCAATGCTACCGGTAAATCGGGCCGCGCACCTGCGGCGATCATCTGGCGGGCGATTGTTCCGATCCGCTCCACGCCCATCAGCATCACCTGGGTCCCGCCAAGGTTAGTGAGCGCACCCAAGTCGATCAAGCTCTCGGACTTGTCCGGATCTTCGTGCCCGGTGAAAAAGGTGACGTGCGAGTTCTTCCCTCTATGGGTCACCGGGATTCCAGCGTAAGCCGGCCCGGCGATCGCCGAAGTCACGCCCGGGACAATGACAAATCGGAGCCCGGCCGCGGTCAGGGCTTGCGCTTCTTCGCCGCCTCTGCCGAAAAGAAATGGATCTCCTCCCTTCAGCCGGACAACCTTTTTTCCGGAGCCAGTTTTCTCGACCAGGAGCCCGTTGATTTCATCCTGACTCAGGGTGTGTTCGCCTGCTTTTTTCCCAGCGAAAATCAATTCCGCTTTCTCTGGAGCCCACCGCAGTAGCTCCGGATTACACAAGTAATCGTACACAATTACTTCAGCTTCCTCGATGCATTGCCTGGCCCGCAGTGTGACCAGGCCGGGATCCCCCGGACCGGCGCCGACTAGAAAACAGATTCCCTTTTCTTCAGCCATTAATCTTCTCCCACAATTCCCGCGCCAGCGCTTTCCCTCGCGCAATTTCACCTTCGACGCAGCCCATCCGCGGTGCAATTCCAGGCGGATCGAATACCTGTGCGCGAAGTCTCAGGCGGCCAGCGGCGGCAATTGCCAAAGCGCCGACCGGGGAGTCGCAATCTCCCTGGAGCAGGTGCAGGAACTCACGCTCGGCCTCCAAACAGGCTAGAGTCTGGGGGTCGTTGATAGTCCGAACGAATCGCCCCGCTTGCGCGTCCGTGCGCCGAACCTGGAGGGCGATGATCCCCTGGCCGCCGGCCGGAACAAATTGTTCAGGGTCCAACATTTGGGCTGACAAAGCGGCCGATTCATAAACGAACTTCCCGTCTCGGATCTGGCAGCCCAACCGTTCCAACCCGGCGCCAGCCAGCACGATCCCGGTCCAATCGCTCTCAACCAATTTGCGGAGGCGAGTCGGCACGTTCCCACGAAGATCGACAATCTCGACTCTCGGATACTTCCACCGCATTTGGCATTGCCTCCGCACACTGCCTGTCGCAAGCACGTCGCCCTCGCCCAAACTCGGCGACGCCGGTCTTTTCGTTATCAGGACATCTTCGACCAGGCCCCGCGGCAAAGCCCCGCAAATTTCCAACTCCGGAGGCGCGTCGCTGGGCAAATCCTTGGCGCTGTGCACGGCCACGTCGATCTCCCCTGCGAGGAGCGCTCGTTCGATCTCGGCGGTGAAGAGCCCTTTCCGTCCAGCTTTCGGATCGACCAGCTTGGAACTTCGCTCGTCGCCACTGGTGGTGATTATGCGGGTTTCGATTTCCAAGTCTGGCCACGCTCCACGCAATGCGGACACGGCGAGCCCCGTCTGCGTTCGCGCCAGCTCGCTGCCGCGAGAGCCCAGGACCAATCGTGCCATGTCGCTATTGCGAAGCGCGGATGGCCCGCTGTTCTAGAACCGGTGGATCCACCGCCGCGGGCGATTCCCCCCGGGGATGCTGGCCGGACCGGGCCGTAATGTCAGAGACGTGCTCGGCAATGATGGTCTCCGCGGCCGCGATCTGCTGGCGACGCGTAGCGAGGGACCGGGCGGCAATCGATTGCAATGCATCGATATCGTAAAGATAAACTCCATCCATCTCATTCACCTCCGGCGCCACGTCGCGTGGCACAGCGATGTCGATGATAAACAGAGGGCGATCACGCCGATCGCGGAGCATTGGAGCAAGGAGCGAAGGCGTAAGGAGTGGTTCATCCGCAGAGGTCGACGAAATGAGAATGTCCACTTCGCGGCATTGTTCTCTCCAATCCTGAAATGGAATCGAGCGGCCGCCCACGAGGTCGGCTAAATCCTTGCCCCGTTCAGGAGAACGGTTGCTCACTCGGATATCGTTGACGCCGCGCGAGCACAGGGACCGCGCTGTCCGCTCGCTTGTTTCCCCTGCCCCGAGAATAAGGACCCGGCGCTCCTCTAGATCGCCAAAAATCTTCTCCGCCAGATCAACCGCGACCGAACCAACCGAAACCGCTCCGCGGGTGATGTCGGTGCTGCTCCGCACCTGCTTCGCGACTCGAAAGGCGCGCTGGAAAAGCCGGTGGAGCTGCCCTCCGGCGTTGCCCGATTCCCGGGCGGCCGCATAAGCCTTCTTCACCTGGCCCAGGATTTCCGTTTCGCCGATCACCATTGAATCGAGTCCGGCGACGACCCGAAAAAGGTGACGCGCACAGCCCTCGGCATCATGCCGATAAAAGGCGTCCACAGGTTTGGTCCCAGGCAGCTCGCAGTCCTCCAAGAACCGGACGATGTCGCCAGTTGCGATCGGCTTTCCGGCTGATGCATAGACTTCCACCCGGTTGCAGGTCGCCAGGACCAGGACTTCGTCACAACCCAAGGCGGCCCGCGAATCTTCCCCAAACACCCGCCCGGCATAGCGCTCCCGGGTTTCAACGCTCGCAGTGTGGTGGCTGATGCCTACGCAGAATACGTTCATCAGGCTGGGCGGGTTTGCGACACGAAGTTGATCGCCCAAAGCACGGATACCGCAGCGCTAAACGCCACGATACAAAGGGTCGCGATCCGTTTTGGCGCCAGGCGATGAAAGTGTCGCCCCTGAAGGATGCCCCCGTAAAAAATCCAGACCGCGAACGCACAAATCATCTTTACACGCGGCAACGGGCCGCCGGTGAAAAAGCCACTGATCAGGCCGGCTGTGTAGAGACCGAACCCGAGCCAGAGCAGCCGGGTGATGGCGGCGAACAGGTTGGTCAAAGGGGGCAGGTGATAAAAAATGGAATGGATCTGGTGGGTCTTGAGCTGGCGTTCCTGGACGAGATACATAACCCCAGCGACACAGGCCAGGGCAAACGCGCCGTAGGCGATCATGGACATCGAGGCGTGAAATTCCAACCATGGATTGGCCGGAACCCGGCTTGAATGCGGTGTATCGATCGGCGCGAGAAGGGCGAACGCCTGAATCAGGAGAACCAGCGGCGCGGTAAATGCACCCATCAGGGACAACCGGTAAGCGGGCCCGACGAGCAGGTAGATGAGCGCTACCGACCACGCCAGGAAGATGAACACTTCAAATAGATTCGTGATCGGACACCGGCCCAAAGCGTGACCGCGGACCGACAAAAACCCGCTTTGAAAGACAAACCCGAGGGCGATCGCGATGAAGTTAAATCGGCGCGGACGAAAGACGCCGTCGCGCAGGGTTGCCAGGGTATGCGCAACCGCGACGAGAAAGCACAGCGTGGATGCCAGGAGAAGCTGCCGTTCCATTGCGAACCGTCATCTTAGAAGTTCGCGCTCTGATTGGCAAACCCCGGGGCCGCGCCCGGTTAATCGCCGCCTTCGCGGCCCTGCACCTTGTCCACCTTCCAAATTCCAGCCTCCCGCGCCAATTGGACGATCAACTTCTTTCGCATTCCCTGTGCACCGTTGAGCAGGACGTGAGCATTGCTCCGATCGCCGGCCGTCCGGACGTCCGAGATCGCGATGTTTTTTGCCCAGAGCGGATCAAAATCCTGCGCATCCACAAAGTAATCGCCGTTGAGCCCATCGGGACCCTTTGTCATTTTATCGATCTCCTTGAGAAGACGTTCGGTTGCGTAATTGCGGATCTCTTTCCGTTGCTTCATCGGATCGCGATTCGCCACCAGGTTGGTCACATACCACTTGTAGAAATTGCGGATCGCCGCTTCCGGGGTCGCCGCCGACTCGGCAGCGACTGATGGATACGAAAAGGCAACGGCGAGAAAAACGGTTAGGAGCGCGACGATTCGTTTCATAATCTCGGAATCAAAGGCCGAACCACGCTTTGCGCGACTGGAAAATCTTGCCGGCTGCCGCGGCGTTGACCTTTCCAACCTTGCCATTAGCATCCACCGCCATGCTTTCCGATTCTCTCGACCAACTTCGCGCCGCGGTGCGCGACGTGCCCGATTTCCCGAAACCCGGAATCATCTTCAAGGACATCACCCCAATCCTGGGCAATGGAAAGCTGTTCCGGCTCGCGATCGAGGCGTTTTTGGAGAACTGCCGCGGAAAGAAAATCGACAAGATCGTCGGCATCGATGCGCGCGGGTTTCTTTTCGGATCGGCGGTCGCCTACGACCTGGGCGTCGGGTTTGTCCCGCTGCGAAAGAAGGGCCGGCTACCATATAAAACCGAGAGCGCGAAGTACTCGCTCGAATACGGCGAGGCCGAGATGGAGCTGCACGTTGATGCAATCGAGCGCGGTGAAAAGATCGTCCTGATCGACGACTTGCTGGCCACTGGCGGGACTTCCGCGTCGGCCGCGACCTTGATCAGGAAAGTCGGCGGCGAGTTATTGGAAGCCCAGTTTATGATCGAACTCGAATTCCTGAATGGCCGGCAAAAGCTCGATTCGACGCCGGTTGTTTCCTTCCTGAAATATTAGCCTGGAAGCGGGCGAATTTCCGCCCGGTGTCTGTCAAACACAGCCACCTTTTCGATTCCGAGCCCCGCCATTTTTAGCGAGAGGCGTTCATAGTTTTCTCCCAGCTGGACGTGCGAATGGGCGTCAGACGCGGTCGTTAAGGGGATCGCGCGACTGAGAGCGAGGCGGATGATTTCGTCCGAGGGATAAAGTTCGTTCACCGGTTTGCGCCATCCCGCGGTCGAGAGTTCGATGGCGAGCCCGCGGGCCGCGATGAAGGCAAGCGTTTCATCAATCAAATCTTCGATAGGTGTCACCGGTCGGTGCCCATGGATCTTCACAAGATCGAGATGGGACAGGCAATCGACCAGGCCAGTCGCCGCGATCTCGCGAATCCGCCGAAAGTAATCGGAATAGATTTCGTCAATGGCGCGGCCGGCGAACTGTCCGGCGCCCTCCGGGACGGTGTCGAACATCTGGTCGGGTCTCTCCAGGTAGTGAACCGACCCGAGCACGAAGTCGAGCCGCTCCCAATGCTTCTCGACCCACTTCCGCCCGGCGGGGGAGGTTTCAGGATCGTTATCGAGCTCGATCCCGGCGCGGATCCTTATGTCGGGATTGGCTGCGCGCAATTTCTCGATCTCATCGAAATCGACGCCCTCATGATAGCGATCGTGGTCTGTGAACGCGATGTCGCTTAGCCCGCGGGCCCGCGCACTATCGACCCACGGCTGGAGCAGGTCTGCGGTGTAGCGCTGGACACGATGCCCCTGCGGATGGGAGTGGTAATCGGAGAAAAGGTTCAAAGCTGTAGAGGCGCTTGTGCCAAGCGCCTGTTCAATCCCTCAGGCGCTTGGCACAAGCGCCCCTACATTCTCATCACGGCGCGGTCAGGAATTTTTGGCGGAGCCGCAGCTCAGGGTATTGGGGGAAAAAGACTTCGCAGATGAAGACCTTGTTTGGGGACAGGTCGCGAGTGGCGATGGTTGTAGGATAATCAACCTGCTCCTGGGGATTGATCAGGACGGTCCCGGGTTTGTCTTCGAAAGCGTGATTGTCCGACCAGATGGTGAGGATGGCTTCGCTTGAATTACGGAGATAAACCTCAAACCGCTGTTCGCTTGGGAAATCGAGGACGACCCCGCGTTTTCCGATGTTCTTCAAGGCGGTGCTAACCTGAAGCTGACGAACTTCCGAAAGCTTCACCGGCTGGGGCGACAGCTTGAGCTCGAGGACGAGACCACGCAGGCGCTGGTCTTTGTAATTGGGCGCGGGATTCGAGGACTGAAATGGGTGGAGAAGCCGGTTGAACCAGCTGCGCTTTTCCGGCGTCGGTTCCTGCGCCGGCAGGGGGGTCGCGAGGAGCAGGAGGAGGGCGACAATACCTAGGGAACGGCCCATGAGCGGCTAATCAGCAAACGTTGCAAATCGTGTCAAACCCATTATCAATCCGCCATGAAAACCGCGTTGCTCGCGATCGTGCTTGGCGCGGGCACCATTATCGCCGAAGCGAAACAGTATTCCAGCTTTCGTGCACACGTTGAAGCGAATGCCAGCAACGGCCCCGTTTTCTCGAACCAGCTCCAGCTTTTCGGACGGACGGTGACTTTGGAAAAAGTTCCGACCTTGTCCGAGCGCGACGTTGTTGGCTTCCAAAGTTATCGCGCGAGCGGGGGCGGCTATGGGGTTCTGTTCCAGCTTAGTCCGCATGGTACTCTCGCGCTGGATACTTTGAGCGTGGAACATCGGGGGCGGTCCCTGTTCATCTTTGTAAATGGCCGCGCGATCACGGAGCTGCAGATCGATCGCCGCATTACCGACGGCAAGATTTACATTCCGTCGGGTCTGAAAGCGAACGACATCGAGTTACTGAAGAAAGACTGGCCGCCGCGGCAAAAGAAATAATGGAACGGGCCCTCTCGCTCACTCTCGGTCTTTTGCTGGCGACGATCTTCGCCGCGGCTGCAGAACCGTTGAACCTCACGTTGCCGACCGATAACGACGCGCTGCTTCGCGGGGATGGTCCCGAGTTTTACCAATACATCGACCGCGACTACCAGGGCGTGAAATCAACGCCGTGGGAAGGCGGCCGCTACGGTTTCGTCCGCAACCCCCGGCCCACCTCCGCGGGAATTGTTTATACGCGGCTGCATGAAGGAATTGATATTCGGCCGGTCCAGCGAGACGCCGATCGTGAACCGACCGACGTCGTCCGCCCGATTGCGCCCGGAGTCGTCGTCCATACCAGCCAGACAGCCGGGTATTCAAACTATGGACGCTACGTGGTGGTCGAGCATCGGTTTGACGGGTGCAAATACTACAGCCTTTACGGGCATCTCAGCACGATCGCTGTCCGCGCCGGACAGCGCGTCACGCAGCAAGACCAACTCGGAATCATGGGACATACCGGCGAAGGATTGAACAAGGCGCGCGCTCATCTCCACCTCGAGCTTAACCTCCTGCTGAGCCGGCAATTCGAAGGGTGGCATGACAACTTTTTCAAAAACGATCCGAACCGCCACGGCTTGTATAACGGGCTGAACCTGGTCGGGCTCGATATCGCGCGCCTCTTTCTCGCGCTCCAGAAACGGCCGGGCCTGACGATCCCGGAATTTTTAGCGGAAGAAGAAACGCTTTATCGGGTGCTCTTGCCGGCCTCGAGACATTTTGATCTCGCGAAATCCTACCCCTGGATGAACCGGCAATCCGGGGAAGGGAGCGCGGCAAGCTGGGAAGTGTCGTTTAATCGAGCCGGCGTGCCGCTAAAGATCCAGCCGGGAAGCAAAACAGTCACAGAGCCGGAGTTGTCGTATCTAAAGCCCGGGGGTGTGGATGCCAGCATCCTGACAAGCGAACGAGTTGCCGGCCGCGGAGCGGGCGCGCGGCTGACGGATAAGGGCAAACAATTCATGCGGCTGCTGGTGTTTCCGGATTAGGCGCCAGGAAGCGGCCGGTTTGTTAACAGGAGGTCGGCACACGCTGCGCCAAAGCAACGGCGTGAGGAATCGCGCCGACCACGAACCCGAGGCATTCGACGGCGCCCGACGGCTTCCCAGGTAAGGCAATCACAAGGGATCGATCGACGATCGCAGCAAGGCTCCGCGACAGGATGGCGTTTGGAGTGATCTCCATCGATTCGCGGCGCATCGCTTCGCCAAACCCCGGAATCTCAACGCGCATGATCGCACGGATCGCCTCCGGCGTTACGTCCCGCAGAGCGACACCCGTTCCTCCAGTTGCGAGGACAAGTCCGCAGCCCTGGCTCGAGAACGCGCGAATCGTCTCCTGGATGCGGCCCGCATCATCCGGCACGATCGCCTCGCTCAAAACCTCCCAGCCGTACCCCAGCGCCGCTTCTTTCAAGGCGGGGCCGCCGAGGTCTTCATAAAGGCCCTCGGTCGCCCGATCCGAGACCGTGATGATGCCGACAACAATCGAAACCCGTGCCTTTTTCTCCATCACTTCACCGGTCGCTTGCTCTTCTCCAGCAACCGCACGGCGCCGATCTCCATCGCCTTATCAACCGCCTTGCACATGTCATAGATGGTCAACAAGGCGACGGACACGCCGGTCAGCGCTTCCATTTCAACTCCGGTCTGGGCGATTGTGCGGGCCGTACAGGAAATCGTGGCACCGGCTTTAGTCATCTCGATCTCGATCTTCACATCACTGAGCGGAATGGGATGGCAAAGCGGAATCAGTTGCGCGGTTTGCTTGGCCGCCTGGATGCCCGCGATCCGGGCCGTAGCAATCACATCGCCTTTCGCGATTTCATTGCCGCGGATAAGAGCGACCGTTTCCTGGCTGAGACTGATCTGGCCGGTCGCAATTGCCGTCCGCGCGCTAAGGGGCTTCTCCGACACGTTCACCATCTCCGCCCGGCCATCGGTGCCGATGTGAGTCAGACGCTTCTTCTTCTGGTCACTGCTCACACGTCACTGGTCACTTCCCAATCAGCCGCCGATTGCCACCATCATCCGGCCGGGCTTGTAGGCTGCGCGGAAATCATGCTGCTCCGGCTTTCGCTCGACAACGTCGAGAAAGAAGCGTTTCAGCTCGTCATCGGTCGCGCCCCCGCGCAGGACTTTCAAAATATCGAACTCGAGATAGCTCCCCAGGCAGGGCCGGAGTTTTCCGTCGCAGGTCAGCCGCAGCTTGTTGCAGCTCTCGCAGAAATGCAGGTTCGTCATCGCGCCGATGAACCCAATCCGCTGGGGCCGCCCGGCGATTTTGTAATAACTGGACGGGCCGTTAGTCCGGAACGTCGGCTCGGGGATGAGCGTCCCATAACGTTCTTCGAGACGCCGGCGCGCTTCGCTGACGGGCAGGAAATTCCTGTCGTCCAAAACGTCGCTGTGGCTTACCGGCATCAACTCTATGAATCGCAACATCAAGCCGCGCTCGGCGGAAAACTCGACCAGCGGCACGAGCTGATCGTCGTTGCGGCCCCGCATCAGGACGCAATTTAGTTTAATGAGCGGGAAGCCTGCCGCGATCGCGGCATCAATTCCGGCAAGAACTTCCGGAAGAAAATCGCGTCCTGTCGTAGCCGCGTACGCTTCCCGGTCGAGTGTATCGAGGGAAATGTTGACCGAGTTCACGTTCGCCGCGCGCAAAGCCTGCGCCATCGTTTCGCCCCCGGACATCCGGCGGGACAACAACGTTCCGTTGGTCGAGACCCCGATGTCCTTAAGTTCTTCAATGGCCGGCAGCCGTTGAAAAAGCGTGAGCACGTCGCGGCGCGTCAGCGGCTCGCCACCGGTGATTCTAACCTTGGATACACCCAGCTCCGCTCCGACGCGGATCAACCGCAGCGTTTCCTCGTAAGTCAAAACGTCTTCCCGGGGCAGCCATTCCTGCAGCTCTCGCGGCATGCAGTAGGTGCAACGCTCGTTGCACCGGTCCGTGATCGAGACGCGCAAATAAGAAATGCGATGGCCGAATCGATCTTCCATGTCCGCGCAAGGCTAGGCCGGAGAGCTGCGCCGAGCAAGAACGCGCGCCGAGGTCCGATTGACGGAAGGCCGATCGCTGATAAATTCCGCCATGAAGCGGCGCTTAATTTCCCGGATGCTCGTGCTGGTCGGAGCCTGCAGCGGATTGTTCCTGACCAGTTGTGTTACGACAGATTCACGCATCTCTCAGCACCCGGAAATGTTCCAAAGCCTTTCCGCTTCCGACCAGGCCCTTGTTCGCGAAGGCAAGGTTCGCAACGGCATGTCGCAGAACGCGGTTTATCTGGCATGGGGTTCGCCGGACCAAAAGACCACTGGCCAGGTGCACGGCCGTCCCGCAGAAACATGGGTCTATTCCGGGACGAGTCATTATCCATATCCCTATGGCTGGGGCCCGGGCTTTAACGGAGGACTCTACGGATATGGATTCGTCAGGCATCATCGGCACCGTTTTTACCGCCATGGATATGACTCCTTTTACGAGCCCTTCTTCTATAATTACCGGCCCTCGTTCGATTATCCGGAACGCACCGTCTCGTTTCAAAAGGGCCGCGTAGTCGCCTTCCAGCTGCTCTACCCGCCGCGGGTTTGGAATTGAACGGCTGATCCGCTGACGTTTCCGGGCCGGTTGTTGCGGCGGATTGCGTCTGATAAAGTCCCGCCGTGGCCTACGCATCGTTCCGCCAGTTTGTCGAAGCTCTCGATCGCGCGGGCGAGCTGACGCGCGTGGCCGACCCCGTCGACACCGATCTGGTCATCAGTGAATGGGCAAATCGCGAGATGAAATCGCCCGGCGGCGGCAAGGCGCTGCTTTTCGAGAAGCCGACCGTGGACGGCAAGCCGTCCCAATTTCCGGTGGCGATCAACACGATGGGCTCGCACCGGCGGATGGCGCTGGCGCTCAAACTCGACAACGTGGAAGACCTCGCCCAAGAGATTCAGCTTATCCTGAAGGCGAAACCTCCCACCGATTTGCGCGAAGGATGGAGCCTCCTCAAACAAGGTCTCAATTTGCTGCACGCCCGGCCGAAGCATTCAAGGGAAGGCGAGTGTCAGGAAGTAGTCCACCTGTTTGAGGAAATCCCAAGCTCCAAATCCCAAGCTCCAAACAGCGGCTCTCAACATACAACCCTCAACTCCCCGCCCTTCTCCCTCCGCGACCTGCCGATCCTGAAATGCTGGCCGAAGGACGGCGGGCGGTTCGTGACCCTGCCGAGCGTCCATACGCGTGACCCGGAAACCGGCGCGCGGAACATTGGGATGTACCGGATGCAGGTTTACGACGATCGCACGACCGGGATGCACTGGCAGGTTCACAAAGTCGGGGCGCGACACGGCAAGCGGTATTACGAGCGCGGCGAACGGATGCCGGTCGCGGTCTGTATCGGCGGCGATCCCGCTTACACTTTCGCCGCGACGGCCCCCTTACCGGACGGGCTTGACGAGATCCTGTTCGCGGGATTTATCCGAAAAAAATCTGTCGAATTAGTTCCGTGCAAGACGGTCGATCTCGAGGTCCCGGGCGACGTGGATTTTGTCCTGGAAGGTTACGTTCAGCCCGGTGAGACGCGGCCGGAAGGACCATTCGGTGATCACACCGGGTTCTACACCGCGGTTGAGGATTATCCGGTGTTCCATCTCACCGCGATCACTCATCGGCGCGACGCTGTCTATCCCACGACCATCGTCGGTATTCCGCCGATGGAGGATTTTTACATGGGAGACGCGAGCGTTCGGATTTTCCTGCCCGTCTTCAAGATGAACTTCCCCGAGCTGGTGGACATGACGCTGCCGCCGGAAGGGGTCTTCCACAATCTCGTGTTCGTCAGCATCCGAAAGCAGTATCCCTATCAGGCCTTCAAGGTGATGCACGGGCTCTGGGGGATGGGCCAGATGATGTTTAGCAAATACATCATCGTGGTGGACGAAGACTGCGACGTGCACAATACGAGCGAAGTGCTCTTCCGTTTGTGCGCGAACACCGACCCGGAACGTGACAGCACTGTGATCCGAAACCCAAGCGATTCCCTCGATCACGCTCCGAGCTCGCAAAATATTGGATCGCACATGGGGTTTGATGCGACGCGGAAACTGCCCGGCGAAAATTATCACCGGCCGTGGCCCGAGCTCCTCAGGATGACTGACGAGGCCCAGGCGATTGTGGACCGGCTCAGGAATGTTTGACCGCCGATAGGGCGAGACTCTGCCGAGCCTGGTCAAAGAAACACGCCAAACCTAACGGCTCGACAGAGTCTCGCCCTACCAAGGATCCGAGCGTTACGGCTTACGGAAGTAACCTCGCCCTACCCGGTCCTCGACCAGGCCGCCGTGCGGAACGTGCCGGAGATTGTAGACCTGGTGCGGCGGATACGGGCTCACATAAAAGCCGGGCCGTTCGGTCGGCTCCGCATATGGGAAACCACCGCGCGGGCGGGGCCCGTAACGGACCGCTTCCGCTTCATCAATAGAGGCCCCGATCATCGCGCCGGTGTGCGCGCCGATCAGAGCACCGACAGCGGCGCCTTCCGCGTCGCCCGTGGCGGCCGCCCCTAGAATCGCGCCGGTTGTCGCACCCCACCCTGCACCCCGGCCCGTGGCCGTGTCACATGAGCTGAATGCGAGAAGGACGAATAACGCGACCGCTATGATCAGCGGATAATTCTCCTTCCCGATGGGCAACCTTGAATTCATTCGAGACGAGATTTGACGCGGGCTCACCGCCCCGCATTCAAGAAAAGTCGCAAAAGCTGCCGAGCCACGCGGCCACCCTTCTCGATTTTGCTGAGCTTGTACTCCTTTTCGAAAACACGAAATCGGTCGGCTCTCATCCGCCGAAGGAGGGTGCGGTAAACCGAAGCCATAATCTCCGCGGCAACCATTGAACGGCGATCCTCCGGCGGCAGAAGGGCGGCGGCGCGCGAAAAATAGACTTCGGCCCGCTCCGCCTCAAACTCGAGCAAGCTGACAAAAGCATCGTCGTAGCGGCGGGCGCTGAGGTCTTCCTCGGAATAATGAAATCGCGCCATATCTTCGGTGGGCAGATAGACCCGATCGCTGGCCAGGTCTTTTCCAACGTCGCGAATGATGTTGGTGACCTGAAGTGCCAGGCCCAGCTCCACGGCGTACTCACGACAGGCCCGGTTGCGATAGCCGAATATTTCAATGCTGATCAAACCGACCGCGCTCGCGACTCTATAACAGTAGAGCCGCAAATCCTCGAAGCTCGCATAACGCACGACCCCGAGATCCATCTCTACACCGTCGATAATCTCGTCAAGCATTTCGGGCCAGATGGCGTATTTCGCATAAAGGCCACGAACATCGCCAGCAAGGGTAGGTTCGCCGGCCGCAGCTTCACGAATCCAGCGGCGCCAATCCGCCAAGGCGATCCGCTTTTGCTCCGGCCCTGTCTCGGTCGCGTCGGCAATATCATCAATCACCCTGCAAAAAGCGTAGAAGACGGTGATGTCCTGGCGGCGCTCACGCCCGAGCGCCACAAATGCTAGGGCGAGGTTCGACTTGCTCGCGCGCGTGATTTTTTCTGCGTTCACGGACGCACCCTAGTACTGGATTTCTCCCTGGATCCAGGTCTCCTGGCTGGCACGACGGGTCTCGCATTGCCGGAAAAGACAGACCCATGAGGCCAGCAACCACCCGGTCATCACCCCGCGGATAAGAACGTAAATGATTTTCCATCCGATTACCCCCACCGGCCGGTCGCCGATGGCCGCGCGAACGATCGCGTCGCACGTGATCAAAAAGAAAAAATGGATCGCCGCGATGAGAAGAAACCATCCAACCCGGATCAGGTTGGTTCGAATGAATTCTTTATGAGCCACGAAAGCGGCGCGCAAAGTCTCGTTATGCAGAACCAGGGAGACCTGCATCGAACAGAACACAAGAATGAGCCCGCACATGATGAAGCGCTCAGCCGGCAGGTAATCCAGCACGTCCGGCACGTTCATGAAATAAGCCAGGAGGAGCGGGCCGCGCACAATTACACTACTTACGATGACCACGATACCGGCCCATTCCAGGACATAGCTGAAGCGGCGCATGGCAAATCCGAGGAGCTCTTGTTCGCCGAAACTCAGCCCCTTGATCCACGCCAGGCAAACCGTGATGAGGTAGACCTGGATGTACACCCCTAGCAGGTACTCGAAGACAAATGCCACCGCGTCGATGGTCGCCGATATCTGGAGGACTTTTGCCGCCGTTGCGTCGGTGCCCCACTGCGGAAGTCGCCAGAATGCGATCGGCTTCAAGAGCGTCGCCATCGCGCTGATCAGAAGAACACAATAGATAAGATAGCCCCAGAAGCCGTATCGTTTTCCCAAGGCACGGACGAGTGCCACATGCAGGCCCCGCCAGTTTGCGAGGAGGAGGATCGCGGCCAGGATCGAAAGCGGGTAAGTGGTTGTGGCGTTATCGAAGATACCGGCAACGCCTTCCAGCATGGGCAGCGGCACTTCGCGCCAGACTTCGGCGAAGTTTGGCCAATCCCAACTGCCGGGCGCTGTGACCTGCCCGAAATCCAGCTCGGCCATCGCATGCACCGGGGTGAAGGTCGCGAATTGGAAAACGGAGTAAGCGAAGCCCAGGAGGACGAATGTCACCCAAATCCGTTTGAACCGCAGAATGCAGCGGAGCCCATCCCGCAATGCAATATGGATGGGATTAAAAAAGAGAACGACGCCGTAACCCGCGAGCAGGCCAAGCCACGGGTAGATGCGAGGGATATTGGTGCCCATGCCCGATGTCAGGCGAAGGAGCAATCGAGTGCTGGGGTAATGGAGTGCTGCATCGGCTCAGGCTGCCCCATCACTCCACTGCTCCAATACTCCATTACTCGAACTACCTTATGAGTCCCCAGTGCCAGGTGAACGGCCAATAAACGAACAGTCCCCGCCCCACCAGGTTGGGTTCGGGCACCGGGCCCCACCAGCGGCTGTCGTAACTGTTATAACTGTTGTCGCCCATCGCGAAGTAATTGCGCTCCGGCACCCGAAAGCTCTTCGTGGGGTCTGACAGATAATCTTTGCCCGGCGCATACCCGCGGTAAGGCGCCTTGGCCGACATGACCCTGGAAAAGCCGTACCCTTCCGCAGCCCGCCCATCCACGTAGAGAAGAGGCGGCTCGATTCGGAGTGTGTCTCCGGGCAACCCTGCCAGCCGCTTAATATAAAATGAATGTTCGCCCGTTTCCGGATCGCCCGGGATTCCAAGAATGTCGTTGGTCCGAAAGACAAAGACATCGCCGCGATGAGGCTTCACGAAGTTGTAGCTGAATTTGTCCACGAAGACCTGGTCGCCGGTGTCGATCGCGCCCCGGGCGATGACGTCGCCCTTTTTGTACTGCACGCCGGGGGAGACCTTGAAATCCTGCCGCAGCGTATCGGGCGAAGCGTAAACGAGGTAACTGCTCTTTTGCCCGATGATGCGCGAGAAACTGAAGAAGAAACCAAATTTCTTTGGCACGATTTGTTCGATCCGGTCGTCTTCCCGCGCGACGACATTGATGTAATTGCGGCCGAGCACGACGTACTCGGCAACCTGTCGCACGATGTTGGGAGGCGGCTCGGTCATCGGGTGGCCGATGATTCCGTTTAACGTCGGCTGCATCGAGCCCGTCGGAATTTTGAACGGCTGAAGGAAATAAGAACGGACTCCGACGGCGACTACGATCGCAACCAGGATCACCTCAACGTTCTCGCGCCAGACTGCATCCTTCGGCGCCGGCAGGTGTTTCGTATAATGCTCGTGTAAGCGGTCCGACTCTTCCTTCGTTCTTGCTTCGTCCCGGTCCCGGATTGCCTCGCGCAAATGCGCAATCTGGAGCTTGAAATCGCCAATCTCGGTCTCGCTCATGACGTCCTCGCGGTAGCTGAGCAACTTCTCCGCGTGGCGGATCAGGAGCCGGCCGTGTTTGACGTATTTCTTGGTGAACACTCGCGGAAGGTAGCCGGTTGGACCGGTTTGCAAAACCGGTTTATCGGCGCAGCTGGAAACGGCCGCCCGTCAGGTTGTCATCCTGAGCTGGCGAAGAATCTCTGACTATTTCCGTCGGCTCAGCTGCGCCGTCGCTCCGGATGACAGTCCAAATAAGACTGAAGACGGTCTGAGCACGCTATTGCGTCTTCAGCACCTGGATGAAGGCTTCCTGGGGAATGTTGATCTTGCCGATGCTCTTCATCCGTTTTTTGCCTTCTTTTTGTTTCTCGAGCAGCTTCCGCTTTCGCGTGATATCGCCGCCGTAGCATTTCGCCGTCACGTCCTTGCGCAAGGCGGAGACGCTTTCGCGCGCGATGATCTTGCCACCGATCGCAGCCTGAATCGCGACCTGGTAAAGCTGGCTCGGGATTACCTCTTTTAACTTGGCCGCAAGCTGACGGCCGCGGGCCTCGGCGCGTTCGCGATGCACGATCATCGAGAAAGCATCAACGGCCTCACCGTTCACGAGCAGATCAAGTTTCACGAGTTTGGCCGCGCGGTAACCGGCGTGTTCGTAATCCATTGAGCCATAGCCCCGGGTAATACTTTTGATCTTGTCGTTGAAGTCGACCAGGATCTCGTTCAAGGGCAGCTCGCAATGCAGCATGACGCGGCGGGTATCGAGCGTCTCGGTATGGTCCATTGTGCCGCGCTTCTCCATGATCAGCTGAAGCAGGTCGCCAATGTTTTCGTTGGGGCAGAGGACGTAGGCCTCTACGATCGGCTCGCGGATTTCATCGATGATGCTCGGATCCGGCAAATGGGCCGGGTTATCGACCAGGAGCGTTTCGCCTCGCGTCGTCACGATTTCGTAAACCACGCTGGGTGAGGTCGCGATGATATCCATGTCGTACTCGCGCCGGAGGCGTTCCTGGATGATTTCCATGTGGAGCAGGCCGAGAAAGCCGCACCGAAAGCCGAAGCCCAGCGCGACGGAACTTTCCGGTTGATAGATGAACGCGGCGTCGTTCAACCGCAGTTTCCCAATGGCGGTTTTGAGATGCTCGAAGTCGGCGGTGTTGATCGGGTAAATCCCGCTGAAAACCATTGGGTGAATTTCCTGGAATCCGGGCAATGGCTCGGTCGCGGGGTTGCGCTGGTCGGTGATCGTGTCGCCAATTTTGATGTCCGCAGTAGATTTGATGTTGGCGATGAAGTAACCGACATCGCCGGCCGACAGCTTCGGCTGGGCAAACATCTTCGGGGTGAACACGCCCACTTCCTTTATTTCGTGGCGCGAATTGTTGTTCATCATCCGCACCTGCTGGTCCGGTTCTATGCTGCCGGAAAAGACGCGCACGTAAGCGACCACTCCGCGGTAAACGTCGAACACAGAATCGAAGACCAGCGCCCGCAGGGTGTCGTCCTTCGGCGCTGGCGGCGGCGGAATTCGATGGACAACGGCCTCGAGAATATCTTCGATCCCGATGCCCATCTTGGCGCTGCAATCGATCGCTTCTTCCGCCGGGATCTGCAGGATCTCCTCGATCTGGCGATGCACGTTTGGGATATCCGCGTTGGGCAAGTCGATCTTGTTGATCACCGGGACGATGGCCAGGCCTTGCTTATGGGCGAGATGCACGTTTGCGACCGTCTGTGCTTCGACCCCTTGCGCGGCATCGACGATCAAAAGCGCGCCTTCGCAGGCCGCTAATGAGCGAGACACTTCGTAGGCGAAGTCAACGTGTCCGGGCGTATCGGAAAGATTGAGCCGGTAGTTCCTGCCGTCCCTCGCCACATACCGCATGGCGACCGGGTGCGCTTTGATGGTGATCCCGCGCTCGCGTTCCAGGTCCATCGAATCCAGGAGCTGGTCCTGCTTGTCGCGCTCGTGGATCGTGCCCGTGCGCTCGAGCAGGCGATCGGACAAGGTTGTCTTGCCATGATCGATGTGCGCGATGATGCAAAAATTTCGGGTCAGTTCGATCGACATGGGCGTTGCACTATGGGGGTGTGCGGAAGACGGGTCAACGAGCGCAGCTTACGCTGCTAAAAACGAAAGCGTTGCCTTTGGTCCGCCTCTGATCAAAATGAGCCGATGCCGAAGCTCACCATTCGCCTCGAGAACGGCGAATCGTTTTCGCACGACCTCCTGGAAGAGACGCACACGATTGGTCGGGCGCCGGAGAACTCGATCCGGCTGGAAGACACGTCCGTCTCCGGCCGGCACGCGGAGCTGGTTCTCTCAGGCGACAATTGCTCGCTGAAAGACCTCGGTTCGACCAATGGAACGCTCGTCAATGGCCAGCCCATCACCGAAGCAACTCTTCGCGCGGGCGACCGGATCCGGTTCGGCAAAATAGAAGCCTGCTATGAATGCGAGGCGGATACCGGCGCGGAGCCCCTGCCTCAATTGGAGGGAACCGGGGCGCAGCTGGCTGAATCGAGCGCACGTCCCGCCGATTTTGGAAACGCCTCGCCGTTCCAAAGCCGCGGCAAATCTAAAGACCCGGCACGTAAAGGCGTTCTGGCCGCTGTAGCCGCGGCGCTGATCGCATTTGGAGTGAGCCTGATCGCGCTGGCCCTGATGAAGCCGCCCGCATTTTAGGCCTTTCGGCTCGACGTTCGCCCGCAAACCGGGCATTCTCGGGCGTCCCCGAGAGAGCACGGCGAAAATGAAATTATCGCGCCATACCCTGGTTGGAACCCTCCTCGCTCTGCTTGCAACCGCAGCGCCCGCCGAACCACCCAAGGAAGCGCAAGTAACCCAGATCATCCGCGAAGTGAAATTGCTCCCCGCTAATGCGGACGAACGCGACGCGCTGGTGGACGACAAGGTTTCCGAAGACACCGGCGTGCGGACGGGCGGTGATTCGCGCTCCGAGCTCACCTTCGCCGATCTGACGATCACCCGGCTCGGTGCGAACACGATCTTTAGTTTCAACAAAGCGGGGCGCACGGTGAACCTCGAAAGCGGATCGGTTCTGCTTCGTGTTCCCAAGAACTCCGGGGGCGGAACCATTCGCAACAACGTCGTCACGGTCGCAATTACAGGAACGACAGTTATTTTGGAGACGGGCGCGGACGGCGGGAGCAAGTTAATCGTTCTCGAGGGCACGGCCCGCCTCGAATTCACGAAGGATGCTCGTCAAACCCGTCGGGTCCGCGCCGCGCAGATGCTCGATGTCCCGGCGGGCGCAACCAACCTGCCGACCCCGGTAAACATTGACCTCGATCAGTTGATGCGGACGCATCCGTTGATCGTGGATTTCGGGCCGTTGCCGAGCTTGCCCCTGATCCAGGCCGTCACGAAAAAGCAACCACCGGCACCTCCATCGCGGACCCCGCCACCGCCCCCTTCGGTGGTTAAGCCCAGCCCGACCCCTACGGGTCCGGCATCGGGAGGTTCGGGGAAATCGCCCCGGCCTTTCCCCACTCCGCGGCGTAATATCGACCCGACGCCAACCGCCCCACCGGACGTAACTCGGCCCCCGCGCTTCAGTCCAACTCCGAAACCAATCCCGACACCGAGAGAGCCTAATCGCCCGACCCCAACGCCGAAACCGCCTCCACCAAAAGCGACGCCCACCGCTTCACCGAAGCAACCCCGGCCGCCAACGACAAATCCGCCAGGGACGACCAAGCCACCGGCGGTCCTTGGGACCGAACCCACGCCATCTCCAACACCGGTGATCTTACGAAAAGCGCCTGCGCAGACCGGGACGAAGCTGCCTGCATCCAGCCCGTCGCCGCGGTTTCGGCAGCCAGTTAAAAAATCAACGCCGCCGCCGATTCGGTAGGCTGATAAGCCCGTCGCGACCCGTTCATTCCTCCTGTGCTGCCGGCGAAGGAGAGGGCCGGGCCGCCACCCGCCGCTTAAGGACTTTATCGAATTGCGGTTTGTTTTCGTGCCACTCGTAATGAGGATCGTCGATGACCGGTCCCCAGACGAGGCGGCCGCCGTAACGCCAGTTGTCCAGAATGATGCCGCGGAAAAAGTGCTGCCCTTTGGCCGTGACCACGATGACATTGTGCTCGGACAGCGTCCGCTCGAACGATTCTGCCCAGTGAAATTCGAGTGTCTCCCACTTCAACTCGCTCAATCGCAGAAGAAGATGTTCTGCGAACTGAAAACAGAGCCCGCCCTTTTTTGCGCCGCGGTTCACCAGGAAATTGTGAAAGCCCGGCGGCCAGACGACACCCCATTCCCGCTTGAGCTCGCGGCCGGTGTTGAAAGCGATCTGGGCCACCCGTTGCGCTTCCGCCGCATCGACCGTCGGAGCGAGCGCGGCGATCCGAGCGCGCAAAACCGGGTCGTTGGCTGATATCGCAAATTCCGGCTCCTTTTTCCGCGCCAGGGCAACCGAACTCAACCCACTAAAGAGAATGGCGAACCCGGCCGCTCGTAGAGAAAGAGCGAAAATAATCGAATGACGAAACATACGCCGGCATATCTTAACCGGCTCCGGCTTGCGTCAAGCATGCACGCGATCAGCCATGCAAAAGCGAACTGCTCATGAGGTGCGGATGCCCGCGCTTCTTCAATCCGTCAGCTGAGGGAGGTCTTATGAGCAAGAAGCGCTGGACATTATTTACCGTTTTCCTGATCCCGAGCCTGGCCTGCCTGATCGCTGTCGTTCGAATGGGCGCAGCCAATCCGACCACCGGGACAATCGCGCCGAATTCACAGCCCCTCATCTGGAACGGCAGCGCAGTTGGCGGGACGAACAACGGCGAAGCGACCTGTGTTGAGGGAGTCAATTGCGACACCTTCACGCTCACTGTCTCCGGGTTGCCGACAGATTGGACCGGCAAAACGATCCAGATCAATGTCTCCTGGATCGTTTTGGCGAACGACTACGACGTCTATGTCCACAAGCTGAATAACGCCGGGCCGGTGGTTTCGTCCTCCACCCACGGTGCGCCTTCCGCGAGCGAAACCGTAAAGATCGATCCGACGATTGACGGCACCGGTGTCTTCACTGTTCGCGTTGTTTATTTCACCGGCGCCGCGGCAGACCAATATCACGCGGTCGCGACGGTCGTTCCGGCGAACGCGCCCGCTCCGTCGCCCCCGCCGCTTTCACCGAATTGGAACATTGTTTATCACGGCACCTGTTGCGAGGGAAACCTGGCTGCCGCAGGGGCGAATACGTTCGTTCTCCTCCCCGAGCTTGCGACCGGGAACGATATCCTGAAAAGCGCGGACGACGGAAAAACGTGGGTGAAAAAATATCCGCTCGCGGACGTGTCCGCACCATATGGCATCGAAGGCGACCTCCAGGCCTTTGGTGACGACGTTATATTTTTCGGAACCGAGCTGGCTGACGGCGTCGCCGCCCATAGCGATGATCGCGGCGAAAGCTGGGTTACGACGCAGTTCCCGGTGCCGTTCGTGGCGAACGACCAGGCGTGGGCGTTTCTCGGACCGTTCGGCGACATGGTGCCGGGCCAGCTGGAACCTTATGTCCTGGCTGGCTGGTTCAGGATCGGATCCGTCGCTGTATTTAGCTTCGATGGCGGGTTGACCTGGCCGGTTCAGTCGCCGCTTCCGGCGTATGCGCAATCGCTTCACGTGGTCTGCGAAAACAACGCGCGCGCTCCCACTTCGACCGGGGATACCCGGATTTCCAACGGGCAGTACGCGAACAAGAAAGCCGGGCGCCACGGAGCGTGGGGCACCGATCGCAAGTTTTATTGGACGGAGCCCACTGGGGGTAACCTGTACGTCTGCAAAAGCGACGACTTCGGAGTGACCTGGGACGGTATCAAGCATCCCATCGCGCCTGGGCCGGGCTCCGATTACATCGTCACTCACGCGGCGTTCGATTCGAACGGCACTCTCTACGTGCTCCACGGCAACAAGCTCTACGTGAGCTTTAACCAGGGAGAGAGCCTCCAGTTCGTCCATAGCCTCCCGCGCTGGGGTGATGCCGGCCGGGCCGATTCCGGGGCGGACCAGTTCTTCGTTATCAACTCCGGAACAATCCATATCGCGTTGATGGAAAATGCCGGGGAAGGAAGAGGCCGCGTCTATTATTTGCGGGGCACCGGAGTCGATACAGCGACCCCCACCTGGGACGAGGAACTCGTGGACGTAGTCGACAACGTGCGTCTCGATTTCATGCAGATCGTCTTGAATGGCAACGGGGTCCCGACAATCAGCTACACGACTCCGGATAAGGAAGTAACCACCGCCAGCCGGAAAGGACCGATGCCTGTCGCCGCGGCCCCGGCCCGCCTGCTCAATATCTCGACGCGCGCCCACATCCAAACGGACGACAACGTTCTTATCGGAGGATTCATTATAACGGGAACGGCGCCAAAGAAGGTCATCGTCCGGGCGCTGGGACCTTCCCTCGGGCTTTCCAATAGCCTCGCGGATCCGATCCTTGAGCTCCACCCGCAGGCCGACACGACGCCGATCGGAACGAACGACAATTGGAAAGAGAACCAGGCAGAGGTCGAAGCCACGACTCTCGCTCCGACGAACGATGCGGAGGCAGCCCTCGTTCAAACCCTCGGGCCGGGCGCTTACACGGTAGTTGTCCGCGGAAAGGATAACACCAGCGGCGTCGGGATAGTCGAAGCTTTCGACCTGGGCGACGCGGGTTCGAAGCTTGCGAACATTAGTTCGCGCGGATTTGTCGAAATCAATGACAACGTCATCATTGGCGGTTTCATTGCCGGGCCCGCCAGCGCAGCGAACACTTCAGTAGTTGTTCGGGGACTCGGGCCGTCACTCAAGAACAGGCTCCCGGCGGCATTAAACGACACCGTGCTTGAGCTTCGCGATGTGAACGGTGCACTCCTCGAGGAGAACGACGACTGGCAACAATCCCCGGGCGCAGCGGGCGTCCAAAATAACAGCCTCACACCTGCCAGCCCGGCCGAATCTGCCATCTTTGTTCCGACGCTATTGCCTGGGCCTTACACAGTGGTCCTTCGTGGGAAAAACGCTACGACAGGCATTGGGGTAGTGGAGATCTTCAACGTTCCTTAGGTCTCATCACCTGGCGCTTGGGCTGTCTCCGGCGGAAGACGCTGCGCGGCGATAGATCAACCAGCCCATGGCCAAGAGGACCAGCGCGCCTCCTATCAGCTTCGCTTCGTGAAGCCAGATGTTGACGGTCCCGGGCGGTGGGATGAGGGCGACGACCATCGCGAATAGCGTGATTGAAAAACCAGATGTCCCCGCGGTTACTCCGAAGAACTTTCCTCCGCGGCCTAACGAGTAGGCGATATAGCACAGAAAAAGGTAGAGATAGGGAATAAAGTAGATCAGAAGCGACATATCGATCAGGATCAGGAACGCTCGCTCGACCGTCGTGCCTTTGCCTATGACCGACAGGAAAAGGAAGAAGGCGGCAATGCCTGCCTGGACGAGGATCGCGATATGCGGGGTGCGCCATCTCGGATGAATCCGGCCGAAAGCAGGCGGGAAATACCGGTCCAGACCTACTACGAATGCCACTCGGGCGGACCCGGTGAGCCATGCTCCGAGGCCGCCAAGACGAGCCACCGTCATGAGCATCGCGACGACCGGTACTATCAACCAGCTCGCGTGGCCCGTGCCGTTCCCGACCGCCTGCAAAGGGCCTGCGACGACGTTGATCTGTTCTCTCGGGACGAGCCAAAGCATGGAGCAGGTCCCCGCGATATAGATCAAGGCAATGAGTGGGGCTGCGACGTAGATCGACCTTGGCAGGTTCTGGCGCGGCCTTTCTACTTCGCTCCCCATGGTGGACGAGAGTTCGAGGCCCGCGAAAGCAAACGCAATCGTGGCCCAAAGATTCAGCATGGGGAGGTTGGTGAAGTCCGGCGCGAGATCCTTCATGGATATCGGATTAGCCGATCCGCCGCCGACCTGAAGCAAGCCCAGGCCGACCAGGAGAAGCCCAGGCAATAAAACACCGAGTCCTCCGAGGTTTTGCAGCCAACGACCCAAACCGACTCCAACCAGGTTGAGAATGACTGCTACTACCAGGCCAACCACGGTGAACCAGAGAACGTAGGTCCAATTATCAGCCAACCCGCTTTCGCCGCGACCTATTATAAAGGTAGCAGTCACCGCGGCGGACAAGAGCAAGGTCGGATAGTAAAGAACGTTGTTTATCCAGTAGCACCATCCGCAAACGAATCCGTGACCATCGCCGAACTGTCGTTTGGTCCACGCATAAATTCCTCCCTCTTCGGGAAAGGCGAAAGAAAGCTGGGTGACAGCTAAACCTTGCGGAACGAAGAACAACAAGGCAGCCAGCATCCAGAGTGTAAGTGTGCCGGGGCCAGCCTTGGCCGCGGTCGCTACCCACGGAAGGCCGACGACAGCGACCAGGTTAAACAGAACGAGATCGCGCAACGTAAGGCGACGCTCCAGGGCTGGCCTCTCCGTGCTACTCGTCATGCGCCCCCCTTGTCGCTCTCAACAAATACTTCGCGCAAGATCTCGACCCTCTAACAGTTTCGATTAGAAAGACAAAGCCCATTCCACTAACGTCCGCGTCTGATGCAACGTGCCAAAACGAGCGCCGGGCTACTGGCCTTTCGCCGGAGTTCCGGGCAGCTCGAAGTCCTTCTTGTTCATCCTGGCGGTCCCTTTTTTCGCAATAAGGACGCCGGAGCCTGGTCGATCCCGAAAGGCGAAGTGAGCGCAGACGAAGACCTGAAAGCGCGGGCCGCGACAGAGTTCGAGGAGGAGTTGGGAATTTCCGCGCCGCCTGCCCCGTGGATCGACCTTGGCGCCGCCAAGCAAAAGGGCGGCAAGACCGTTCACGGCTGGGCGGTCGAGATGGAGTTGCCGAAGGATTTCGCGTGCGTTTCCAATACCTTCGAATTGGAATGGCCGCCCCGTTCCGGCCGGACCCAGGAATTCCCCGAGGTCGATCAGGCCGAGTTTTTTTTAATTGAAGCGGCGGCGCTCAAGATCAACCCGGCCCAGGTGGTGTTTCTCGAGCGTTTGGTTGAAGCGTTGGGTAAAGGGGTCTCAACATGATCCGCCCATCGTTTCTCTTCGCACCGGGCGCGGGGGCGCCATCTTCCCATCCTTGGATGCAGCGCTGGAAGGATCGCCTCGCGATTAACGGCGACGTTACAACCTTTGATTACGATTACATGCGGGAAGGCCTGCGCCGCCCCGATCCCCTGCCCCTTCTCATCGCCGCCCACCGAAGTGCGTTGAAACAGACGCGGCCTCCGGACGGGCGCCCGGTTTTCCTCATCGGCAAGAGCATGGGCGGCCGGATTGGTTGCCATGTCTCACTCGAGGAAAACGTCGCCGGCGTGATTTGCCTCGGCTACCCGCTCTGCGGCGGTGGCGATCCAAAGAAGTTGCGCGACAAAGTCCTGCGTGCGCTAGAAACGCCCATCCTTTTTGTGCAGGGGACGCGTGACACGCTTTGTCCATTGGACCTTCTTGGAGAGATCGTCGCGGGGATGAAGGTCGCGACTCATCTCCACGTGGTAGAGCAAGGCGATCATTCCCTGCAGGTCTCGAAACGACATTTGGCCGCCGTCGGCCAGACGCAGGAGAACTTTGACGACGAAATCGTTCGAGCGATTGAGAAGTTTGTCGAAGTTTGCGGCGCCAAGCCAGGCGTGGTTTGACCTCGGCCCTGCGAGCTTGACCCCTCACCACGCTTTTGCCACAACTTGCATATTATGTCGCGGTTTAACGGGGGACAACAATGAAACGTTCAGCTTACATAATCCTCGGAACTCTCGCGGTCGTGCTGGCGGCCGCAGCCCTCCTGCCGCTCGCCTCCGACCACAAACCTCAACCGGCTCGCGCACACGAAGAAATCCGCCACCGCGAACACGAGCGCGAGAAGACGCCGCCGGAAGATGCATTCATTTCCCAGCGCGTTGTCCACGGCGGCATCCCGGCAGGCGCTTTGGAGAAAGCCCGGGCACAGGCAAACCGTATCAATGCAGCTACCCGGTCTGCCGCGGCGCAGCCGGACGGCCAATCAGCCACGCCGGCATGGCAGTTTGTGGGTCCAACGAACATCGGCGGTCGGATCGTGGATATCGCGGTGGATCCGGTTGCGGCCGATACCATTTATGTCGCCGCGGCCACCGGCGGCATATGGAAAAGCACCGATAAAGGCGCCCACTTTACGCCAGCCTGGCCGGCCGACTTCCCGCAATCGATGGGAGCGCTCGTCATCACCTCCACCGGAACGTTGTTCGCGGGCCTGGGGGAAGCAAATCCGGGCGGCGGCAGCATCACTTACGGCGGGTCAGGCGTGTATCGATCCGTTGATCGTGGCGTGACCTGGCAACACGTCGGGCTTACGAGCTCCGGTGCAATCGGCCGTATAGCGGTGGACCCGAGCGATCCGCAGCATATTTTTGTCGCTGCCGCCGGCGACTTGTTCAACCCGGGCGGCGAGCGCGGCGTCTACGAAACCACGGATGGCGGTGCGACCTGGATCGGGGTCTTGAATGGCGACAACGACACCACTGGCGCGGTCGACCTCGCGATTGATCCGTCCAATCCAAATCGCGTCTTTGCCGCAATGTGGGATCACCGCCGCCAACCCAACCTGCGCAGATACGGCGGCGTCGGCTCCGGTCTCTACCGAACAACTGACGGCGGCACAAACTGGCAGCGCCTCACGAACGGCTTTCCTGGTTCGGCAGCGACGATTGGGCGGATAGGTGTAGCCCTCGCGGCTTCAAACCCGCAGCGCGTTTACGCCATCGTCAACCAGACCAACGGGCTCTTCCAAGGGTTCTACCGCTCCGATAACGGCGGAGACTCGTGGACCAATGTCCCGGCTGACACCAAGCTCGCGGACGCGCAGGCGTCATTCGGGTGGTGGTTCGGCAAGCTATGGGTCGACCCAGCCAACCAGGCCCGCGTATTCGCAGCGGGCGTCGCTCTTTGTGAGTCGCAGGACAGTGGCGCGACCTTCATCGAACACCTGAGTCCGCACGCCGATCACCACGCCCTGGTCTGGGACCCGAAGGCGCCCGGTCGGGTTTATCTTGGGAACGATGGTGGGACGTACCGGTCGGACGTCAACGGCTCGAACGATCAATGGACGAAGGCGGTCAGCGAACCATACACGCAGTTCTACAGCGTCGACGTGAGCGAGCAGGACGAGGCTCGCCTGGTGGGAGGCGCGCAGGACAACGGCGTGAATCGTTCCTTCGGCGGGGTATCATGGAACAGCTACGTCGGCGGGGACGGCCTGGCGGCGCTCATCAACCCGGTTGACCAGAATCTCGTCTACGGGTGTTTCCAATACGGCAATTGTTATCGCTCCACAGACGCAGGCGCGACGACGACCTATTTCACCCCTGCCATCGGGGCAGGGGGGCGGCGAAACTGGTTTGCGCCCCTTGTGTTCCAGCCCAACGACCCGGCCATCCTCTATTTCGGGGGCACCCGCGTCCACCGCTCGACGAACCACGCCGTGTCGTGGTCTGCCATCAGCCCCGATCTGACCGGCGGGCCGGGACCCGACCCCAGTTATCCGTTCGGCACCGTCACCACAGTAGCGGCGGCCAAAGCCGATCCGAACCGCCTCCTGGCCGGCACCGACGATGGCCGCCTCTGGTTCACCACGAATCTCGGCGCGACCTGGACGCAAGTGACCGATCCCGATCTGCCAGGAACATGGGTGACGCGGGTAGCGTTTGATCCGTTGAATCCGGCCGTGGCCTACGCGACCTTCTCCGGCTTCCGGTCGGGGACCGCGCTGCCTTACGTCTTGAAAACCACGGATGGCGGCACCAACTGGTCGAGCATCGCCAGCGATCTTCCCCAAGCGCCGGTGAACGACATCGTGATCGTGGGCTCGAATTTGTATGTGGCGAGCGACGTTGGCGTTTTCGCTTCGGCCGATGGTGGCGCGACCTGGGTCGCGGCTGGCGGAGACCTTCCAAACGTGCCGGTGACGGACCTCGAATATCGAGCCGCGTCCAATTCCATCTTTGCCGCGACGTTCGGTCGAGGCATCTACCGGCTAGGGTTGGCGCCCGCTCACGCTCTTAATATTGCGACCCGGCTGCGGGTAGAAACAGGAGCCGGTGTGATGATTGGCGGGTTTATTATTACCGGCACCACGCCCAAGTCGGTCGCGTTGCGGGGCCTGGGACCATCGCTCCAAAATTCTGGGCTGACTGATGTGCTGACCGATCCAACTCTGGAACTCCGGGCCTCGGGCGGCGGGTTATTGGCCCAGAACGACAATTGGCAGGATGACCCGGGGCAGGAGACGCAGCTGATAGTTCTCGGTCTTGCGCCGCAGAATCCTAAAGAGTCCGGCATCGTCACGTCGCTCCCCTCCGCTGGTTCCTACACCGCCATCCTGGCTGGAAAAAACGGCGGCACCGGCGTGGGCCTCGTGGAAATCTACGATGTCAGTCAGCCAACTGGCGCAACTGACGCGCAACTCGCCAACATCAGCACGCGCGGTCTGGTTCAGACCGGCAGCAACGTCATGATCGGCGGGTTCATCCTCGGCGGCGGCGACAACGCCCAGGTGGCACTGCGCGGCATCGGCCCATCGTTAGGCCAGTTCGGGCTCAGCCCGCTGCTGGCCGATCCAACTCTGGAGTTGCATGATAGCAACGGCGCTCTCCTGATTTCGAACGACGACTGGCAAAGCGACCCCACCTCGGCGGCCCAATTAAGCCTGCGCGGCCTCGCCCCCGGCAATGAAAAGGAATCTGGAATTTTTGCGTCGCTCCCGCCCGGTGCTTTTACCGCCGTGCTCGCCGGGAAGAATGGCGGGACAGGGATTGGGCTCGTCGAGATTTACAACGTGCAGTGATGGGCCGGGGGTCAAATCTGGCGGGCGCCAACTTCCACCAGGACCTCGCCTCCGGCGACGCCACCACCAGACAAATCGACCGCAACCTGTTCAGGCGCGATCAGACAGCCGCATTTCAGCGTCAGAGTCCCGAAATTCGTCCCGAATTCGGGCCGCCCGCCCGGTACATTTTCTTCCACCTCCATCACCTCAACGGTGAGCGGCACGCTTCTGGTCTCACCGCAGCGCACGCACATTTTCCGAATCACTTTGTTAATGGCGACCCACTTTTGTTTTTGTTCGATCGCGATGAACGACGCGAGACTCGGATAAACTTCCCCCTGACCATCAGCCAGGACGTTGAAAATTAATTCCAAGGCCCCACCGCCGCCGGCATCCGCGGGTTCAATGATCCTCTGAGCCTCGATCACTCGCGCCCGCAGAATAACGATCTCGAAGCAACAACAATCCGGGGAAACAATTTCACACGACGGACCACAGCCGCACCCACACTCCGTGGGACGCCCGAAGTCGCCCCCAGGTTGAAGCGACGGAGCAGCAGCGCGGAGTTCCGAACCGAAATTATTGGCAACATCGCGGGCAACGTTGCGAAGCTCCTGCAGGGCACCATGGAGAGCCCGATCTTCTTCTGCCCGCGAGAGAGTGGCCCGGGAGGTCTCCACGAGCCGGTTCGTAAGCCTCTGAATCTCGTCGATCGCTTGCTGGGTCTTATCGGACCGGATCGCGGCTGCGGTTTGTTCCTCGATCGCTGCGCGACGCGCCTGCTCATCGGCGGCTTGTTCGCTCGCCTCCTGTTTTTGATCATCTGGTGGGGTGTTCATTTGTTTTCATTTCGGTTCGTGGACGGGAAGAGTACGCGCCGAATCACGCGGTTTTTGGGGACGCTGGGGGCGCGAGTGGCCGGGGGGCACTCTCTCGATGCTGGGGCCTGAGC
>DATLNB010000073.1:0-14513 GCA_035536995.1 Chthoniobacterales bacterium | reverse complement strand
CGCGGTCCCATGGGCAGCCGCCCGGGGCGCGAAGCTGGGCCACGATCTCGCAGAGCCGCTCGAACGCAGTCATTCCGAGCGGAGCGCGGCGGACTCGACGCGCCCCGAGTCTGCGCGGCAGATATCGATAGTGGCGACGCGGGGTCCCTCGACTTTGCTCACGATCACCGCGATTTGACCACGGCTGGCGCTCAAATCTTCCACAACGATCGATGGG
Source organism: Chthoniobacterales bacterium (assembly GCA_035536995.1). Lineage (GTDB taxonomy): Bacteria > Verrucomicrobiota > Verrucomicrobiia > Chthoniobacterales > UBA10450 > AV80. Next base: position 14,296 of record DATLNB010000073.1, on the reverse strand, counting down.
TCCGGAATTCCGACACTTCGCCGGTCGTCTTCTTGCCGACGTAGATCGTAATGCCAATCACGCTCACGAGCGTTCCGACAAAGACCGCGGCGACCAGCCACGAAGGGATATGCCCGACGCGCATCGCCCGGTAGAAGGCCGGTAAACCATCGAGCGTCATTGAGGCATGAAGGAAGATCTTTGTCACCCAGGCGACCATGATCAGGATGAAAATGAAGACGTAGTTGCGTTTTAATCGCCGCCCCACTGCCTCCAGCTTGCTGATCTTGAACGACGGCAGGATCAGATCTTCGCAGACCAGCTTCTTCCATTCGCCCTGCAGCATCTCGCGATTTTCCATCACCATCGGAACGAGGAAATGCGCCTCGAGCATGCGGACCCGCGCCCGAAAGGCGTCGTAGAAGCGATAACGCCGGGCCTCAATCCAGAGCATCACCCAGACGATCGCGAGATTGAAAAAGAAGATGATATGCGGGACGTCGCGATTTGAGAAAGCGATCGTGATAATCGCGGTGCTGCTGGTGATGGCCCAGTTTGTCGTGATGTCGAGGCGTTGCCGCCAGACCATGATGCGCGCGAGCTCGCCCCGGTAAAAGTGCGACATCGCGTTGACGTAGCCGGGATCGTAAATGCTCTTCTGGAGCGAGATCGTCGCTTCGTCCGTCAGTCCGCCCGGATTGTTTTGAGTTGCCACGCGTGCCTTGATAATTCGATAACTCGCTTTCGCCCGTCAATCCAATCAATCGCGCCGATGTCCGCGCTTCTCTCCGAAATCCTCGATCCAAAAATGGTTGTGCTCGAGCTGCGGGAACAAACCGCCGCCGAGGCGATCCTCGAGATTGTCGAACGCCTCCGCGACAACGGCCTCGTCCACGATTTTTATAAACTGGCCGACGCCATCATGGAGCGGGAAGGCAAGGCCTCAACGAACACCGGGGACGGCGTTGCGTTTCCCCATGCCCGGACCGATCTGGTGGGGCAGATCGTTCTCGGGATCGGCCGGAGCACGAAAGGAATCCCATTTGGATATTCGAGCGCACTGGTTCACCTGATCTTTCTCGTCGGTGTTCCTCAACAAATGGTGACCGGTTATCTTGTTTGCCTCGGCGCGCTCGCCCGGTCCGTGAGAGACCAGCCGCGGCGCGACGCCCTCCTGGCGGCGGGGACCGCGGAAGAATTCGTGGAGCTGCTCCGGGCTGAGGCCGTCGCGCTAGAATAACTGTAGCGGCGGTCTATGACCGCCGGAGGAGGTAGCAAGCGGGGGTCCTGCGGTCGGCGGTCATAGACCGCCGCTACAGGGCGACCTGCTTCCGCACGTCCCTCCCATTGCTTCATGCTAATACGCCGTAATACCAGCGATGGAGCGTGTGCGGCGAGACGCCAAACTTGTAGAGCGCGATAAACAACCCGTTTTGCAGGGTGGTTCGATACGGCCCTTTTTGAAGATGACGCCGGGCCGAGGATTCGACGGGCGGATCAAGGACGACGATCCGACCTGCTGCTCGCAGGCGTCGAGAAAACTCGACATCCTCCATCAGGGGAATCTCCTCGAAACCACCGAGCCTGCGAAAGACCTCGGAGCGGACGAAGACCGACTGGTCGCCGTAAAGCGTGCCGCCATGTTTGTTGAGCAAGCGGGCCGGCGTTGCGAGCCATCGCATGTGGGCATGTTTGGAATCGAACGTACGATAAAAGGCGCCGCCGATAATTTCCGGGTCGGCCAGGGCGGACATCAATGCGTCGAGGTGCGGTCGACCCAGCGTTGTGTCGCAGTGCTGGAAAAGGAGCACTTCGCCGGTGCTGGCCGCCGCGCCCAAATTCAGTTGTGCGCCCCGATTCGGCTTCGCGGCTTTCAGGAATTTTACGCCGGGCGAGGGAGCGAGCTTTTCCGGCAGCAAGTCCCCGGAAGCATCCACCACGATAACTTCCGCAATCCGCTCGCAGCGGCCAAGCGCGGCGAGGAGACGGGCGAGGTTCTCCGTGTCGCGCCACGTCGGAATAATGACGCTGATGCGCAGATCGGCTGCACCGCGGTTCACTGCGGCTCTTTGAGGAGCCGATTCCGAGCCCGATCGAGCGCGCGCCGTTCCGAAGCAGTCAAACTGTTGATCCCGTGCTTGGAGATTTTTTCGAGCACTGGGTCGATCGATTCGTGAATGTTTTCCGGCTCCACCGTGCGCCGCGGCGAGGTGCGGGGGACCACCTGAAATTTCGGCTTCGGCTGGAAACGCGCTTTCATCGTTGTCCACCAATCGAGGTTGGGGCCGGCGCCGCGTAATCGCACGAAGGCGATGGCGATTCCCATGCTCAGCCAGAGGGCGGCCATGTCCGGCCAGTCGCGATAGGCGAGGAGTTGAAGAGTTGAAATGGCGGCAAGGGCGAGCGCGACCCATTTCGCCTGGATTCGCAAGAGCAGCTCGACGTTCGGATACATGGCCGCAAAGGCGATGAAGATGGCAAAGTGGAGCGCGGGCGATCCGGCGATCCCGGTGCGCTGGAACATTCCCCAGAGCGTGAGGAGCAGGGTCGGCGCGATCAGCAGGCTTGCGTAGAGAACGATGAAAGCGCGGCGACCGACGAACCGCTCGACCTCGCGCCCGAAGGCGTAAAGCATGTACATCTCAACCGCGAACCAGAGCAGGTTCGAGGGCGAATGGACAAAGGCGTAGCTTACTACCTGCCAGACCTCGCCGCGTTGCAGGACGCGGGCGCTGTCGAAGGCGAGATTGCCGAGGATGTAAGTTCCGCCGAGAAAACAGGCAACGATCGCGGCAAAGGCATGCACCGCCACGAGCAGAGTCGTGACGTGGACCGGATGGCGGCCCACCCACGTTACCGGGTGGTAGTCATCCGAGGTGGTGACACCAAACATATCCGCAATTAACGGCGCGGATTCGGCGCGCGCAAGGGGCGCCCAGCCCGCCCCCCGCGGAAAATTTACTTGGACAAGCGTCCGAACCGGCGAAAATGGCAATCCGCTCCAAGCTGTTCGCGAATGATCCCGAGCCCGCACATCCATGGATAACCTGGCGCCTGCCGTTTCACCGCCCGCCGGAATAGGAGATACCAAACCCGCTAACCCGGCTGTCCTCGCCTGGGTCGAGGAAGTCACGCGGCTGACCCAACCCGAAAACATTTTCTGGTGTGACGGGTCGGAAAAGGAGAACGCGTGGCTGCTCGAGGAGGCTGAGCGGCTCGGTGTGGTCCTGAAACTTAATGAGCAAAAAAAGCCGGGCTCGTATCTGCATCGATCGAACCCGAACGACGTCGCGCGAGTCGAACAATTCACTTTGATCTGCACGCCGACCAAGGAAGAAGCGGGCCCGACGAATAACTGGGCAGCCCCGGACGAGACCTACACGAAATTACACGGGATGCTGCGGGGCGCGATGAAGGGGCGGACCATGTTCGTCGTTCCCTACATTATGGGTCCGCCGGATTCGCCCCTAACCAAGGTCGGCTTTGAGGTGACCGATTCAATTTACGTCGTCCTTAGCATGCGGATCATGACGCGAATGGGGACGGTCGCCGTCGAGCGCCTCGGCAACGACGCGAAAGGCGAATGGAACCGCGGCGTGCATTCGCTCCTCGATGTGAATCCTGAGCGCCGGCTGATCTGCCATTTCCCGCAGGACAACGCGATCATCTCGGTCGGTTCCGGCTACGGTGGCAACGTTTTGTTGAGCAAGAAATGCCTGGCGTTACGGATCGGCTCGTACCTGGCCCGAAAGCAGGGCTGGCTCGCCGAGCACATGCTTATCCTCGGGGTGGAAGCGCCGGACGGCCGCAAGCATTACGTGGCTGCTGCCTTCCCCAGCGCCTGCGGCAAAACGAATTTCGCAATGCTGATCCCGCCGGCGCATTTCAAAGGCTGGAAGGTGACGACCATCGGCGATGACATCGCGTGGATGCAGATCGGTGAAGACGGCCGTCTTTACGCAGTTAATCCGGAGAACGGTTATTTCGGGGTGGTGCCGGGGACGAGTTACAAGTCGAACCCGAACGCGATGAAATCGATCGAGCGGGACACGCTCTACACGAACGTAGGGGTGACCGATGACGGCGATGTCTGGTGGGAAGGGAAGGACGGCGGAGCGCCCGCGCATTTGATCGATTGGAAAGGCAACGACTGGACGCCGGACTCGAAAGAGAAAGCGGCCCATCCGAACAGCCGGTTCGCGGTCCCGATGCGGAACAATCCGGTGCTGGATTCAGACGTGGAGAAAGGCGAAGGCGTCCCGATCAGCGCAATCATTTTCGGTGGCCGCCGGAGCGACACGATGCCGCTCGTCTTTCAGGCGTTCGACTGGGTCCATGGGGTTTATGCCGGGGCAACAATGGCTTCGGAAACGACCGCGGCGGCGACTGGCGCAGTCGGCCAGGTCAGGCGCGATCCGATGGCCATGCTGCCATTCTGCGGTTACAGCATGGGAAATTATTTCAGGCACTGGCTCGAAATTGGGCCACGCCTGAAAAATCCGCCGCTCATCTTCCACGTGAACTGGTTTCGGAAGGGCGCTGACGGGAAATTTCTCTGGCCCGGCTTCGGCGATAATATGCGGGTCCTGGAGTGGATTATTCGCCGCTGCGAAGGCAACGGTGAAGCACAGGAATCCCCGATCGGTTATGTGCCGCGCCCGGAGGATTTGGATCTCGATGAGCTGAACGGCGTGTCGGAGGAGCAATTGAGTGAGCTGCTCGCCGTGAACTCGGAAGAGTGGAAGACCGAGCTCGAAGGTCAGGCAAAATTTTTCGAGACGCTAAAACCCGACATGCCGGAGCGATTGCTGCGGGAACGCGAGAAAGTCGAGAAGCGGTTCGCGGGTTAAACTGCTGGCGCCTCGTCTGTAGCCGCTTCGCTGTGCGAAGCGCGAGAGCAAGCCTAACCATCAATGCGCGCGCCCACGCCGCCCACAGGGCGGCGGCTACAGAAGAACGTCGAGAATTTGCTAACCCCTACCGGCAATCGGATACTCTCCGGTGGGTTCAACGACCGCCGAAAAACCATGTGTGACCGCGCCGCCTGACCGCGGTTGCGTGGAAATTCGCGGGGCCCGCCAGAACAATCTCAAAGGCATCGACCTTGATCTTCCGCTCGGAAAATTGACCGTCATCACCGGCCCGAGCGGGAGCGGAAAATCCAGTCTCGCGTTCGACACGATCTACGCTGAGGGCCAGCGCCGCTACGTCGAAACGTTCAGCCCTTACATGCGGCAGTTCCTCGACCGGATGGACAAGCCGCGCGTGGACGAAATCCGCGGCATCCCGCCCGCGATCGCGATTGAGCAGGCGAACCCGGTGAAAAGCTCGCGATCAACGGTGGGGACGATGACGGAGATCAACGATTACCTGAAGCTCCTCATGCCGCGGATCGCTCGCGCGTTCTGTCCTAATTGTGCACGCGAAATCCGGCCCGAGACCGCGCGCTCGATCACGGATGAAGTGTTACGCCAATTCGGCGCTTCCCAGACCGTCTTAATTACTTTTTGGGTCGCGGTTCCGCCAAAAACCGAGCCTCGCGCCTTTTTCGACTTCATCCAGCAGCAGGGCTACCTCCGAGTCTGGATCGACGGCGAAGTAATCCGCGTGGATTCCGACAATAAGATCAAGCGGCTCGGCGCACGTGTTCAGGTTATCCAGGACCGGATCACAATCTCCGAAACGAACCGGGCCCGGCTCGTGGAAGCGATCGAGACCGCCCTCCGCTTCGGCAAAGACAGGATTAACGTCATTCCGGTTACCGACGGCTCTCAACTCTCAACGACAGACTCTCAACTCCCTTTCTCCACCGGCTGGCATTGCGCCCACTGCGACCTCGATATTCGCCCGCCCACGCCTGGCCTTTTCAGTTTCAACAACCCCCTTGGCGCGTGCCCTGAATGTCGCGGGTTCGGACGAACCATCGCGATCGACCTGAACAAGGCGATCCCGGACCGATCGCTCTCGATCTCGCAGGGCGCCGTCAGGGTTTTTCGCGGTGAAGAAATGGGCGAATCGCAGCGCGACCTGATGCGCGCGTGCGCCCGTGAAGAGATTGATGTCCGGACCCCGTTCGAGGAATTGCCCAAGGCCGACCAGGATTTCGTCATCAATGGGGAGGCGCGCGACGAAGACACCGATGTCGAGGAGCTGGCCGAGAACAATCGCTGGTACGGCGTCCGGGGCTTTTTCAAATGGCTCGAGAGCAAGACCTACAAAATGCATGTCCGCGTTTTGCTCAGCCGCTACCGGGCATATACGACCTGTCCTCAGTGCAAAGGCGGCCGGTTCCAGCGTGAAGCGCTGAACTACAAGATTGCGTCGCCGGCTCCATCTCCTGTAGCGGCGGTCTATGACCGCCGAAATGGCGACGCAAAGAAAAGCGAGATCGGCGGTCATAGACCGCCGCTACAAAAAAGCGAAATCTTCCGCACCTTGCCCGAGCTGGCGTTGCTTCCCATCTGCGACGCGCAAAAGCTTTTCGCCGGCCTGTCGTTGCCGCCTAACGACTCGACGGCTGAGATGCTGCGGAACGAAGTGGTCGCACGGTTGCGATATCTTTGCGAAGTCGGGCTCGGTTACCTGACCCTGGATCGCTCGACCAGGACGTTGAGCGGGGGCGAAGTGCAGCGGGTCAACCTGACGACCTGTCTGGGCGCTTCCCTGGTTAACACTCTTTTCGTAATGGACGAGCCGAGCGTCGGGCTTCATCCGCGCGATGTCGGCCGGCTCGTTCGCGTGATGCACGATCTGCGGGACAAAGGGAACACCCTCCTGGTAGTTGAGCACGAGGAGGCGATCATCCGCTCCTCGGACAACATCGTGGATATTGGACCGGGCCGCGGTGAATACGGCGGGGAGCTGATTTACAGCGGCGCGTTGACGAATTTTGGTGGATCGCGCGCGGAGCGCCCGATCCACCTTTCGCTTACCGCCGATTACCTGAGCGGCCGGCAACGCATCCCTATTCCAAAATCCCGCCGCAAATCTTCGAGCTCGATCAAGATCGCCGGCGCGCGCGAGCACAACCTGAAGGACGTCGATGTCGAAATTCCGCTCGGCGTTTTCAACTGTGTCACAGGCGTCTCCGGTTCCGGGAAATCGACATTGATTCACGACGTTCTCTTCCGTCACCTGGCGCGCGCCAAGGGCCAGTCGAACGACCAGGAAGCGGGTGCCTGCAAGTCGGTGACCGGCGCCCATCGCGTCGGCGAAGTCGTGATGGTGGACCAGGCCCAGCTGGCCCGCACTCCGCGGTCGACCCCAATCCTTTACCTCGGCCTCTACGATCGGGTCCGGGAAATGTTCGCCGCCCAGACGGAGGCCATGGCCCAGGGCCTGACCGCAAGCGCCTTCTCCTTCAACTCCGGCAGCGGCCGTTGTGAACGTTGCTGTGGAACCGGGTTCGAGAAAATCGAGATGCAATTCCTGAGTGACCTCTACGTTCGCTGCGCGGAATGCGAAGGCCGCCGATTCCAGCCGCACGTGCTCCGGGTCAAGGTTTACGGCAAATCAATCCACGAGGTTCTGGAGATGACGGTGAGCGAAGCCATCCAGTTCTTCGCCCAGATCGGCGAATCGGCCAAGCTCGGGGACAAGCTGGACGTCCTGGACGAGGTGGGCCTTGGATATTTGCGTCTCGGGCAACCGCTCAACACTCTTTCCGGTGGCGAATCGCAACGGCTCAAGCTCGTCGGACACCTGACCGAAATCGATGACCGCAAGGCGGAGGGCGGGAAGCTCTTTATTTTCGACGAGCCGACCACCGGATTGCATTTCGATGATGTCGCGATCCTGATGCGCCTCTTTCAGCGCCTGGTCGACGGGGGCAACACGCTGGTTGTCATCGAGCACAACCTGGAAGTGATCAAATGTGCCGATTGGGTCATCGACCTCGGGCCCGAGGCGGGAGACGAAGGCGGGCGGCTGGTGGCGGCGGGAACGCCCGAGGCCGTCGCAGAAGTGGAGGCATCGCATACCGGACAGTTTCTTAGCGTGGTTCTAGGGAGCGCGCGCGCTTCGCGTGCTGTTCGGGGCGCCTCGCGGCGAACCGATAGGAGCGTCTACGCTCCAGATGACGAAGAAAATTTATTGCGTGTCGCCGAAGAACCATTCGGCGGGGCGCCGGCGCTCCCCGCTCGAACCAGCGGCATTCGCATTCATGGGGCGCGGGAGCACAATCTGAAGGACATCTCGCTGGCGATCCCGCGGGACAAGATGGTCGTGATCACCGGGTTGAGCGGCTCGGGCAAATCCACTGTCGCCTTCGATATTCTTTTCGCCGAAGGGCAACGCAGATTTCTCGACAGCATGTCGCCTTACGCGCGGCAATTTGTGGAACAGCTTGAGAAACCAGATGTGGACCTCGTGGAAGGCGTTCCACCAAGCGTCGCGATCGAACAGCGGGTCACGCGAGGGGGCGGGAAGTCAACCGTCGCCACTGTGACGGAGGTTTACCATTTTCTCCGGCTCCTCTTCGCGAAAACGGGGACGCAATTTTGCCCGGACTGCGATTTGCCGGTCGAAAAGCAGAGCGTCGCCGCGATCGTGCGCCAGCTGGAGGTCGCCGTGAAACGCGGGCCCCTCAAGGTCCTCGCGCCGCTGGTCAAGGCGCGAAAAGGGTTTCACACCGACGTCGCCCGCTGGGCTGAGCGCCAGGGATTCGACACGCTCTTCGTGGACGGGATCCTGGTGCCGGTTGCCCATTTTCGAAAGCTCGAGCGCTTCAAAGAACACACCATCGATGTCGTGGTCGGCGCGATCGACGCGAAAAGAATCTTGAAAGCGCGCAACCTGGTCCAGCGCGCGCTCGATATCGGACGGGGCACCGCGCATCTTCTCGATGCAAAACATCGGCTCACCGTGATGAGCACCGAGATGAGTTGTCCCGGATGTGGCCGGGCGTTTGAAGAGCTTGATCCGCGGCTGTTCTCTTTCAACTCGCCGCACGGTGCCTGCGAGGAATGCGGTGGATTCGGCGAAATTTGGAACCGGGAAAAACAAACTGGCGCCGAGGATAATGGCGATTCGGCCCTCGAGAACGAATTGGCGGCCGAGCGCGAGTCCGAATGGATCGGCGAAGAAGAAGCCGTGCCCTGCCCGGCGTGTCACGGCTCGCGCCTGAATCCGGTGGCGCGTCACGTCCGAATGCAGGATCACACGATCGACAGTTTCAGCGCCCTGTCAGCGGGGGAAGCGTTGCAGTTGATCGGTAAGCTGCGGTTTCGCGGAAACCAGAAGACCGTTGCCGACGACCTGGTGCCGGAGATTTCGCAACGGCTCCGGTTCATGGAAAACGTCGGCCTGGGATACCTCGCCCTCGGGCGTTCGGCCAAGACCTTGAGCGGCGGCGAATCGCAACGGATCAGGCTCGCGGCTCAGCTCGGCTCGAACCTTCGCGGAGTGCTTTACGTTTTGGACGAGCCGACGATCGGTCTTCATCCGCGCGACAACGTTCGCCTGCTCGAAACCCTGAGCGCTTTGCGCGAGAAGGGTAACTCGCTCGTAATCGTCGAGCACGACGAAGAGACGATGCGGCGCGCGGACCATATTATCGACCTCGGGCCCGGCGCCGGAATGCATGGCGGCGAAGTCGTCGTGCAGGGAACCCTGGCTGAAATCGAAAAACACGGCAGCTCGGAAACCGGGCGTTGCCTGAAGAACCCGCTCTGTCATCCGACGCGATCGGAGCGCAGGTCGTTAGGCGAGGTCGAGCAGTGGATCGAGATTCGCGGGGCGCGGGCGCACAACTTGAAGGGAGTGGACGTGCGTTTCCCGGTCGGACGGCTTTCTGTAATCACCGGGATCTCCGGCTCCGGCAAATCGACCCTGATGCGGTCGGTCTTGCTGCCCGCAGTGACTGAAGGATTGAAAAACAAGCGGGCCCCGCAACGAGATTTGATTTCGACCATCACCGGGATCGATGCCTTTGAAACGGTTTACGAAGTCGACCAGTCACCGATTGGAAAAACTTCGCGCTCTACTCCTGCGACCTACATCAAGGTCTTCGACGAAATCCGGAAACTTTACGGCCAGCTGCCCGTTTCGCGGGTCCGGGGATATTCGCCGAGCCGTTTCTCTTTCAACGCCGAAGGGGGCCGATGCGAAACCTGCAGCGGGCAGGGCGCGATCAAACTGGAGATGAGTTTTCTCCCGAGCAGTTATGTCCCATGCGAGGATTGCGGCGGGCGGCGTTACAATGCTCAGACACTCGAAGTTCTCTACAACGAGAAAAGCATCGGCGATGTCATGGAAATGACGATCGAACAAGCGGCGGCGTTCTTTTCCGCGAACCCGAAGATCGCCCGGCCGCTTTCGCTTCTGGTCGACACCGGCCTGGGCTACCTCAAGCTCGGGCAGCCGAGTCCCACCCTGAGCGGCGGCGAGGCCCAGCGTCTCAAGCTCACGACTCAGCTAACCCGCGGAGTCAGCCGCGCGCAGAACGAGCGGATTCGCAAGATGCGAAAACCGAAGTCAACGCTTTACCTCCTGGAGGAACCGACCATCGGATTGCACATGGCGGACGTGGAGCTTCTTCTCAAAGTCCTGCATCGCCTGGTGGATGAAGGCAACACCGTCATCGTGATCGAGCACAATCTCAGCATCATGGGCGAAGCGGATTACATCGTGGATATGGGGCCGGAAGCCGGCGCCGAGGGCGGCGAAGTGGTCGCGAGCGGCACGCCGGAGGAAATCGCGAAGAGCCGCGTGAGCAGGACCGCGCCGTTTTTGCGCGAAGTCTTGAAAACGAAGCGCCGGAAAAGTGCGGCGCGCGCCGCGTAGTTTTCCCGGAGGGACGTGCTTCCGCACGTCCGGGCGGTTTTCATTGCGACGCGACCGGCGTTGGACGTGTGGAAGCACGTCCCTCCGATTGCGTGCAACGAAGCTCTTGCGGTCGCGCTGACCGCGTAAGAGCGCGCAGCAGTAAAGAAAACGTGTTTACGGCGACCGAGCGCCGTCGCCACAACAGCGCAACGGAGCTGTTGCTCGCTTCGACAAGTTCGCGCAAGATCGCTCCTCCTGATGTTCGGCTATTACCTGCACAACCTCGATCCCTTCATCTTCCGCATTACAGAGACGGTCGGGCCGCGCTGGTACGGGATGGCCTACGTCCTCGCCTTTCTCTTTGCTTATCTGCTCCTGCGCGTCTTGTCGCGGCGCGGCTTCCTTGACCTGAGCCAGGCCGCGCTGGGTGATTTTGTAACGTGGGTCGCCCTCTTCGGTGTGATGATCGGCGGCCGGCTGGGATACGTGTTTCTCTACAAACCCGCGATGTTGAAAGATCCACTCTCGATTCTGCGGGTTTGGGAAGGCGGGATGGCAAGCCACGGCGGCATCCTTGGGATTGTTGTCTTCACTCTGATCTATTCCCGGCGCCACAAGCTGCCCTGGACAAATCCGGGCGATAATCTTTGTGTGGTCGCGCCGCTCGGGCTGTTCCTTGGCCGTTGCGCCAACTTCATCAACGGCGAGCTTTACGGACGGATCGCCACGGTACCGTGGGCGGTCCAGTTTCCGAAAGAATTGTTCGACGCCGAAAACGCCGCTCAGGCCGATCGCGCGCTCGCAGCCTGCCAGCAGATCGATCCGTCGCTGAAATCGCTCGAATCCATCGTCGATGCCGTCCGGACGAACCCACGGGTTGCCGAGGTTCTTCGCGGCATTCTTAATCCGCGGCATCCTTCCCAGATCTACGAAGCGCTTCTCGAGGGTGTGGCGTTATTCGCGATTCTTTGGTTCGTCCGGACGCGCTTTCGGACGCCTAACGGGATGATTACCGGTTTGTTTCTCGTGATCTATTCTGTCTTCCGGATCATCGTGGAAAACTTTCGGGAACCGGACGCTTCTCTCATCGGTGGCTTTACCCGCGGCCAGTTCTTTTCCTTTTTCACGATCGCGATCGGTATTGGGTTCATCATCGTTGCTTACAAACGGCCTTCGTATCCGCGGCGAATGGCGAACAACGCCTGACATGCGCGGACGTTTTCCGCTTTAGGCTGCGCTCGTCATTAGACATTCGTCATTAGTCATTTATTAGTCCTTCGGTGCAGCACGAATGCTGATTCCGATCCTTCTAGCCGCCGGCGGCCTTACCTTTGCGTTCGAACATTCGACGATCGCCGGGAAAATAGTCCTCGCGGCCCTTTGTCTGACCTCGGTCTTCAGTTGGTCGATCATGATCACGAAGCTGCGGGTGATCCAATTCGCGCGAAAACAAACTGCGCGTTTTCGTGCAGCGTTTCGGAAAGACCGGCAACCGCTCCGCCTCTTCGAGAATCACGCGAAGTTTCCCGGCGCGCCGCTTTTCAATGTTTATCGCGCCGGTTGCGAGGAGATGACGTTTCAGCTCCTGGGCTCGGCCGAAGTTGACGAAACCTTCCGGGCGCGCCTCGGGAGCGCCGAGAAAATCGCGCCCGCCCAGATGCACGCAGTGAACGCCGCGATGGAACGCGCCGTCGGCGAAACCGCGCTCGGACTGGAGTCCCAGATGATCCTGCTGGCGACCGCGGTCAGCGGCTCGCCCTTCCTCGGCCTCTTGGGGACTGTCTGGGGCGTGATGGACACTTTCACCGATGTCGCCGTCGCCGGGTCGCCGAACCTGACCACGATGGCGCCCGGCATTTCCGGAGCGCTCATCACGACAGTCACCGCTCTTTGCGTCGCGATCCCGGCGATGTTCGGTTACAACTTTTTGGTCACCAGCATCCGCGGGATCATCGTTGAGATGGATAATTTCGCCGCCGAGCTGGCTTCCGAGTTCGAGCACAAATACGTGGACCACGGCGCGCGTGAGATGGAGTTCCGCCGATGAGACCAGCCACGGATGAACACGGATTTGCACGGATGAATGAGATGGAACCCAGGGTCACGTTTACTATCCGTGTTCCATCCGTGTCCATCGGTGGCTCCATTTGCGTTTTCCGATGAGGCGCTATTCCCAACGGCAAAATCTCTCGACGCTGTCCGAGATTAATATCACGCCGCTGCTCGATTTGGCGTTCGTTCTCCTGATCATTTTCATGATCACGACGCCGCTGCTCGAAAACAGCGTAAACCTGGTGATTCCTTCCAGCGGGACCGCGAATGCCGCGGTCAATCCCGGCCAGGTCCAAACCATCTCGATCGATCGGCAGGAAAGCCTCAAGCTCAATGACAAGCCGGTGGCCGCTCAGGATTTGTTGGCGCGGCTGACGGAACTGAAACAGGCCAATCCCGAGGCAGCCATCGTGATTCGGCCGGACCGGGATTTGCCCGTGCAAAAGCTGATCAGCCTGATGGACACCTTGCAGCGCGCCCAGATAACCAAGGTGGGCATAGCGACAAAGGCGGAAACGAACCCGTGATGACGCGCGACGCACGTTTCTGGCGGAACGTTGCGTTCGCTACCGGTGTCCACCTTGTTCTTTTCCTGGCCCTCGCCCGAGCCGGTCGCGACAACGGTCGACCCAATCTTCAAAGCATTACGTGGATGGATGCAGCGGCCGCCGCCAGTGCTCCAACGCCTGCTCCAGCCGAACCAAGCCGGGCGCCCGCACCAAGCCCGAGCATTGCTCCGAAAGTGGAGTCGGCGCCGCATCCGACGCCGGTAAAGAGCGAAATTGTTCTGCCGTCGCCCACGCCAACCGCGACCGTTCCGCCAAAGCCGAGTCCAACCCCCACGGCCAAGAGCTCACCGAAACCAACGGAGAAACCTTCGCCCAAAGCGACGCCAAAAAAGAGTGTAACGCCTGCGCCCAAGGCGACGCCGAAAAGCTCGCCAAAGAAAGAGAAGGCAATCGAAGAAAAAGCCGCGACTCCCGGGGAGAAGACGAGCACAGGTAAAGAACCAGGGAAGACTGCAGATAAATCAGCCGACAAATCGAGCTCCCCTGGGACTGGCAGCGGGGCGACGAAGAATTCCGAGCACGCCTGGTATGGCTCGATGTTGCACGACCGCTTTTACAAGGCATGGCAGCAGCCGACCAGCAGTGCGGGGACCGGCGTGAAGATGTCCACAATCGTCAAAATTCGGATCGAGAAAGATGGGAAGGTGTCCAAGTTCGCGATCGTCAAACCTTCCGGCAACGTGGTCGTGGATGAATCGGTCGCCGCGATCGCGCAACGCGTGACGCAAGTGGATCCGCTCCCGGAAGGATTGGCCCAGAAGAGTTATTACGAGGTAAAGATCGATTTCGAATTAAACGCCGAGAAGTAGTGCCGCCGCGACTTCGCCGCGGCGGAAGCTCCAAGGGACCAAGCACCAAGCTCCAGAGAAACTTAAAATCTCAAGCTCCAAAGGCGGCGTGCGCCTTCGTTGGTGTTTGATGTTCGGTGCTTC
>DATLNB010000072.1:0-74961 GCA_035536995.1 Chthoniobacterales bacterium | reverse complement strand
CGAGCCGGCGTTGCCCGGATAAAACGTCACCATCTTGATTCCCATGGCCTCGCCCGACGCGGGCATGACGCCGAAGAAGCCGCCGTGCTGCGCCAGAACGCCCCGGACCGGCTGTTGCCATTGTCGCGCCGAAAACTCACCCAGGACGCGCCGCATTGTGCCGATCAGCGCATCCACGTCGAGAAGACGCCGGACGTGATCTTCCCCAAGGTATTCCATCAGGCAGCGTCTTTACCGCGCCGTTCGAAGGACCAGAAGAAAGTCCGAAGAAAGATCACCCACAGCGCGGTATAAGTCGCGAGGATGAGGTAGTAGCCGGGCGATAAAAACAAGTCGTCGCTGATCAGACGAGTGCAGAACAACGTCACCGGATAGGCATAGAAGAGGGCCGCCAAAAAGACCGGCGCGGTCACGCCCTGGTACCAGGGACTCGGACGGTCTGAGAACAGGCCGAGCGCGCCGGGCACGAAAGGCAGGACCAGGGTGCAGAAAAAAAAGAATACCGGCAGGTAAACTACCGTGACGCGAACGATCCGATAAAGGCGCCGTTTCTTCATCTCTGCGCGGCCGGGCCGTTACGCAGTTCGACAGGCAGTCCTCGCCTGCGTCGGATCGGCTGCGGCCAGGCCAACAGGCTCTCCTAAGCGGCGCGCGCTCGCAGGCTTTCAGCCAGCTTCCGCATCTCTTCCATCCCGGCCGGGCTGCAATAGTCCGTGACCTTGTCTGGCGGATGTTCGTCGCGGATCGCGATACAGCGTTGCCGAATCTTTTCCAGCTCCGGATCGTCGATACGAATCGACGTGAATCCATCCCAATCCCATTGGTTCCCGCCCCCATTGACGAAACCTTCGATGGTGTTCGCGACTTGTTCGGGTGTCCTTTTCATAGAGAAAATTAAAGTATACTCCGCTTCGGATCGGGCAAGGCGGAAAGCGCCCCCGCGCATCAGGCCACCGGCTTTCGGTATGCGTGCTGCGTTTTGACGCGGATGTAACCAAGGCGCTCGTAGAACGCGTGCGATTCGGGGCGAACAACGTTGCTCCGGACGGAGACCTCGTCGAACCCGCTCCCCCGGGCCCATTCTTCAACCGCTTCCACTAATCGCCGACCCACGCCGTCGCCGCGGCTTCCTTCGCGAACCACCAGCCCCCAGATTCCAGCCACCTTTCCAGCAGCGAGAACATCCTGCACCGCTCCATGAATCCAGCCGACCACTTCGCCGGGCGTTTCCGCGACGAAGACGGCATGCGTTTTCAATTCAAGAATGCGGCTCAGCCGTTCGAGCATCACTTGTTTTGTCGTCGGATACCCGAGCGTTCCATTGAGCTCCGCGACCCGTGCCGCATCGTCCTGGGTCGCGCGGCGGATGATCACCCTGCTCCCGGGAGTGCTCATGATTTTTTGCACTTCTTAGTCGTGCCCTTTTGCACTAGCTTGCGCCCCTCGCGCAATGAACAACCAGCCGCCGGCGGTTTACAACCTCAATCTCCCAAAGCCGCCCCTGCGGCTTATCGGCATTGGCGCGGTCCTGGTTCTCGGGCTGATTCTGCTTTGGACCTCCTATTACACCGTGCCTGCCGAGTCGGAAGGCGTCGTCTTACGCTTCGGCAAGTTCCTCAAAACAGTTGAGCCCGGCCTGCATTTCAAGGTCCCTCTCGGAGTGGATGAAGTGAGCATCCTGCCGACCCGCCGCCAGCTGAAACTCGAGTTCGGGTTCTACACCTACGGATACACGAACCCGGACCAGCCGGCGCAGCAGCAACTCGATGAAAAATCGATGGTCACTGGCGATCTCAACGCCGCGCTTGTCGAGTGGGTCGTCCAATACCGGATCAGCGATCCGAAGGAATACCTCTTCGACGTCCGCAATCCCGGTCAAACCTTGCGCGACCTTTCTGAGGCCGCGATGCGCGAAGTGATCGGGGATCGCACCGTCGATGAAGTGATCACCATCGGCCGTCAGGATATCGAAGTCTCGGCCCTGAGCCGGATGCAGGACCTGGTGAAACGCTACAAGCTGGGGGTCCGGATCGACCAGGTGCAATTAAAGAACGTCAATCCGCCGCGCGAAGTGCAGGCCTCGTTTAACGAAGTGAACAAGGCCCAGCAGGACCGCGAAAACGCGATCAACGTTGCCAACGGCAATTACAACGAAGCAGTCCCGCGCGCCCGCGGCCAGGCCGACCAGACCATTCGCGGCGCGGAAGGCTACCGTTTCAAACGCGTCAATGAAGCCGAGGGCGACATCGCTTCTTTTAACGCAATGCTCGAGCAATACCTGAAGGCGCCTGAGATCACACGGACCCGTCTTTACCTGGAGACAATGCAGGACGTGCTGCCTTCCATGGGTCCGAAGATCATCATCGACGACTCGATGAAGCAGCTCCTGCCCATTCTGCCACTCTCGTTGAAAGCCGAAGTGAAATGAACAAGCGCGGCTGTCTCTGGATACTGGCGATTGTCGGAGCGTTTATTTTCATCCGTCTGATTTTCGATTGCTTCTACACCGTTCATCAGACGAAACAGGTCATCGTTACCCAGTTCGGCAAACCGGTGGGGGACCCGATCACCGAACCAGGTTTGCACATGAAGCTGCCGCTCATCCAGGCGGTCAACCGAATCGACAAACGTTTCCTCGAATGGGATGGCCTTCCGGTTGCGATCCCGACTCGCGATAAGACCTACATCCACGTCGATACTTATGGCCGGTGGCGGATCGCCGATCCCAAGACCTATTTCGTGCGTCTTCACGACGAGCGGAGCGCCCAATCCCGCCTTGAGGACATCCTCGGCAGCGAAACCCGGAACGCGATCGCGAAGCACGATCTCATCGAAATTGTGCGGACGGACAAGGATCGCAAACCGATGCGCGACGAAAGTTTGAAGGTCGGGCCGGTCGGGATGGGAACGATAGGTGTCCTCCCGCCGATTGCCTTCGGGAGGTTGAAGGTCGAGGAAGAAATCAAGAAAGCCGCCGCGGTGAAGCTCGCCGAATTCGGCGTCGAGCTGCTCGATCTGCGTTTACGCCGGGTGAACTACAACCCTGATGTGCTCGACCGGATCTACCAGCGAATGATCAGCGAGCGCCGCCAGATTGCACAGCGTTTCCGTTCGGAAGGTGAAGGCGAAGCCGCGCGCATCGCCGGCCAAAAAGAGCGCGACCTGAACGAGATCCAGTCCACAGCCTACCGGCGGGTTCAGGAAATCCGGGGCGAAGCAGACGCAAAAGCGACAGAGATCTACGCGCGCGCCTACACCCAGAGCCCGCAAGCCGCCGAGTTTTACGGATTCCTCAAGAGCATGGAGACCTACCGCAAAGTGCTGACGAAAGAATCGACTCTCCTCCTTTCAACCGACAGCGACTTGTTCGGGTTGTTAAAACGCTCGGCGCCGAAGCCGCCGCTCGCGCCGCCGCGGTAGCGTTCGGGTCCTCTGCCGTGCGATTAGCGCACGCGCTTAATTCTTCTTTCGATTACTGGCCGGCGCCTTTTGGTTGGCCAGTCCGAGGAAGCGCATTCGAAGGGAATGCGAGGTGGTGAGATTGCTGCCACCCAGACTGTCGTCCTGGGCCAGGGCAATGGCATGCTCACCTTTCGGGAGTTGATACACCAGCATGTGGACGGCAACGGATGGAGGTACGCGGCTCGACGTCACGTCCGTGTACAGCTGCATTCCGTTCGCCATTTGAACTGCCACCTTGTCATATACTCCACCTGCCTCGGAGTGGATGACTCGTGCCCCGCTTACCTTGCCGCCAACGATCTGTCCGCGAAGTAGGATCCAGGCTTTGACTGGCTCCCTTTCCAGCTGCGCGAAAACTCCGGCCGGCAGGTAAGAGCGCATTCCGGCTACTGGAAACCCAGGGATGTCGACCATCGTCCGTGCGTGCGCCTCAGCCACTGGAAGGAGGATCGTCAAAATGAACAGAACACGGAGGGTTTTCATGGGCGGGGTGTGCCGGGAGGGGTTGCGGAGGCTGGGTTGTGCTTCTTCTTCGAAAGGCAGCAGGATGCTGGACGGGGGCAGCTTGACGCTTTTCCGGCGGCCTGACAAGATCGCAGTCCCGCGCCGATCCTAATTGTCCATGAACGAGCCGCCAACTCCGCCCGAATCAAACCCGCCGCCGCCGCCGGATTCGAATCCGCCACCGCCGCCACCACCTCCGCCATTCACCCCACCACCTCCAACCGGTGCGGCCGCGATGCCTACGCCGCCTCCCGCCGCGCCCCTGCCGCCCAAAACGCCGATTTACACTCCGCCACCCGGTGAGCCCCCGAAGAAAAGCTCGCTCCCGTGGATCCTTGGCGGATGCGGCTGTCTCACCCTGCTTCTGATTATCGCGACGATCGCCGGGTTCGCGATCTACCGGGCGAAGCAGCGGGTGACGGATTTCAAAGCGGACTTCAAATCAGCCTTGAAGGCAATAGACGAGAAGCAATCGCCGACCCCTTCCATTGCGCCGCGGCTGAGCATGTCACCGAGCTCGAATACTCCTTCGCCGAACCGCAGCCAGGCTCCGGGGCCCGCCGCGCCAAAGATGGGTTGGAGCACTTACGTCAATGTGAAAGAGAACCTGCCGAGCGGGCTCCAGCCGAACTTCGTCGCCTTCACCTTTAATTATCCGAAAAGCTTCAACCTCCAGCCGCAGTCCGACGTCAACTTCGTGAAGGTGGAGAAATACGCCGCGGCCGGGAAGGGGAACACGTCCGAGAACTTCGCCGTCGGTTACGCCTGGTTCGATCCACCGAACGCCGACAGCGAGGCGATATACAACACGCTTCTCGATCAGTTAGGCCAGCAGCTCTCCGGCGGGTTCCACAACTACAAGGAGTTGCGCCGCGCGCCCGAGACCGTGGATGGCGTTCGCAGCCGGGCCGCTCTCTTCCAGGCGGATTTTAACGATCCCGCGAAGACCATGATCTACGGCAAGACCATCGTGGTCCATCCGTCGGGGAAAAAGAACGGCGTCACCATCCTGATTTTGGGGACCTCACTGAGCCGCGACATCAAAAGTGCCGAGGACCTGGGCACGAAAGGCGACACCGCCGAAATCCTTCGCTCTTTCAAGTTCCTGTAGGTAGGGACGCCGCGCTGCGGCGTCCGCGAACGTCCTTCCCGCCCGTGACCTCTGCTCCGGGCACATAATCTGCAGTAAACCCGCGGCTTAGGCCCGCTTCTCCTCTCCATTCTTCTATGCTCGCCGTCTCAGCCGCTCCTCCCACCTTTCCGGATGACCCCCGCAAGTGGGACGGCTGGAGGAATTACGACTCCGACAATCCTTATGTCCGGCTCTGCCTGGACCCGAGCACGCAGCCAGGTGACGAGGAAGTCCAGACGCATTGCACGGCGCTCCTCCAATGGTGGCAAAATAAGCTCCCGCTCAAGAACCAGCCCGCCAATCCAATGGCTCAGCTTCTGGGCCGCGGCATCGATGACGCCCCGATCGCTCTCGTCCAGGCGCGAATGGATTTACTCGACCCTGAGCGGCGCCGGCAGTGGGACGCAACCCTGGCCGAGCAGGCCGAACAGGACGCGCTTGACGAGTTCATCAAGTTCATCGGGTTCTCGATCAAAGGCGGGGTCTTGCCGGCGGAAGCGGAAGTATACCTGGTCGAATTCGGCCAGAATGCAGGCCTCGGTGACGATCAGATCAAGGCCTGCATCGAAGAGGAATTGAAACGAAAAGGCGCCCGGCGCTCGCGGCTGGTCCCAGCCCCCGCGCCTCCAGCCGCGCCGCCCGTTGTCTCGTCGCGAGTAGAAGCGGAAAAGGAATACCTCCGCATTCTCTGTCTCGGTGCGCTCAACATGGCGAGCGCCACTTATACCGTTCGGGCTATGCTCGCCCAGGTTGCGGAAAATCTAGGGATCGCGCCGGCTCGTGGTGAAGAATTGCTCGATCGCTATCTTGAAGACCAGGAACTTCTTCTCGCCAAGCCCGGAAACTGTAAGCCGGTCATCAAGCTGCCGCCGAAAAATTCGGCGCCGGCGACGGTTGCCGAAGTTTCCGCGAAACAAGTCGCGGACTTTGCGCCCGCCCTTCGTCCGACCGTAAGCGATCTCCCGGGGAGCTTCGCGACTTCAGTCGGCGGCACCATGGTCCTGTTGCCGGCCGGCGAATTCATCATGGGCAGCGACGCGCCGGACGCTCAGCCTAACGAACAGCCGCTCACCCCGGTCAGTCTCAGCACCTTTTATATCGCGCAACATCCGATCACGAATGCGCAGTACGAACAGTTCGATCCAAAGCACAAACAAAAGCGAATGGGAGGGGCCGGGGCCGATCATCCGGTAGTTTATGTTACCAGCTTCGAGGCGGTGAAGTTTTGCGAATGGCTCGGGCAAAAGGACGGCCGCTCTTACCGTCTCCCGACCGAAGCGGAATGGGAATACGCCGCCCGCGGTATCGACGGCAGAAAGTATCCGTGGGGGAACCAGTCAGGCCGGGACCTCGCGAATTTCGCCGACGCGAGCACGAGTTTTCCGTGGCGCGACATGCAGGTCAACGATGGCTACCCCGAAACCTCCCCGGTTGGCGCCTTTCCCCGCGGCGCCAGTTTCTTCGCGATTGAAGACATGGCCGGCAACGTCTGGGAATGGTGCCTCGATTTTTACCAGGACCTGGCGGGTGCTCCGAAGCAAAACCCGCGCGGCCCTGCCTCCGGGCCGAAGCGTGTGTATCGCGGCGGCAGCTGGAAATCCCGCTTCACGAATCTTCGTGCCAGCGCCCGCGCGACCAACGCGCCGAATTACTCCTGCAACGACCTCGGTTTCCGCATCGTCTGCGAAATCGAGCGTGGTGAAGGGTGATCTGCCGCGACGGCTTCTTTCGTCCCTTTCGGGACTCCTGAGAATAAGGATCACGTCATCCCAGCGCTGAAGCGCTGGGCTATTATCAGAAGGGCGATATTCCGGGTGCCAGAGGAAACGCGCCGGCGCCATGCGGGATGGCGATTGAAGACAACGGTAGCCTGCCTTGATTAGCCGCTAACCGTCTGCGAGCGGCATCTGTCTGATAATAGCCCAGCGCTTTAGCGCCGGGACACCGCGGGATAGCGATAGAAGACTGAGCTAGCCTGCCTTGCTTAGCCGCTAACCTTCTCCGAGCGGCGTTTTCCTGACAATAGCCCAGCGCTTTAGCGCCGGGACACCGGCGAGATGGCAATTGAAGACGACGGTAGGGCGGTATTGCGGGTGCCAGAGAAAAAACGGGCCGGGCCCATGCGGGCAGCATTTTCTGACAATAGCCCAGCGCTTTAGCGCTGGGACACCGCGATCCGAAATCCTCGAGTCCCGGCAGGGACGCCAGAATCCTCTCGCCATCGCTAAATTCTCATTTGCCCCTGAGCAACGCGTCCAGATCGGCGCGTAACAACAAGCGCCCCTCGAGCACGACGGCATGGATGAGCCGAGTATTTCCAATCTCCCGAAGCGGGTCAGCATCGAGCAGCACCAAATCAGCGTCCTTTCCCACCGCGATTGAGCCGCGGCTTTGGTTCACGTTAAGAAACTCAGCTGGCCAGATGGTCGCCGAACGGAGGGCCTCCGCCGCGCTCAGTCCGCTTTCAACCAGAAGCTCCAATTCCTTGTGAACCGCCCATCCGGGGTAGACCAGCGGCATTGGCGAATCTGTCCCCGCCAGGATACGGACTTCGGCCCGCTCCATTATTCTTACGATTTCTCGCGAAACCTCCCAACGCCGGCGGGCCGTCTCGGTTATCTCAGCCGGTTCCTGTTCGATGATTCCTTCCCATCGCGCCTGTTCATCGGCTCGCAGCAAATTCCAGTGCGGATCGTCGCGGAAACTTTTCCGGCGGGGTTGAGCTTCGACCCATGGCAGCACTAGCGTCGGGACCTGGACCTGGCGTGTTTTGGCCAGGTGCTCGGCGGTTTGCGTGCAAACTTTTTCGTCGAACGCCGCCAGGACCTCGCCTTCCTGCTCGTCGCGAATCCGGGCCGCTTCATTTCCATTTAACCCACGCCGCTTCGCCAGAAACTCCTGTTCCTTCCGCGAACAGGCTTCGTAAACCTGGGTGAGATGCTCGTTGCTCCGCTGCCCCGCGGACGCGGCCGTGCGCGCGCTAACCTCTGCTGGAACGTGTCCGCACACAGGCAGGTTCACGTCGCGCGCTTTCTCGAGGATCGTGTGCCACAGGCTCTCCGAAACGTTCGAGAAAATCTTGATAAAGTCCGCGCCGGCAGCGTGAGCGTCCTGCACAGCCTGGCGCGCTGTCTCCTCGGACCCAGTGTTCGGGGCCAGGCCCGCGGCCAGGACTCGCGGAGCAATTAACTGGTGTCGACCCACGGCGTCGCGCCAGCGCGCGATCGTCGGCAGATCGGAGAGTTCCGATCGCATGTCGCGGACGCCGGTAACCCCGTTCGCCACCCATAACGGAAATGCCCAGTCGTTAGGCGGGCGATGAGTCGCGTTGTTAAACAGGTGCACGTGCATGTCCACCAGGCCCGGCATGAGGTAACGTCCGCTCCCATCAACGCGCACCGCGTCGGGTGGCGCCGCGGTTTCGAGGCGGCCCATCGAGGCAATGCGCCCCTCCGCGATGATCACCGTCTGAGGTGCGGTAAGGCGGCCTTTCACCACATCCACTACCGCGACATTTTCAATCACGATCGCCTCAGCCTGCGCACGCACCGGCGCATCGTCCATGGCGCACAAGACCAACGCAGCCACCACTCCAGCCGCGCGCCGCATCATTACAACCGGACAAACGCCAGGAGGAGGAAACCCATCCCGCCCACGATACAGGCGCACCCGATCAGCCGCATCGGTTTCCGGCGGATCCGCGCCGCGGCTTCATTCGTTACCCGCCCGGTTCGTTCCAGCTCAGCCACATGCTTCGCCACATAGAACTGTTTGTAACCCAGGTAAAAGAAGAGCGCCGCCGCGAATAGCCAAAGGTAATCAGGCTGCGTTTTCATCGAATAATGCCAGCGCGATTGTAGGGCAAGCGCTCCGGTTGCCGCGAGGAAAACCTACTCGCTCGTTCTACCTGGGGGGAGAGACCTTGGCGCCGCCGGTTACAGACGTGGTCACTATCTTGACGGCTTAAAGCCGTCAAGAACGGTCCTGGGTTTGCGGACGGTTTCCGAACGTTTCTCCCGCTTCACTCACTTCGGGGCGGAGAGGCTTGTTCGCGAATACATCCCCACCGGATGGCCAACCGGATCGAGCACCACTGCGATCGCGCCCGTGTCATCCGGCAAGTTGAAGGGAAATCCGGTGGGAATCTTTCCTCCAAGCTCCTCCGCCTTCTTGCAGCTCGCAGGCAGATCGCTCACCTGGATATAAACCGTCCCACTGAATGGAGTAAATTTCCCGTCCGCCGAACGAATCGTCCCGATGCCGGTCCCGCCCACCGCGATCTCAACCGCCTGGTCCGTGCCTTTTACCGGATTGAACGTCCAGCCAAACAGTTTCCCGTAAAATTCTTTCGATTTCGCGAGATCGGTCGTCGTGATATCGAACCAGGCAACTCGCCCCGGTCCGACGTCGGCCGGCAGGGTCTTGGCCGTGAGGCCGGACGAGTAGATTCCGACGAACGCGATCGCGGTGATAAGCAGGGTGACGGAGAGGACGCGGAATTTCATTTTTAAGTTTTTGGTTGTTGGTTGCACTTGAAGTTTCAAAAACGTTTTAGGCCAGTCGCGCTTAGCGCTGCTTTACAAATCTTGCGAAAATGAATCTTTGGAGGGACGGGCGCCGTCCCGTCCCCGAGATGTCGCGGCTAAACTAAATACGTTAGGACGCCACGGCGGGCGTCCCTCCAGGCAAGCATCGCTCAACGCGATTTGTTTAGGCGATCTTTAGAGGGCCGGCCGGTGGCGGTCCCCGAAATGACGCGCAAAATCGTCAGCCCTTGCCATGATACATAAGCGCTTATACATTGGCGGATGCAGACCGGCCTGGGAACCAAGTTGCGTCGCTTGCTTGCCCTTCTCGATTCCGAGGTCCAACAGGTCTACGACAGCATCGGCATCGATTTCCGGCCCCGCTTTTACCCAATCGTCCAGCTCCTCCTCGAAGGTCCTCAAACCGTTTGCGGCATTGCCCAGCACGTTGGCTTGAGCCAGCCCGCGATCACCCAAACCCTGGCCGAAATGAAAAAGCGCCGGCTGATTGCCGCTGCACCAGGCGACGATCGGCGAAAACAAATGATCCGTCTTACACCCCAGGGAAGGAGGTTGGTCGGCCGCCTTAAGCCGGTCTGGGTGGCAACTCATCGCGCTGCCATCGCGCTGGAGGCCGAGCTCCCCGCGCGTCTCAACGAGGTCATGGATCAAGCATTCCTCGCTCTCGACCGGATCCCCTTCAACCGCCGTATCCACAACAAGCTCAGGAAATGAAAACTCTTGTCCTCCTAAGTCTGCTCTTCTCCTCAGCGCTGCTTCGAGCGGCCGGCGCTCTTACCGCCGAAGAGCAGACGCAAGTAATCGAGAACGCCGCCCGTTTGATCGAGGAACGCTATGTTAATCCCGATAGCGCCAGGACTATCGCAAGCGAGCTTCGAAACGCGAAGGCTCAGTGGGCGCACGTTACCGAACCAGCCGCGTTTGCGCGGGAAGTGACCGAATGGCTGCGCGCGACTTCCGGCGACGGGCATCTCGGGCTGAGTTACAGCGAAAAGGCCCTCTCCAAAGAAGATGGAGGGTCAGGCTTTTCGGCAGCCGAGACCGAAAAATATTACGGCGCCCATCTCAACCACGGCGTCGAGAAAATTGAGCGTCTCCCGGGAAATATCATCCTGGTCGATCTGCGCGTGTTCCCGCCCGCCGCGATGGCGGGCGATGTTTTCGGGGCCGCCATGACAGTGGCAGCACAGGGCGATGCCTTGATTCTTGATCTCCGGCAGAACGGTGGCGGCGCCGATACCTCCGCAAACCTGCTGGTAGGTTATCTCCTCGATGGCGGCAAACCATTAAGCGGCACCTACGATCGACCGACCAACATCCATTCCGCCAACACTTCCCCGGTCTGGGTTCCGGGTCGCCGATTCGGATCGACAAAACCGCTCTACATCCTCACGTCGCGAAAGACATTCTCCGCGGCTGAAGCGGTCGCCTACGATCTGCAGGCCCTGAAGCGGGCTACCATTGTTGGGGAAGTCACCGGCGGCGGCGCCCATCCCTTCGAGTATCGGCGCGTCCATCCGCATTTCGCCGTCGACTTGCCGGAAGGGCGCTCGATAAATCCCATCACCGGCTCGAACTGGCAGGACGTAGGAGTTAAACCCGATGTCGCAGTCCGCGCGGAGCAAGCGCTGGCCAAGGCACTCGAGATCGCTCGGGCTGCCATCGCGAGGAAGCAATAGCTTCTTAAAGAGAAGTCAGCGTCGCAGCTTCCGAAAGATGATGATGTGGCCGAGCAACGCCGCTGTGACCAGGACCGCCGGTAACCAGACGTAAGGGAAAACAGCCACCCAGCTATTATCAGGTCTCATAAGCTGGAGCCGAGTCGGGAAACTGACTGCCGCCACTGTTACCACTGCCAGGAGCAGAGTCAGTCCGAGGATATTCCACGCGAAGATCAACCCCTTCGGCGCGGAGCGGGCGAACGGCGCCAACAACAGCGCCGACACGCCGGTTACTATATCGAAGTTAAAGCCGTGCCATGACATTTGCGGCGGCGCCAGGTCAATGGTGGTCGCGGTGTGAATCAGAATCTCTACCAGGATCCTAAAGGCATGGAAGCCGATCAGGATGCTCCAGGGCAATTCGATCAGGTGCTCGACCCAGCTCGATCTGCCTGCCGCGATGGTCCCGATAAACCCGGCTACGAGTAACAACCCAATCGGGGGCGGCACCCACTCGAAGTGAATCAGAATTCCTGAGAGGGCCAGGGCTGCGCTGAGCACCAACCAGGCGACAATGGAGAGGCTTAGGGCACGCGACATTGCGGTCCATGCAAGGGCCGCCGCGACCGCGATCGGCAGCACAATGAATCCGACCGAAACAAGTAAGGATGCGCTCAACGCGTTGTAGTCACTATCAGGCCTGAGTCTGGTTCAAGCTAATAGTGGGAGAAGCCCCCTACCGCGCCAGTTCGACGGTGGATTTTTCTCTACCAACCGACCGTCCGTCCAAACCACCAGGTAAAGGTATAAGTCGTGGCGGTTGGTTTTCCGTTTCGGTAGCCCGGCGTAAAGTCGAGCTGAGGAAGCGCCTTCTTCAAATATTCGCCGCCCTGAGAGCCCGGCGGCTCGCTGATAAGTTCTACGCCCGTCGTCTTGCCACTGGCATCTACGCTGTGCCGGACCCTGACGACCCCGGCGGCGTCATCGCGGACCGTTGCCGTGGGAGCCTTCGGAAAGTTAAGGTAGTAGTGAGTCGGGACATCGATCATTTGCGGCGCGACGAAGTCGACCCCGCTATTAATGATATCGAGATCCTGATTGGCATAAACGCGAAGGTGCGGACGCCCATCTTTGACGACAAACAATACCGTTCCCGCAAACCAGGCGTAGGTTCGTTTATGGTTGTATACCGCCGGAATGAATGTGGACAGGCGTAACCGGCTTCGGACTTCGTTTTTGAGCAACCGTGCCTCGGGGGATGCCGTGAAGAAATCGCTGCCGCGCGCAATTCCGTCGGGCAGAATGGCACATTCAAATTTTACCCAGGCGTCGCGTTGTCCCTGCGCGAACAACTTGTTCACATCAATCCGATTCACCAGCGAACCAGGCCCCGAATGAATCAGGGCCGGCCGGATCGAAGGGAGGTTCTCCGCCTGAAGAGCCGCCGCCGACAGAAAGCAGCCAAGAATGACAGTGAGAATTATCCGGGAGGAATGCATGGGAAGGATGACGTTGGGCCGATGTTAGGCCAAGCCGGTCCGCTTGCCGAGCGAAAACGTCTTTATTAAAACGCTGCGTCGAAAATTGTCCGCGTCGCTGCGAGACGGCGCGGGAAGAATCGCTTTATGGTTCCCCGCGAACCTTGGATACGCCGCGTACCTTGATGAACGCGGCCCCGTTGCGGCGAGCTTCTCGCACTTCGCGGCGGACGACAAACGCCGAGAATCACAGATTCGGGACAGACGAATACGGGTGATGCATTAACCCCGCTGTTATCCCTCTAATATCCTGCCCCACGTTTACCATCCCGCTTGGACGAGTCTTTCACGCGGACATGTATACTGGGAATACCTTTCGTTAGCGGGATCACTCGAATGATGTGAGGCCCGGCGGCCGAGGGAGTGAAGTAAACTGTCTTCCCCTCCCAGTGGATCTTCGTCCTGCGCTGAGAACGGATAACGTCGAAATGCTCGGTCCGCTCCGGCACGAGCGCTTCTCCGGTGGGTCCGTGGAGCGAAAACGAAATATTTACGGCGGACGTGGGCGTTTCAGATCCTTTAGGGACCGGTTCGACCAACAGACCGTGCTTTACTCCCGGATGCTCCACATCGAACCGAAGGCTGCGCACAGGCGCAGCGGCTCCCGGAGTAGCGCCCTCACTTCCCTCTGCCAGCACTTCGTAAAGCGTGGTAACGGCCTCGCGATTATCGAGCTTGAACGCGGCGTAACCCACCACCACTCCAAGCAGGACCAGAAGCATGGCTGTACGTCGTGTCTTGCGAACCATCCTGGGATCGCCAGTGATGCTGGGGTGAATATAACTCACCAGCCAGCCGAGGACGCCGACAACGGCGAATATTCCGAACATGATAAGGCCGAGCACATGGCTGCTGGTCATGCCAATCCGGAATAGGGCGACGGCTGCGATTATGCAATCTTTATCACCTAACGAGACACAGACTGACCCGGGCCGTTTCCGCCTTTACCGAATCGGAGAAGACTAACCGCGGATCACGCGGATAACGCAGAGGCGAGGGACCAACGCAGGCCTACGCCCTGTGCGCCCAGCGCCCAGGGCACATGCGCGGGCTGACAACAGACCGTAAGCAGATGCGAGAGATTCTAAGATTGACCCTCCCGTCTTCCGGTTATTGATGTGCTATTCCGGAGCTACTCGCTTTGATCATGTTAGGCTCGTCGATTACGACGCGCGTCACATTGTGAGACGGCTGGCTGCCTTCTTCCACCCAGCGGGGCGCGAATTCACCCGTTGCCGGCTGGACCAGCACGTATCTTTTCGCGCGCAACCCCGGTCCCGAAATTGCCCGCCAATCACGCGAATGAACGCGAATGGAGCGGACAGCGAAACTAGCCGCAGCTAAAAACCGAAATGCG
The DNA here is from genome assembly GCA_035536995.1 of Chthoniobacterales bacterium. Lineage (GTDB taxonomy): Bacteria > Verrucomicrobiota > Verrucomicrobiia > Chthoniobacterales > UBA10450 > AV80. Next base: position 60,760 of record DATLNB010000072.1, on the reverse strand, counting down.
AGCCCAAATGCGTCGATTCGCCTTATTCGCGGGCCTTTTTCAATACAGATCGCCACTTGAGCGGCGTCTTGCGGATCGCGATCAGCGTCATTGACATGAAATTTGTTTTCCGGCAGAAGGCACGCGATGAACGTCCTGTTGTGGACCCTGCAGGTGCTCGCCGCGCTTCTCTACGGAGCGTCAGGCGTCATGAAGATCTTCATGTTCGACCAGATAACCGCGGACCAGCCTGCCTTCGGCGCCCTGCCTCGGGAAGCCTGGATGGCTCTTGGGATCGTTGAGCTCGTCTGCGTGCTGGGGCTAATCCTCCCTTCCGCGTTTCGCTGGAATCCCAAGCTCACGGTCGCGGCCGCCGCCGTCCTGGCGCTCGAGAGTCTTATATTCATATGGGTGCACGTGAAGTATGGGGAGATGGGGTCTAGTATCATGAGCGCAGTGCTCGGCCTCCTCATGGCGTTCATTGCTTACGGCCGGACCGTCCTAAAGCCGATCGCCTAAGGGCGGGTTTCCTTTGTGAGGCTTACCCTTCGTGACGGTTTCCTTGTCAGCGCAGGGTCGGAACTGCCCGCGGATGACGCAAATGAACGCGAATGGGCCCTCCGTAGCCCCTTCTAAGACGGCCGGCGGCCTGAACCTGGCCTGTGCCATCCGCGTCCATTCGTGTGATTCGCGGGCTACTTTCCTGCCTTAAGGCGCCGTTAAGATTACGCAGATGAACACAGATTTTGAATCTGCGAAAATCGGCGAAATCTGTGGACGATTCCTCTGCTTCGCTATTGTCGCGCGGGGGGCCTCGATGACCACGGTGAATAGTGAGGACTGACCGCATTTGGGACTCATTGAGATTCAGTTACCCGCGAATAACGCGAATGGGCGCGAATGCAGATTGGACGAGGCTTAAACCTGTAGCGGCGGTCTATGACCGCCGAAACGGCGCAGGTATTCACGCAAAGCCGCGAAGGCGCAAAGAACCTGAGCAGAATCAGCAGACCCTTGCCGCCTTCGCGTGCTATCTCCCAAAAGTCGACCGTGCTGCCGTTCTGCTCTCAGACGACACTCTTAACGATTGATCCGGGCACTCCCCGTCTGGAATTCGCGTCCGTTCGCGTGATTCGCGGGCTAATGCAGCAGTCCCTGCGGGCATCCTTTCCGCGGGCAGATCATGGCACTCGAGTGCTATGAAAGAATTCGATGCGCCAGTCGTCTTTTTCCTTCCGAAGAAAAGCCGATTCCAGCCAGGTCACGTTTTTCGTTCCGGAAGCATCCTTCACCGAGCCTTCGTTGACGTAAGTGATCCAGGCGACGTCGCCATGCAGACGCACCTCGGGCTTGGTGACGTTCCAGACGAACACCTTGCCCGATGCGTGGGCCGTCTTGATCAGCTCCATGAGCTCACCGCCCGTGAATCGCGCGCCGCCATCATAGCTGTAGAAATCGCGGGTCACGACACTATGAAACTTCTCCAGGTCATCATTAGTTGCCGCGACATAGAACGTCCGCATGACTTCAATTATCCGCGCCTCTTCGGAGCCAGCGGGCGTCGGGGCCGGCTCTGTGTCTGCCCACGTAGACGTCGATAGCACCAGCAAACATACTGCGATTGAAAACGTATAGGGTTTCATGGCATGGGATTCATACACTAATGCCTTCGGCGCCCGCAACGCGACTGGAGATCATCCACAGATTAGGCAGATGAAGACAGATTCTGAATCTGCGAAAATCGGCGGAATCTGTGGACGACTAATCGGCGGCCGCTAGAGGCAGAGGCGATGTCGGCGCGGGAGGGCCTTCTGGTGTGCCTTGAAAGTAACAACGCACCGCATAAAAAATGAGGACATCGCCATCCTGGATGCCACCCATCAGCTGCCGTGAACCGCTTCCGGTGCCCGATGATCCGAGACGCACCAGCGAGCCCGGGGGATCGGTCCACCGGAAAAACTGGACCCGCCTTGTAAAGTCGCTGCGGCGTTTGCCGGTCCGAAGCTCGCCGCGACTCAGAGCTTCTGAAGCCGTCGCATCAAGCGGAATCTCCGCCAGCGGCACCGAGACATCGAATAGCGCCTTCGGGACGGCCTGTGGTATACGATCCCAGGCGACAATTTCCGGATCCCACGCGGGAAGGCAAATCATCCGGATCGCTCCGGGGCGCGGCGTTGACTCCGGCTCCGCAATGGCAGCAAACGAAGTCAGAAGCGCGAATGTCCCAACCAATAACCAGCCACGCAGAAATCTGGTGCTCATAATCCGGAATCCGGGAAGTAGACGCGCATGAACGGTGCAAAGCAGATTTGGCACCGCAATCGCAACCCGCACGCTCGTTTCGACTCGCGACGGTCGCCCTGCATGCCGATCCAAATCCGTCCACAGATTTACGCAGAGGGAAGTAGATTAGAAACAGTCGCAAAAGCAATCTGCGTCCCTCTGCGTAATCTGCGGATGCCTTCCTAGTCAGCGTCGGCGTTTGCTTCGTCATCTGGGCATTAGCCTGGGGCAACGGCAAAACGTGACGGCCTCCGTTGTAAATTATTCCGTCACATGGACCAGCGGGCAGCCTGAACCGATCTCCTGGCAGATCTCGCTTATGGGTGAGGAGCTGCAGAGGCCGAATCCGGATTCGTCGTCTCGGCAACAAATGATTTGCGAGACGCTGAAGACTCCTTTGTCGAGGGTCATGCAGTCCTCTGTAAGACCCGCATGGAGTTCTGGCTTTACGATTGCCAGCAAAACCTTTTTCGCCTGCTCAACTGACGTGAAGCCCGTCAGTTGGATCGTGATTGGAGCCGTTTTCGATGCCTCGGATTTCTTGATGGATTTTGTCATAGGAAGTGGGTCTGCGCTTTAGCTGTGATTTCGTTTCGACGGAGGAGGAGTAGGGGGCCGCCTAACGAGAATTAGACGAATGTTCGCCTTTCAAGGCGAGACTTTTATCGGCGTGGGACCCCTCCGGGCGCCGCTTTCCGAGGCGCTGGAAATATGCGCGCCCGGAGGCAGCTCATAAAAGAAGGGTCGCTCCGATGCCGAGATTCACAGACTGACCCCGACTGCACCTACGCTAGAGCAGCCAGCGCTCGACCGCGTAAATGGCTGTCAGGGCGAGCGCCCAAAGGCAGGCCATCTTGCCGGTCCGCTCCCGGCTTTGCTTTGTGCCCGTCGCGTTTCAATCGCGCCAGTTGACGATGTGAGGCTCTGACCCCAATCCGCTGCGCGCTCCCGCTAGGTGACTGGAGATTGATCCACAGATTACGCAGATGAACACAGATTTCGGATCGGCGAAATCTGTGGACCATTCCGCTCATAGGCTCAAACCCGAGAGGTTATTGCATTCTCTACTTCCAAGGGATCTCGATTTTTGCCTGGGTCTCGACATCGATGTCCCAAAAATGAATCCCGTCGTTTTCCTTGGTTTTCACGACCAAGTGCGTAGCTGAAAGTGCCCGGTCCCCGGAAGCTGCTTTGATTACCAGGTCTGGTTTATCCAGGTTTTCCGACACTATGAAGAGATCCTGGCGATCCTTTTCGTCGAGCAAGTGGTTGCCATCCGTATCCTCGGTGACGCAACCAAAAACTGACGCCTTTAACTTTCAGTCCCATGTTTCGCGACGCTGTTCGAAACGATCAAGCCATCGTTTGGCAGAAGTTTTCGCGCGGGTTGCCCGACTCGGGCAAACACAACATTGACCATGTGCCCGGGGTAAGCCGTTTCCTCGTTACCGAGGGAGCCGGAGAGCCATCGCCGCCGAGCGGCTTCATCGAGGATCATCCGCTTCATGATGCCGAACACGTAAATTCCGTCGTATTCGCTGAGGAAGTGGACCTCTTGAACAAAAGCGGTTTTAGCCTCCTCGGCCGATTGCGCGATAGCGACGCTAGGCGTGTCGAAGACGTGGCGCCTTTTGTAGTTGTCGTAGAAAATGTACCCGATCCCGATTCCTGCTCCCAGGATCACGAAGAACAGCAACACTTGGTTCGCTTTTGTGATCCAGTCGTAAAGTTTCTTCATAAGCCGGAGGATGAAATCAAATCATCTGACCCGAGCGGTGGCGAGTGCAAAGCAGCATAGGCGAGGCGAACCGCCATCGGAAGCCCTACGAAGTCAGCCCTCCGACGCGGGATTTGTACGGCAAGCGCGGCCGCTTGCCATGTAATTCGGCTGCTCTATCAACATCTAGGTCGTAAAATAGGGAGGACTGAACCGTTCAGCCCCTCGACGTGCCAAACTTTTGCGCGCGATGGAAAAACAGGGGCATTTTGGGGTAGGGTTCGGAGTGGTGTCAGCGAGTTTTGCAATCATGTCTGACCCCGTCAAAAAAAATGCGGCTGCCGATCAGAAGGTGCCGAGATTCTAAGACTGCCCCTTTGGTCCTTTGGAATGCCGGAGATTCTAGGACTGACCCCTTTCGCCCCCGCGATTAACGAGGATAGGCGCTCCAGCGCTTTCGGAAGGCATCGCGGAAAACGGTCTCACCGCGATTGATGCGGCCAAAGATCACGACTACCGCGGCCGCGCCAGCGAGGACACAAAGAACGCCTATTACGCGCATTGATGTAATTCGTGTAATTTCGCCCTGAGCCAACTCGTCGCCACGAACAATCCGTGGATCTCCTACCGGATGTAGATTGCCGCGGCGGTATCCGCGATAGCTTTGCACGCGGTAAAGCGCGCTAGTATCATATATGTGCTGCTCCTCGAATAAGAGCGCCGCACCAAACAGAAGCGCGCAGAACGCAAACCAGAATACACGCTTATTCGTCCACCATGGAGTCGCGTCCGATGACACTCTCTTTGCTTCGCCCTTAGCAACCGTAGTCGAAGACGACTGCGCAACGACCGGTGATCGACTTGATTGAGCCGAATTGCGTGGGCAATCGGACAAATGCGTAGCCCAACATCCGCAAATCGGACAGGTGTCTTGATCTGAACGCGTCACAATTAACGAGACATAAACGCCTCGAAGTGGGTCAGTCTGCTAACGCTGTCAAGCCGATGGGAAGTCCTTTCGTAGCTGCCTGTATTCTCTCGCGCCGTGCCATCGTTGGCCTTGCCTATTTTTCACGGGTTCGAATAGTTCCATGATTACGGCCTCGACCTGATTCAAGGCAGCAGAAAAGGCGACATTTCCAATCGCAGTTTTGTTCCTGTGCACGAGTTGTCGGTTGTGGCCGACCTGAAGGAAGCCAAACCAGGAAAATCGTTGCCAACGGTTCCACAAGTCTTTGTCTCTATGATTGCGTAGCCTATGAAATAAATCGTTTTCACGAGCGCCGGCCTGCCCGACGTACACGGTGCGCTGCGTGGCAATGTTTTGTCCCTCGTAGAGAACGTAGATGCCCCGTTGCTGACGGAAATCGACAGGAAACCGGGAATTTTTGAGGTAGCCCTTTAGATGTCCCGCATGTCCAGGTCCACGAGAACCCCAATCGATGTGCTCACGGTCCCAAAACAGACCGAAGTTTTGAATTACACGAACAGGCATGTCGAGAATCCGCGCATGAAGTCGTTAGGCTGCGTCGATTCGCAAGCGAAACTCCTGCAACGCTTGCCGCCAGGGCCGAATCCAGCGCCCATCGTTGCGCTCCTCATCCATGATAATTCCGCGTTCCTCGAGCTGCTTCCAACGATTCTCCGCATCTTTCAGCCAGCCAGCGACGGTCGAAGTGTCCTGTACTCCGGCGACACGTTTTTCGATTTTGCCAAAGGAGCTCAAATACTGACGCCAACTCTCTGCCAGCCATGGCCCTGGTGGCGATTGCGCCAAGTTTTGTTCGATATGCGCTGTCCAGATGCTACCAGCACCGGTGTCGACGAACATAGAATCGAGTTTGAACCGCTTCAATCGGAGGACGTCTGCCTCACGAAGGAACGCGAGCAGATTCGGCTCAAACCAATACGGAATTTGACCGCCCCCTTGTTCGGAATCGTCGAATCGCGAACTCGTAAACCGCCGTAAGTTAAAGAACTTGCCAGTCGCACAATTTGTCGCTCCCGCTGCCTTATACAGCACAACGTCTGAACACGTGTAAGATACAGTCACTGCACTTGTCTGTCCGAGAAGGTAAACTAGGTGCATGAAGCCGGACAAACCAGCATCGTCGGTAATCTCCCTCCGAGGTTCGATTTCCGTCACAAGAATCAATAAAACGTCCTTTGCACGTGATTCTGAAATAATGGAAGCGAGACGAAGAACGTCATGGGGATCATGGAGTGAATTAATATTGACGAAGGCTGTGAAGAGCGGGCGAGTTTTTGTTCTCTCCAGTTTTGCTTTGAGCTGGTCGAACGTACTGATGCAACGTACCCAATACTTGTCATCCCAGACTTTGGGACAAATCACAGGGGTGGCAATCCCGTCGACTACCAGTTGCTTCCCTTCGGCCACCAATGCGTCTATGACCTCGGCCCACCATGAGTCACTGGAATAGTCGGTTGTATCAAAATCCTGCGGGAAATACACGTGCTGCCCAAGTTTGCCCCGAGCGGTGCGAGGGAAATAGAACTGAGGATCTAAGATGATATCTTTCACACCCGCGAGACGCGCCTTTGGCACAAAGCTCGCGAGTTCCTGCGGACCGCGATTGACCGGACTCAGGATAGCACCTGCAAATTCTTCGAGGTCTACCGCTCCGACGAGATTCTCTGAGTCATGACCCATTTGGAAGTAGGCGGACATATTATTGTAAGGCGGTTAGCAATTTTTCTGGTGTAGGGAAGCGGCCGGCCGGCCATGGGTGAAGCATTGTAATTAATTGATGGAGGTCGTTTGCTTTGGCGGCTTCTACAAATTCGCGGCTTGGTTGCTTTCGGTCTGCGACTGCACAGATCGCGTCATAGTCGCTCATGCCGTTTGCGCGAAATGGATGACGGCCCGTAAACGAAAAGCCTAAAACCAATCCGAGTGCGAACTGGTCTGTTCTCCATCCGATAAGAATCTTTTCGTTGTTCAGTTGTTCTGGCGATGAAAACATCGGTGTCCCTGGTCCTTGGGGTTGCCAGGAAGGTGTCAGAGAGGATCGGCCAAGATTTCTAACCAGACCGAAGTCGGTTAATACGGGAATCGGGTCGTCTTTCCGAAACATGATGTTGTCTGGCTTAATGTCGCGGTGGACCAGGCGAAGCGTGCTCAGTTCCGCGAGAGCCTCGCCGAGTGCGCGGGCAAATGTGATAATCGTGCCGGCGCAAAGTAGCTCCCCTTTGGACAGCATATCTGATAGCGTGCCTTCCGTGAAGAATTCTTCTATCAGGTAGGTCGCTGATGTATCCCCAAAGGGGATAGTGCCAGATGAGTGATATCGACTAAGCCGTGGGGAGCGGCATTGTTGGAGCGCCTCGATTTCACGGACCGTTCGATCGACGCTGCTCGTCGCCGGATCCACAATTTTGAGGGCGAGGGCAACGCCGCTGCCGGTGGTCACGTGATAGGCTCTTTTGAACGCTCCGGCTCCTACGAATCCTACGAACGTCAGATCGTTCGCTGAGCAGAATTCAGCTGCGAGCGAGTCCAGGGGGTCCATACTTTCGTTTAGCGCATAACGCGAGCGCGGATTCAGTAACCCAAGGCTTCAACGGATCTTGGCGCCGTGCGGCAATGGCGACCGTTATCCTACCTCCCGCCACCGAGCACAACCCGATATTTCGTTTGACGAACTCTTCTGTTTTAGCCCGGTGTGCTGTCGCTGCTGGCAAAACTACATATGAGTAGTGAGCGAAAGAAGAATTGCGGTAAGCTTGCTGTAAAGCGCTTCGCCAGTTGTTTAATTTTGCTTCAAAGGCTATCAGAGCGCCCCCCGATTGAGCAATGAGGTCAGTTCGTCCGTATCCGTGACAGAATTCCATCGCGATATCGAGACAGTTGAATTCCAAACTCCCTTCTTGAAGGGCCGCTGCGAATTCATCGCGTAAGTCGCTTTCGCAGGCGTATCCGAGGGTCAATGCTGATGATGCCTTTCGGCGAGGGCTAGAGTTGGAGATATCAAACCACCGAGCGCGACTTCTGCCGGATACGACAACAAAGTCAAGCAATCATTTGGCGAACCGTCAAGCTGGAGAACCAGTCGCCCTGTCGCGCGGCTTCCGCAAAGGCGACATCGCCTTCCTTCAAGTCGATTTCGATCTCATTCGCAGCTCCGAAGACGGCGGCACGCCGATCGCCGAACTCGCCTTCCCATCTCGCGACGAAACCGTCGCCAGGCAATTGCCGATCAGGTTCACACACGTTCTTCCCATATCCGTTTGGGAAAGTAGAAAGTAGAAAAGCTAAAGTAGAAAGTGCCGAAGCGTTAATCCTGTCTCGCTGCTTCGGCGAAGGCGACCTCGCCCTCTCTTATGTCGAGTTCAATCTCCTTAGGCGTGCCGAAAACGGCTGCCCGCCTATCATCGAACTCACCCTCCCATCTCGCTACCACCACGGTTGCCAGGCAGTTGCCGATGAGGTTTACGCAGGTCCGCCCCATGTCCATTAACTCATCCACGCCGAAGATGACGGCGACGCCGATGGGGCCGAGGCCGGCGGGGAGGAAGCTGTTCAAGGTGGCTAACAGGATAACTAGGGAGGCGCGGGGGACGGCGGCGACGCCTTTGCTGGTTAGCATGAGAGTCAGGATCATGGTGAGCTGGGCGCCGAAGCCCATGTGGAAACCCATGGTGGTCTCGGCGGCCTGGGCGACGAAGACGCTCGCCATCGCGAGATAGAGAGTGGAGCCGTCGAGGTTGAAGCTGTAACCGGTCGGCATGACGAACCCGACGATGTGGCGGGGAACGCCGAGCCGTTCCATGTGTTGCATCGCTTTCGGCAAGGCGGATTCACTCGAGGTAGTAGCAAAGGCGAGCACGGCCGGTTCGCGCACGGCCCGGATGAATTGTTTGAGCGGGACCCGGAACAAAAGAACGACCGCGCCGAAGACGAGGACGACGAAAATGATCAGGGCGAGATAAAGGGAAAGGATGAGCGCGCCGAGGTTAACGAGAACGCCGAGGCCCTGGGTGCCGACGGTGTGGGCCATGGCGGCGCCGACACCGATGGGCGCGAACATCATGACGTAGTTGGTGAACTTGAACATCACCTGCGACAGGCTCTCCATTGCCCGCACGATCGGCTTGCCCTTTTCGCCGACGGCGTTGACAGCGAGCGCAAAGAGAACACCGAACGCAACGATCTGGAGCACGTCGCCGCGCGCCATCGCTTCGATGATGCTGGACGGGAAGGCGTGGACGACGGTCTCGACCAGCGTCTTCGGGTGCGCCTGGCCGATGGTCTTGACGATGTCGGTGTTCTCGGTTGCGAGAGTGACGCCGATGCCGGGCCTGGTCAGGTTAACGATCGCGAGTCCGATGAAGAGGGCGAGGGTGGTGACCACCTCGAAGTAGATGAGAGCTTTGGCGCCCATCCGACCGACCTTTTTCAGCGCGCCGCCGCCGGCGATCCCCACGACGATGGTGGAGATGACCAGCGGCGCGATGATCGATTTGATCAGGTTCAGGAAGATGTCGCGGAGGAAATAGACGGCGTTGCCCCAATCCGGCCGGAAGTAACCTATCACCCCGCCGAGGATGAGGCCGATGAAAATTTGAGTGGTGAGGGAGGGCCGATACCAGGGGCGGCGGATTTTGGCGGCGGGCGCGGGCGTGTGAGTAGTCATCGGCGTTCCGAACTAGACAGGATTAACAGGATTAACGGGATTAGGGGAACGAGAAACAGCGATGTTCGGATCGACCGGATTTCGAAAATCTTGATCCTGAAAATCTCGTTAATCCTGTCTCGTTCGTTCAGCGTTGCAGCGCAAAGCGCTCGGGGAAAGGCGGAAGTTATCCGCAGATTTAGCAGATTTTCGCAGATTAGGGAAGCGAAGTGCGGATCGGGCGCTTTTGGAAGGGTCTGGATGTAGAGGTGCTTGTGCCAAGCACCTTACGGTGGACCTGCGATCAGGCGCTTGGCACAAGCGCCTCTACATTAAATCTGTGTGAATCTGTGTAATCTGCGGACGATAATCCGGCCATGTTCCTGACGCATCTGGAGTGCACGAACTGCGGGGTGAAGCATGAATGGCAGACGCTCCAGAATCTTTGTACGAAATGTCAGAAGCCGCTGTTTCCGAAGTACGATCTGGAAGCAGTCGGCAGGGCGCTGAAGAAGGAAGACCTGGCGTCGCGGGAGAAATCGCTCTGGCGATTTCGGGAGGTGTTGCCCTTGCCGGGGGAGGTTGAGCCGGTCACCCTCGGAGAAGGGGGGACGCCGCTCCTGCGCGCGGCACGATTCGGGAATGCGGTGGGCATGACGTATCTCTGGGTGAAGGACGAAGCGCAGAACCCGACTCAGAGTTTCAAGGCGCGCGGGATGACGACGGCGGTGTCAATGGCGAAGCATTTGGGCGCGACGAAACTGGCGGTGCCGTCGGCGGGGAACGCGGGCGGGGCGCTGGCGGCGTATGCGGCGCGGGCAGGCCTCGAAGCCCACATCTTTATGCCGAGCGATACGCCGCGGGCGAACATCATCGAGTGCCGCGAGCTCGGCGCGCACGTCGTTCTCATTGATGGATTGATCACCGATTGCGGCGCGGAGATCGCGAAACGGAAAGGGGCGGAAGGCTGGTTCGATGTGTCGACGTTGAAAGAGCCGTATCGAGTCGAGGGAAAGAAGACGCTCGGCTACGAGCTCGCGGAACAGATGGGGTGGACGTTGCCCGACGTGATCCTGTATCCGACGGGCGGCGGGACGGGATTGATCGGGATGTGGAAAGCGTTCGATGAAATGGAGACGCTGGGATGGATCGGGTCGGAGCGGCCGCGAATGTTTACGGTCCAGGCGAGCGGGTGCGCGCCGATCGTGCGGGCATTCGAGGCCGGAGAAAAGTTCGCCGCGGAATTCGAGAACGCGCATACAGCCGCTTCAGGCTTGCGGGTGCCCAAGGCGGTCGGCGATTTTATCATGCTCGACATTCTGCGGAAGTCGGGCGGCGGCGCGGTTACGGTGCACGATGACGAGATGATCAGCGCGACGCGAGAAGTGGGCGCGGCGGAAGGATTGTTTGTCGCGCCGGAAGGAGCGGCCTGTTTCGTGGCGCTGAAGAAACTCGTCGGTGCAGGAAAGATCGAGAAGGACGAGCGCGTCGTGATTTTCAATACGGGGTCGGGGATTAAATATCTCGAATGCTACGGCCGCGGCTAGGGCCGCGGAAGTTCCAAGCTCCAAGCACCAGAGAAGCTCCAAATTCCAAGCTCCAAGCACCAGAGAAGCTCCAAGCTCCAAGCTCCACAGAGGACGCGCGTGAGGTGGATCGGTTGCCCGGCGGCCGATGAACGTTTGAAGAGGATCGGCGACGGCGATCGGAAGCTCCAAATTCCGAGCTCCAAGCTCCAGGGAAGCACCAAACAGCAAGCTCCAAAAGGAGACGCGCGTGAGGTGGATCGGTTGCCCGGCGGCCGATGAGCGCTTTGAAGAGGATCGGCGACGGCGATCGGAACCTCCGAATTCCAAGCTCCAAGCTCCAGGGAAGCACCAAACAGCAAGCTCGAAAAGGAGACGCGCGTGAGGTGGATCGGTTGCTCAGCGCCGGTGAACGTTTATTTCCTCGTATCCAAGCTCTAGCTTGGAAATGGGCGATGTCTTGGAAGCTCTGCTTCCGCGGGCCGGACCGTTCAACAATGAAGGGGCTCGAAGCTGGAGCTTCGAAAACAAGTGCGTTCCCAAGCTGGAGCTTGGGAACGAGGGAGTGCAGGCGCGGGATCGCGTATTTGAAGCTTGGAATTTGGAGCTTCTTTGGAGCTTGGAGCTTGGGGTTTGGAGCTTCGGGAAAACGGCCGCGAATGACCAATTCGCTTTCTTTCATTGCCCAAACGATTCATCTGGCTAATACCCTCCCATGCCTGACGCGCCGGAAATTCCAGAGGCGAAAGACCCTTTCGATAAGAGAGTCGCGCTGACCATCGCCATCCTGGCGATCTGCCTTTCGTTCATCGCGAACCTTGGAGATAACTCGAAGACTTCGGCCATTCTCCGGACCAGCGAGGCGTCGGATCAATGGAACTATTTCCAGGCGAAGAGCACCAAGGCGCTCCTCGCCGCGATGCATGGCGACATCATCATGCGGCTTTCAACCGATGACCGAGCGGAAGACGCGCGGAACCGGGCGAACCAGCTGGGGAAAGATGCGCAGCGTTACGACGTGGAGAAGAACGAGATCAAGAAAGAGGCGGAGTCGTTGGTGGCGCAGGCGAAGCATTTCTCGGCGATTAACGATCGGTGCGATCAAGCGGCGCTTCTGCTTCAGATTGCGGTGGTGGTTTGCTCGGTCGCGATTTTGGGGCAATCGCACAAGTTTTGGTGGCTGGGATTGGTTCTGGGTGCGGCCGGGGTTGTGGTCGGCGCGAGCGCGTATTTTTTGTAAGCGGCGCGCGATTTTTTGGAGGGACGGGCGCTGTCCCGTCCTTCGGGAGCATGCGGCGGCACAGCGCCGCGGCTACGATGGAGAGGAGGCGCGTAAGCTGAATTCGTTGGGACGCCACGGCGGGCGTCCCTCCAGCGCAAGCGGTGCACACCGGGAATTGGAGGGACGGGCGCTGTCCCGTCCTCGGGAAGACGCGGGGACGGGGGCGGCGGCTACAAGGGAGAGATGGATCGGCCGCTCCGCGGGCGATGGGTCGAGGCGGTGCTTGGAAGCAAGAGCAAGAGCAAGAGCAAGAGACGGGGATGGCGGCCGGTTCCATCCGTGTGTATCCGTGTGAATCCGTGGCCTGAGAAATCATCGAGCACGGGGGACGAAAGATTTTGCTAGCCGGTGGCCGGGGCGGCTGATAGCAATATCGCCCCGAACAAAATTATGCAGGGAAAACCGCCGCCGAATCAGGCCGCACAAGGAGCGCCACCGTCACCCGCCGGGATGGCGCCACCAACCGCAGCAGGACAGCAACCATCCGGACCAACGGAAGGATTGCAGGGATTGCGTCCCCCCGAAGGGATGGACGGCAAACCGAGGGGCCGGGGCGGCGCGGGCGCGCAGCTCAGCGATGTCCGCTGGGGAATGATCTTCAAGCTCGGCTGGAAGCTCCTCGGCTTTTTCAAGATTCTCACGATTGGCTATTGCGTGATGATGCTGGTCCAAAACTGCGTCACTCTGGCTACGTCACAGTTGATGGGCGAAGTGACGAACGCGATCCGCAGCGCCGCAGGGCCGCGCAACCCGGATCCGGCGGTGGACGCGCCAGCGAATGCGCCGGCAACTCCAGCCACGGCGGCAGCGGGGCCAACCGCACCGGCCGTTCCGCCACCTCCGAGCAAAAGCCCGCTCACACTTGTCGTTTTATGGTCGGCTCTTGCTCTTGCGATGCTGGCGGTTCGCCTGCCGATGCGCGCTGTGGCGACCAAGCTCGATCTCGCCCTTTCCAACAAACTACGAAGCCAGCTTTTCGCGCGGTTGCTTCGGCAATCGCCTGAGTTTTATCACAAACACGAAACCGGCGAGCTCAACGCGGTCGTGAACCAGTTTGCGGTCGAAGCGACCATGACGCTTCGCCAGGTCAGCCTCGACATGATCCTCCAGATCGTGACCCTCGGGATCACGGTCGGCCTCCTGATCTACAACTTTGACATGAAACCGGCGCCGGTCCTGTTCGGGATGACGATTCCCCCGGCGGCCATCCCGGTCGCGATCGTGCTCTTCGCCTTCCTGTCACCCTGGATGACCGGGAAAATGGCGAACAAAGTCCGCGACGTTTCGCGGGATCTTCAGGAAAAGATGGTCGCGCTCAACAGCCTGGTGACCGGCGCGATGCAATCGCCCGAGGAAATCCAGGCGATGGAAGCGGAGCCGATGTTCGTGAACAAGCACGACCGGCAGCTCGGCTCGCTCCTCAAATCGCGGCTCAAGAACACCGTGACGATGGAATACATGGGCCTCGTGAGCGGCCTGCCTGCGTGGATCGTCGAGGTCGTGATGTTGTCGTTCGCGGTTTATTCCGCGTATCAATCCGGCGATTCCGACGCGGCCGGAAAGGTGGTCGCGATTTTCCTTCTCACCCCGCAGCTGATGACGCCGATCCAGGGCCTGTCCGCCTACATTCTGATGGCAGGCAACGCTTGGCCGGCAATCGAGACGGTCAACAAAATGATGGAATCGCGGGCGCGGCGCGAGGAGAGATCCGGCACGGTCAAGGTGCCGTCGGTGGAGCCAACGATCGCGGCGAAGGACGTTATTTTTTCATATACGCCGGACGGCCGGAAGATTTTCGATGGTCTATCGTTCGAGATTCCGCCGGGTAAGATCACGGGTTTTGTGGCGCGGATGGGCCAGGGGAAGACGACGTTCTTCAAGCTGGCGTTGCGCTTTTACGATCCACAACAGGGCCAAATCCTTTTAGGTGGACGGCCGGTGGGAGATTACGCGGCGGACAATCTTTACACGCACATCGCGATGATGTCGCAGTTCCCCGCGTTTTTCTACGACACCCTGCGCGCTAACATGCAGATGGCGAAACAGGACGCGACGGACGAAGAGATCCGCGCGATCTGCGAGAGGACGGGCGTCTGGAAAATCCTCGAGGCAAATGTCCAGGGGAATCCGCTCGACCAGGAATTCGCCGGCGCGCGCCGTCTTTCCGGCGGCCAGAAAAAGCTGCTCGCCCTGACCCGGTGTCTGTTGCGGAACCCGTCGATTCTCTTTCTGGACGAGCCGACGGTCGGGATGGACAACAAGGAAAAGTTCTCGATGCTCGAGATCATCAAGCAGGCCTTAAAAGGCCACACTGTGATGGTGGTCGATCATGATCTGCGGTGGCTCCTGCCGTTCTGCAATTATTTCATCGTCATCGATAACGGAAGAGTGGCCGAGCAGGGGACGGCGGACGAGCTCCTCGGGCGGGGCGGATTATTCTCGGAGTTGTACCACGCGGAGAGCGCGAAGCCGGCCGGCGGAGGGGATGCGCAACAGTCCGCGCCGCCGGCGATGTCAGGCGCCGGGTTATCGGGGAAAGCGAGGCCCGGCTGATTTGGGAGATTTTGAGTTGCCGGGAAATATTTCGCAAGAAGCGGAGCCGGCCAAGTCTTAACAAGGTGGCGAGACAAACAGGGAAGCAGGTTCTTTGACCGCCAGGAAAACGATTTGCTGCTGCATCGAGTGATGTGACGGCGAGTAAAAAGCAACAACAGAAACGAAAGGAAAGTTAGTTATGGCTGACGAAAAAACAGGTAAGAAGCCGGATGATCAGGGTGGCAGTGGCGTCGAAAAGGGCGCGGATGCTAGTGAGGCCGGCGGTCGTTCGCGACAGTCGCTTTACACGTGCTTCAATGACGGCGCCGGGAACTACATCGACCCAAGCTGGAAGTGGTTCACGTGCTGGCGTTGCGGTGCCCTGAACTACACCTAAGCATTTTCAGGTAACGGGAGGGGCAGGGTTCCAATCCCTGCGCTTCCTTGCCTGGGCCCCGGCTCCCATCGGGTCCAGACAAGGGAACGGATATGGCGGAGGAAAAAACAGGCCGCAAGCCAACCAAACCGGGCGGGACCGGACTGGAAAAAGACGACACCGACCCGGGCGAAGCGACGCCGCGCGCGAAACGGATGATCTACACGTGCTGGAACGACGGCGCGTCCAATTACGTCGAGCCGAATTGGGAATGGTTTACCTGCTGGCGCTGCGGGGAATTGGTTTACACAGCATAGCTAGCTGTAGCCGGGATCGGTGATCCCGGCCAAAGGGGCGCGTTCAATTCTGCCGGCATGACCGATCCCGGCTAGAGCCGCAGTAGCGACGGCGCTCTGTCGCCGTGATTATGGCCGCGGAGACTGATTCACCTAGGGCGAACAGAGCGGGATCGCCACCGCAGAGCGACGACCGACCCGGCGAGCTGAGTGAAGGCCTGATTCGGGGACCGGCGTGCATCTGGCGGTGGAGGCTTTAGTAAAATCATTCTGCTTCCTAGACGGTGCACAAAGTCGGAGCGAACGTGGACAAATTCATGAGCCCCATTTTTCGTTTCTCCATCGTCACGTTTCTTTCCCTCGGCGTTGCTCTGTTTCTCGTTCCCTCCGCGAACGCGCAGGAGCAGACCCAGGCGGATCTTACGGTGACCAAGTCAGGTCCAAGCCAGGCGAGCGCCGGCTCGGACGTTCCCTATATGATTCACGTCATCAACAACGGTCCCGACGCTTCTGTGGTCGCGACCCTGTCTGACCGGGTGCCTGCCGGAATGACGTTTGTTTCCGTGGCTCCGCCGGCTGGCTGGTCCTGCTCCAACCCCAATCCTCAGGTTAACAACAATACTTTGGTCTGCACCAAGAACAGCGTTGCGGTTGGAGCCGACGAGGTCTTCACCGTTGTCTTTCGTATCGGTCCGGAAGTGGAACCGGGCACGGTCATTACCAACGTGGCGGAGATTAGCACGCCGCCGGATCCCGATCTCGGCTCGCGCGATCCGAACGAGGACAACAATACCGCCTTTGCAAACACGACGGTTCCGGGCGGGGTGTATTCCGACCTCGAAGTCATGAAAACCGCCGACTCCGATCAATCTCTGCCGAACTCGGATGTTAGCTTTACGATCACGGTTTCAAACCTCGGCCCGGATGCCGCGCCTGACGCGTCCTTCACCGATACCCTCCCCGACGATATGACTTTCGTCAGCTTAATGCAGACATCGGGGCCCATCTGGACGTGCTCAACCCCGAGAGCTGGATCTGGCGGCACTATCGACTGCTCCACATCGAATCTGCCTGCTGGCACGACGAGCACGTTTAAGCTGGTCGGTCATATTCCCGCCGGCACCATTTCCGGGACTGTTTACACCAATTTTGCTACGGCCTCTGCGTCCCGCGATTTTAATTCGGAGAACGACAGCGACGAGGCCAGCGTCGCGGTGATTTCAACGGTGCCCACGCTGACCACGCAGGCATCGGGCTCGATTGTCCTGGGCGGCTCGATCTCAGATACGGCCACACTTTCCGGGGGTTTAAACCCGAGCGGCTTTATCACTTTTTATGTCTTCGGTCCGGATGACACCAATTGCGGGACCGCGGCTGCTTCGGCCTCGGTGCCTGTCGAGGGCAACGGGCAGTATAACTCCGGTCCGTTCGTGCCTGACGCTCCGGGAACCTACCGTTTTATCGCGACTTACGGCGGGGACACCGAGAACAAATCCGTCGCCAATTCGTGCAACGATCCTAACGAGTCGGTGGTGGTGATTGCACCGACACCCACTCCGACTCCTACACCCACCCCAACACCAACTCCAACACCGACACCAACTCCAACACCCACCCCTGCATCTACTCCTACCCCGACGCCCACACCTACTCCTAGTCCGACCGCAACCCCGACTCCGACCCCGACACCTACACCGTCCCCGTCCGGCACCCCGACTCAGGCGCTCAATATTTCGACACGGTTGCGGGTCGAAACAGGCGACAGAGTAATGATCGGCGGTTTCATCGTTCGAGGTAACGTACCGAAGGCCGTGGTCCTGCGCGGTCTTGGGCCGTCGCTGATGGTTTCCGGCCTGCCGGGTATGGCTGTCCTGCCCGATCCATTCTTGGAATTGCACGGGTCTGACGGCACCCTGATCGTCAGCAACGACAACTGGAAAGAGAGTCCACAGCGCTCACAATTCGAAGGGACGGTCTTCCAACCGACCGATGACAAGGAAGCGGTTATCCTGGCCACGCTCGCGCCCGGTTCCTATACCGCCGTCCTGCGCGGCGTGGGCGAAACCAGCGGGATAGGTTTAGTAGAGATCTACGATAACGCTCAAGGTGCTGATTCGGACCTTGCGAACATCAGTACCCGCGGGTTTGTCCGGATCGGGAACGAAGTCATGATCGGCGGTTTTGCACTCGGCCGAAACAATACCGCGACGCGTATCGCGATCCGCGCGCTTGGACCATCGCTGGGACAGAGAGGGGTTGGGCCGGTTCTGCCCGATCCGACCCTGTCGTTGCGCGATGCCAACGGCAACGTTGTAATGGTCAATGACGATTGGGGAAGCGATCCCGCGCAGGCGGCGCAACTCAATGCCAACGGACTTGCTTTGCCTGACTCGCGAGAATCCGGGATATTCCTGTCACTACCGCCCGGGCAGTTCACGGCAATCGTGGCCGGAAAGGACGGCGCGATAGGTATCGGGTTAGTTGAGATCTATAACGTGAGATAGGTGGCATCCGGAGCGCGTTGTTCCTGGCTATTGGCGGGCCGCTGGTCAGACCGCGGAGCGGCTGACTTTGGCAGCGCGAGACGGGTCGATCGGCAATTGCGCTGTAGCGACGGCCGGCGATTGCGAGAGCCTGCATTCCGCCACCCCCATTCGGGGGTTAGGTCTTGAGCAGATAATGACCCGGAGTTCGCTCCGCTCACTCCGGGCTCTAATCTGACGCGCCTCCGGCGCTGCTGTGAACCTCGCGGCAGCCGCGCCCACGCGCCGATCTATCTGCCGCGCCTGCGGCGCTTCTGAGGAAAGGAACGTGCCGCGCAGTGGAATGAACGGCGTTTCACAGAAACGCCCTCCAATTCGCATGATAGCCGCCCCCGGGCGCTGTAGCGACGGCGCTCAGTCGCCGTAACAGTGCCTTACGCGCTAAGAGGACGGGACAGAGCCCGTCTTTCCAAGCGACCCCTCGGCAATTGCGCTGTTGCGACGACGCTCAGTCGCCGTGACGGGGGTCGCATGCCTTACGGGCGAAGAGGAACCGGGACAGCGGCCGTCCCTCCACGGGGATGCGCAACGGGCGCTACGGTCCTAAATCGTAAACTTCGACGAGGCCGACTCCGGTCGTGTTGTTCGTCCCGGAAAGCAATGCGGTATATGCGCCCGCGCCCAATGTTTGAATAATGGCTGCTTCTGATTCGTTCGTCGGCGCTAGCTGGGCGGCGGAGATTTCCGCCTTCTGGGCGGGATCGTCCTGCCAGTTATCGTTTGCGATCAAGACTACGCCCTGGGCATTGCGAAGCTCAAGCCGCGGATTCGCGAGGGCATTTGGTACGCCGGCGGAACTAAGGCTCGGCCCGAGACCACGCACAACCACCCGATCCGGACCGCTGTGACCGCCCAGGGTGAATCCGGCGATGATTATGCTGTTGCCAGTCCCGGCGAATGCCCGAGTGCTTATGTTAGCCAGACGTGCGGGAACATCCTGGCTGAGATCGTAAACTTCCACGACGCCGAGACCGGAGGCGTCGCCTTTGCCCTTGGCGAGCGCGGTGTAACTGCCGGGAGTGAGCGTGACATCAATTGCCGATTCGAGTTCGTTCGTCGGCGCGAGGCCGGTGGATTCGATCTGCGTCTTCTGCACCGGGTCGTCGCCCCAATCGTCGTTCATGATCGTGGCGAAACCCGAAGGTCCATGCAGCTCGACGCGCGGGTCCGGCAACAGATCGGTCAGCGCGAAGCTGGACAACGAAGGGCCGAGCACGCGGATCAGGACACGTTTGGGAGCGGTCCCAGTAATAATGAAACCGCCGATACCGAGATTATCGCCCGATTGGATGCGCATGCGGGTGGAAAGATTGATCGCCTGAGCCGGGGTCGGGGTGGGTGTCGCCGTAGGGCTTGGAGTAGGAGTGGATGTAGGCGTCGGTGTGGCTGACGGAGTCGGCGTGGGAACCGGTGTCGCGGTTGGGGATGGCGATGGTTCCGGGCTTGGAGTCGGCGTGGGCGTCGGTGTCGGTGTCGGTGTCGGTGTAGGTGTAGGTGTAGGTGTAGGTGTAGGGGTAGGTGTAGGTGTAGGTGTAGGGGACGCGGCCGGCGAAGGGGTGGGGGTAGGAGTGGGAGTAGGTGTTGGAGTCGGGGTGGGAGTCGGTACCGGTGTCGGCGTGGGCGTCGGCGTAGCTGTTGGCACAGGTGTTGGCGTTGGAGTTGCCCCGGGAACCAAGTCAGGCGAGACGCGCACGTAGTAGATGTCTTCCTCCTGGTTAAATGTCGCTGCGTAGGCCACGTGGCCCGCGCTGTTGTCCGAAACCATCGTGATGTAATCCCCAAGCTTCTTTTGTTGAGGATATCCGAGGTGAGGATTGAATGGTTGGCTTACCGCGACGTTTGGAGACCAGGTAACGCCGCCATCAGAGCTATAACAATAGAAGAGCTGTGAATCGGTGTTGTTCGCGGCGTTCCGGGTATCGTACCAGACGACATCGATCCGCCCACTCGGGGCCACGGCGAAAGTTCCGAACCAATGCCACTTGTTAGGATTGACGGGATCGTCATTGATTCGGCGCGGAAAACTGAAGGTCTGACCGCCATCGGTGCTCCGGACGAACATGACGTCACTACCGGTTGCCAATCCCTCTGACGGAACCAGGCTGCCCAGCATGTAAACATTGTTATTGGTGCTTGTTCCCGAGCGATCGACTGCCAGGAAAAACTGCCCGACAAGCCCTTCCGGATTGATCGATTGTTTAAAGCCGAGCGTGCCGCCAAGGTACACTTCCGTGCTTTGATCGAAGGTCGGAACCACCATCGAATTCTTCGCGTCGCTCGAACGGATGCACCAAATTCGCAAATCGGAGGTGGCGATCCCGCCGATAAAGAGATTTCCATTTGTATCCACGTCCAACGTTCCAAAGGACGGGCCATTCGGAATGAAGATCGGGTCCGACCAGTTGAACCCGCCGTCGATCGACCGGCTGTATTGGCGGCCGGCATAGTTGTTGCCGCCAGTGTTCCAGAACTGGTGGAGAAATCCGCGGCCGGTGCTGTTCGTGTTGTCGATGGTCAACCATTGCTTATCGCCGCCCACGGCCGGCCCGAGGCGGTTCCAGGATTGGCCGGAATTTGGCGATCGCCAGATGTCGCACTGGAAGCCGGCGACGAGACTCAGGTAAAAGAAGGTGCCGGCATCGGTTGAATACAGGACCGGGTCGCTCCGAAAAACTGAGCTAAGCGCGCCGGGATAGGTCCAGGACGTTCCACCATTCGTCGTGTAAGCCCATCCGGCGGTGCGAAAGTCGGAGTTAACCGTGTCGAACTGCCGCCAACCGATCGACATCTTGCTGGAATTGGTCGGGTCGACCGTGATGGAAGGTTCATTGGCGGCGTCGCCCACGATGTTCTGCCCGTTCAGGCCCACGTTCACCTGATAACTGGTGAACCCACCGAACTGCGACACTTTCGCAGGCGAAGACTCGGTTCGCCAGACGTAGACGGGGGCGTCGTGGTACGTTTCGAGTGCTTCGTCCGGCAACGAGTTGCGACGGGAAGCCTGAGCGAAAACGGCGAGGGTGGCCGCGAAAACAACGATGAAAGACAGGAAGACGCGGGCTCTGAACACGGGGCGGACTATGAATGGACTGGCCGATGTAAACAAGTTGTATGCGGAAATATCTGGGACGCAGTCTTGTCACGGCCCGAGATCGTAGACCTCCACCAAACCGATGCCGGTCCCATCGTTATGACCCGCAAGCAGCGCGGTGTAGCGGCCGGGTGGCAACGTCGCCACAATACCGGATTCGCGCTCGTCGGAGGGCGCAAGGCCCGCCGTCCTGAGCTGAGCGGCCTGGACCGGATTATCCTGCCAATCGTTATTTGCGAGGATCAGAACGCCGTCGCCGTTGCGGAGCTCCAGGATCGGGTTTGCCAGGGGATCCGTGACACCCAACCCGGCCAGGCTCGGACCGATACCACGTAGCGCGATCCGCGTTGGCCCGTTGGCGTTGCCAAGGATAAAGCCGGCAATCGCGATGTTGCCGCCGGTACTTATGAACGCGCGGGTGCTGATATTAGCGAGCCGGCTCGAAGCCTGATCGAGATCGTAAACCTCCACTAGCGCGACACCCGCGCCGTTGTTGTTACCCCGGAGGACGGCGGTGTAACTGCCGGGCGATAATGTTACGTCGATTGCCGACTCGAAATCGTTAACGGGCGGAATGCCGGTGTTCTTGATGCTCTCTTCCTGGGTCTCGCGCCAGTTGTCATTCACCGCGATCGGCGTAGGCCCTGTGCCGTAAAGCTCGAGAAATGGATCGGGCAGGGGATTCGGAACGCCGGACTGGCTTAACGACGGGCCGATGCCGCGGAGCAAGATGCGTTTCGGCGCGTTTCCGGTGATGATAAATCCGGCGATGCCGGCGTTATCCCCGGTATCCACACGCATCCGAGTAGAAAGGTTGACTGTTTGAGCCGCCGATCCAGGAGAGGGCGTCGCGGTTGGCGTGGGAGATGGAGTTATGGTCGGCGTTTGGGAGGGCGTCCCGGTAGGAGTGGCAGTCGGACTGGCAGTGGGTGTAGGGGTCGTTGCAGGTGTAGCTGCAGGGGTCGCGGTCGGTGTGGGCGACGGGGTGGCGGTGGCAGGAGGCGAGGCTGAAGGCGTGGGAGTAGCAGCCGGAGTCGCACTAGGTGTCGGAGTAGAAGTAGGTGTCGGGGTAGGTGTAGGCGTCGGAGTAGGTGTAGGCGTCGGAGTAGGTGCGACCAGGGTAACAGTGTGAGTTCCGTCGCCGCTGCTCGATGCATAAAGCGTGTCTGAATGGTAGTCCGCCCTGATCGTATGATCGCCCAGGCTGAGAGAGTTGGTCGCGAAAGCGGCAATTCCGGAGGACAACGGGACTTGCGCCAGAAAAGTTGTTCCTTCGAAAAATGTAACCATTCCCGTCGGTTTGGGCGTGCCGCCCGCGACCGTCGCGAAGAAAGTTACCGATTGTCCGGGAGTGGAGGGGTTCGGCGCAGACGACACAGTGGTGGTCGAGGCGAGGGCATGGACCTTTTGGACCATCCTGGCGCTGCTGGAGTTGAAATTCCCGTCGCCACTGTAGGTCGCCGTGATTGTATGGTTGCCCAGATATCCATTGCCGGCAGCCAGGGAAGAAGTGGTAACTGAGGCCTGTCCGTTCGCGTCCAGTGGAACATCGGCGACCAGGGTTGTGTTGATTGGATTTAGATCCTGGTAGGTCAGGGCGGTAAAGGTAACCGTGCCGGTAGGAGTAGCTCCCGGCGATGCAGGATTAGAAACTGAAGCGGTAAAGGTAATAGGTTCGCCGGCTACGACGGTCCGTACATCGGGCTTGCTCGAGGTCACCGTCATCTCGACTCCATCCACAGGGCCGAGTGCGAAGAGGGTCCCGCCGTTCAAGGTATAAACAGTTCCGGTCGGCCCGATAACAGTCGGGACATAGGGCTGCCCCAAACCCGGATTCAGGGTCACGCTTTGGGCGAACGAGTTGGTCGCGACGTTCCACCGGTAAACGCGGCCGTCTTCATTCGGAACAATGATGCTGTTTGTCGCCGGATTAACCGCCGTCGTGTTGATACACCATTCCCGCACGGCGTACGGGAACTGCGCTGAATAGTTATCGTCGTCCGGGCGCGGACCGATCAACGTTAACACTTCGCGCATTTCGACGAGCCCCTGCGCCGAGGAATGCGGATCGAGCTGGGTTGTATTAGGATCGAGCAGGGCAACGCGATTGATCCCATCTCCGTCGCCGTAGGCATAGTTGTTATACTTGCAGAAGAGAAGGTAACGCGACGGGCCCTGGTAACTGGGCACCATTGATGCGGGAACAATCGCCGGAGTGTAGTCCCAGCCAAACCCGCCCGGTGTCTTCTCCGTCGCAAGGTCGGCGCTGAAACGCATGAGAAAGCCGCGGAAGCCGCTGGCCGGCGTGCCCAGGATCCCAAAATAAACGTCGTTATCAGGAGCGACGGTTGGCGAGGAGGTGCTGTCGTCGGTGATGTTAGCAGGGTTGTTGTTTCGCGGATCGCGCAAGGCGACGCGATACTTAGTAGCGAGGGTGGTGCTGTCCAGGCCGAGAAGGTAGCCAGACGAGTTAACGCTCGATTTGGCGACAACGTAAACAGTTGTTCCGTCATTACTCAACGCGGGCGCGGAGTTATGGGAGTCGTAATTGATATTGGCGTCGTTCGCCGCTGTGCTGGCCAGGACGTAAGTCGCGTTGCCGGTGGGATCGATCCGCGCGAACCCGCTCTGGGTCGTGTTCAACGGCGCGGGGGCCGTGCCCTGGACCCGGAAACCGAAGTAAACATTTCCGCTGTTGTCAGTCGTGAGGGGCGTGTTGATGAAAATCGCCGCGTCATAGGCGGCCTTGTTTGCGAGGTAATTCGACGTGCTCGTATAGAAGACCTCGCGGACTGGTGCTCCATGCCCGGGGGAATCGGGGTTATCGATATGAAACAGGGTTCCGCCCGCGCCCGCATAATAAAGTCGAGTCCCGAACGCGCCGGTCGTCAGGCACGGGTTATAAACCGGGATCCAGTTGTGGATCGGCAGAATGTAATCGGTCGCGAGCGTGTATTTCGAGGTGCCGGTAGCTCCATCGAACGCGTCTACTCGGAAAGCGTTCCCAGCGATCTTGACCGGGGTAAGGAGTGTATTCGCGGCCGTAATCAGCGGGGCGCCGTAGTGAGCCCGGGCGCCGCTGTTATTGAAGTCGATAGTGGCCGACCACTTGATGATGTTAAGGTTTACGGCTGGCGGATCGTAGATCGCTGTGTGCTGGGCGTTGCCCGCAAACGTCGGGACGCTGCCGGATGGGGGCGCGACGTCGATTGCGCGTCCGCCCGCCCAAAGAACAATAACCGAACCCGCGAGGCCGGCCACCCCGAGCGAGATTTTCCGAAGTGATATCGGCACAAAGAACTCTAGGGAGTCGGTCCTCCTGTTCAAGGAAAGGCGTAAATTGCGGTGCCGAGACTTGGAGGGACGGCCGATGGCCGTCCTCACGTGTCTGTCCCCGGCGGGAATGGAGCCCGCGGGAGCGGCGCGACATGGACGAAGCCCCGAAGGGGCGAGTGAGCGGGAGCGAGCGGGTCAATCGAACCTGCGCCCGGCACGTCCTGTTCGTTTGGATTTCATCGGGCGGGTATCGCAATGTCCCCGGCGGGAATCGAACCCACATCTAAGGTTTAGGAAACCCTCGTTCTATCCGTTGAACTACGGGGACAATTCCGGACAGCGCACCGGGAAATTATTCGCGAGCAATTGGGAAACGTCCAACGCTCAAATCCGGCACCGAGGGGCGGTGAATCGTGAATTGTGAATCGTGAATCGTGAATCGTGAATGGTGGCGCGCTGATAACCGGAGTGCTCCCCAAAGGTTTTTGGTTGTTTTGCACCCGGACCACCGTTAAACGCGGGAAGGTTGCACTCGCGCATCTTTCTCGTTCGCCATGGCGCCACAACTCTGACGGCGGAAGACCGGTTCGCCGGCGCCACGGAGGTTGAGCTTTCGGAGGAAGGCCGCGAACAGGTCAGGCGATTGGGTCAGCGGCTGAGCCGAGAGAAGATCGTGGCGGTCTATTCATCGCCGATGGGGCGGACTGTCGAGACGGCGCGCATCCTGGCCCAGCCTCATGGTTTGGAGGTGGAAACGCGCGATGGGTTGCGAGAAATTTCCCATGGCCGCTGGGAACAGCTGACGCGCAAGGATGTGGAGCGGACGTTTCCGGAAGAGGCAGCGGCGTGGGAAGAAGATCCATACACGTTCGCGCCGGTGGGCGGCGAAAGCGGGCTGGCGGTGACCGCGCGAGCGCTCCCGGTCTTGATGGATATTGTCCGCCGGCATGCGTCGGACGACGTCCTGGTCGTGTCGCACAAGGCAACGATTCGGCTCTTGCTCAGCTCGTTGATTGGATTCGATCCTCGCCGTTATCGCGACACCCTGGACCAAAGCCCGGCTGCGCTGAATATCATCGATTTCAAGGATGCGGTGCACGCGCGTCTGACCTTGTTCAACGATACATCGCACTATTCGACTGACGGCGGGGCCATTCCCGCAGTGCCGACGGCGCGCCTGTCGAAATCGTGGGATGACCACCCCGCGAAATAGGACGTTGCCTCCGACAGCCTCCTTGTAGCCGCTTCGCTGTGCGAAGCGTGAGAGCGGCGTTGCTGTAACGCTATCCCCACGCGGCCCACAGGGCCGCGGCTACAGAAGAGCTTCCCGTCCCGGCCTCCTTGTAGCCGCTTCGCTATGCGAAGCGTGAGAGCGGCGTTGCTGCAACGCGAGATCCCCACGCGGCCCACAGGGCCGCGGCTACAGATGAGCTTCCGTCCCGGCTCGACGCCTGCACAGCCCCGGCTTGCGGGCTGGCGTGGATTCGCGACATTCGCCGCCGCTCGCATGCTCACAATTTCCCAGGTCACAAAAGCCTTCGGCGGCCGCACGCTGTTTGAAGAAGCATCGCTCCAGGTCAACCGGGGCGATCGCGTCGGCCTGGTCGGCCCCAACGGCGCCGGGAAATCGACCCTCTTTTCATTGATCCTGGGGGAGGCGTCTCCGGACGAAGGAAAGATCTCGCTGGAGAAATCAGCCACGGTTGGATTTCTTCCGCAGGAACACGCGGCCGCGGGCGATGAAACCGTTCTCGAGCTTGCGTGCGCCATTTCACCCGAGCTGGTGAAGGCGCAACGCATTCTCAAGAGCACGCCGGAGGATTCAGCCGAGCATCATGAAGCCCTCCATTTGTTCGACGAACACGGGGGCTGGCAGCTCGAGCCGAAGGCGAAACGCATCCTGGCGGGACTCGCCTTTCGCGAATCGGATTTTGACCGGCCGGCCCGCACCTTAAGCGGCGGCTGGGTTATGCGAGCCCATCTGGCCCGACTCCTGGTCCAGGAGCCGGAGCTGCTTCTGCTCGACGAGCCAACCAATCATCTCGATCTCGAATCGCTCGTCTGGTTCCAGGAATATCTTCGAAGTTATCCAGGCGCGATCCTGATGATCTCGCACGACCGCGAATTCCTGAACCAGCTGGTCGGCTCGATCGTGGAAATCGCGCACCGGCGCCTGAACCGGTACCGCGGCAACTGGGACAGCTACGTTGAGCAAAAAGCCGCGCGGGAAGAACAGCAGCTTTCCGCCTACAAAAATCAGCAAAAGGAGATCGCCGCGCTCCAGCAGTTCGCCGATCGCTTCCGGGCCAAGGCCAGCAAAGCGTCACAAGCTCAGAGCAAGCTGAAGCAGATCGACCGGATGGAGAAGATCGAAGCGCCGGTCGCGCGGGAGAAGACCGTGCATTTCCGTTTTCCGCAGCCGCCCAGAAGCGGACATCGCGTGATCAATCTGACCGAGGTGGATCATGCCTACGGTGATTTGGTTGTCTATCGCGGGCTGAACTTCGAGGCTGAGCGGGGACAGCGCACTGTCCTGGTCGGGCCGAACGGTGCGGGCAAATCTACTTTGCTCAAGCTGCTGGCTGGAGTGTTGCCTGTGCAAAACGGAACCCGCGAGGTCGGGCACAACGTCAAAGTGGGTTACTTCTCCCAATATCGTGTCGATATGCTCGACCCGATGATGACTGTGCTCGACACCGCGCGCGACATGCCAAACCCAGTCTCCGAACAGGTCGCGCGGACCGTCCTGGGCTCGTTTCTCTTCCGCGGCGACGATGTCTTCAAGACGACCGCGGTGCTGAGCGGCGGAGAAAAGACCCGGCTCGCGCTGGTGAAGTTGTTGCTCGATCCGCCGAATCTGCTTTTGATGGACGAGCCAACGACCCACCTCGATGTCGGCAGCATCGATGCGTTGGTTGGCGCCCTCTCGCAGTATGAAGGGACGCTGATCTTCATCAGCCACGATGTTTATTTTATCCGGGCGGTGGCGCGGACAGTTTTGCACATCCACGGCGGCAAGCTCACGCCTTACGCGGGCGATTACGATTATTACCTGGATAAATCGCGCGCTACTTCAGCCCGGGCTGGCACTGTAGCCGGGATCGGTGATCCCGGCCTTACCAACGCGTCGCCTCAGGCCGGGATCACCGATCCCGGCTACAGCAACAACAAACCTGGGATGCGCGAGGTTCGCGAGCAACGACGCGCCGAAGCGGAACAACGCAAAGCGGAAGCAAAGGCAAAGCGCGACCGGGAAAAGAAGGTCCGCGATTTGGAAATGCAGATCCTCAAGCTGGAAGGCCGGCAAAAGGAATTGACCGAGGAGTTGGAGAAACCCGAGACCTACGACGCGGGCGGCGCTGCGACCCAGTTGAACCGTGAGCTTTCAGCAGTCACTTCCGATTTGGAGCGCCTCAACGCGCAATGGGAGCAGTTAGCCGAGCCTAACGCGGCGTAACCCCATCACATTACCGGGATCTCGAGCGTCCCATCGGCGGCGGTGTGTCTTTCCTCCGTCCGCGCCGGCTATCCCTGCCCTGAGTTGAGGCTACCGCAAATTTTCCGCGAATTAGCCGACCTCCGGAAACGCGAAATGCGTTTCCCGTCAAAACAGGAAATAGAAGGACCGGATGACATCAAGCGAGGGGGGGGCCCAGTCCCCAGGGAAGAAAGAGCGCGGGCCGCGCGCAAACAGACAGACTAACGGCATGGGGACACGAGCCGGCGTCCCGGATCCGCCAACGCGCGGGCGCTTCACGCGCAGTCTCGCGCTTCTCGACGCGGCCCTGCGCGTTTGGGAAACAAATCACTGCCCGCGCCGGGCTTCAGTTTGGCGGCACACGCGCAGCAGCTAGCGTAGTCGTGGCGATGCCGTCGCTCGACGAAACACCGTCGCTTAACGCCGGATGGCCCGCGCGATCAGTGACCGGTTGACCGTGTGGTCGTCGTGGTTGTTGCCGCCGGTTTGGTAACGGTGTGCTCGCTATGAACGGTGGTCGTCGTGGCAGGGGCCGGTTCGGTCACGACGGCAGTGCAGGAGCTCAGCAAGCCCGCAGTTACGGTCACGGTCAGCAATAGGATGATCTTCTTCATGCCACTTATTCGTAACGGCCCGCTCGTCCAGTCGTATGGCCGCAGTGTTTCGCAGAGCAGCAGATCTTTGTAGGACCTCTGTGAAACGCCGCGGTTGGGACGGCGTCTGGCACAGACGCCCTACCAAATGCCGCTCTACGCCGATCCACCTTAACTATTGCGAGAGATTGTACGCTTCTACCACCGCGATGCCGGTTGTGTCATCCGCGCCGCGGACAATGGCGGTATAATTGCCGGGGACGAGGATGGCAAAAACAGCCGCCTCATTTGGATGGCTGGGTGGGATCGTGGTATCAAGGATCGCGGCTCCATCGCTATCGCCCCAGTTGTCGTTGCTAATCACGCCACCGTTCGAGTCGTGCACTTCAAGCGTCGTGTCCTGCAACGCGCCCTGCACGCCAAAGGCGCTAAGCGACGAACCGATGGCGCGCACCAGAACCTTCGCCGGCTGGTTGCCGCTAACAATGAAGCCGCCGATCAGCACGTTGTCACCGGTCTGGACAAAACCGCGAGTCGCGATGTTCGCCAACTGCGCAGCCGAATTCGGATCGAGGTCGTAGACCTCGGCGAGACCTACGCCGGTCTCGCCATGCGCGCCTTTCAGGATGGCGCTGTAGTTGCCCGGCCCGAGTGTGGCAATGATGACGGACTCGTTTGGATTTCCCGGAGCGAATCCATTCGGAATTTCGTTCGCGTTTGGCGCTTGCTGCCAGTTGTCGTTGGTCACCGTCGCGCCGGAGCTGTGCAACTCAAGAAAGGGATCAGGGATAGCCCCGGATACACCGGACTGAGCGAGCGACGGACCGAGGCCACGGATGAGGACCTTCTTTGTCGAACCTGAAGGGCCCGTGATAATGAAGCCGGCGAAGAGCGCGTTGTCACCGCCTTGGATTTGTAGCCGAGTGGAAATGTTCAACGCCCGCGGGCCTTGAGGGTTCGTCCCGTCGGTTGTCATTTGAGCGCCCTTCGCGCCCAGGTTGACTTGGGCGTTGGGAGTGATGCTGGCGAAGTTTCCAGTGTGGCTGCCGTAAAGCAGCGGATTGATGTTGTCACCCGGAGCCGGCGTGAAGCCGTTGATCGTCTTTACAACGAGATTGCCGCCCAGAGTCGCATTCCCTGATACCTGGAAGACATCGTAGCTGAAGTTATTAAAGAAAGTTTTGCCGCCCATTTCCAGCACGAGGGTGCCCCCTGCTTCCTGGGTGTAATTACCAATAACGACGAGGCCGCCGGGTGAGTTGCCGGGAACTATGAAAGCGCCCTGGTTCAGGACGTCACCTCGCAGCTCTCCAGTGCCTGTGATCGTGCCGCCAGTTAGGATAATCCCGCCTGCTGACGCCAAGTCCACGCTATCGGCGCTCGCGGGCTGAATCGTTCCGCCGGCATTACCGATAAGAGTGTTGCCATCCATGCCGATCAGCGGGAGTCCATCGGGTCCAAGGAGGGTATTGCCGTCGTTTCCAATCAGGCCGCCCCCGCCGTCGCTGAGCAATCCAAGGCCGTTCTCGCTGATCAGGGCTGCGCCATTGTCGCTGATGAGGGTGCCGCCGGCATTGCCGATCAGGGTGTTCCCGTCGTTCCCGATCAGCGTGTTGCCGTCCATGCCGATGAGCGTGTTGCCGTCATTGCCGATCAGCGGACGATAACCAGGCGCGGCCTGGTAGGTGCCGCCGCCGATGCGGACGCCGGCCGGCGCCTTTAACGTTGTGTTAGGCCCGAATACCGTGGAGCCGGCCTTTTGCTCGTAGCTGGAAACCGGCACCACCAGTTCCTCCTGCGACGCTAACGGGACATGGGCTTTTATCGTTCCCGAGTTCGTAATGGTCGTGCCCTCGCCGTCGAACTCGGTAGCCTGAATCGTCATTCGTCCAAAATTGCTGAGCGCGACGAATCTGAGCTTCGCCGTGCCGTTGATATTCAACAGCCTGCCCGAAGTAGCGATGTGAAGAACTACATTCTCCAGTTGCCCGTTGAGATGGCAGGTGCCGAAGACCGTGATCGAAGGTCGTCCAGCTGACAGGGACCCCAGCTTGCCGTTGATTGTGAGATCAGAGGCCAGCGCGACATTATCCACCGTGATTTCGTGACCGCTCTGGATGATCAAGCTATCGCTATTGGTAGGCCTGCCGGCCGGTTCCCACACGCTGTCATCGTGCCAGTCGCCGCTCTTGACCGACTTACGCAGGATACCCGGGGACGGGAGAATGAGATCCGGTCCCGCTGTTTCGGTCTTGCTCGCCTTTTGTTGCGCCTGGGGCTTCTTGATGATAACTGCGATCTTCGGCGATTCCGCTACCGCGCCAGTACTATCGGTCACGACTGCTCTGACCTCATGATAGCCAGGTTTAGGGGCCGCCTTTATCGAGTATGGATTGTTGTTGTTGCCGATTCCGACTGATTGGTCGTCGAAGAAGAGATAAACGCTTTCGATGGGCTGGCTGTGTTGAACGTTGACGTTAAACGTTACGTCGCCGGTCAGCTCGCTTCCCGACGCCGGGGAGGTGATCGTCACTCGCGGCACCTGCTTGATGACAGCGTTGAACGCGGTCGCGTCGAAGCTAGGAGTCGCGCGCGGTGCAAGGACGAAATCTACGATGTCCCCGGCATTGAGCCGAAGCAGCTTAGCGCGCAATCGGGCCCGGCCTGCCTTCGTCGGCGTAGATTCGAAAGTCTCTGAAAACAGCACGTCGCCGTTAACGACCAGCTGGCAGCCGGCGCCATCACCCCCATGGTCATCGAGATCGACCCAGCGAGCCAGGACCCGGTAATCACCGGCCGCGGGCGCGGTCCATCTCACCACGAGAAGCTCGTTGCCGGAGCCGGGGCTCAAATAAATCTGTCCTGGCAGTAACGGCTTATAGTTTCCCGAGCCGGTGTTGAACGTGATCGAATGATCCGTTGTGTTCACACCCAGCGTGGCCTGGCCGGGCGCGACCCAGCCTTGCAAGCCGCTGGGATCGTTGACGTGTTGTTGCGGAGTAAACAACGTGAGCGCGGTGCTGGCTGCTACTGAGCGATAACCATAGCTCCATTGTGGAGTATCCACGTTCGTCGCCGCAGTTTCAGCGGCATCGTCGGGGTCCTCGTTGGTAAGCAAATCCTTCCCGGCCGTCCATAAGTTCCGCGATCCGCCCGCGCTCGCTCCGCTCACCGCATATTTGATGGTAACGGATTCATAGTTCTGGCCGCCGAGCGAGGATGCGATTGCTAACCCGATGCTCCCATCCGGAGCGATTGCGAACGGCACGCGCTCCGCAGTTGTTTCGTCGAGATGGGCAGCACCATCATAAGTTTTTTCCCAAATCACCGCGCCATCCGCGGTAGAGAGTTTGCCCAGGTAAGCGTCGTTCCGATCTGTATTGAGGACGGTGAAGGAACCCGCGGTGACAATATTGCCGGCGCTGTCCAGGGCCAAACCATGCAATTCCGCGCCGCCGCTGCCGGATGCCGGAAGGTATGGCTTCTGCCAGATCGTCCCTCCATCCGACGAGCGGTATTTTCCGACGAAAAAACTCGTGTGGTTTGTAGCCGCGTAGGCGGTGACGATCGCGTTGCCGCGGGCATCTGTGACCACGTCGTTGCCGTGAAGAGTACCGCCGCCCGGGTAAGGGATTAGTCTTTCCCACAGCACGTGGCCGTCC
Source organism: Chthoniobacterales bacterium (assembly GCA_035536995.1). GTDB lineage: Bacteria > Verrucomicrobiota > Verrucomicrobiia > Chthoniobacterales > UBA10450 > AV80. Next base: position 28,490 of record DATLNB010000072.1, on the reverse strand, counting down.
ACCCCACCGTACTTGGCAAGGTATAGCTTATCATCGTCACCCTGTCCCGCTACGAGGACATCCCCGGAGGGATCTAGCGTGACGCCGCGGCCGCGGTCGTAATTGAATGCGTTTGGCCCGTTATAACGGCGCTCCCAAAGGACGTGTCCGTCCGTCCCGTCGTATTTCACGGTGTAGATTTCGGGGCGCCCTTTGAAATCCTGCGATTCCCCAGTCACCACGACGTTGCCATTCCCATCCAAGGCCAGGCCCGCTGGAATATCGTCGTAGTTCTCCGGCCCGTTATATTGTTTCTCCCAGAGCAGGTGTCCGTCGGCGCCGGAATATTTAGCCGTATAATAGTTGTGAATCGGATACGGCCGGTCTCCATCAAACCCGAGATCGTTCTGGAGCGGGCCAGTGACGACAACGTTGCCGGCGGCATCGAGCTTCATAGCCTTAGGGGCAGTCGCGCTGGGGCCAGTTGTTTCCCAGACCACATGGCCGTCAGTGCCCGCGTAACGGGTGATGGTGAGTGGTCCGAGCGAAGAGTTGCTGGTCACGATGACGTCGCCATTCGCGGTCGCCGCGGGAATCTGGCCCGGTATGGCCGGGGACACGCTCCACAATATGGCGCCGTCGGCAGCAGCGTATTTGGTCACGAAACCTTTTGACGCGCCGTTGGGCTGCTGCACTCCGCACACGATCACATTGGCCGATGAGTCCACCGTGGTTCCGATGGGGAAATCAGTTCCCGAGCTTGGGTTGAATTGTTTGAGCCATTTTTCGGTTACCGTTTCCCCCTGCACCGCCGCGACGATCAGGGTGGCGTTGAGCAGGACGAGAGAACCGGCACAGAAAAACGTTCGGGCGATCGTGGTCATAAATTTAGTGCTTCTAACGGATAACGCCGGAAATCAGCTCCGAAGTAGCTCAGAAACCTTGCGGCGTGTCGACCGTTTTTACGGGAACGGAAGAATTGAAACAGTTCGGATAGGTGGATCGCGCGCTCCGCGCGCGGTGAGATCGGCCCGCGTGGTTCGCTTCAATCATCGAGCACCGGAGCGCTCAATCCACCTTCAGTTTGTAGGGCGTTTCTGTGAAACCCCAACCTTTGAGTGGCGCCTGACACAGGCGCCCTACAATCGGCCGTTGGCCTTTCAGCTATTGCGATAGGTTATACGCCTCTACCACCGCGATGCCGGTCGTGTCGTCCGCGCCGCGAACGACGGCGGTGTAAGCGCCGGGCGCCAGGGTGGCCACGATGGCTGACTCGTTGTCGTTAGTCGGCGGGATGGTCGTTGCAATGACCTCGGCTTCCTGGGTTTCACGCCAATTGTCGTTGCTGATCCGGCCGCCGTTCTGGTCGACAACTTCAAGAGTTGGGTTCTCGAGCTTGCCGGCAAAGGGCAGGGAAGAGCCAATCGCGCGGACAATCACCTTCGCGGGATACGTCCCGCCGATGATGAACCCGCCGATCATGACGTTATCGCCGGCCTGGACCAGACCGCGGCTCGAGATATTGGCCAGCTGCACCGGAGACCCCGATTCGAGATCGTAAACTTCGATAACCCCGATGCCGGTTGAGTTACCGCTGCCGCGTAAGACTGCAGTATGCGCTCCGGGACTCAAAGTCGCCACGATGGCGGATTCCAGGTTATTCGAAGGCGGGATAGTCGTGTCGATGATTTCCTGTTCCTGATTCGAGCGCCAGTTGTCATTGGTAATGGCGCCGTTATCGAGGCTCAGGGTTGGATCGGCCAGGACACCGGCAAAGGGAAGCGATGGTCCGATCCCGCGGATGATCACCTTCTTTGGCGCGTTACCTGTGATGATGAAACCAGCAATGAGCGCGTTATCGCCTGTTTCGACTTTCATCCTGGTCGCGATGTTAAGGGCCTTAGGAGGTGGCGGATTAGTTCCGTCGGTCGTGACCTGCATGCCGTTCGGTCCAAGGTTCACCTGCGCATTCGACGTCACGCTGGCGAAATTGCCGGTGTGGCTACCGTAAAGCAGCGGATTAACGTTATCGCCGGAGGTCGGAGTGTAACCGTTAATGGTCTTGACCACGAGGTTGCCCCCGAGGTTCGCCGTTCCTGCTACTTGGAAAACGTCATAAGCGAACGGCGCTAATGTCTTCCCGCCAATTTCCAACACCAGCGTGCCGTTCGATTGCTGCGTGTAATCGCCGTTGACCACGATGCCACCGGGAGAATTACCGGGAGCGATAAACGCTCCCTCGTTGATGACCGGCCCGCGAAGTTCTCCCATACCGGAGACCGTGCCGCCGCTAAGGACAATATTTCCGGCTGTTGTCGCCTCGGCCGTTGCAGGCCGCGGGGCATCGGCGCTGTCCGTGCTGCCAAAGCTTCCTCCGTCAGTCCCGATAAGCGTCGCCCCGTCGGTGCCGATAAGGTAAACCCCGTCCGGACCGATCAGGCTCGCGCCGTCGGTCCCGATCAGGGTTGCGCCATCGGTCCCGATCAGGGTTGCGCCGTCGGTCCCGATCAGAGTTGCACCGTCAGTCCCGATCAAGGTTGATCCCGATTCACTGATGAGCCAGGCAAGGTGAGGCGGCAGCGTGTGATCGGGGCTGAGCTGAAGCTCTCCTTCCAGCTTCTTCACGCCCGCGGGCGCATCCAGGACAGTATCCGCGCCCAGGCGGGTTCGGCCGGTTTGGGCAAACCCGTCCAGCGGTATCCGAAGCGGCCCTTGTGACGCGAAAGGCGGATCGGCCTTGAATGTCCCCCGGTTTTCGAGCGTCACTCCTTCGCCGTTGAACTTGTCGGCGGTGATTATGAAGTGGTTTTGGTTAATGATGTTTACAAATTTCAAGGCCGGGCTGTTCCGAAGAATGAGAAATTTTCCGGCCGGGGGCTGAATGTAGAGGTTCAGGTTCTCGACCGCCCCGTTGACCACGAGTGTTCCGTACACGTCCAGGTCCGGGTTGATCGCGGCTAGCCCGCCGGTCAGCGTGCCGTTGACGATGAGATGCCGCACCTGGACGCCTGATTCGAGGGCGATGTGGTGGCCGGCTTGAATGAGCACGTAGTCCCAGCGGCCGGGCACAGCGCTTTGGCTTCCCCAGGTAGCTGGATCGTTCCAAGGCGCGCCACCGCCCTTTACGGAGTAGAATAATTTGCCGACCGCCTCGGAAGCATCGGGCCCCGAAACGCCGTCATCCGGGTCTTGCGCGGCCTTGCTTTGGGCAGCGGCAGGCGGCGCCACTACGACCACGACTTCGGGCGATTCCGCGGAGGTCCCATCTTGGGCGGTGGCTCTGACGACAACCTTGTGGTAGCCCGGCGGCAAATGCGCCTGGAGCGAATAGGGCGCGGTGAAATCGACCGGGCCACTTTTTATCTCGTCCACGAGCAGCATTACGTCGGCAATGGGTCCACTGTGTTGCACGTCGACGGTGAAATGGACGTCCTGACTTGCCGGAATGGGATTTTGCGCGTTGGGGTCGCTGGCCGGCGAGGTGATCGTGACCTTTGGCACGCGCCGGATGGCAGCATTGAAGGCGGTCCCATCAAAGTCTCGGTTGCCGTTGGGGCCGAGAACGAAATCCAGGGTGTCGCCGGCGTTTAAACTCAGGGTGCGGGCCCGCAATCTGGCGCGGCCTACTGCGGTGCTGGTCGATCGAAACGTCTCGTTGAATAGGACCTGCCCGTTTTGGACCACGTAGGCTGTCGCCCCGTCGCCGCCGTGATTATCGAGATCAACCCACCGCGCGAGAACGCGGTAATCGGCCGCGACCGGCGCTGTCCAGCGCGCGACGGTAAAGAGTCCGGCTCCGGGATGAACATAGAGTTGGGCCGGCAGGAGGGGTTTGAAATCGCCGAACCCCGCATTCAGAGTGATCGGGGTAAACTTCGCATTGACGAGGAGTGCGGTAGCGTCCGGTCCGAACCAACCCTCAAACCCCCTGGAATCGTTGACGTGACTATTCTCAGCGAAGAATGTCAGGTCCGGGCCGTCCGCGGTTGTGCGATATCCATAACTCCATTCCGGAACTTTCGCGTTCGTCGCGCTGTTTTCCGTTGGGTCGTCCGGTTGCTCGCTGGCCACAAGGTCTTTGCCCGCGGTCCACAACGTTCCGTCGGATATCTCGACAGCCAGCCCAGTCCCGTCGTAGCTGTATTCGTTGTTGCTGCCCCAACCGACGCGAAAATCAATCGTATCTCCGGCATTCAGCGTCATCCTGAATGAGAAGCGCTTGACCACCGCGGTGGCATTACACGTCGTGTCGTTGATTTGATCGATGAAGGTCGGCTGCGCGATGTTCCCATTTCGGACGATCGAAACGTCCGACGTCGTCTTATCTACGTCCTGAAACCGGCCCTGGATCAGGAAATGGCCCGATGCGGGCGCTTTCCACCGGACGACGACCTTGCTCCCGTTGCTTTGCGGGTAAAGGCCCAGGACATCAGCTGGGTGGCGCGTGCAGATGTTGTAGTATTTGTCGGCGCGCGTCAGGTTCTTTAGCACTCCACTATCGAGCGGTCCCAACCACGCCAGCAGCTCCGAGTTATGGTTCGTCACGGTGAAGTGTGTGAATCCGGACCCATCCGCCGCAGTTGAACCGTATTGCCAGACCTGGTCGCCGTTATTGGTCGTCGGGTTGTAGTCGGCAACCACATCCCATGTCGTGGCCCGGGCCGTCTTAGATTGCGCGAACCAAAGCACCACGGGTATGAGCAGTGACAGCACTCGAGCGAATGTCCTTAAAGAGATCATAAGATTTGTTTTTGGTCATTACGCGGATTCGCGGGGAAAACGGGCTCACCGGGCCGGAAGAAAATTTTCTGCTGACGGATCGCGCGTGAAAAACTAGGGTCGGAGCCCATATGCCGGGGGAGGGGAAATCAGCGGAGTTGCGCGAGGGGACGGCGGGCTCTGGAGCGGGCGCGAAGATTTCGGACGCCGACCTCCTGAAGGAAGCCACCCGAATGCTCGGGAATGATTCCACGTCGCTGGCCGACGCGTTGCCCGCAATTTATAACGATCTGCGGCGGCTGGCCGGGAGCTATCTCCGCGGAGAACGTCCCAACCATACGCTCCAGCCCACGGCGCTCGTCCACGAAGCGTATTTGAAGCTTTGCCGGCAACGGAACGTGGATTGGGGTAACCGCGAGCAATTCGTTGCGGTGGCGGCGAAACTGATGCGTCGGATCCTGCTCGATCATGCGATCGCCCACGGCGCCGCGAAGCGCGGCGGCGGTGACGGCGCGCGCGTCAGCTTCGATGCGGTGCTTCAGGTCTTTGATCGCCAGGAGGTTTCGGCCATCGCGCTTAACGAGGTTCTGGAAAGCCTGGAGGCGGTCGATCCACGCCAGGCGCAGGTGGTCGAGCTGCGTTTTTTTGGGGGACTGTCGGTGCCTGAGATCGGGAATGTGCTCAACATCTCGCCGGCCACGGTGAAACGGGAATGGAGCGTTGCGAAGCTCTGGCTGGAGCGCGAACTGAGTACGCGCGGTTGACGTTCCTGCTGTGGATCAGGCGCAGGATCAGTCGCAGGAGGATCAATGACGCCCGAACGCTGGCAGCGCGTCAAAATCATTGTCGGGGAAGCGCTCGAGAGGGATCCGTCCGAGCGCGGTTCATTCGTCGAGATTTCGTGCGGGACCGATAAAGAACTGTCGCGCGAAGTGCATTCTCTCCTGGCCTGGTCCGGCGATAAGATGGAAGGCGTTGCGGAGGACCTCGATTCTACTTTTCAAGGCGAAGAGCCGGTTTCCCGCGCGGGCGAGCGGCTCGGCGCTTACGAGATCGCCGGTGAGATCGGTCGAGGTGGAATGGGCGCCGTTTACCTCGCCCGCCGCGCGGACAAGGCGTTTGAAAAGCAGGTCGCCATCAAAGTCCTCAAGCGGGGCACTGAAACGGATGAGGTCCTGCGGCGATTCCGGTCGGAACGCCAGATCCTGGCCCAGCTCGAACATCCGAACATCGCCAGGCTCGTCGATGCCGGGACGACTGCCGACGGCCTCCCATATTTCGTCATGGAGCACGTCGAAGGCGTGCCCATCACCGACTATTGCGAGGCGCACCAGCTCACTGTCAGGCAAAGGGTCGAGTTATTCCTGAAGGTTTGCGCGGCCGTGCACTTCGCCCATCGGACCCTGATTGTTCACCGTGACCTGAAGCCGGGGAACATTCTGATCACAAAGGAGGGCGAAGCGAAGCTCCTCGATTTCGGCATCGCCAAGCTTCTCGATTCGACCGCTGAGTTTGCGCAGACCGTTGTCGACCAACAACGCCTGACGCCTTCCTACGCCTCGCCGGAACAGGTGCGCGGTGAACTCGTGACCACCGCCACGGATGTCTACTCCCTTGGAGCTCTGCTTTACGAGCTTTTGGTGGGCGCTTCGCCTCATCGCTTTTCCGCGCCGCATCCCTCGTCCACCGAATTGTTTCGCGTCATTGTCGACCAGGAACCGCTCCGCGCGAGCGTGGCGGTGTCCTTAAATCGAAAATCGGACATCGAAAATCGGAAATTTCTGGCGGGTGACCTCGATAACATTCTCCAAACCGCTCTCCGCAAAGAGGCTGCGCGGCGCTACTCCGGCGTAACCGATTTTGCCGACGACCTTCGGCGTTACCTGGAACATCGGCCGGTCCGCGCCCGTCCCGCGACCGTCCGGTATCGCGCCTCCCGCTTTTTTGCCCGGAACAAGGTCGCGGTGACGGCGGGGCTTGTTCTTTTCGTCGCCCTGATCGCCGGCGGCACAGCCTATATCATGCAAGCGCGGCGTGCCGCTTTCCACGCTCAGCGGGAGGCCGCGCATTTTCGCAACCTGCGCAAGCTCGCCAACCTCTTCATTTTTAAATATTACGACGGAATCGCCGAACTGCCCGGCTCGACCGAGTTGCGCAAGCAACTGGTCCAGGACGCTCTGGAATACCTGAGCAATCTCGCCACCGACGGGGTGGATGATCCGGTCCTGCTCCGCGAGATCGCTACCGCCTACAAACGCATCGCTGATGTCCAGGGCGGGGCGGCAACGAACACCAGTGGTGCTACCGTCAGCGGGTCAAATCTGGGGGACACTGCCGGTGCGCTCGAGAACTACAACAAAGCGCGCACGATCCGGGAGCGACTGGCAAAGTTGCAGCCAGGCGACTACGAAATTCGGGCCGAGCTGGCCGAGGTCGAGAGCAATCTCGGCGACATCAATCTGATCCTCGGGCACCCGGCGGAAGCTGCCGGCTATTTTCGCAGCTCTATCGTGGCCTGGCGCCAGCTCCTCTCGGACCGACCGAACGATAAACGATTGCTCAGTGAGTTACGGTCCAATTATGCCGCTCTCGCCAGCGTGCTCGCGATCACCCCTTCCAATCTCGGTGACATCCCCGGAGGGCTCGAGGCAATGCATAACGCCCTTGTGCTGGGCCAGGCTCTCGTTGCCCAGGAACCGGGCAACGCGCAATTACGTCAGGCCCTCGGTCAAGGCTATGGCGATACCGGCCGTATCCTCTTCAACGACGGCAACGCAGCCGCGGCGCTGGACTATTACCGCAAAGCCCTCGCGATCGGTGAAGCCTTGACGCGCGAGAATCCGCAAACTCCACTCTACCAGCGCGAGCTGGCTGTCCAGCATCGCAACGTCGGCAGCGCCCTGCTCGAAACCCTCGAGAAAGCCGAAGCGCTCGCTCATTTCCGTGAAGCGGTTGCCCTTTTTGAGAAATTGATTGCGGCCGATCCGCAGGACGCGCGCCTCCGGCGCAGCGCGGCCTACGGCTATCGCGACCTCGGTGAAGCCCTGAGCGCCACCGGCGACCGGAGCGCGGCCCAGGAGAACCTGGAGAAAGCACTCCGGATGTTTGAAGAGCTGGCCGCGAAAGATCCCAAAAACTCGGTTGTCATCTTCCAACAGGCAATAACCCACCTGAAGCTAAGCCGGTTCTTCCTCGAGACGGGCGATGTTCCTGGGGCGCGAAGCAGCGCGGAACGCGCGCTCGCCATCGCGCAGGAAATCGTGGCCAAAGATTCGAAAGATGTGAACGCGGAGCGGACCGTGGCTGAGATTCACGCTCAACTCGGTCATTGTGCCGCCAAATCCGCCTCGACCCGCGAACAGTGGATGCAGGCCCAGGCATCGTTCCAGCGGAGCGCGGAGCTCTGGCGCCAGCTGCGCGACAGAGGAAATCTCAACGGCTCCGATTCAAAAAAGCTTCGGGAGACTGAGAACGCGCTGGCCGCGTGCGAACCCGGAGTCACAGCGCGATAGGCCCTGTAGGCGTCTCTGCAGGCGCCCAACAAGCACGAACCGGACGCCGGCGTGGCGCACCGTCCTACCTATTGCGACAAGTTACACCCTTCCGACACCGCAATGTCGGCGGTCTGCCACCTTCGCACCGCTTCGGCGTGCCAAGGGAGGCCGCCGCTCCTGGAATGAAGCGGCGGCGCTCCATCACACTATTGCGAGAGGTTGTACGCTTCCACTACCGCGATGCCCGTTGTGTCATCTGCGCCACGGACAACTGCGGTGTAAGCACCCGGCGCCAAAGTCGCGACAATGGCGGCTTCGTTCTCCTGCGTAGGCGGAATGGTGGTGGCGGTGATGTCGGCTTCCTGGGTTTCACGCCAGTTGTCGTTGCTGATACTTCCTCCATTCTGGTTCACCAGCTCGAGGGTCGGGTTTGCCAGCTTGCCCGCAAAGGGGAGCGAAGGCCCGATCGCGCGAACAATCACTTTTGCCGGATAGGTTCCGCCGATGATGAAACCGCCGATCATGACGTTGTCCCCTGACTGCACGAACCCCCGGCTGGAGATATTCGCCAGTTGGACGGGCGATCCGGATTCAAGATCGTAAACCTCAATGACGCCAATGCCGGTCGAGCTGCCGGTGCCGCGGAGAACCGCCGTGTGCGCCCCGGGACTCAGCGTCGCAACGATGGCTGATTCCAGATTGTTCGAAGGCGGAATGGTCGTGTCGATGATTTCCTGTTCCTGCGTGGAGCGCCAGTTGTCGTTAGTAAGGGCGCCGTTATCGAGGCTCAGAGTTGGATCGGCCAGGATACCAGGAAACGGAAGCGATGGCCCGATGCCCCGGATGATCACTTTTTTGGGCTGCGCACCAGTGATGATGAACCCAGCGATAAGGGCGTTGTCGCCCGTCTCCACTTTCATACGGGTCGCAATATTCAGCGCTTTCGGAGCCGGTGGGTTAGGACCGGTCACGTTAATTTGAGCGCCATTTGCGCCGATGGTGACCTGCGCGTTCGAGCTGATGCTGGCGAAGTTGCCGCTGCTGCTGGCGAAGCGGAGCGGCGAAAGCCCGTCGGTTTGAGACGGCGTGTAGTCATCAATCGTTGTTACGACGAGGTTGCCGCCAAGAGTGGCCGTTCCGGTAGCCTGGAAGATGTCATACTGCAGCGGATCGGTGGCAGTTCCACCAATCTCCAGGACAAGAGTGGCAGCGGATTTCTGCGTGTAGTTCCCGCTGATGAAGATACCTCCGGCCGAGTCGCCAGGGGAGATGAAAGCTGCCTGGTTGAGCACGTCGCCGACGATCACGAAATTCCCGGAAAACGTACCCCCCTCGAGAATGATGCCGCTAGCGGCGGGGGACTGGGCGGCATGTTGTCCCTTTTCCTGTTTCGATGGCGCCGCGGGTCCGCCCGCCGGCGCGATGGTGCTGCCGTCGTTCCCAATGAGCTCCGCGGGATTAATGGGGGCCAACGTAGATCCGTCGTTCCCAATAAGGGTCGATCCGTCATTGCCGATGAGGTTCAAACTGCCGGCAGCGACCATGGTCGAACCATCGTTGCCAATTAGTTTTGGCGGCTCAAACCCGGGTTTCAGGCCGGGCAGCGTGCCGCCAGCGGTGCTTCCGCTAAACTTGGCGCCCGGGGGGATTCCAAGTCTGGAACCGGGCGTTTGTCGCAATCCCCCCAGGTTTTCAAAACCAGCCAGATGCAGTTCCGGACCTTTCGCCGTGACTGGGGGCGTTTCGATGATCATCGTCCCGCGATTGACAATGCGGGTGTCGGTGATTGGAAAGCGCCCGGTGCCTGTAAACTGGAGCTCACCTCGTTGCTCGATAAACACGTTACTGAAGTTGGACTTCTCAGTAAGGCGAACTTTCGCCTTTCGATCCACTAACAGGTTGATATCGGATAACGTTCCCTTCTCCATGCTGAGTTCTTTAAAGATATGTATCTCTGGCTCACCCAAGCCTCCCACGATGCGGCTCTCTAGCCCAATCACATAGACCCGGCCCGCGTTCGCGGTGTTGTTTACCGTCACGGTCGAATCTCCGATGAGCACATCGTCGAAAGGGCCCGGGATTTGTCCGGGAGTCCGGGACAGCCAATTATTCGGATCATGCCAATCACCCGATTCGGCGGTGAAAATGAAATCGAAAGCGGCCAGAATCTCGCCGATCACACAAAACACGCAGTCCTGTGGGCCCGCAGCCCCTCGAGTGGAAAGAAACTTGGCGGCGCGGGTCGCCATCGGCGCTCCGGATTCCGGCTTTTGGATCGTAACCTGAACCGGAGCGGAAAGTCCCTGGGCCCCGTTTTTGTCGGTCGCGAGGGCCTCAATCGCCAACACCGGGGAATCTATTTGCTCTTTGGGGATGGTGAACTCATATGGCGCAGTCGCGTCTGGCCCGAGGGCACCTTTACCATTCACCCGCAACTCCACGCTGCTAATTTGCAAATAGGGATGCTGGACGGTCACCGTCACGGGCACGTCTTCGCCAGCGTTAACTTTGGTAGGCGCATTAACAACGACATGCGGCACCGGCGCGATCACCGCATTGAACGCGGTGCTATCGGAAAAGTAGTTACCTCGAGGCCCCACGACAAAGTCCACCAGGTCCCCCGCTTTCAGGCTGAAGGTCGACGCTGGGCCAACCGGCAGTTCCGCCTTTCCACCGTCCGGCATCAGCTGAACGAACTTCTCCTGGCCGTTGATAACAAGATGGGCCGATACTCCATCGCCATTCCTCGTGTCGAGGTCGAACCACTTCGCAGCCATCCGATAGTCGCCGTCTTTCGGCGCCGTCCACCGGGCGACAATGGAGCGGTTATCAGCCGTCGGATGGAGATCGAGCTGCTGCGGCAAAAGCCCTTGCACACCCGACTCGATAATCACAGGCGTGCTCTTCACATTGACAGCAACAACGCCTTCGACCCCTCCGCTGCTGATCCAGCCTTCTAAACCATCGCTTCTATTCGCGTGCAGTTCGGGCCGGAACAAGGTCAGCTCAGTCGCCGCCGCTTGCGCACGGGTGCCGTAGCTCCATTCCGGAACTTTTGTGTTCGTCGGGTTAACCTCCGCCGCATGATCTGGCCTTTCATTTACGCGCAGATCCCGGCCGGCGCCCCACGTCGTGCGTGGCGCGCCGCAAATGCCGCCGTTGCCGGAGTTCACAATGGCGCTGATTTCCGCATCGGTGAGTGCGCGATTGTAGATTTGCACTTCATCAATCAGACCGTCGAACTCGATCTGGCCGCCGTTGCTGGCGCGGCAACCCGCGCCACCGCTGCCGATGATTGTGGGCGCATTGCTCTTGGCCAACGACGTGCCCGAGACAACAAGGCTATTTTCGAGCACTCCGTTCACGTAGATTTTCGCGGTCGAGCCGTCGTAGCTGGCGGCGACGTGAGTGAACACACCCGTCGGGATCACAGACGTGCCGACTAATTCGTGGAGGACTTTGTCGCCCGTCGTGAAAAAGAAGTCCGCCTTGTTACCCTGCAGGCCGCGAACTTCCAAAGAATAATTGACGGTAGGAGGAGCGCAGGTTGTGGCGCTGGAATCTTTGCTGATGATCCGCGACCCAGCCTTGACGCTGTCCGGTTTAATCCAGGCGGTGAGCGTGATTCTGGGTGGGTTGTTGCGACCGCGGTTGTGGGGGATTTCGACGAAATCGTCCACGCCATCGAAACTGAATGCCTGCCCGACTTTGCCTGGCGCAAACTCCGTGCCGTTTTTTGGCGTGCCGGTGCTGCCGCCCTGGGCATCGCTAGCATCGCCCTCGCCACGATACCAGGCCGTGAGATCAGAGGGCGGTGGAACACACGCACCTGGTTCGTCTCCAGAAACCTCAAAGCTCAGGTTATCGGCAAAGGCGTCGTTGTATTCGCCTTCCGCGCGATTAGCGACCAGAAGAATATCCACACTACGCGTGCCGGCCGGGATTGCCGCGTTGGCGCTGCGGAAGACGAGCTTGGTTTCCGATGCGCGATCCGCTGGCAACACCGGCCCGATGGTCATCGATCCAAGGTCGCTTCCGGTGCCGTCCGGGGCACTGCGAAAAGTGGCGACGACCTGCATCCGATCGTTCTGGCTCAGAAAGCCGCCCAGATAGCCGCTGAGCGTCGCGGTCAAACCGCCCGCGTCGATTCCCGTCGCACGGCCACTCAAATCAATCACCTGCCGCGCTGTGGAGAAGGCGTTGCTCGGTCCTCCGGCGAAATAGTTCGTGCCGCCGCCAATGGCAGCGGAATCCTCCGGATTTGGGTCGGTGGCAGCGCCGATTGCATACTGGCACGCCGTAAAGTTACCTGAGGTGATCCATCCTGTCGGTGGCACGACGCTCGGAAAACTCGATGCGCCCGGTCCCGCTTCCGCCCCCGGGTTTTGAATCAGGTTTTGCGCCGGGGCGACGTTGGCGATCCAGATGATCAGCGCCGCGCTGAACACCGCGGCCCAGGATCGAATGCCGCCACTGGGACCGACGTGCTTGAGGTGATGGTTGCGTTTCATGTTCATGTTTGCAGTTTTTTTGCCGTTGTCCTCCGCTGTGTCGGTGCTCGCGAAAGTGTTCACCACGTCCCAAGTAGCGCCCTGGGCGACGAGCGCGCTCGAGGCAAACGCTGCAGGGTTAAGGATCGCAGACTTAAGAGGATTTTTCATAAAAATGGATTTGGCTCTAGTAATGAACGCCGGAAACGGCTTTCGATCGGCTCACCTATTTTTTTCCGACCTGACGGGGCCGCCATTGTCGCAAGAAATGGAACGGTTGGATAGGTGAATCGAGCGCTCCGTCGCTCGATGGGGGAGCTCTGTTGTTCGCTTCAGTCCTCGAGCGCTTCCTCAGGCGTCGGACTTGATCCACCAAAGAACGGGCTCTTTCCCAACCACCCCTTCTCAACGGCGCTCTGGATGCCGCCACTCCCTGGCGAGCGCCCTTGGCTCACGAAAAATTTTCGTAGTGACGAACTCAAAGTAAAAACAGTAGTTTCGCGCCCAGTGGTAGCCTTCCAGTCGGACAAGGAGTTTCTCGATGAAACGGCGCGGTGGCTGGAGGGCGATAACCCCCGGCTGGCCGAAGCCTTGCCGTCCGTTTACGACGAGTTGCGCCGGATGGCCGGCGGTTATCTGCGAGGGGAACGCAGCGACCACACCCTCCAACCGACCGCACTTGTGCATGAAGCTTACCTGCGGTTGCAGGACCAGCGTCAGGTCGATTGGAAGAATCGCGCTCAATTCCTGGGTGTCGCCGCGCGGATGATGCGGCGAATCCTTGTGAACCACGCCGAAGCGCGCAGCGCAAAGAAGCGCGGAGGTGGGGCGGCTCGGGTCACGCTCGATGCGGCCCTCGATGTCTTCGAGAAGCAGGATGTGTCGGCCCTCGAGGTAAACTCCGCCCTGCAGGAGCTGGAGGCGCTTGATCGGCGCCAGGCGCAGATCGCCGAGCTGCGTTTCTTCGGAGGGCTGACGGTGGAGGAAACCGGCGAAGCACTCGGGATTTCGCCGGCCACGGTGAAGCGGGAATGGAATGTCGCGAAGCTCTGGCTCGAGCGCGAAATGCGGCGGTAATACTCCTGCTCTTGATCATGATCTTGCTCCTGATCCTGGTCTCCCCGCGTGGCTATTCTGAGCGTCCTCGAAAGATCATGAGCAGGATCATGATCAGGAGATGAAATGACCCCCGAAGAATGGCAGCGGATCAAGCAGGTCATGGCTGACGCGCTCGACCAGCCTGACACAAAGACCCGCCTCGAGTTTCTTTCTTTGGCCTGCAACGGCGATCACGCTCTGCAGGCCGAAATCGACGGCCTTCTCGCCCACGCGAACAATCGTCTCGAGGCCGTCGCCGAGGACATGAGCGGCATTCGACGAGGCGACGGCGCCGCCGCGGTTGGCGAACTCCTGGGAGACTACGAGCTTGTTCGCGAGATCGGTCGCGGCGGGATGGGCACGATCTATCTCGCGCGCCGCGCGGACGAAGAATTTGAAAAAGAAGTTGCGATCAAGATCCTCAAGCGGGGCACCGACACCGAAGAAGTCCTGCGCCGTTTTCGGGCCGAGCGTCAGATCCTGGCCCAGCTCGAACATCCAAATATTGCGCGCCTGATCGATGCCGGCACCAGCCCGGAGGGGCTGCCTTATTTCGTCATGGAATACGTGGATGGCGTTCCGATTACCCGGTTCTGCGACGCTTCGGCGCTCAACGTCCGGCAGCGGATCGAGCTCTACCTTAAGGTTTGTGGGGCGCTCCACTTCGCGCACCAGAACCTGGTGGTCCATCGCGATCTCAAGCCGGGCAATATCCTGATCACGTCGAATGGCGAACCGAAGCTGCTCGATTTTGGTATCGCGAAACTGTTGTCGTCCACGAGCGCTGATTTTGTTCAGACGACCATCCAGAACCAGCAGCGTTTTACTCCGGCCTATGCTTCGCCGGAGCAAATCCGCGGCGACCCGGTCACAACGGCGAGCGACGTCTACTCGTTAGGCGGGTTGCTTTATCATGTCCTGACCGGGGCCCCGCCGCATCGTTTCGAAAGCGAACATCCATCACCGACGGAAATGTTTCGGGTCATTGTCGAGAAAGAGCCGCGCCGCGCCAGTGCAGTTGCTTCCAAGGGCGGGAATTCGAATTCCGAAAGCCGGAATCCGAAATTGTTAGAGGGCGACCTAGATAACATCCTGGGCAAGGCGCTTCAGAAAGAGCCGGGTCAGCGCTACTCGAGCGTGACCGAGTTTGCCGACGACCTGCGCCGGCATCTCGAAGGACGTCCGGTGCGTGCCCGGCTGCCGACGGTAGGGTACCGGGCAGGGAAATTCATAGCGCGGAACAAACTGGGCGCAGCCGGAGCCGTGTTGCTGCTCCTTACTCTCATCGGGGGCATTGTCTCCACTACCTGGCAGGCCCGCAAAGCCGAGCGCCGTTTCGCCGATGTCCGAAAACTCGCCCACGCCGTCGTCTTCGATTACCACGACCTCGTTATGCCGTTGCGGGGTTCGACCCCGGTGCGCGAGCGTCTCGTAAAGGACGCCTTGGAGTACCTCGATAATCTCGCGCGCGAGGCCGGCAACGACGCCGGACTACTCCGCGAAATGGCGACTGCGTATGACAAGATCGGCCGCGTCCAGGGAAACGCTTATTTTTCCAATCTCGGCGATATCGAAGGATCGCTGAAGAGTTACCGCCGTTCCCTCGAGATTCGAGAGAAGCTCCTCGCTCGCGACCCAAATAACGCGCAGCTCCAGGATGAAGTAGCGAAGAGTTATGCCGGGATCGGCGACGTGCTTTACTCGAAGGACGATTTGCGTGGAGCTCTGGCAAGTTATGAAAAAGGCATCGAGGTCCGTCAGGCGGCGATCAGGTCCGCGCCGCAAGAGATCACTTATCAACTCGAATTGGTGGTCCTTTACGAGCGCGTTGGCGACGTCAAAGGCATGGAGCAATACGCGAATCTCGGGGATACCGCAGGTGCACTGGCCAGCTTACGAAAAGCCCTTGAGATCCTCGAGCGACTCTATGCCGCTCATCCCGAGGATCAGGATGTAATGGATCAGTTCGCCAACGTCCTTACACACGCTGGGACGCTTTCGTGTAGCGCCGGCGATGTGACCGCCGGGCTGAGTCTGGGTCAGCGTGGGGTTGCCCTTATGCAAAAACTGGCCGCGTCGTCCCCGAACAGCCAAACCTACGAGGTTGGCGTCGTGGCAGCTCGGCACTGGCTTCGCTTCGCGCTCGAGGATAATGGCCAGGTTCCAGAAGCCGTGGAGCAATCACGTGATTTGATCAAGAATCTGGAAGCGCTCCTCCAGGGCGATCCCAAGAATACACTCTTCCGCCGCAACCTGGGAATCAGTCACAACATGTTAGGTAAAGACCTTTTGGTTCTGGGGGATGTTTCTGGCGCTTTGGAAAGTCATCGGCAGGCCCTGGCCATCGCGGAGCAACTGGTCGCCGAGTCGAATTCAGAAGAACTGAAGGCCGACCTCGCCATGGCGCTGTGGCGAATGGGCCGCGCCCAATCGGCCGCCCGCGATACCGAGGCGGCGCTGACGAACTACCGAAAAGCGCTCGCGCTGCGGGAACCGATCCTGGGAGCCAACGCGGCCAACGCCCGCGCCCGTGATGATGTCGCCTCGATCTACGCGGATTTGGGCAATGCGCTGGTTGCGCAAAACGATTGGGCCGGAGCCCGGCAAGCGCTCGAAAAGTCCGTCGCGCTCGCTGAAGACGTTTCCAAGCAGGCCCCGACAAACGCGCGGTTTCGCGCGCGACTCGCCTTGCGCTATTCCGAGCTCGGCCGGCTCCACCTGCAAATCGCCCAATCGAATCCGCCCGACCCAAAAGCCGAGTGGGAACGGGCTCGAGAGTATCTCGGAAAAAGTGCGGCGATCTGGGACGACCTGCGGCAAAAAAAGATTCTCATGCCCGCGGATGCGACAAAGCCTGAGGAAGTGGCCCGGGACATTGCCCTGTGCAATGCGGCGCCCACAGGGTAATCCGGCGTCCGACCGCGGGCTGGCCGAATAGACACCGTCGCTGCTTTGGTGGATCGCGCACTCCGCCGCGCGATGGGATCGGCTCACCAACAACAACTGCGCGAGCGCCCGATCCACCTTCGGCGTCTGACACAGACGCCCTACAAGTACCGCGTTCGCGCGCTATTGCAGGTTGTAAGCTTCAACCACTGCGATACCGGTCGTGTTGTCGGCGCCACGGACAACAGCGGTGTAAGCCCCGGGCGCGAGGGTGGCTACAATGGCCGACTCGTTGTCGTTAGTCGGCGGGATGGTCGTTGCAATGACCTCGGTTTCCTGGGTTTCGCGCCAGTTGTCGTTGCTGATCCGACCGCCGTTCTGATCGACAACTTCAAGAGTCGGGTTCTCGAGCTTGCCAGCAAAAGGCAGGGAAGAGCCAATCGCGCGGACAATCACCTTCGCGGGGTAAGTCCCACCGATGATGAACCCGCCGATCATCACGTTATCGCCGGCCTGGACCAGGCCGCGGCTGGAGATATTGGCCAGCTGCACCGGCGACCCCGATTCAAGATCGTAAACTTCGATAACACCGATGCCGGTTGAGTTACCGCTGCCGCGTAAGACTGCGGTATGCGCTCCGGGACTCAAAGTCGCCACGATGGCCGATTCCAGGTTATTGGAAGGCGGGATAGTCGTGTCGATGATCTCCTGTTCCTGGGTGGAGCGCCAGTTGTCGTTCGTGATGGCGCCGTTATCGAGGCTCAGGGTTGGATTGGAGAGAACACCGGCAAAAGGAAGCGATGGCCCGATCCCGCGGATGATCACCTTCTTGGATGCGTTCCCCGTGATGATAAACCCCGCGATGAGCGCGTTATCCCCAGTCTCCACTTTCATGCGCGTGGCGATGTTGAGCGCTTTTGGAGGTAGCGGATTGGTTCCGTTAGTCGTGACTTGGGCGCCCTTTGCGCCAAAGGTCACCTGGGCGTTTGAACTGACGCTGTCGAAGCTGCCGGTATGACTTCCGTAAAGGAGCGGATTGACCTTGTCACCTGAAGTAGGCGTATACCCGTTAAGGGTCTTTACCACGAGGGCACCGCCAAGATTCGCCGTCCCGCTGACCTGGAACATGTCATAGGTGAATGGGTTGAACGTCTTGCCGCCAATCTCCAGGACGAGGGTTCCGGCTGCTCCCTGGGTGTAGTCGCCGTTCACCACGATGCCGCTGGCCGAGTTGCCGGGGGCGATGAAGGCGCCTTGGTTGACCACGTTGCCGCGCAGCTCGCCGGTGCCGGTGATGGTTCCGCCAGTCAGCAGAATGCCGCCGGCTGTGGGCGCGGTGATCGACTCCGCACTGCTGGGCTGAATTGTGCCGCCATCGAGACCGATGAGCGTGCCGCCGTCGTTCCCGATGAGCGCGAAGCCCTCGGGATCAATGAGTGTCCCGCCATCATTCCCGATGAGTGTCCCGCCATCGAGGCCGATTAACGTGCCGCCATCGAGGCCAATGAGGACCGCGCCATTATCGCTGATGAGACCGAGCCCATTCTCGCTAACGAGGCCGGCGCCGTTGTCAGTGACTATCTTCGGCGCGTGGTTGGGGGTTAGCTCGATCGGAGCGTTAATTTTGATACCCTTGAGACCAGTGAGCGTGACGTTCGGTCCGGGCGAAAGTTTGCCGCCGTTGTGATCGATCGTGTCAAAGTTGACGGTGACCGGCTTTTGTGTGCCCGGTTCCGGCGTCACGATCACGTCTCCGGTGTTGATGAATGAAGACCGCTCGCTAACGACGCCGCCGCCTGTAAGGTTGAACTTCCCGTAGATTTGTAGCTCGACGTCCTTGAACACGGCTGGCTCGACAGAGATGTAAAGTTTTCCTGAGGAGCGGAAGATCAGCGGTTTCTGCCCTGGTATGCCCTCAATTCGGCCGCCCGTGATCGTGGCCGATTTGTTCACGTAGAGCCCGGGCTGCGCGACAACCCCCGGGACCTGCGAGATGCGACCTCCAAGGTGAAGAGTATGAATAACTGCGGACTCGTTGATGAGAACTTCGGAATCCGGGTTGATTACGGCCATATCCTCATTTCCGGGCACGCCTCGAGGACTCCACGTATTCGGGTTCTGCCAATAACCGAATTTCTCCACGCAGTAGTAGGTCGTCCCTGTGAAAGCCCTGGGAGAAGCTGGTGCCTTTCCACCACGGCTCGCCACGGCTTTCGCCGATCCGCCTTTCTCCACCAGCACCTTGACCAGCGTGGTGATTCCGGGTGCCTGGCGGTCGTCGGTGCCGATCAACCGGATGAAATGCGTGCCCACCTCCAGGCGCAGGGTGAACTGACCGAAGTCGGTGTGCTTCCTCTCAACCGTTTCGCCATCGACGTCGAGCGCGACGCTCGTTACCGGCACGTCGACCGCTGCGTCAATCGTCAGGTCCTGCCCTTCGGTCAGGGTAATCTCTGGCGCCGCTGCAGTGGTGACTTTCGGCACGCGGCGCACGGCGGCGTTAAAGGCTGTGGCATCAAACAGGTGCCCGCCATTGGCTCCGACGACGAAATCGAGGACGTCGCCCGCGTTGAGACTCCTGGTTATTGCACGCAAGCGCGCTCTGCCCGTGGCGGCCGCGGTTGATTCAAACGCCTGCACAAATTCCTCCTGGCCATTCTTGAAAAGGTAAGCGGTGG
Source organism: Chthoniobacterales bacterium (assembly GCA_035536995.1). Taxonomy (GTDB): domain Bacteria; phylum Verrucomicrobiota; class Verrucomicrobiia; order Chthoniobacterales; family UBA10450; genus AV80. The sequence goes on along the minus strand of DATLNB010000072.1, from coordinate 9,146 downwards.
CGCCGTTTCCGCCGTGATTGTCCAAGTCGAGCCACCGCGCGACGATGCGGTAATCGCCCGTGGCCGGAGCGGTCCAACGCGCGACCACGAATTCAAGGTTGGGGCCGGGGCTGATGTAAATCTGGTTGCCGAAGAGCGGCTTGTAATTGCCCGAGCCCGTATTGAACACGATTGGCGTGCTCTTGGTGTTAACGGCCAGCGTGATCTGGCCCGGCGCGATCCAGCCCTGCAAGCCACTTCCGTCGTTGATGTGCTGATCCGGGGTAAACAACGTCAGGTCCGTGCCGGCCGCGGTGGAGCGATAGCCGTAGCTCCATTGCGGCGTGGTTTGATTTACCGCCTGACGCTCGGCATCGCGGTCCGGTGATTCATTCCTCGCCAGGTCGCGACCGGCGCCCCAGAGCCGGAGCGGGATTGGGGCATCGCTAAGCGACACCAGGTCCGTCTTGGAGTCTCCCGGATACTCGACCAGGAAACGGCCCGCGCCGCCGGGCGTAAAGACGCGGGCAAATTTTCCACTCTGAGAGTCGATCAACGTAAACCGTGCGCCTTTCGCAGGCACAAAGTTGTCAATCACCTCCACGGTGAGCGTGCCGTCGATGATTTTGCTGTTTCCGAGCAGCTGATCGAATTGAGGCGTGGCCCCGTTTACCCCGCCCACCTCCATGTCGAGCGTGCCCGTAGCCGTCTGGGTGAAACTGCCAAGAATCTGCAGGATGCCGGCCTTGCCAAAGCCCCCGATATTAACCAGGCCCGTGTTTTCGAAGACACCCGCATACGAGGTGCTGGTGCCGCCGCCGAAAGTGGTGACGGTGCCACTGTTGTAAAAATAGGAGGCGAAGCCGAGAAACTCTCCCGCCGCGAGCACATTGAGGGAGCCTTCGTTGTAAAAGTATTGGCCCCCACGCTCGCCGATCGAGCCGCCGAGCCAGCTCATCGTGCCCTTGTTGATGAGAGTGGTTAGAGTCTTCGGAACTCCATCGACAATCGTGCGGAAGTCCGCGGCCAGGGTCAGCTTCCCGTTGATTCCCGGCCCTTTCCAGACGAAGCGGCCGGTCCCGTGGAAGGTGGCCTCGGTTAGGGAGGCGCCATTGCCGGTCTGAAACCCGGCAGAATCTTGCGCGACCTCGATCGTCGAGGCGATATAGATATTCCCGGCGAATCGCGGGCTGCCGTGGCGGATCAGGCAGGTCCCGCCGCCGGTAAAGGTTGCCGGCTCTTCGAAAGTGTAGACCCCGCCGTGTCCGAGCAACAGCGTCCTGCCGGTTGCGATCCTGAACTCGCCTTTGCCGGTACCACCGCCGATCTCAATTGTGCCGGTGGCGACTTCGAGCACGCCTCCGTTTTGGTTGTTGATCGTGGTGTTGATCTGGTTCGTCTCCGGCGTAAACCCGCCGAACTGCGTCACGCCGCTGCTGCCCTCCTTGATGATGTGGCCGGTGTTGTTGATGACTCCCACTCTCTGGGTGTGACCGAATCCACCATCGCCGGAGATGACGAAGATCCCGCTATTGTTCAGAATGCTCTCGAAAGCCACCGAGCCGCCGGACCATTCGATCCGGCCGGCATTGTTGATGGTGCAGTTGCCGATAACTTTTATCGAAGCGCTCGGTCCCGAAAAAACGAGGGTCCCGGAGCTGGGAATCACAATCGTTAGCGGTTCACCGCCGACATGACCCCGGCTCAATTCAAACCGGTTGGTGACCGTGAGGCTGTTGCCGCCGATGTTCGTAATTTCGCCGCCGTTACCGCCGCCACCAACGGTGAGATTGGCCACCGTCACTGGAATATTGAGGACAACTCCCCTGTCGATGATCTCCGCCGAGTCGCCCGCCCCTGGAGGGCCTGCTGGTTCGCAAGGCGGGCCCCAATTTTTCGGGTCGCTCCACAACGAGTTTCCCGGAGCGCCACTGCGGCATACGCCGTCGGTGTCCCGGTAGTAGTAGGAGTTACCCGTGAACAAGATAGCGTGCGCCACGCTGGGCCCGGCAAAGAGGATGGCGAGCGCGCAAAAAATGGTAAAGCGGCGAAGGTAGCGGAAACTTCCTCTGAGTGACGGCTTTCGGGGATCGATATCGAGAGGGTTTTGAGTTTTCATGTTTTTTTGCGGCATTTGTGGCTGTCCTCCGCTGTTAACGCGGGATATCAGGGCTGCGCGTATCATTTATTTTCGGTGACGGAGCGAACGTAAAAAGATAGCCTCCGCGCGATGGTCGCGATCCTGAAGAGCGAGAAGGAGTTCCTGGAGGAAACTGCTCGCTGGCTGGGAGACGGAGAGCGGAATCTCGCTGAGGCGTTACCGCAGGTTTACAATGAGTTGAGGGAAGTGGCTGGCCTTTACCTGCGGCGCGAGCGGCCTAACCACACGCTCCAGCCGACCGCCCTCGTCCATGAAGCTTATCTGCGCCTCCGCGACCAGCGGAACGTCGACTGGAACAACCGGGCCCAGTTCCTTGGTGTGGCCGCGAAAATGATGCGGCGGATCCTCGTCGACCACGCCATGGCGCGCCGCGCCGCGAAACGCGGGGCGGACGCACCGCGGGTTAGTCTTGATGCCGCGTTGGAGATTTTCCAGGAGCAGGATCTTTCCACCCTCGCGGTGCACAAGGCTTTGCAGGAACTCGAAGCGCTCGATCCGCGCCAGGCCCAGGTGGTGGAGATGCGGTTCTTCGGCGGAATGACGGTGGCTGAGATCGCCGAAGTGCTGGAGGTCTCGCCGATCACCGTGAAACGCGAGTGGGCCCTGGCGAAATTGTGGCTGGAGCGGGAGATGAGCCGCTGATCGAAGGGTGAATCGTGAATTGTGAATCGTGAATCGGAGGAAAGCCGATCCTGGTGACGATTAACGATTCACAAATTACGATTCACGCCTCCCCATGACCCCCGAAGAGTGGCAGCGGATCAAGCAGGTCATGGGCGATGCGCTCGACCAGCCTGATACCAGGAGCCGCCTCGAATTCCTCTCCGCGGCCTGCGACGGCGATCGCGTTCTACAAAGTGAGATTGAAGCGATGCTCGCCCATGCCAGCGACCGACTGGATGTCGCGGCCGACAGCTTGGCCGGCGTTCCCGTTGAAAGCGACGGCTCAGGCTCGATCGGCCAGCGGCTCGGCGACTATGAGCTCATTCGTGAGCTCGGCCGCGGCGGCATGGGCACGATTTATCTCGCCCGCCGCGCCGACGAAGAATTCGAAAAAGAGGTCGCGATCAAGATCCTCAAGCGCGGCACCGACACCGAAGAAGTGCTGCGCCGCTTTCGCGCAGAGCGCCAGATCCTCGCGCAGCTCGAGCATCCCAATATCGCGCATCTCATCGATGCCGGGACCAGTCCGGACGGGTTGCCCTATTTCGTCATGGAGTATGTCGACGGAATGCCAATCAATGAATACTGCACCGCGGCGAACCTGAGCGTGCGACAGCGGATCGCGTTGTTTACGAAGGTTTGCGGCGCGCTCCACTTCGCGCACCAGAACCTGGTCGTGCACCGCGATCTCAAGCCGGGCAATATTCTTATCACCGCGAACGGCGAACCGAAGCTGCTCGACTTCGGCATCGCGAAGCTGCTTTCGCCGGGTGGCGATTTTCTCCTGACTACGATTCAGAATCAGCAGCGCTTCACCCCCGCATACGCTTCGCCGGAACAGATTCGCGGAGATCCGGTCACTACCGCCAGCGACGTTTACTCGTTGGGCGCGTTGCTCTACGAACTTCTAGCCGGCCAGGCACCCCACCGTTTTGAGACGTCGCACCCTTCTCCGACCGAATTGTTCCGCGTCATCGTTGAACGGGAGCCGCCGCGGGTCAGCTCAATCCCGACGGACCTCGACACGATTCTGCGCAAGGCGCTGAGCAAGGAGCCCCAGCGTCGTTACTCCGGAGCCTCTGCGCTCGCTGAGGATCTCACTCGCTATCTTGACGACAGGCCGGTCCGTGCGCGGCCGGCGACGTTTGCTTACCGCGCGTCGCGCTTTGTCAGGCGAAACAAGGTGGGCGTCGCGGCGTCCGCTGCAATTCTGGTTGTCGTGCTGGCCGGCGCTACCGCTTACATCCTCGAAACAGGCCGCACGGCGTTCCATGCCCAACGTGAAGCCGCGCACTTCCGCGATCTGCGCCAGCTCGCCAATCTCTTCATTTTCAAATACCACGACGGCATCGCGGCGTTCCCCGGCTCGACGGAGTTGCGCAAGCAACTCGTCAAGGATGCGCTCGATTACCTGAACAATCTCGCTCGCGCAGGCACGGATGATCCAACGCTCCTCCGCGAGATTGCTACCGCCTACAAACGCATCGGTGATGTGCAGGGCGGGGTGCTCACAAACGTAAACGCCGGAGGCACCATCAGCGCGTCGAACCTTGGCGACACGGCCGGCGCGCTCGAGAACTACAACAAGGCGCGCACCATCCGGGAGCGACTGGCAAATCTTCAGCCGAACGATAGCGAAATTCGGTTCGAGCTGGCTGAGATCAACAACAACCTGGGCGAAATCAACGTGACGCTGGGGCGACCGGCAGAAGCAGCCGGACATTTCCGCCATTCTATCGACGCATTACGCCTGCTTCTCTCAAATGCGCCGAACGAGAAGCGATTGCTCAGTGAATTGAGGTCGAGTTACTGGGCCTTGGCCACCGTGCTCGCGATCAATGCGTCGAACCTCGGTGATGTGCCCGGCGCGCTGGAAGCGATGCGCAACGGTATCGTTCTGGGAGAAGCGCTCGTCACGCAGGAACCAGCCAATGCGCAGTTTCGCCAGGCCTTGGCGACCGGCTATGGGGAAACGGGCCGTGTCCTCTTCAACGATGGCGACGCAGCAGGTGCGCTGGAGTATTACCGCAAAGCGCTCGCCATCGGTGAAACATTAGCGGCCGAGAACCCGCAAATACCGCTCTACCAACGCGAGCTCGCCGTGCAACATCGCAACGTGGGGGGCGCGCTGCTAGAAATCGGCGAAAAAGCCGAAGCGCTGGCGCATTTCCGCGACGCGGTTGCCCTGTTTGAGAAACTGATAACGGCAGATCCCCAGGACGCGCGTCTTCGCCGCAGCGCTGCCTACGGTTATCGCGACCTTGGTGAAGCCCTGAGCGCAAACGGCGACCGCCCCGGCGCGCAGGAGAATCTGGAAAAGTCGCTGCACATCTTCGAAGAGCTCGGCGCGAAGGATCCGAAGAATACAGTGGTTATTTTCCAGCAAGCGGTGACGCATTTGAAGTTCAGCCGCTTCTTTCTCGATGCCGGGGACGTTCCCCGCGCTCGGAGCAGCGCCGAGCGCGCGCTAATGATGGCGCAGGAAATCGCAGCACGCGACGCGAACGACATAAACGCCCGCAAAACCGTCGCGGAGATTCACGGACAACTTGGCAACTGCGCGGGGGCAGTGGCGAACAAACCCGGGGAGTCGGCGGAGGCGTGCGCTTTCTACCGCCAAAGCGCCGAGGTATGGAGAGACGTCCGCGCCAAGGGCAAGTTTAATCGCGCGGATGCAAAGAAGCTCCACGACTTGGAGAGCGCGCTCGGGCGGTGTGACGCTGGCGTCGCTGTGAGATGACGCCGGCAGGTCCTCTTGCTCTTGCTCCTGATCCCGGTCTAAGCCGAATCAACTGTCCGTGCGCCCGAAGAAGATCATGAGCATGATCAGGATCATGAGCAGGAATTGGAAATGACGCCCGAGCAATGGCAGCGGATCAAGCAGGTGATGGGCGATGCCCTCGACCAGCCCGATACCAGAAGCCGGCTCGAGTTCCTCTCCGCGGCCTGCGGTGGCGACCACGCCTTGCAGGGGGAAATCGAAGCCATGCTTTCCCACGGCAGCGATCGCCTCGATATCGCGGCAGATAAATTGGCAAGTGTTACCGCGGAAGACCCGTCAGCAGCCATCGGCGCGCGGCTGGGCGATTACGAGTTGATTCGCGAAATAGGCCGGGGCGGCATGGGCACGATTTATCTTGCCCGGCGGGCCGACGAAGAATTCGAGAAAGAAGTCGCCATCAAAATCCTCAAACGTGGGACCGATACCGAGGAAGTGCTGCGACGGTTTAGAGCGGAGCGTCAAATCCTGGCGCAGCTCGAGCATCCCAACATCGCGCGCCTCATCGATGCCGGAACCAGCCCGGATGGGTTGCCTTACTTCGTCATGGAGTACGTGGACGGCGTCCCGATCACCGATTATTGCGACGCGGCAGGGCTGAATATCCGCGAACGAATCGAGCTCTTCGTAACAGTCTGCAAAGCGCTGCACTTCGCGCACCAGAACCTCGTGGTGCATCGCGATCTGAAGCCAGGCAACATCCTGATCACGGCGCGCGGCGAGCCCAAGTTGCTCGACTTCGGCATCGCCAAACTGCTTTCATCGGAAAACGAATATGTCCTCACCACCATCCAAAACGAGCAGCGGTTTACCCCAGGCTACGCTTCGCCGGAACAGGTGCGCGGTGAGCCGGTGACCACTGCGAGCGACGTTTACTCGTTAGGCGCGCTCCTTTACGAGCTCCTCTGCGGCAAATCGCCGCACACTTTCGCGACAGGGAGTCCATCAGGGACGGAACTCTTCCGCGTCATCGTCGAGCAAGAGCCGCCGTGCGCCAGCTCGGTCGCGACCTCGGCCGAAGAGCGACGCCAACTGCGCGGCGACCTGGACAACATTCTCGAAACGGCATTGCGGAAGGAGCGCGAGCGCCGCTACTCCGGCGTCACCGCGTTTGCGGACGATCTGCGCCGCTACCTCGAGGGCATGCCGGTCCGCGCCCGGAAAGACACCGTCACCTATCGCGCGGGCAAATTCGTCACCCGCCACAAGCTCCCCGTCGCGGCGGCCAGCTGCGTCGTAATCTTCCTCATTGGTGGGATCATTGCCACCACGGCCCAGCGCCGGCGCGCGGAGCGCCTGCAGGCTCGCGCCGAGGCTGGTGAAGAGGCCAACCGGCGGCTGCTCTACTCGGCGCAAATTGGTTTAGCCTACGACGCCTGGGAGGCAGGCAATATCGAGCGCGTGGTGCAACTTCTGGAAGCACAGCGGCCGCACACGGGGCAGGTTGATCTGCGCTCATTCGAATGGTGGTTGCTGTGGAATCTGACGAACCAGGAGTCGAAGGTTTTCCGCGCCTCGGGCCGCCCGCTGTGTGGAGTCGCCTTCTCGCCCGATGGCAACCGGATGGTCGCCACGGACCGCGACGGCAACGCTCATTTTTGGAATGTCAGCACCGGTCGCCTGGAAGGCTCAGTGAATGTGGGCAGCGGCGCGGGCGGCGTTTCGTTCACGTTGGACGGGCTAGGGATTGTCGCTCCAGCAGAGGACGGCGCTGCCTTGTTCAGCAGTGACACCGGTAAAATCGCCGCCAGGTTCACCGGTCACGGGGCGAAGACGTTGGCTGTGAGTCTTTCGCCGGACGGGCGTTTGCTGGGCACCGCGAGCGCCGATGGCACCGCAAAACTCTGGGATTTAGCAACAGCTCAAGCCTTGGTCACGCTTACGGGACACCGCGATGTCGTCACGGCCATCGCCTTCTCGCCGCAGGGTGAGACTGTCGCTACCGCGAGTGCTGATCACACGGTGCGGCTGTGGAACACACGCTCGGGCGAGCAACTCGCCGTTTTGGAAGGTCACACCTGGTGGGTGTTCGCGGTGGCGTTTTCTCCCGACGGCAAATTGCTCGCGACTGCCGGCAGCGACGGGGAAGTCAAACTATGGAATGTCGAAGAGCGGGCCGAACTCAACTCCATTCGAGCCGCAGGAAACACAGTTCATGCGATCCATTTTTCACCCGATAGCAAGCTGGTTTGCATCGCCGCGTCCGACAACATTATCAGCGTCCGTAGTGTTACGACGGGCGAGCTCGTCCAGTTGTTACGCGGCCATTCTGGCACCCTTTTTGCCCTTGCCTTCGCGCCCGGTAGCGGCCTCCTCGCGTCGGCGAGCAATGACGGGACCGTCCGCCTGTGGGATCTTAGGGATCGCGCCGGCGCGACGACGTTCGAAGATCACCGAGACTGGACCTGGCAGGTTGCCTACTCGCCTGACGGCCGGGTGCTGGCCACCGCGAGCAAAGACGGCACGGTGACCTTGAGGGAGGCGCAGACGCGGCGGCAGTTCGCGATCCTGGAGCACGGGTCGTGGGTAAACTCGATCTCATTCTCGAGTGACGGCCGCACCCTTGCCGCAGCGAGCGATGACGGGTTGGTGCGGTTATGGAACGTTGACACAGGAGAGTTGATCGCGACGCTGCGCGGTCATCCGGATGTGGCGGAATGCGTCGCCTTCTCGCCACGAGGCCGCTTGCTAGTCTCCGGCGGGAAGAAAGGCGAATTGATCTTCTGGGACTCCTCTTCGCATGCGGAACTCGCGCGACTTTCCGCGGACGAGTCGAAGCTGATTTGGGCGGTCGCGTTCTCGCCGGACGGACGCTTGCTCGCGGTAGCGGAGAAACATCCGACCGACTGGGATACCCGGAGAACACATGCGATCAAAGTGTGGGATGTCGAATCCCGCCGGCTCGCGGCGAGACTCGACGGGCACACCGACGACGTGCGGGCGCTCGCGTTTTCCCCTGACGGAAAGACGCTCGTTAGCGGAGGCGAAGATCGGACGATTCGGCAATGGAATCTGGCGCGTCGGGGGCAGACCGCGGTCGTCAAGACTCACAGCGTTACGACACTTGCGGTCTCGAACGACGGGCGCCGCATTGTCAGCGGTGGACAAGACCGAACCATGAAGATCTGGGATTTCGCTGCGCCCGCGGAACTCTGCACCGTCACTCTGCCGGCCGAACCGAGCGCGATAGCTTTCGCGCCGAACGACACGTTTCTCGCGGTTTCCGGCAAAGACAACAAGGTCCACCAGTGGCGAGCCGGAATCACGAACTAGCTACGTTTCGATTAGGCTCACGAGCAGGAAATGACCTCCGAAAAATAGCAGCGGATCAAGCAGGGACTGGCAAATGCGCGCAACGCAATCCCCATCCCGCGGATGCGACAACGGCTTGAGGAAGTGGCCCCGGACATTGCCCTCTGCAATTGCAGTCCCGGGAAATTAATCTGCCCGGTTGAATTACGAGTGACGGTCCCGACGTAAAAAGATAGGATTGGGAAAATGGTTGCGGACCATCACGGGAAGGGAGGAGTAGCGGCGCGTTTGGAGCCGCGCGGAATTCACCAC
>DATLNB010000071.1:0-114197 GCA_035536995.1 Chthoniobacterales bacterium | reverse complement strand
AGCTGCTCGAATACGCGCCGGTCACACGGGCACACGTCAAGGAGGGCGGGATAACGTTGGAAGCGCTGTGCGCCGCCGCCATCAAACAAAGCGATAACACCGCGGCCAATCTTCTTTTCGACGCGATCGGCGGGCCGAAGGGGTTGACCGAGTTTGCGCGGTCACTTGGCGACCAGGTCACCCGGCTTGATCGGATGGAGCCGGAGCTGAATATGGCTGCTCCGGGCGACGAACGGGACACCACTACGCCGTCAGCGATGTGCCAGACTCTTCAACGGTTGCTCACGTCCGATGTTCTTAGCCAGGAATCGCGGGCGCGACTGGAAGGCTGGATGGTAGCAAACGAGACCGGAACAAAGATGATCCGGGCAAGTGTTCCTGCAGGCTGGCAGGCCGGCGACAAGACGGGACGAAGCGGCACCGGCGCGGTCAACGACATCGCGATCCTGCGTCCGCCGAGCGGCGTCCCGATTTTTGTGGCGATCTACGTCGAGGCCCCGCACGAATCTTCCGAGGGACGGGACGTGCTCGTGGCCCAGGTAGCCAAAGCTGCGATAGACCTCCTCCAGAAATAGAACGATGCGCGCCGGGCAGCAGAAGAGCTGGCCCCGCGCTTCGTCAAGTAGCATCGACGCTCGTTAGGCGGATGGCTTCAGTAATATTCGGAGCGCCTCTTCGAAGGTCTTCGCTGTTTGTGGCAGGGGCACGCACGCCTCAAAATGGCCGCCATCAGGAAGGGCAAGGATGACGGGCTTGTCTCCCGCCTTCGTCGCAGCCTCAACGTATTCCTGGACGGACGCGGCGCTGACGATCGGATCTTTTTCGCCCTGGATGAAAACCTGAGGGATGCCCAGCGGAAGAAGGCGGATCGGGGAGGTCTGGGAGTATCGCAACAGCACGGTGTCGGGCGGGCCACCGAGCAACGGCTCGACGGAGGAATGACAGCTCTTCGGCGGCCCGACCCGGTATTTTTCAAGATTGGTTATCGCGGCCAGTCCGAGCACGCCCTGAATCTTCACCGGATCTTTGCGATAGAGCTCGCTGGATGCAGGAAGGCCCGCCCGGCCAGCAATCCAAAGAGCGAGCTGGCCGCCAGCCGAGTGTCCGGTCGCATAAACACGGTTCAAGTCGATCCGCGATTTCCCGGCAAATTGCCGCAGTGCGTCGGTCGCTTCGGCGACGTCCAGAAAAGTGCCGGGCCAACCGCCGCCCTCGTCGCCGAGCCGCCGGTATTCGATCGTCCAGGTCGCAACCCCTCGATCACTCAGCCAGGCGGCGAGCCGGGTCATGTAAACGTAATCGAAGCTGTTCTGCCAGCAGCCACCATGAATGACGACAAATACCGGAAATGGTCCATCGCCCTTCGGAATCCGGAGCTCGCCGAATTGCTGTGGCCCGCTGCCGTAACTGATTCGCTCTCCGGGGGCCGGCAATGGCATTGCCGTCAGCTCGGGCCAGCTGAGCGGCTTCGGGCCTGGTGCCGGCGATGAAGGGGAGGCAGCTTCGAGCGAAGACACAGCCACGGATAATACGGCCAGGAGCATTAATCTCATTGAAGAATTGTTCGGTTAAGGGATCACCTACTCGGTCGCCTTCCCTATCGGCCTGTTTGGCCGTTGTAGACGTTCGCCTGTGGCGAGCGCGGGACTGGCCCTCCCAGGCATGCCACGTCCCCTCCCACGTCGGCCACAGGCCGACGGTTACATCATCATGCCACAGGTGCCGCAGGAACCAAGTCGATCCCGCCGGACGATAAGCTAGTGTGAAGCGCCGGCCGGAAATTTGTGAGCCATCCTGGAAGAAAGTCTGGGGAACCGCGGCCCTGAGCAGCGCGGTCGCGGTCCTGATCGTTCGTAATTTTTTTGAGACCGAAAAGAAAATTCGGCACCCGATCAGGGCGGATTACGCGGCAGGAGACGACACCTTTGTCCGGACAATGGGACAATTGCTCGGCCCGCCTCTCGTCGAAGGCAACAGCGTCACCATCCTGCAAAACGGCGACGAGATTTTCCCCGCCATGCTCGAGGGAATTCGCTCTGCCACTCAGACGATCACGTTTGAAAATTTTCTCCTGAAGGAAGGGCGGGTTTGGAAACAGTTCGCGACCGCGCTGGAGGAACGAGCCCGCGCTGGGGTGAAGGTGCACTTCCTCCAGGACGCATTCGGGAGCAACTGTCTTCGCGGCGAGGACATGAAACGGTTGCGGCGTTCCGGTGCGGAAGTGGAGATCTTCCGTTTCTATCAACTCTCGCAAATGAACTTTCGCACCCACCGGAAGCTTCTGACGATCGACGGGCGAATTGGGTTTATCGGCGGCGCCGGCATCGCGGACGCCTGGTCGGGTGACGGAAAGACGCACGGATTGTGGCGCGATTCGCACTATCGCCTGGAAGGCCCGGTGGTGGCGCAGGTCCAGCAGGCCTTCACCGAGAACTGGATGGAGACGCGCGCCGTCGTTCTCCATGGTGATGATTACTTCCCCAAACTAGAGGAGAGCGGCGCTGTGAAGGCGCAGGTCTTCCGGAGCGCGGCTACCGAAGGAGCGGACAGCGCGCGGATGATGCTCCTGCTTTCGATCGCAGCCGCGCGCCGCCATATCCGGATAGCCAACGCCTACTTTATCCCGGACGACCTTTGCCTGGACACGCTGGTCCACGCCTGCCATCGCGGAGTGAAGGTGGAGATCATCACGCCCGGCCCGGACATCGATGCGCATCTCGTTCGTTCGGTCGGCAAGATGCGGTGGCCAAAACTACTCAAGGCCGGCGCGCACTTCTACGAATACCAGCCGGCGCGGTTCCACTGCAAATACATGATCATCGACGACTGCTGGTCGTCCGTCGGCTCGGCGAACCTCGATAATCGTTCGCTCCGCCTTAACGAAGAGGCGAACCTGAACGTGCTCGACGAAGGTTTCGCCGCACAACACATCCGGATTTTCGAGGAAGACAAAAGCCGGTCGCGCCGGATCACCCTTGCCGATTGGCGGAGACGGCCGCTGGAAGAGAAAATAAAGGGCGCGGCTGGGCTGGCCTTTCGCTCGCAACTGTAGGGACGACGGTAATTATGGAGAACGGCGAACGCCTCCGGGTTGCCACTTACAACGTGCGAGGCTGCCGGGGGATGGACGGGCAGCGCTCGGAGCAACGCATCGCGGAAGTCATTGCGGCCTTGGACGTCGACGTGATCGGTTTGCAGGAGCTCGACGTGAACCGCGCGCGATCAGCTGGGGTGGACCAGGCCGCGGTAATCGCCGAGCACCTTGGGTGGCACCGCTACTTTCATCCGGCAATGGTCATGGCTGAAGAGCATTACGGCGATGCGATCCTGAGCCGCTATCCGATGAGATTACGGCAGGCAAAGGTCTTGCCGTCCGTCACGACCCGGCTCTGTCCGGAGAGCCGCGCCGCGCTTTGGGCGGAAATCGAAACGTCGCGGGGAACCCTTCACGTCATCAATACTCACCTCGGCCTGGGCCGGCGTGAGCGCCTGATGCAGGCGGAACTCCTGGCCGGCCCCGAATGGCTCGAAAGCAGGGATGAAAACCAGCCCCTGGTTCTGATGGGCGACTTCAATACGTTCCCTGGGTCGGCTGTCTTCAGGGTGCTAACGCGTGAGCTGCGAGACGTGCGCAAGCTTGTAAGCCCGTCGCCGCGCCTCAGAACGTTTCCAACTCGCTATCCGCTTTTCGCCGTCGATCACATTTTCGTGAGCGACCTGCTTGAAGTCGATTCGATCTCGGTAATCCGAAACCGACAAACCAGAATTGCGTCCGATCATTTCCCGTTGGTGGCTCATCTCCGTCCCGCAAAATCATAGGATTGCGGGCTATCAAGGTGCAGCGGTTTACAAACCGCCTCACGACGTCAGACGACGGCACGCCATATCCTACGAGCTCGAAAAACAGGCGGCGGAAGACTGTCCTAACGCCGCGCGCCTTCGCTCATGCTGCTCGGCTTGGCATCAGCCGCCTTCGGCGAGACTGTCTTGCCAGTGACGTCGATATATAACTTCTCTATTTGCTGGCCGCGTTCGTCATAAGTGGCCTTCCAGCCATGGTAACCGTCCTTGAGCGCGACAGGTTCATCATTCAGGCCGTGATAAGTTTGGCGGGTAATGTTTCCGCGACCGTCAAAGGTATATTTAATGGTCGCATAGCCATTAGGCAGCAAGGCCGGCGCGCCGTCCAATCCAAGATAGGTTGTGACCGTCTCGTTCCCGCGTTCGTCGAACTGCGATTGCCAGCCATGATAGCCGTTCTTATGCAGGATCGGCTCGCCCCCAGCGCCGTGGAAGGTGATCCGGGTCATCTTCCCCCGGGCGTCATAACTCGCGTTCATCGTGGCAAATCCCGAGCCGAGTGAGACGGGTTTCCCATCCAACCCGATAAACGTCCGAACCAGCTCGTTACCACGCTCATCGTATTTCGATTCCCATGCGTGGTACCCTTCTTTATGTAAGACCGGCTCTTCGTTCATTCCGTAGTAGCTCGTCCGGGTCGCCTTGCCGTGCTCGTCGTAGGCTGCCTTCATGATCGCATAGCTGTCCGGGATAAGCGTAGGTCTTCCATTCACGCCGATGAAGATAGTTGCGGTCTCATTGCCACGATCGTCGAAGCGCGATTGCCAGCCGTGGTACGATTTCTTGTAGAGCACCGGCTCAGCCCCGATTCCATAATAGGTTACCTGCGCAACGTGCCCTTGCGTATCGTAGCTCCACTTCACCCGAGCATAACCATCCGGCATGAGGATCGGGCCCCCGTCCATGCCAATAAAAGTCTTTAGGATGCGCCGGCCGCGGTCGTCGTATTCCGATTCCCAACCATGGTGACCGTCTTTGTGCAGGACGGGTTCATCCTTTACGCCGTGGAGACTCATTCGGGTTTCGCGTCCGCCGGCGTCGTAAACAGATTTGGTAGTCGCGAACCCGGCGGTAAGCAGGACCGGCTTCTCGTCCAGACCAACGTATGTTATGACTGTGCGGTTGCCGCGGTCGTCATACTGCGCGTCCCAGCCATGGTTACCGTCCTTGTGGAGAAACGCTTCACCGTTTGGTCCCCAATATCGTTTCTGGCTGACCTTGCCCCGGCCGTCAAAAACATTAACTACCCGGTGAATGCCGGAATCCCGTTCCAGGCTCGGCTTCGACGAGGCATCGAAATAAGATTCCTCCAGCTCGTTCCCATCGGAGTCGTAGGTCCTGCGCACGATCGCGTAGCCGTTCGTGATCACGACCGGTTTGCCGTCCGCCCCGAGAAAGGTGGTGGCGATTTCGTTCCCGCGCTCGTCATATTCGGATTCCCAGGCGTGATTGCCGTCCTTGTGCAACAGGGGCTCGCCGTTTACTCCGTAGTAACTCTGCCGGGTTTTACGTCCGCGCGCGTCGTAGCTGGATTTCATCGCGGCGTAACCGGCGGCGACGAGGGTAGGTTTGCCGTCGATGCCCAGGTAGGTGGTGGAAATCTGGTTGCCCCGTTCATCTAACTCCACCGCCCATGAATGGTTCCCATCGCGATGGAGGACCGGCTCATTGTTAACCCCGAAGTAATCCACCCGGGTTGCCTTGCCCTGGACGTTGTAGGTGGAACGGTAGATGGCTACTCCGACGCCGAGTGCCGTCGGTTTCCCATCAAGTCCGATATAGATTGTGGCTACCTGGTTGCCGTGCTCGTCATACTCTGCTGCCATTCCGTGGTAGCCGTCCTTATGCAGGATCGGCTCATCCTTGTCGCCGTGATAGGTGGTCCGGGTGGAGCGTCCAAGGTTGTCGTATTCGTACTTCGACGTATACCAGCCGTCCTTCACCGGCATTGGCTTGAGGTCCGGGCCTATGGAGCGGACCTCTTTCATCCAACCCTTTTCGTTGTAGGTCACCTGCAGGCCACAGTTGCCCGCGGTATCGATCATGTTTTTTCCATCCGCATCCAACGAAACCAGAAGGGTTACCTGGCCGGCGGTGTTCCGGGAGATGCCCTGGCCAAAAGCGCCATCAGGCCCGGCCGCCGGAAGGTTCTTTCCGTCGCGATAGGTAACCCGGTCTTCCCATCCATTTTCGTCGTAGTGAATCGAAACGTATTCGGCCTGGGAGCTTCGTTGTAACTGGGGAAAGCCGTCCGGACCGACGAAGCGGGCCAGACGCGTAGAAGCAGGCCCGGAACCGGGCGGCGAATAAATGAAGCCAAAGACCATGTGGCCGTCGCGATCGAGAGCGCGCTCGTAGATAACCTCCCCGTTGGCGTTCGAGACAAATTCCCATTGGCAAACGTTGTGAAGGCCGAGACGTTCGGCGCGGGCCTGGGCCTGGCTCCCGTCGGTGCCGCCGGTATCGGAATCTCTTCGCCAGAGATAGGTCCCGACGTTGTGGTTGGTAGTCGGCTTCAGCTGCGAATCGACCGCGATTGCCCGAAAAGCCGGCTTCCAGCGAAAGCGCAGGCCTTGCCAGGTTATGCCTTTGCGAAGGAGGAGAAACGAGACCGCGTGCTTCCGAGCCTCGGCTTCACTTATGGGCACAGTGCCAACAGCGAAACCATTCCGTTTCGTGAAGTCGCTGAAGTAGGACTTATGTTCCTGGACAAAGAAGTAATAGCCACCCCAGACCGTCGCTACCAATGCGACCGCAAGGGCGCATGCGATGGCGAGCGTGATCTGCTGTTTTCGTCGTTGCGCGACCTGCTCATTGCGAAGGCGCTCAGCCTGGGCGAGCGCTTCTCGCGTAAACCGCGAATCCCGGCTGGCTTTGATGACTGGAACCAGGACGTCATGCGTGAGCTCGACCCGGCGGGTATGGTGCCGGTCCTCGTAAGCCAGGAGGCGCCGGTTCACCAGCTCGTTCAGGATCGGGAGGGTTACGTCAGGTCGGGTCAGGGCATCGTCGAGGGCTGCGCTATTGCGATGGCCGCTGGCGGTCAGTAATTCGTCCTCAATGAAAAGGCGGACGTTCGGCGGGAAGTCCGCGAGGGTCCGCAGATAAAAGTCTTCAAAGATTTTGTGCTGCTCCACGTCGAGCAGGTCGGGGGTGATCTTCGCGTCCGGGCCGCGGGCCAGGCGCCGCTCATTGAGCTCGCGCAAAACGAGACTCAACAAGGCGGGCGCGACCGTCACTTCACTGGCGCCGGCTTCCGCCCCGGCCACATATTGAACAATCCGGTCCTCGACACCTGCCGCGAGGAGCGGCGCGCCCAACCCAATGACCTGGCGGGCCTGCCGTTCACCCATCGGCAGGAGACGCAGCCGGTTTTGGCCAAGGGCCCGAAAATGCGATCGGATCCGGTCGAGATCGGCGAGGTAATCCTCGCGCATGGCCAGGAGCACCTTCAGCGGCACGGGCTTGAAGTTGAAGCCCTTCGCTCGTGACGGGTCCTCCCGCAAAGCGGCCGGAGGACGGTTCTCAATCAGGTCCGCGAACTCGACAATGAAAGCGTTCGCTTGCTCCATCCGCGACGCGGTTTCGCGGCCGAGAGTAAAGAACTCTTCGAACTGATCGAACGCGAGGAAGGGCGTGACCAGGTCGTTGCGCGCGCTCCAGAAGTGATTGCCTTCGCGGTGAAAATATTCCCACAACGTCTCGTCCGGACGCGGCTGCGGAGCTTCCACCCGGGCGGCGATCGCCGCCGTGTTGATCGCGTTAAGAATTTGAAAGGCGAGCGGAAGCGCGCCCTCCAGGTAATCGAGCCGGATCGGGACCGGCATTACATTCTCGTCGCGCAATGCCGGGAAAAGCCCGGCTTGGACAAGCGAGGTTTTCCCCAACCCGGAGACGCCATAGAGGAGCGTCAGGTTATCGCGGCGGACGAGTCGCAGGAGATCGTCGATCTCATCGCCCCGTCCCGCGAAAAAGCTCCGGTCGCTTTCTGTGAACGAAGCGAGCCCGATCCAGGGATGCTGCGCATCAGCGCGATCCGTCCCGGCTTCGCTCATTGGGTGGCCGCCTTCAAGCGCCGCTCGCGGACGATGTCAGTCAGGACCTTGATGAATTCGGGCTTGGCTTCGCCTCCCGCCGCGCGCGTGTAATGGAATTCGCGGAACCCGCTGAAGCTCACGGCGTTTTCGGCGGTATCGTCGATAATGACCGGGTGAATGAGCCGCGCGGTCGCGCGGTCCATGTCCCGCAACCGTTCCAAAGCGCGGTTCCATTCCCGGATGAAGATGCCTTCATCGCGCCTGTTCGTGTTCGCCGAGATGACCGGCACGAAAACATCACAGGTCGCGATGTTTTGCTCGATGACCGGCCACCACGGGTCGCCCGAGCCAAGCCGGCCTTTGTCGAACCAGACATCGAGGCCGGCATTGCCCAGGCTGGTTTGGAGACGCTCGACCGATTCAACGTCCTGGCTCGCGTAACTGACAAAGACCGCCGGCGCCTTTTTCATGATGACGGACGCCTGCACTTCGCTGGCCGCCGGCTTCTCCCCGAACGCCGCCCATTTTTCGCTGAGCTGATCGACGAATTCGATCGGGTTCGCGACCCCGAACGACTTGGTTTGCGGGCTGAAATTCTCCAGGAAATCGCGCAGGTGCGCATCGGAGACGACCACGCCATCGGCGAGAAATTCCCGCGCCTCGTTCCCGGCATAGAGGCGTTCCCGGCGATTGAGCCGAACAAAGAAACGCGCCAGCCAATCAGGATGAGCATTGCCGATGAGGAGGAGGCGTTTTGTGCGCAGCTCGTCGAAAAGATTGGCGAGCCGGCCGGACATCGATTCCTCGTGGAGCTTCCAGATGAACTCCAGGGTTTCCTCGTCGATCAGGGCGCTATCGGGAATACCAGAAATCCGGCCGAAGAGATGGAAGACGACGCGGTTGGGCGAGCGGGCATAGTCCAGCGAGATATCGCAGAGGGTTGAGTTCGGGGCGTAGGCAAAGACATGGTCAGAGGGCACGCCCAGCGCCCGGGCCAGAAGCGAGTCGACCGTCGTGCTGACAAAAAGCCGGAACGGCTCGATCGCGGCCAGCTTCTTCAGCGGCTCGGGAATGCCGATCTGGCCTTGAATCTCGCTCAGGATTTCGAACGTCTTCACGTTGACGTCGTCCCGCGAATTCCGCCGGCTGGCATTCAGATAAGAAGCGACAACCTGGTCGATGCTCGAGCATGGACCGCAATCATCCACCTCCAGCTCCCGGGCCAGGCGCTGGGCCAGGTATTCGTAAAGGAGCTGGGATTGCCCCTCAATTTCGATCCGGAGCAGGTCCCGACCGACGATCGGAATGACCACGCCCTTGGCAATCGATTGGAGTAATTTGCTCCACTGTTTCGAGTCGTCGTTCACGCGCCGGTGAGATTGTCAGGAAGCGAAAAAAATCGCAACGGTGGATCGCTCGACGCCGAAGCGGAAGTGGTAGGGTCGGCGCTCTGCGCCGACCGCCGGGATGTAGCAGTTGCCGCCAACCCGCCCTCGCGGACGCCGCAGCGCGGCGTCCCTACCAGGCCCACCATCAGCGCTTTCCTGTTGCATTCCCAGCCCCGAATCGTTCTGCTCCGGCAAGCGCAAGCCATTGTTGCCAGCCGAACTATAACTGACGCATATGGACCCAAGAAATCCGCCAAACGAAATGCCCGACATCGTCGGCGCGCACCCGACGAATCCGATCCTCGCCTCATTTCGCCCGTTCATTCCGGCGTCCACCCACCTGCGCGAGCTCACCGTGATGCCGCTCATCGTCGGCACGCTCCTGGGAATGGTTTTTGGCGCCTCCTCGCTCTATCTTGTCCTCAAGGTCGGATTGACCGTAAGCGCATCGATTCCCGTTGCGGTCCTGGCCATCACGCTCTTCCGGTTCTTTTCCTGGTTCGGCGCCCGGGACACGACGATTCTCGAGAACAACATCGTCCAAACAGCCGGTTCGGCCGGCGAATCGATCGCGTTCGGCCTCGGGGTTACGATGCCGGCAATCATGATTCTCGGGTTCGATCTCGAGGTCACGCGCGTCATGCTGGTCGCGGTCCTCGGAGGTTTGCTCGGTATTCTAATGATGATCCCGCTGCGCCGGGCCCTTATCGTCCATCAGCACGGCTTTTTGAAATATCCTGAAGGCACGGCCTGCGCCGAGGTCCTGAAGGCGGGCGCCTCGCCTGAATCCCGCGCGGCAGCGCATGCCGACGATCCAACCGCAGCCGCGGCTGCCGACGCGACCGCGAGCGGTGGAAAGATCATCCTCGGCGGGTTCACCATCGGGTTCATTTATTACGGGCTGCAACAAATCTTCAAGCTGATGAAGGAGGCGCCCACGAAGCTTTTCGGCAAGCCATTCGAAGGCGCCTCGATTTCGCTCGAGAACAATCCGGCGCTGCTCGGTGTCGGGTACATCATCGGGCCGCGCATCGCTGCATTGATGATGGGTGGCGGCGTCCTTTCCTATCTGGTCCTTATCCCGGCGATTAAATATTTCGGCTCTACTGGAACGATGCCGCTCCCGCCTGAGACGGGACGGACCATCGCCGACATGTCGGTGGGCCAAATCCAGAAAGGCTACATCCTCTATATTGGCGCGGGCGCGGTCGCGGCCGCTGGCATCATCAGTCTCTTCCGTTCTCTGCCCCTGATCTGGCACGGGCTCAAAGGCGGCCTGGCCGATCTTCGCAGCTCTGGCGAGTCGCGCCGGGAAACCCCGCGGACCGATCAG
The DNA here is from genome assembly GCA_035536995.1 of Chthoniobacterales bacterium. GTDB lineage: Bacteria > Verrucomicrobiota > Verrucomicrobiia > Chthoniobacterales > UBA10450 > AV80. The sequence continues at coordinate 103,578 of DATLNB010000071.1, read as the reverse complement.
GACCTGTCGATGAAGTGGGTGCTGGGCGGGATCGTCCTGCTCCTGCTTATCATCATGATCGTGCCGCAGCTAAACCTCCGGTTCAATCTGCTCGGCGCCATTCTGATCATCGCGTTTGGGTTCCTTTTCGTGACGGTCTCTTCACGGTTAACCGGCGAAGTTGGCTCGTCATCGAATCCGATCTCAGGAATGACGGTCGCAACCTTGTTGCTGACCTGCCTGGTTTTCCTCGTCATCGGGTGGACCGCGCCCCCGTTCTTCGTGACCGCATTGTCCATCGGCGGGATTGTTTGTATTGCCTCCTCCAACGGCGGAACAACGTCGCAGGACCTCAAGACCGGCTTTCTCGTCGGCTCAACTCCGAGATACCAGCAGATCGCCATTCTCATCGGCGCACTGGCTTCCGCCCTGATCCTTGGGCCGATTTTGATGAAGTTAAATCAGTCCGGCACCGTCTTCGTCCATGTCACCGGCAACAAGGATTTTGCCTTCCCCGCGGGCTACCACGCGGACCCGGCGAACTATTTGAAAGACGAAAGCGGCCAGCCGAAGCGGGAACGGCTCGAAGGCGCGCAGGCCGGAGGGGACACGAAGGAATATTTCGTTTATCACAAAACCAGCCCGGAGTTCGGCCCCGCCGGCCGTTACCTGGTGGACGACCAGGGCGTTCCTGTTTACCTCTCGGATCCCGGGATCAACGGCGTTTACGACAAGCGGCCGGACGGTTCCAGCGTCCAGAAGTTCACCGCGCCGAAGGCAACGCTCGTCTCGTATATTATCAAGGGCATCTTGAGCGGCGAATTGCCCTGGGGGTTGGTTCTGCTTGGGGTTTTCATCGCGATTGTGCTGGAGCTTTCCGGAATCCCCGCGCTCGCCTTCGCGGTTGGCGTGTATCTCCCGATCTCGACTTCCGCGCCGATATTTGTTGGCGGCGTAGTTCGCGCCCTGGTTGATCGATACACCCGCCGAAAACATGCGGCGGCTAAACTAACCGAGGACCAACTCGTGGCCGAAGGCGACAAGAGCAACGGCGTTTTGCTCTCTTCCGGCTACATCGCGGGCGGCACCCTGGCCGGCGTCCTCTTCGCTTTCATGGCGATTCCGATGAAAGAGCGGCTCGATTCGTTCGAGAAATGGGCCGAGGCCCACAACCCATTCTTTCACGGGCCCAGCGCCGATTTCCTGGCCATGCTTCCGTTCATTGGCCTCTGCGTTCTTCTTTATCTGGTCGGCCGCGAAATCTTCTTCGCCCCGAAACGGACGCGCAGCTGATGAGCGCGCAGGTGCGTGATTTTTCTTGACCGCCCCGTAAGACAGGGGCCATAACCAGGCCTAACAAGTATGTAACCCGAAAGGAAAAAACTTATGCCCCCCCGAAGAACTCTCCCCAGAGACGAAATCTTCAAAGGCCTTGTCCGCGACAAGGCATTTATCGATGCGATCACGGTCATCGCTTCGAACGGCGAACAGATAAACTTTGAGAGCGCGCGGCTTACGACCCGCGAGAATGCCTATAACCTGTCATGGCCCATTTTTAACGAGGACGGATCAACCAACGTTCAGTTCCACAAGTTAGCGGTCGACTTCGACGGCAAAAAACAGTCGGTCCACCTGGACGACCGGAATTGCAGCTTTGTCCAACCGGTGATTAGGGAATCGGCCAACCGAAAACTGAAATGGCCGCCTCCGTGGTGGCCTGGCGGCGGTGGTGGAGGCGGCGGGGGCGGCGGCGGTTTTTGCTGGAACAACTGGTCCTCGTGGGTCACGACCAACCAATACTGCGGCTATAGCTTCTTCTGTTTTCTCCACAACCAAAAAGCGACCTTCCTCACCCAGACGCGCTATTGCATTACCAACCCCAGCAACAAGCAGACGCACAACTGTAAGGTGCACTGCGGTTGCTAAAGGCCTGGGTCAGTCCTCCGCCCTCTCGCATCTTTTTGGGCGCAATCTTCCTCGCCCCCGAAAAGGTTATGCTGATTTGAAGCGTGCCCTACGTCGGAACGGGCACGGCCATCCCTCCACGAATCAGCAACCGCCGAGTGATCGCCGGAGGGGCGATTCTTTTCAGGAACTTGAGGCCCCAATATCCGTAGAGCTAGTGAGTGCGAATTCACCCCATGTACGCGAAAACTGGAGTAACGCCACGAGCGCTGCGCAAGTATGGCTCCAAATGCAGACAGTCTCGACGTAACCCCTAAGGCCGAACCCGTCTCGGAGACACGAATTGCGTTGACCTTTTTCGGTGGCGTCTCCCTGGCGGTTTACGAAACCGGAACCGCAATCGAGTTCTTCCGGCTCGTTACCGACACCGATGGGGTGTATCGTGAATTGCGCGATGAAATCGGAGAGGTCGTGGTGGACATTATTTCGGGAACGTCCGCCGGAGCCTTGAGTGCGGCATTCCTTGCTACGGCCCTGATGCACCGCAGCAGCAGCCTCGATCCGCTGATGAGCCTGTGGCTCGACAAAGCGGACCTGGACACGCTTTTCTACAGTGAATCCGAGCGCGAACCCACATCGCTCCTCAATGGCGAACGCTTCCTCGCGCTCATCAATGAGGCATTGCAGGAAATGGCAAAGTCCGCTACGAGCTCAGCGCCCGGCCAGAAATACCTCGATCTATTCCTGACCGCGACGAGCTTGGAAGGCGATGTCCGGGACTTCAAATTCGAGCGCAGCAACATCGCCGCCTTCTCAAACATGGAAGGCGACGTCCGCCGCTCCGAGTTCAACTATATCCAGGCGCGCTCCCATCAGCGGGTTTTTCAATTCCGCTATCGGGGCGATGAGTGCGACATCGACGAAGACAGGCAGAACGACTTCGAGCCTCAACGTCTTCCTCTGATCGCGCGGGCCGCAAGGGCGAGCGCCTCCTTTCCGGTGGCTTTTGATCCGGTCAAAATCACGAAGGATGAATTTGGCAAATTCAGTCCCAACCTAAGCGCGGACGCGCACTATATCGATGGCGGTATTCTGGATAACAAGCCGATCCGGCTAGCATTCGACGCCATTGGGCAGCGACAGGCCGACAAGCAAATCGACCGGCGCTTGTTCTATGTCGAGCCCCTGCCGGAGGAAATAAACTCGGGAGCGGGATCTACGCAGCAAGGGACCCCGCCCGGAATTAAGCCGGCCTTCTTAAAACCTATTAACGTTCTCTACGCCGCAGTTAAAGACTTGCCGTCCTATCAGAGCATTACCAGCGCACTGGAAGAAATCGTCGTCCGCAACCGCGAGCTCGATACACTGCGTCGGACGCTCAAGCACTACGAAACCCTCGCCGCAAAAACTGCTAATACGGCTACCGCGGAAGGGGTTTTTTCCAGAATCAGGCGGTTTTCGAGGAAGCCTAAGATGTGGGGGCCCACGGCCGCGACAGCCAGCGTGTATCACCCGGCCGTCGATATCCCTACGCGCCTCTTCCGAGCCCAGGAGGATGGCTACCTTGACTTGAGGCTAGAGCGCCATTTCCCGCCCTTCTTTGCCGAGACCCGCCAGATTGGGGACGAAATCCAGCTGCGCGCCGAAGACGACGACCCCGCCTATCTGTATGGCCACGCGAAATTCTACTATCTCAAACAAAATATTCTTTGGACGTGCGATTTCGATTATCACCGCCGGCACTATCATTACCTCAAACAGGTGGTGCGGAGCTTGTTTGCCCGATTGGAAGAAGGGGAGAAACACGTTTTTGCGGGCGTTCCGCACCTCCGCAACGCGATCTTCCTTTCTTTGAATCGGCTGCGTGTCTTGTTCAACAGGCAGGAACGACAGATATACTTGATGCAGCAACACGCGTCGCGAAACCCCGCCCCGGAATTGCTCCTGATTGAAGGTTTGCTAGCCCAGTTGCGCGCTGACCTTAAGAGCACCAAGAAAGGGGAAGCACGAAGCGGCCTCAATTTGATCACCTCGGCCGTGCGAAGAATGGCCGGCTGGAGCGAGATCAAACAGCGCTGGCGATTTCTTGCTCAACTCCATCAGACCGCAGAAGCCGTTCTGAAGGTCGTGGGAGAACTCTTCTTCAACAAAGGCGTCACCGACAACATGAGAACGGAGCTGGAGAAGGGTTACGCTATGCTCCAAGAGGCGCTGCGCGAGTTTTACTACCGAGATATGATCATCTATCCGATGATGCGCGGTAGCGAGATGCTCGCCTCCGAACTCCAGCCGATCCGGGTGGCCCGCTTTGGCCCGCTCGACGCGCGCGGCTACGTAAACGTGAGCCATCCCAACCATAAGATGGCCGGCGAGGAAGGCCTGCGTTTTGGCGGGTTCATGGACGCGACCTGGCGAGGAAATGATCTCATCTGGGGACGCCTCGATGCTGTCGAAAATATTTTTCACCAGCTCCTCCCCAAAGGTCGAGAGGACAAGTTGTTCAAGAAATGTGTCGAAGCCGAGCAAAAGCGGATCGTTCAAGAAATGCGAAAGAAGTTCAACAAGGGAATCGTCTTTCCATTGTCGAAGCAGGATCCCGCTGGCGAAGCACCCCATGAGGACCTGCTCATAGGGAAACAAAACCTTTCCAACATCCCTGAAGAAAAGAAAATACGTTGGCTGAAGCTTGGAATTGGCAGGCTTATGCGAACCATCCGCCTGCCCGGCGTGCGTTTCCCGAAATGGGGTCGGAGGCATCTTGCGAAGTGGACTCAGACCGGATTATCAAGATTCTTTGGCAATGTCCTCGGCCGGCCGTGGCCGGCGTCGTTTCGGGTCGCGGGCCTATGCGTCGCCCTGATCGTCGGGCTCTCCGCAGTGGGGGCGTGGTTTTTGAGCCAAGCCTTGAACAAACAAGGAATAGAATTCAGTGAACTTATCGGTTGGACCGGCGAGGTCGTCGCGGTCCTTTGGCTCCTTTTCGTTGCCCTCATATTTTTGATCATTGCCATTTTGGCGAGCGAGATTCGCCGTGGGCTCTTAAAGATCAATCCGCGCTGCAAAGATCCTGACCTGATGTGACCCGACGGTGGACCTGCACCGCACTGGAAGGGATTTGATGTCAGACCCGCGCGGTTTCCCACGCCATGAAAGCGTCGAGATCGGCGCGGACTGATCGGAGGGCGAGGCTGATTACGACGGCGTCGTCGATGTGCCCAAGGATCGGGACGTAATCGGGAATGACGTCGAAGGGCGACACGAAGTAGATAATCGCCGCGATGATCGTCAGAAGATTACTTTGTGGAACATCCCGATATTCCTTGCGCGCGTACGCCCGGATGACCCGGACCATGGCCATGAGGTAAGGCCAGGTGTCGGCGAAAGGCCCGCGCGGGATGACGTTGATCTTGCCCACCGCATCCTCAACGAGTTTCGCCAGGCGTTTCGGCTCCCTCGCGTAGGCCTCGGCATCGGCGGCGGCGCGGCGGAAGGCCGAACTGTGGGTGATCTCATTCGCCTTCAGCCCGGTTTCACCGTTCACTGGAGCTGCGGGCAGTTCCTCTCGAGGGCCGTCACCTGATGCGGGCTTTCGTTTTTTCATTTCGGAATATCGCGCAGACACTACCGGTCTCATTCCGTTCCGACAACGGCAATCGCAGCTCTGGTGGATCGGCCGCTCCGCGGGCGATCAGTGTCGCTCCCATCGCCGCAGAGCACTCGATCGATTACTCGTCGCTCCCATCGAGCGGAGCGCTCGATCCACCTCTCTGATTGCTCAATGACCTGACCGCTTCTCTCCCGCGTTGATCTCCACCCCGAGCTTATTGCCAGGCGGTGGCAAAGGGCAGGTCGCATACGGAGTGAAGGCGCAGGGCGGACTGTACGCCTTGTTGAAATCGAGCACCGTTTCCCCGTTCACGAGCTTGTCCGCGTAAAGAAATCGTCCGGCCTTATAGGTTTCCTTATCGTTCGACTGATCCCCGAAAATGAGGAAAAGCGTGCCATCATCTTCTTCAACCGCCTGGAGGGAATGCTCCTTTCCCCCGAGCATGAATTTTAACCGGCCCGGGCTCTTCATCTTGAAAAATCCCCCGAGAACATTCGGGACCTTCAGCTCTTTCGTGTCCGTGCCTGGCTCAAGACGCGCCTTTACTTTGAAAGTCTCATCGATCGGAAACCATTGCAGCCCCGCGAAATTTCGGCGCGCCTCGCTGTTGCTATCCTTCAAGCGAATACCGAAGCGCTCCTCGCGCTTTATCAGAAATAAGCTCTGCGTAGCGGTTCGGATCTCCGTCGGTTTGCCCTGCTCATCGGAGACAAGCTCGACCGGACCGGCAATGGCTTTCCCATCGGCCTGAGCGTCGACCCCGCTCTCCACCTTCAGCACCGCTTTCCCGTCGTGGAAATCGATCTGCCCGAACGTGCCGCCTTTGAAGTTGTCCGTCAGCCGCACGTCGAACTTCTCCCCCGCCCCGACGGTGTTCGTTCCTTCCTTTAGCCAGAACAGTCCGGCCACGGCGAGCCAGCCGTCTTCCTTTTTCAGGTTCATTTCCCGTTCGACCCGCCATTTCTCGATCGACTGGACGTATTCCGTCTGCGCCGCTGCCAGGCCAAGCCCGACCAAAAAAAACAGCAGCTTGCAGATCGCCGGCTTCAAACGCGCGCCGCTTTCCTCACTTCTTCGCCGCAATCGCGGCAGTATAAACCACGTCTTCCCACGATAGCTTCAGCGTGCTTCCGTCGACGGCGATCGTAAATTGATCGACGGCTTTCGAGGCTGCCTCCTTCTTCAGGTCGATTCGGGCCAGGTCCTGGGCCTCGTCGTATTTCGTCCCCCACTGCCCGGTCTGTTTGTTCACGATCAGTTTCGCCCCTGTTCCTTCAGGGAGGAGAAACAGGGAATAGCTGCCGGCCGCGACTGCGGTCCCTCCGATCGTGATGTCCTTGTCGGTAGTCAAGATCGTCGCTTCGTTCGCGCCCATCCGCCAGACTTTGCCAAACGGGACCAGGCCTCCCCAAATCTTGCGCTTCTCCCCACTCTTCGGGTCTTTCGTATACGGACGCCCGTAAACGATAGTGATTTTCGCGCCGTCCACAGTTGCATTCACGGTATCCTGCGGACTCACTCGCGGCTTGTCCTGAGCCAAAAGCGGGGAGACGGAGAAAACCAGAACCGGAATGAGTAATGCAATTGATCGTAGCGATTTCATGACCGCAAAATTCGCCCCGGTCTACGAACCCGTCTAGTCGGATAATTTAATCTGGAGACCAGGAAACCAGGAGACTTCCGAATTTGCCATGCCCCTTCCGTCTTTCAGCGTTTCAATTGCTGAGCGAAAAATTCTGCCACTTTCGGGCGGATCTTCGTCATCGCCGCTTCGCTGAAAACATGGCCTTCGCCGGGCACGAACTCTGTCTCTACCTTTGCGCCGCGCTGACGCAAAAGACGCAGGAGCGGCCTCGCGTATTTCTCCATCGGGACCCGCTTGTCTTCGAGACCGTGAACCAGCAAGACGGGCGGCATTTTGCCGAGCCGTTTCTCCTCGGAATTCCAGATACCGCCTGCCTGTTCCGTCACTGCCCCGACGAGAGGGTTGTCGGACGCCGCCGCGAGCGCCAGGAAACCGCCGAGCGAATACCCGTGGAGTCCGATCGGCCGTGCGCCATTCCCGGGTTGTCGGTGAACCCACCTGACGCCGTCGCGCACCGTCTCCAGCCATGCGCCGAAATGCTTCTGCATCGTCGAGTCGATCGCCACCACGCTCCCGGTCCGATTGTAATAATGCAGCAGATAAGCGGTGTCTCCATTCGCAGCCAGGCTCCGGGCCACCCGCCGCATGCTCGGCCCGTCGAAAACCATACCGCCGGCGCCATATAAAACGATGACCGAGCGGTGCGATGGTTTCCCGACCGGCGGATAACGATCCGCCCGGATCTTTCTGCCTCCGCTTTCGAAAAATAAACGCTCCGGACGCACCTGGTCCTCCCTGGTCTCTGCAGCCCTCAACGAGGCGACCGCAGTTATTGCCAAAAGAAAACCCGCGCCACCCACGGCGCGACAAGCCCATCGATTCACCGGTTACCTTCGCTCATGCCGAAGCTGCGCGCGAGATTCTGTAACCCTCTGGCACCGCCAACTGTCTCCCTTCTCTGGGCGAAGCCGCACGGCACGTGGTATTCACGACATCGTTCACCAGACTGTGGGTAGGAGCATCGTTGACAGCAATATGATGGGCAACCCACGGGGTTTCCCTAGAATCGGACTAAGCATGACACGATTTATTCGCGGTTGCGGGATGGCCCTCTGCCTGGGCGGCGCCTTAACCATTCTGATCAACGTCGTGATTACCCCGTTCATGCCGGCGAGCAAGGACCCCGTCGCCGTCATGCTCGGAACTGTTTACCTGTTGCGGCAATCCGCCTCCGGTATCGCGGCGCTACTGCTCCTGGCCGGGAGTATCGGATTGCATCTCGCTCAACGGCCCGCTTCGGGCCGTTTCGGCACCGTCGCGTTCCTGGTCGCGTTCGTCGGCGGCTGCTGCCTTTTCGCGGTCGAATTCGTGGACGTGTTCGTCCTCCGGGCCGTTGCCCAGATCGCGCCGGAGGCCGTCGGACCGCTGGACAAAGCGCCGCTACTGAACGTCGCCTTCGCTTCCGCGGCGTCCCTTTTCGCTGCGGGCTGGATCCTGTTATGCATCACGGCCTGGAAAACCAAAATCCTTCCACGCCGCGCCGCCCAGGCAACCCTCCTCGGCTTGTTTCTTATCCCTATACTTCAAGGCACCCTCGGTCTGGCCGGAGCCATCGTAGCCAACTTCATCTTCGGCGGGGGCCTGATCAGCCTGGGCTGGGCGTTGAGGAAAGTGACGAGTGATACGCCTCCAAATGGCTATGGCAGCCCCTGAAACAAGAATTTGTTCACCGGGAGATGTAGAGGTGCTTGTGCCAAGCACCTGTCTGATTTGCCAGGCGCTTGGCACAAGCGCCTCTACATCAATGGCGCCCTATCATTCGTCATTTTCTGCGCAATGAACTTTCGTTCCGGACGATCCGCGAGGCTTCCTGTTCGTCGGTCTTGACCCAGAACTCGGCGAAGGTGCCGTCTTCTTTGCTGGGCTTGATGCGATCCATGGCGTTTGAGAGCCAGGCAGGCGGCGTCTTAGGTTTCCATTGAGGCAGGACGAGGCTCAGGTTGAGCATGGTCTTCAGGAAAATGAAGACGCCGAAGAAATTTCGGTTCGCGCCGGTGAACATGACCGCGGCCATGCCGCCGATGATGGTGAGGTGAATGACTATGACGCGGCTGAGGCTGGCCTGGCCGAGCCGCTCGATCCAGGCGAAGGGCCGCGTCCGGAGCCAGATCAGGTCGGAGATGAAATCGATGAGCTGGAAGATCGCGATGCCAATCAAACCCGCGACGAGGTGCTCGGGGTTGAGCGCGCCTTCGGGTGTTTGTTGTTTCGAGAAAACGACAAGCCCCAAAACGCCGAGAAAGAATCCATGGGCGATGGTGAAGACCAGCGCAGGCATAAGGAACGCCGTCAGATAGGTGGCGCCGCGGTAACTCCCGGCCTGGTTCTCGGCGCCCTTCGGCGCTTCATAGTTGAAATGCCCCTGGGCCGGCACCCGCCGGCGATGCAGAACGATGCGGAGCGCGACGAGGAACGTGCCAATGAGTGTTTCGAGCCAATAGAGCACGAGCATCGTGCCGGCTGACCATTCGCCCACGAACCAGCCGGCAGCGGGGACCGCGTTTAGACCGAGGGCGGTGAGGAAGGAGCGGATTGCCATCCGCTCCGAAGTAGAAATTAGAAAGTAGGAAGTAGGAAACTAAAATCAGAAGGTCGGAGGGCGAGGTCGAGCTCGGATTTCGAAACCAAGCTTGCGGACCGGGGGGAAGTGGGCCGAGGGATATCGGACATATGAGACACGCGGTGTTGCTTGCGATCGGAGTTGGGTGTTTTCGTCTGGCGCACACATACGCCGACGGTGAGAGCGCGGCCGCGCGAGTGAATGTTGAGGCGGTCGCGCTGATCGATAAGGCCCGCAACCGTCAGGTGCCGGTCGTTATTTACACCGATGCGACACAGCAGTTACGCGGACCGCGGCTGGCGATCATCAGCCATGGCTACGGAGGGAAGAACACCGATTACGCGTTCCTTGCAAATTACCTCGCAACCCACGGCTATTATGTCGCCAGCATTCAGCATGAAATCCCGGGCGACGCGCCGCTGCCGAAGAGCGGGAACCCTTATGAGACACGAAAACCAAGCTGGGAACGCGGCGTCCAGAATATTCTCTTTGTAATCGGCGAGTTGAAACGACGACGGTCAGACCTGGACGCGGCTAACCTCGTGCTCATAGGCCATTCCCATGGGGGCGACACCAGCATGCTGTTCGCGCACGAATATCCGGACCGCGTCCACACTGTCATCTCTCTCGACAATCGGCGAATGCCCTTCCCGAGAACGAAGAAGCCGCGCCTGTTCTCATTGCGGTCCAACGATCAGGCAGCTGATGATGGTGTGATCCCGTCACCGGAAGAACAGAAGGAATTTGGGATGAGGGTCGTGCAGCTCTCCGGCACGAAGCACGACGATATGTGGGACGGCGGCACGGTCGAACAAAAGGACGAGATCATCCGATACATCGCGGAGTTTCTTCGGGAGAGCTGAGGCAGGCACAAAGGCGTGAGGCGCCGACTGAGCACGTGGCTACAGCGCGTCACTTGTCACTCGTCACTTGTCACACATTCCTCGTCTTCAATTCCTCGATCGTGCGCAGATGATGGTCGTCATGCTCGGCGACGAAGAAACAGAGATCCACGATCGACATCGGTTGTTGGAGCCGGGGATGCAGCGCGGTGCGCGCAAGCTCAGCCGGACTCATCCGCGCGATCCGGTCAACGATGCGGCCGCGGACAGCGCGGAATTCCGCCAGGATGTCCGAAATGGCCCGATCGTTATGATTGGCGTGATGGGTCTTGCGGTTCTCCAGGTCGGCGGGATGCAGCTCCGTAACGCCGGCTTCGTAATCATCCAGCCGTTGGTCCCAAAGCGGTTCGAGATCGAGGAGGTGTCCGGCATTTTCCTGGATTGACCATTTGCCGTCACGCGGCCGGGTGAGGATTTCTGGCGCGAGCCCACGGACCGCCTCGCCCAGGCGGTCCGGCGCCCGGCGAAGGCGGACCAACAGCTCGGGCGCGGCCTCGGGTCCCAGGCCGAGCTCAAACTTCCGCTCGAACCAGCGACGAGACGTCGTCATGAGGAGAACGTACGGCTAGAAGCCGGGCACACAAGCTGTAGCCGGGATCGCCGATCCCGGCCCCAACGCGCCGGTCGCCACCCGGCCGGGATCGCCGATCCCGGCTACAAACGAATTTCCTTGAGTCGCGCGAATCCTCGCGGCGAATCTGCGCGGATGTTGATCCGAATTCTTTGTTGTCTCCTGCTGCTCGCCCTGGCCCCACGATTGCGGGCGGCCGACGCGTCTCCTGCGCCTTCAGGATCGCCCGAGACCAAAGCCCCCCGGATCGAGTTCGATTCCTTTATTCTCGTCCTCCTGGTTCGCCCACCCAACGCGCCCGACCTTCCGAAACCGGAGCTGGATCAGCTCCAGGAAGGTCATTTTGCAAACATGCGGCGGCTGGCTGACGAAGGGAAATTGTTCAAGGCGGGGCCCACCCAGGATTTCTCCGGACGCAATGTGCGCGGGATCTTCATCCTGAAGACTGACTCGGTCGATCAGGCGCGCGAATGGGTCGCAACCGATCCGCTGATCAAAATCGGACGGCTCGCACCAGAATTCATGAAGTGGTCGGTCGAGAAAGGGAGCCTGAAGTAGCAGCGGTGCCGAACGCATGAACCCGCTACCCTCCTCCTCTGCTGCCACCGGGCCGAGTCCACGCTGGAATTTCATTCGCGACGTCCTCGTGTTCCAGGTCAAGATGCTGCTCGACAATGTCCGCGACCTTATCCTGATGCCGGTGTCGCTGGGTGCGGCATTGCTCGATCTCATTTTCCGCGGAGACCGGGAGGGTGCGCGGTTTTATGAAGTTCTGCGCTGGGGCGCGCACAGCGAAGAGGTGATCGACGTTTACAGCGCAATCGAACATCACGACCCGGGCAATTTCAGGGTCACCCGCGCTTACACGGTGGATGGCGTGATCGAGCGTTTGGAAAGCGTGGTGCTGCGCGAAGTCGAAAAAGGCAGCACTGCCTCGAGCATCAAAAGCGCAATGGAGCGGGCAATTCGGCAGCTCCAGTCCGAGACGAGGGCAACCGAGAACGCCGTCGCCCAAACTGCGGGCGAGCTCAGGAAAACTGCGGGCGCGGAAAATGACCCTACCGCCGGCGATCCGCGTGGTAGTCAGTAACAACCAGACAAGCGTGAATGACCCCCGGAATCCAGCCGAGCAGGGTCAAAAAAAGGCTGAGAATGAAACTCAGAATTCGTCCGGTTAGCAAAACGGCGACGGGCGGCAAGAGCACGCAGAAGAAATAGCGCAAGGCTTTCAAGGCACCGGAACATAGTGGAAAACCGGGGGCAAACAACGGTGGTGCGATTAATCCGTCCGCCCGTCGACCGTCGCGCGTATTACCGTTACAATGAAAAATAATCTGATCGCACTGACTGTCCTGGGAGTTGTCGCCGTTTTGCTGGGCGGATGTGCAGCCTCGACCGAAACGACCACCACGACGCGGACCCGCGAGCAAAGCTCGATGTACGCCCGTTAGCATGACGACGACGAGCTCGGAGCCGGCCCGCTCCAGCTCGACGTCAGAGGGCGATCGCTTTCCCCTCCAGAACGTCACCCCTACTCGGCACTCGTCGCCGACCGCAGCATTGTGATTCAGTTCCGCCGCGACAAAAGAACGGCGAAGAATTTCTCTCGCGATTACGCGTTTTTATCGACCGAAAACGAGCGACGCCAGAGGAAGTAAACCGGGATGCCCGTCAGGACGAGCACATAACCGATCCCGGAAGTGGTGGGCGCGAGGTAAGCCAGATCGACTACCAGAAGCGCAGCGAGACCAACGGAAACGATCGGAACGATCGGATATCCCCACATCCGATAGGGCCGGTCCGCGTCCGGACGTTTCCGGCGCAGGACAATCACCGCGACCGCCAGGAGGATGTAAAAAACGAGGTCGGCTGAAACGATGTACTCGAGAAGCTGAGTGTAAACATTCCCGTAACGGACAGCGCCGCTCGACGGGTCTGTGGTCACCGTTCGAGGTAGAGTAAGCAGGACGGTCCAGACCGCCTGCGCGACGAGAGCCGCGGCGGGCACATCACGGCGATTGACCGTACCGATGCGCTTGAAAAACAATCCGTCGCGCGCCATCGCGTAATAAACCCGGGCGCCGGCGAGAATCAGTCCGTTGTTACAACCGAACGTTGAGATCATGATCGCCGCCGCCATGGCCAGCGCGCCGGGCCGGCCGAACACCGAATTCATCACCGCGACCGCGACGCGATTTTGAGGCGCGTGCTGAATCTCGGAGAGGGGCAGAACGGCCACGTAAGCCAGATTCGCCAGGACATATAAAACAACGACGAGGGCGCAGCCGCCGAGCAGGGCACGCGCAAGATTCCGCCCGGGATCGCGGACTTCGCTGCCGATAAAAGTAACGTTCGTCCAGGCTGTCTGCGCGAAGAGCGGACCGACCATGGCTTTCCCAAAGAGAAGGGCCAGCGCCAACACGCCGGCGGCGGTCAGGCCAGGCTGAGCGGCCTGCGGATTCCAACCGTTGCTCCATGAGTCCCACCAATCCGATGCCCGTGCCGCAGCGTCCGGTTTCCAGCCCAGAGAAAGGCCAATAATGATGACAGCCATGAGCGCTGCTGTCTTGGCCAGGGTGAAAACGTTTTGCACCAGCTTCCCGGTTTCCAGTCCGCGTGTGTTCGTCCAGGTCAGCAACAGGATGACGGCAATCGCGACCAATTGCTCGGTCGACAGGCTGACCGCGTAACCTCCCGGAAGATGAACCGGTGAGATGAGATAGTTATCCGTCGCGATGGCCGGCGCGAACACCCCGGTGAACTTGGCAAAGGCAATCGCCACTGCGGCGATCGTCCCGGTTTGAATGACGAGAAAAAGCGTCCAGCCAAAAAGAAAACCGATTGAAGGGCCGTAGGCTTCGCGGAGGAAGACGTAGAGACCGCCGGCTCGCGGCATCATCGCGGCAAGCTCGGCGCAACAGAGCGCGCCAGTCATCGTCATGATGCCGGCGACGGCCCAGGCCAGCACCAGCCAGCCAGGGGCGCCTGTCAGCCGGGCGGATTCGGCGGAGGTGATGAAGATGCCGGAACCGATCATCGAGCCGACCACGATCATGGTGGCGTCGAGGGGTCCAAGGCGGCGGACTAGGTGGGGAGCCTTCTGCTGCAGTTCGTCCTGCTCTTCCATGGGCGTCCAAGATTAAATTGGCAGGGGGAGACTGTGTCGAGCTTCTAGCTGTGAACACTTTTTCTGTAGCCGCTTCGCTGCGCGAAGCGTGCGAGAAACGAGGCCCACAACGCAGATCGTTGAGCGGCCCACAGGGCCGCTGCTACAGAAAGCTCAACGAGCGCATTCTGCCCTCGCCTAGCTCACGCTCGCACAGCGAAGCGGCTGCAGAAGAAATCACGGAATTGGCGCCGGCGCTGCGATTAACACTTCCTCCTGCTCAAGCCGCTCGCGGAGTTTTCGAACGAAGGCGACCGCTGCCGGATTGTCGCCGTGCACGCAAACTGTTGTAGCGGCAAGAGCGACGTCGGTCCCATCCACCGCGCGCACCTTGCCTTCCTCGAGAATCCGGACAATCCGTTCGGCAGCTTCCATCGGATCGTGCACGAATGCTCTCGGATCGGAGCGCGGGACGAGCCTTCCGTCCGCCAGATAATTCCGGTCCGCGAAAACTTCCGAGGCGGTGGCCAGTCCGAGCTCGGTCGCGGCATAATCGAGCTCGCTTTCATGCGGGGCGAAGAGGATCAGCTCCGGGTCGATCGAGCGAACCGCGTTGGCGATAACGTCAGCCAGGACCGGATCGCGCGCAGCCATGTTATAGAGCGCACCGTGCGGCTTCACGTGATTCATTCGTCCGCCCGCGGCCCGAGCGAGCGCCTGGAACCCACCAATCTGGTAAGCCACGACGGAGTAAATTTCCGCCGGCGGCAGTGTTAATTCGCTGCGGCCAAAATTTTCCCGGTCCGGAAAACTTGGATGCGCGCCTAACGAGACGTTCCGCTCGAGGGCGGCCTGGATGGTGGCGAAGATGGACGACGGATCGCCGGCATGAAAGCCGCAGGCAATGTTGGCCGAGCTGACCAGCTCAAGGATCTCCTCGTCATGACCCGCCCCCTCCCCCAGGTCGGCATTCAGATCGATGACAGGGTTCATCTGCGATGAAGACTGAGGCCCACGCGAAACCGGGCAAAATCTTGTTCGCGTTCGCGGAGAAGCATCTGCGCCTCGGCCAGGGTTACTTCCCCGAAGCGAACGGTGTCCCCCGGAAAGAGCTGTGCAGCGAGCGGCAAATCCACCGTGGTCACGTGCGCAATCTTCGGATAGCCGCCGACAGTTTGGCAATCGTTCAAAAGAACAATTGGTTTCCCGTTTGGCGGGACTTGAATGGTCCCCGGGGCAACGGCTTCGGAAAGCAGATCGCCGTGGTCGCAACGCTCGAGCTCCGGTCCTTCGAGACGCACGCCCATCCGATCGGAATCGCGGGTTACGGTGAATCGGCCGCTCACGAGAGATCGCTGGGCGGCCGCGGTGAACCGGTCCCAATCCGTCCCTCTGACAACCCGCAGGATCGGCTCGCCCTTTCCGAGAGCAGCCCAACCAGCCGGCGCCCCCCAGGGAGCGGCGGTTTCCAAACCCCCGTTGCTTTGCGGTGGGCGACTTGGAAGCCGCGCCTCCTTGCCTAAACCAATCATGTCTCCATCGCGAAGAGCGCGTCCCTCCAATCCCCCAAAATTTCCGCGTAAATCCGTCGCGCGACTGCCCAAGACAAGCGGAACATCGATGCCGCCGGAGATCGCGAGCCAGGCGCGCCCGCCTGATGTTGGCGCGATCATCGTCAGTTCCCTACCCGCCCGAACTTCAGCGACCCGACCGGCAGGAATTGGCTGGTCGCCGACACGAACCGAGAACGGAGCGCCGCACCACGCGATCGCGCGATCGTCCGCAAACGACAGGCGCAGCGTTCCAAAAGTAACTTCGAGCCCAGCCGCCTCGTCGCCATTCCCGACCAACGCGTTCGCCACCCGCAGGGCGTGCGAATCGAGCGCGCCACCAAGGGGCACCCCGGATTGGCGAAAGCCTGGTCGTCCAAGGTCCTGAACGGAACTTAGAAAGCCAGCGGACTCGACGCGGATGTTCATCGCGAGATGCGCTCGAATTCCTCACGCGAGATCGGGCGGAGCCTTACCGAATCGCCGATTTTTAACAGGGCTGGCGGATCGCGTTGGATCTCAAACAACGGCAACGGAGTCCGCCCGATAATGTTCCAGCCGCCCGGTGATTTCCGCGGATAAATTCCGGTCTGGGTTCCACCAATCGCAACCGAACCGGCTGGAATTTCGGTTCGGGGCGAAGATCGCCGCGGCGTGGCGAGTTCCGGAGGCAAACCGCTCAAGTAAGGAAAACCCAGGGTGAACCCGACCGCGGCGACCCGATAAATCGCGGCGGAATGACGGTCGATAATTTCATCGGTGGACAATTCGGTGTGCCGCGCGACTTCATCGAGGTCGAGACCGAATTCGCGGTCGTAGCAAACTGGAATTTCCAATTCACCGCGTGCCGGTGAGTCTGCTGGAACCGGTTCAGGTTCCAATGCCGCTTCGATTCGTGCTTTCAGTGCGTCGAAATCGGCTGCCCGTTCCTGATCAACGAAGACGCCAATCGTTGTGAATGACGGGACAAGATCGATTACGCCGGGAATGGACGCGGCTTCCAGTTGACGAAGACGACCCACCACGGCGCCTAACGAGTTCTCCGGATCGAATCCGTCCGCGACCCGGATGAGCCACGCCGAATCTCCGAGCGGCTCGAGTCGCATGCGAAAGTTAGGCTAACTCTTTTGCCCCGACATTTTCTCGGAGACGTCTTCCACCGATGCCTTGATCTCCTCGACTTTCGGATGGACTTCCTGGATGAGATCGTGCTCGGCCTTCGCCAGCTTCTCGATCCGTTTTGTCATGTCATGCAGCTCCCTCAGCATCATCTCCTGCTTGGAGGAGAGCTTGTGCATCCACCAGAAACAGACCGCCCAGCAGGCCGTTCCCACCCAGGCGAGGACGTAACCAATGAATTGCCCATCCACAACGTGGGTCATCTGGCGGCGCTGCCTGAGTTGAAATCTCGGGTGATCAGCATGATAGGCTGACAATTATTCGCCGTTCTTCGCGCGAAATCCAGCTTCGCCGCTAAACTCGTTTCGCATGTCCGATCAACTTATCACCTGCCTGATCGCAGTCGCCGCCAACCTCACCCTCATGCTGGCGATCTATTCGATCACGGCGCACCTGTTCGTCCGCCTCGCCTGGGAGGGGCGCGCTGCTTTTTCCATCCTGGCAATAACACTCGTCGGCCAGCTGATCTGGATCGCGCCGGCACTGCTCATCGTGAACCCGCGCGGTAGTCCGGACAACGCCTCCGCTTACGCGCTCTGGTTCGGCAATTGGATTGTCTCTGCTTCCGCCATTGTCTTGCTGAGCGGGACGGCCAGGGAGATTCCGCGCCAGCTCGGAGACTCAGCCAGAATGGATGGCCTCGGCGCCCTGGCAACCTGGCGGCACGCGATCTTCCCGTTCATCACCCGCGACCTCATCGTCATCGGTATCCTCACGGTCATGGCAACGTTGGTGCCGTTCTGCGCGTGTATGACGCTTCCTGAAGCCGGCAGCTCAATCGTGGTGTATCAACGCTTTCTTAGTCCATCGGGTCGTATTGCGATGATGGCGGCAGCGTCTGTCCTGGGATTCGTTCCCCTCGTCGCGATTTTCTTTCTGGGCCGCCGCCGGTAACTGGAGGGACGAGCGCTGTCCCGTCCACGAGTTGATACGCGTAGACTGAACGCGTTCGGCCGCCACGGCGGGCGTCCCTCCAATGAAAGCGTCGTTCAGCGCGATGGTGTGTTACGGCGCCTCTTGGAGGGACGGGCGCTGTCCCGTCCACGAGTTAACGCGCGTAAACTGAACGCGTTCGGACGCCACGGCGGGCGTCCCTCCAGCGCAAGCGAAAGGCGACGCGTCAGATACGCATTGCACCCGCTTGCCCCCCCGCGCCGTTGCGTTTACTTCGCTGCGATCTCGATATCGATCGCCACCTCGTCGGCGATCATCGAAACCGTCTCCGCGCTCTTGCTGAAGACCAAGCCGAACTGGCTCCGGCGGATCGGCGCCGTCGTGACCTTCCAATGTCTGGCATCTTTCCCGGGCATCTTCACGTTCAGAACAATCTCGCGAGTAACACCCCGCATCGTCAGGTCACCCACGATCTCCCCCGCGCTCGCCCCGGTTTGCTTCACCCGCCGGCTTTTGAAGGTGATCGCCGGATACTTCGCGACGTTGAACAGCTCGCCGCGCAGATGCTCGTCGCGTTTCGCAATCCCGGTATCGATGCTGGCAGCATCGATCGATACGTTGACTGACGAACGTTCGGGGGCGACGCGATCCAGCTCGATGGTCCCGGTGAATTTTGTGAATGTTCCGCGGGCAGTTCCGAGCATGTGGCGGAGGCTGAAGCCGATCCTGGAATTTGCCGGATCGATTTTGAAGGTCTCGGCGGCGTCGGCCCTCGCGCACAGCGCCAATGCCAGGATGAGCAGCGCGAAACGTTTCACACGGCGATCGTATCTCCGCGCATCGTGGGGCCAATCCCACGAAGGTAACAGCGATGTTACTTTGGCCTGGCCGGATCAGCGCTCCTTGCGCGTCACTACCTGCGGGATCAGGATGACAAGGCCTTGAGCAGCCCCGCGCGGGAAGAGGGCAATCGTCCGAACAGATTGGCCAGCGCCAAAGCTGGGTTGCTCTTCAGCATCGTAGCGTCATGCACACCAGCGATCCGCGCGAGCTCAGTCTCGAAATGCAGAACCGCGCGGAGATCCGGGTCCTGCGCGTTCAGATAACCAAAGGCTCGACGCAACAACGCAAAAAGCTCCGGCTCGTGGTGGTCCGCTTCAGTGCACACCTCGATCAGTTCGACGAAATACGATGCTGCCTGGGTCCGCCGCAGGTTTTCCCGGATACCGCTAAATGGATTGCGGAGCGCAACCTCGGTCAGCGTATGCAGGCTCGATTTCTTGCTCCGGGCGATCTGGATTTCCGCTTCAAAGAACAGATCGAGCTTCCCCGCGAAAGCACTTTTAGCCCGACGCGCCCCTTTCGCCGCCGTCTGGATGCAGCCTAACGACTCGGTGCACCAGGACACAATGAGGCTCGTGTCACTGAGCTTCCGTTTCCGGAGCAGAATCGCGGACGTTGTTTCCATTCCAACAGCATCGTAGCACAGCCTTCTTCTGTAGCCGCGGCCCTGTGGGCCGCGTCGGAACAAATGTTACCTGCATCACCACACTCACGCCGCCCCCTAGGGCGGCGGCTACAGAAATGCACTCAGTTCCACTTCTTGGTCTTCGGCCAAAGCGCCTGCAGGGTCGTGTTCAGATTACGACAATGGAAGATCCGGAAATGCTCATCACGCCGCGCGTACGGATGATTTGTCCGGCCCACCGCTTCGACACTCGCGAAATGTTCGCTGTCACCTGTCCCGTCGCTGCCGAGGACGATAACGCTTTCACCGGTGTAATCGCGCGGGCCCCAAATCCAGTAGTTCTGGTGATTGCCAATAGCCTGCGGAAGTCCGTATTTCTTCGCGAAAAAATCAATCGCGCCGCCCTGGCCGTAACCGTTGGTAAAGATGGCCGTTCGGGCGCGCTCCTCCGCAGGGAGGGCGTGATAAATTCGCGCAACCTCGCGGGCCATTTCTTCCCAGCCGAACTCGTCGGCAAAATGCTGCGGCAACGGCCCGGTTCTCTGGTTCTCACTTTTTGGCAGATCAAATCCAAGCGCGTTCTGGTATCGGACATAAGTCTCCGGCGACAAGATCGGGACCGCGAGCGGCGCCAGAATGCATCCCGCTGCGACGACCAGCCCTGCATACAATGGCCGGCTCCAGGCCATTCGCGCCCGAGTCAGATTTTCAAAACCGACTGCGCCGGCCGCCAACAGAATCGGATAGGCCGGCGCCAGATAGTAGTTCTTTCCTTTGAGCGCGACGAACAACAGAAGCAGCAGAATATAGGTCCAGCCAAGGACCCGGTATTGCCGGCCAAGCCTCCCGAAAAGGAGCCAGCCCAATCCCCCCGCCCAAAGCGGGAACAAAATTGGGCTCATCAATTTTGCCTGATCGATCACAAAGCCAACCGGGCCGCGGACCACATCGCGATCGGTCTTCCGGATGTTGCCCATCAATTCGAGAAAAGGGAAATCGTGCCGGATGAGCCAGATCAGGTTCGGCAGGAAAATCAGGAACGAGCAAAGGACACCGAGCCAGAACCAGCGGCTGCCGAGCGCCCGGCGTTGCGGCGTCAAAATCATGGCGGCGACAACCGCGACCGCGAAGAAAGCAGTGCTGTATTTATTTTCCATCCCGAGGCCGAGCAGGACTCCGAACGGGACCCAATAGCGGGGCTCGTCGCGGTTGATCGCCTGGACGATGCACCAGGCGCAGCCGAGCCAGATGAGCGGCTCGAATGCATTCATCGTCAGCCAGTGGTGCATGAGGAGAAAAACGGGCGCGGTGAATACCGCGAGCGCTGCAAGCGTCTGCGCAAAGACGTTACCGCCGAGCTCGCGCGCCAGTTTTCCGGTCAGCCAAACCGTCGCGGCCCCGGCCAGGGCCGGGAGCAAGCGGAGACCGATCAACGATTCACCGAAAACGTGGCGCGCGATCCACGCGATGACCGCGATCAAAGGCGGCTGATCAACGTACCCGAAATCGAGATGCTCCGAGCAAGCGAGGTAGTAAAGCTCGTCGCGAAAGATCCCGTAGCGGTTCGCGATCAGGAGGTGGAAAAGGAGCTTCGCGGCCGCTAATGACAGCACCATTGCCGGGCCGGAACATAACCGGCCAGGCGATGGTGCGCCGGCGTGCGTGAGGTGAACCACGCTTTTCATTAAGATTGCTGCGCGGGGGAACTGCTATCACTTTCGTCGCCGTCCTGCGGGATTCGTGATCGTAACGTTGCTAACGCCCGATCATTCAGACCGGTTCGCCGAAACAGGCGACTCTTGGCGATCACGCGACAAGCATGGCCTGTAGCCGCGCGGCCACCAGGCCCAGCCTATTGACCTACGATAAGGTAGTAAGCTTCCACCAACGCCACTCCAGTGTGGCCATCTTTCCCCCGGGCGATCGCGGTATAATTCGCTGGGTAAAGCCGGGTCAGGATTGCGCTTTCGCGCGAATCGGTGGGAGCAAGGAGACTGGCGGCCACCTCTGCTTCGTGTTCCCGCCAGTCATCATTTGAGGCCACCAGTCCCCCATTCGGATCGCGCAGTTCCAACACTGGATCCTCGAGCGGGTTTGGCACGTTTGAGTTCGCCAGGGAAGGCCCGATGGCACGCAGCAGCACGTTGACCGGCTTTGATCCCAAAATAATCACGCCGGCAATCATGGCGTTATCCCCCAACCCAACCCGGCCACGGCTGGAAATGTTGACGAGCTTCGCCGGCAGCGTCTGGTCAAGGTCGTAAACTTCCACCAGGCCAATCCCCTCGGCACCGTTTTTTCCCCGGACAATTGCCGTCACCGACCGGCCCGCCGGTAAAGTCAGGACAAGGGCGGATTCCTGTTCACTCGTCGGCGGGATGCCGGTGGCTTCGATTTCCGCCTGTTGCGAGGCATTCGTCGCATCGCTGATTTTCCAATCGTCGTTAGTGATTACGTTTCCGCCGCCGTCGTGCACTTCGACGGTTGTGTCCGGCAACGCGCCGGATACGCCGGCTGGCGTAAGCGATGGACCGACCGCCCGGATCATTAATTTCTTCGTAAAAGACGACGGCCCGTGAATGATAAAGCCACCGATGAGCGCGCTGTCGCCATCGCCCACCAGAGCGCGCGTGGAAATATTTCCGAAGACATCCGCCAGAGCGGGCTGGGCGAGTTGGAAAACGGTGATGACGCCGTCCCAATCATTCGTGACGAAAAGCTCGCGGGCGGCGGACGCAACCGTGATGCGGACTGGTTTTGCCGGGAGATCGATCTGGCCGAGCAACTGATAATTGTTGTTCGCGTCATAGGCGGTCATGCGCCCGATGCGAGCGAGGTGCGCAGCCTGCACGACGTAGACGCGGTTCGTCACTTCATCGACGTCGAAGGCGATGGTGCTTTCGTTCTGGTTCTGAATCGAAAAAGTTGTCTCGAGGGCGTCGGTCGCGCCGTTGATGACGGCCAGGGTATTACCACCGCCAACCGTGTAGATCTTATTTGTTCGCCGGTTGATGGCGATCTCCCCAGCCACTCCGTCAACGGTGCCGATTTTCGTATTGGTGTTGCCATCGACAATCATCATGCCGACAACGGTCCCGGGACTGCCATAGTTGTTGTAATAAACCCGGCCGGTCACAGGGTTGGCAGCCAGACCGGCGCCGCCCGCAGCAGAGGTAAAGCCGAGACTGATAGTACTCTTCAACACCTCTGTGTCGGCGTCGTAAGCAAGAAGCAGCATCTCATAGTTGAAATTCGTGATCTTGCGCGTTGCGGCGACATAAAGCTGCCGGCGGGTGTCGTCGATCGCGACGCGCTCGGCCTTGTAAAGGGTCGGGTCGAGCGCGATGGACCGAAGAAACTGGTTCGTCCCACCGTCAAAGACGTCGATGAAATAGTTGACCGTTCCGGTGGTGTGATCCCGGATCCTGCGAGGCAGATAGAAGCGATTCAATCTTTCAGACACCGCCAGGTCCCGCTGGAAACCGTTCAGATAAGCAGGATTATTGACGATCGAATCAGTGGGTGGAGCGGGGATCCGGGTAATCCCGCCGTTCGGATTGCGATCGAGGGCGAGAACTTCGCTCGTTTGGTCATCCGCCACGTAAACGCGGCGGGTCCGGCTGTTAAGCGCAGTCTTGAACGGCAGATAACCGACAGCGAGATCGGCCACAGTCCCGTTTTCCGGATTCGTTGCGTAAACCACATTCTGCCTCAGGGTCACCTGATAGTCCTCAATCGAGAACAGGCCTGCCGAAACGGCTGGATCGCAGGCCAGCTTCGCGGCCGGACGGGCGAAACCGCCTTTCTCCGAAAAATCATTCGCGTCGAGGACGATCAAATTAGTGCTCGATCCTACATAGACCTCGTTCTTGCCGGGATCGACGGCGACGCTCAACGGCGCAGCTGGCAGAGTTTTCGATCCGACGATCGCGCCGGTTGCGGCGTCGACCGCAAAGATCGCGTTGCTGTTATTGAGCGCTTTCCCGACGAAATAAACGCGCGCGTGCGCCGAATCCACCGTCGCCGCCGTCGCGGAGAAGAACAATGAGAGCTGCGCAAAGGTATCGTCCGCGCTGTTGATGACACCGCCGCCATTGTGGTTGACGACAAAAACCTTGTTCGTGCCGGGACTGGCGATGACGAAATCGCCGAAGTTCGGGTTCAGCGTCTTAAGGATCTGGCGGTTGGGCCCGTCGATGACGATGATTTCGCCGTTGGCCTTGGCCACATACACTTTGTGGTTGGCCGAATTCACCGTCATTCTGTTAAAGCTATTTTCGCCGGTGAAGCTGATCGGTAGAAACAGGTCGCCGTTGTTTTCGCCTGTCAGATTTGTGTTGCTTGGGCCGTCCACCACCCGCAACACGGCGGGCGCTGTGTCTGTCCGGCCGACGATGTAAACCTTATCCCCGGCCGGGCCCGAGCCTTCGTCCACATCGAGACTCATCGGGCGGAAACCGTTGCTGTCCCCGGGATAACGACCCAGATCGACCGCAGCTACGACCGCGAAGGTGGTCGAATCGATAACTTTCAGGCCATAATTACGCGTGGCATCCGATGCGATACCGGCGACGTAAAGCTTATGCGTCGTCCGATTCAGCCCGAGGTGCTGTAAACCGAAGACGTCGATGCCCGGCGAGGGATCGATCGTCTCAACGAATGTCACACCAGGGATGTCGGCGTGAACGATTTGTGGAGCGGCAGCCGCCAGAGCGATCGCGGCGAAAGCGACCCTTAGACTCGAAAAGGAAGGACCGAAATTATTCATGGGGCGGAGACATATTCTTACTCCGGAATAAAAACTAAGCTATCAAAATCCCCCGCTGGCGGCGGCGGCTTGGAGCTGGCGCTCCGCCCAGTCAGCGATTACCGATGTGGATCGCGCGCCTCTCGACGTGAAGCGCCGCTTCCTTGACGGCTTCTGCCAAAGTCGGGTGCGCGTGAACGGTCCGGCCGAGATCTTCCGAGCTGCCGCCGAATTCCATCACCGCCACCGATTCTGCGATCAACTCGGACGCGGCATGGGAGAGGATGTGTGCGCCGAGAATCCGGTCGGTTTTAGCGTCGGCGACAAATTTGACTACGCCTTCGTAGTCTTCATTCGCGACCGCGCGGCCGTTGGCGCGGAATGGGAATTTGCCTACCCGCACATCGATCCCTTTCTCTTTCGCGCCGTCCTCGGTCAATCCGGCACCAGCCAGCTCAGGGTTCGTGTAAATGATTCCGGGGATAACGTCGTAGTTCACGTGCCCGGCTTTGCCCGCAATCATTTCGACGCAGGCGATGCCTTCTTCTTCCGCCTTGTGCGCGAGCATCGGGCCGGCGATTACGTCACCAATCGCGTAGATGCCTTCGACGTTCGTTTTGAAATGCTGGTCGACCTTGATCCGGCCGCGATCGTCCATCTCGACATTGACGCCCTCTGCGAAGACTCCCTTGGCGAAAGCGCGGCGGCCCACCGAGACCAGGACTTTGTCGGCTTCGAAGGTTAACTCTTCCTCACGCTTCGTGGCGGTCGCTTTAGCGCGGCCGTTCTCGACTTTCACCGAGCTGACCTTTGTCTGGAGATGAAACGTCATCCCCTGGGCGGCAAGCGATTTCTGGAGCATGTTGGCCAGCTCGAGATCGAAGCCGAGCGCGATCCGGGGCAGGAACTCGAGCACGATCACTTCAGAGCCCAGCCGGCTCCAGACCGATCCCAACTCGAGACCAATCGCGCCGCCACCAATGACCAGAAGTTTTTCCGGCGCTTTCTCGAACGTGAGCGCTTCCGTGCTGCTAACGACTACGTCTCCATCGAACTTCATGTTCGCCAGCTCGACCGGGACGCTTCCGGTGGCGATCACGATGTTGGTTGACTCGATTTCCTGGGTCTTTCCGTCGTCGCCTTTGATCGAAATCTGCCCGGCCGCAGTGACGGTACCCAAGCCCTGGAACGTCGTGATCTTGTTGCCCTTCATCAGCATCTTCACGCCGCCGTTCATGGTCTTAACGACCTTGTCTTTGCGGGCCAGCATTTTGCCGAGATCGAGTCCCACGTTCTCCAGGACGATTCCGTGTTTGGCCGCTTCCTTTTTCGCGAAGACGTAATGGTCGCTGGAGGTGAGGAGCGCCTTGCTCGGGATGCAACCGACGTTGAGGCAGGTGCCGCCCAGTTCCTTGTCTTTCTCGACGATCGCGGTCTTAAGGCCTAGTTGTGCCGCGCGGATGGCAGCGACGTAGCCGCCGGGACCGGAGCCGATGATGGTGACGTCGAATTTTTCCATGGCTATTTAATAGGTCGTATAGGTCACATGGGACGTATAAACTGTCCAACGTGCCCCCCAATTTAATCCCGCCGCACGGCGGATACGAGGAACTGCTTTCGTTTCAGAAGGCGCGGGTTGTGTACGATGGGACCGTAGCTTTCTGCGGCCGTTTTTTGAGCAAACGAGACCGCACCTACGACCAGATGGTGCAAGCGGCGCGGTCGGGGAAACAGAATATTTTGGAGGGCAGTAAAGCATCCGGAACTTCGAAAGAAACCGAGATAAAGCTGGTGAACGTGGCGCGTTCGAGCCTCGAGGAGCTACTGGAAGATTACCGCGATTTCCTGAGGGTGCGAAAAGAGCCTCTCTGGGACAAAAACAGCAAAGAAGCGCTGTTCGTGCGCCGGCTCGGCACCAGAAAGAATAAGTCCTATGAGTCGTATAGGACCTATATCGAAACCCGCCCAGCCCCCATCGTCGCAAACATCCTCATCTGCCTAATCCACCAAACGAACTACCTCCTCGACCAGCAGCTCTGCGAGCTGGAACAGGCTTTCCTCAAGGAAGGCGGCCTCCGAGAACGCATGACGCGCGCCCGGCTCTCTGCCCGGGCTAAAAATCCAGCGCCAACTTCGCCGGGTCCTCGATGCACTGCTTCACGGTCACCAAAAAGGTAACCGCTTCTTTCCCATCGACCGCGCGGTGATCGTAGCTCAACGCCAGATACATCATCGGGCGAATAACTACGTTGTCCTCGAGCGCCACCGGCCGCTTCTGGATCGAATGCATTCCTAAAATCCCGCTCTGAGGTGGATTCAGGATCGGCGTGCTCAGGAGCGATCCATACACGCCGCCGTTGGAAATCGTAAACGCACCGCCCTGCAAATCCTCGATCTTCATCTTGCCTTCGCGCGCCTTGGTCGCGTAATCGGCTATGTCGCGTTCGAGGTCGGCAAAGCTTTTCTTCTCGGCATCGCGCACGACCGGCACGACCAGACCCCGCTCGGTCCCGACTGCGACACCGATGTCGAAGAAATGGTTCTGAATGAAATCCTCACCCTCAATCCGGCTGTTGATTGCAGGCACCGCCTTCAACCCCTCCACAGCGGCTTTAATGAAAAAGGACATGAACCCAAGCTTCAATCCGTGCTTCTTCGTAAACGCATCCTGCGATTTGGCGCGCAGCTCCTGGACGGCAGTCATGTCGCATTCATTGAAGGTCGTCAGGATCGCGGCGGTGTGCTGGGCCATGACGAGCTGGGCCGCGATCTTGCGCCGCAGCGGCGACATCTTGCGGCGGGTGAAGCGCTCGTCTTCGGCGGGCGGCGCCGAAGGTTTCTCTTCCGCGTGAACGTCCGGAGCTTTCTCAGCAGGGGGGAGCGTCTTTGCCTCCGGCGCGGCGGTTGGATTTTGCGCGGCGGCGAGGGCGTCCCCTTTCATGATTCGTCCGCCTTTTCCTGTTCCCTGGATGTTCGCCGAGTCGAGCTTCTCTTCGGTAACAATGCGGCGGGCCGCCGGGGAGAGAGCACCAGATGACGGTTCAGGAGGCGACGGTTTTTCTGGGGCCGGTTCCTCAGTCTCTTTCGTTTTGCCGGGATCAACGTTGCCGGCTACAGCACTTCCTTCTTCGATCGTCGCAACGACGTCGCCGATCTTCAC
The DNA here is from genome assembly GCA_035536995.1 of Chthoniobacterales bacterium. Taxonomy (GTDB): domain Bacteria; phylum Verrucomicrobiota; class Verrucomicrobiia; order Chthoniobacterales; family UBA10450; genus AV80. The sequence goes on along the minus strand of DATLNB010000071.1, from coordinate 76,305 downwards.
CTCCGCGCCTTCAGCCACGAGGGTTTTGAGGACACCGTCTTTCTCCGCGTTGATTTCCGTCGAGACCTTATCGGTTTCGAGAGTGAAGAGGGGCTCCCCGGCGCTGACCTGTTCACCCGATTTTTTGTGCCACACGGAAACCACTCCACTCGAGATGGATTCGCCGACCGCTGGGACTTTGACTTCGAGGCTCATGAAGCTGCTATAGTAGGCGCGTTACAAACTAAACGCATCCGCGATCAATTGCGCCTGCTCCCGTTTATGCACGGCGAGCGACCCAACCGCGGGGCTCGCGCTCGCGTTTCGGCCCGCATAAATGATCTTCCGTCCGAAGAGCCCCCACAAGCGCGGTTCCATGAAGGTCCACGCGCCCATGTTCTGCGATTCCTCCTGGCACCAGATCAGTTTCGCGTTTTTCGGGTACGGCGCCAGGGCTTCGCGCAGTTTCGATTCCGCGAGCGGATAAAGCTGCTCAACCCGGACGATGGCGGCGTTGGTGATGTTCTCGGCGTCGCGGTAATTCAACAGGTCGTAGTAAACCTTGCCCGAACAAAGGATCACCCGTTTGATTTTTTCAGACGGCCCCACTTCGGGCGACCCAAGGACCTCGGAGAAACCGCCCTCCGTAAATTCTTCCGCCCGCGACGAGGCGTGTTCGGCGCGAAGCAAACTTTTTGGCGTCATGATCACGAGCGGTTTAACGAAATCGCGTTTCATCTGCCGGCGCAGGACGTGAAAGTACTGGGCTGACGTCGTTACGTTACAAACCTGGATGTTTTCTTCGGCGGCGGCCTGGAGGAAACGTTCGAGCCTGGCACTGGAATGCTCCGGCCCCTGGCCTTCGTAACCGTGCGGCAGGAGAAGCACGATGCCGCTCGGGCGTTGCCACTTCGATTCCGCGGGCACGATGAATTGGTCGATGATGACCTGTGCTCCATTGGCGAAATCGCCGAACTGCGCTTCCCACAGACAGAGCATGTTCGGGTAATCGAGAGAGTATCCGTAATCGAACCCGAGGACTGCCGCTTCCGATAACAGGCTGTTGTAGATGCAGATGCGCGCCTGCTTTTCCGCCAGGTGCAGCAACGGCATGTAGGGACGCCCGCTTTTTGCGTCGTAAATGAAGGAATGCCGGGTGCTAAAAGTGCCGCGGCGGCTGTCCTGCCCGGACAAACGCACTGGCGTGCCTTCCAGGAGAAGCGAACCGAAGGCGAGCGCTTCCGCGTAATGCCATTCGTAGGGCCCGCCCGCTTCGAAGATCTCGCGCCGCCGATCGAGCACGTTCTTTTTGATCTTCGGAATCACCTCGAAATCTTCCGGCACGCGGGTCAGCCCATCGACAATTTGCTTCAACATGTCGGCGCTAATGGACGTCGGCTGGCAATCGCTCGTGTATTGCGGCTGGAAAACGGCGGTCGATTCCTGGAAGCGGTCCTTGCCGCCAGCCTCCTCGGCCTCGACCGATTTGACCTCCTGCAAAACCAGCTCGAGCCGCATCTCGAACTCGGCCTCAAGACTGGCCGCTTCGTCGGCGCTTAGTTTTTTCGCGTCGATCAGCTCCTTTTTGAAAAGCTGCGCCACCGGCGGGCGTTTCTGAATTTTCGCGTAAAGATCGGGCTGAGTGAAGGAGGGCTCGTCGCCCTCGTTATGGCCGTAACGGCGGTAGCAATACATGTCGATGACGGCATCGCGCCCGAATTCCTGGCGAAAATCGAGGGCCAGCTCGGTGACGAAAACGACCGCGAGCGGATCGTCGCCGTTCACGTGGAAGATCGGGACTTCGATCATCTTCGCGATGTCGGTCGCGTACATCGAAGAGCGCGCGTCTTCGGGCAGAGTGGTGAACCCGATCTGGTTATTGACCACTATGTGGATGGTGCCACCCGTCCCGTAGCCGTGGAGCTGCGACATGTTGAGCGTCTCGGCAACGATCCCCTGGCCCGCGAACGCGGCGTCGCCATGGATCAGGACCGGGAGGACCTTGCGCCGGTGTTCGGTATCGCCGCGAATCCGTTGACGGGCCCGGGCCGTGCCTTCGACGACGGGATTGACCGCCTCCAGATGGCTCGGGTTGGCGGCCAGCCGGATCTCGACTTCGGCGCCCGCTTCGAGTTTGCGGACGGTTCGGTAACCGAGGTGGTATTTCACGTCGCCATCTCCGGCGACGAGGTCCGGAATGTAGTTGGTCGAGAACTCGGTGAAAATGATCTGGAGCGATTTCTTGAGGAAGTTCGCCAGGACATTGAGCCGGCCACGGTGGGCCATGCCCATGCAAATCTCTTCGATGCCGTGCCGCGGGCAGCGTTGCAGGACCGAGTCGAGGATGACCATGAGGGCTTCCGCGCCCTGGAGGGAAAAGCGTTTCTGCCCGACGTAACGAGTATGGAGGAAAGTCTCGAAGGTTTCCGCTTCCAGAAGCGTGCGCAGAATTCCGAGCTCAGTTTCCCGGGCCGCACCGTGCTTGTCCGGCCGCGACTCGAGGCGATGCCGGACCCAGTTGCGTATCCGCGGGTTCTGGATGTGCTGGAACTCCGAGCCGATCGAATCCGCGTAGATGTTTTCGAGCAACGCGATCATCTCGCGCAGCGTCATCTTGCGGGCGTCGAGGAAGAATTTCGAAGAGACAACGAGATCGAGGTCTTTTTCGCTGAAGCCGAGCTCGCGCAGGCTTAGGAGCGGATTCGCTGGGCGCTTCGTGGCCAACGGATCGATCCGGGCAATGGTGTGGCCAAGCGTGCGATAGGCGTAAACGAGTCCATCAACCCGAGTCTGCAAAGGCTGATCGCCCGGTTCGGTCAGGGCGGGGGCGCTGGCAGCAGCAGCGGCGCCGTTGCGAAGTTTCAGGTCGCCCAGCTCGAACCCTTCGAAAAAGGCGAGCCAGGCTGCGTCGAGCGAAGCCGGGTTCTCCTGCCAGCGCTGATAATTTTGCTCGAGCAAATCGAGATTGGCCCGAGTGGCAAAGGACGGATGCATGACAGCTGCAATCTCGTAGCCATCGGGGAGCCCGGCAAGTTGACAGTCCCGAACCCTCTTCGTTACTTGCGTTTCTGATGAACAGGAAACGATTTGGAACGAGACTTCCAAAGGTAGGGACGCCGCGCTGCGGCGTTCGCCGGCGACGGACGGCGCAGCGCGCCGTCCCTACCATCGTCCTGTCATTGCTGCTGGCCCACGGCCTATTCGCCCAGACCCAGGCGCCGACAGATCCTGCTTCGGAGCCGGCCGTGCTCGCCGTCGCGAAGGTCCTGCCCGCTGTGGTCAATATCAATACGGAACGCGTCGTTCGCCGCAGGGTTCGCGACCCGTTTGAAGATTTCGCGGCCCAATATTTCGGCAACTACTATCGGAGCCGGCCACGCGAAATCCGGCAAACCCTGCAAAGCCTGGGTTCCGGGTTCATTGTTGACGCCGCGGGCCACATCCTGACGAACGAGCACGTCGTCCAGCGAGCAGCCGACCTCAAGATCGAGGTCACGATGCACGACGGCAAAACCTATAACGCCCGCTACATCACGGGCGATGAGAAGAAGGACCTCGCCCTGATCAAGATCGAAGCGAAAGGGGAATTTCCGGCAATCGACCTGAACAACCTTTCGCCGAACCTGCTCGGCCAGACGGTCCTGGTCGTGGGCAACGCGCTGGGCTACGGCAGCTCGATCAGCCGCGGCGTCTTGAGCGGGACGAAGCGCGACATCACCATTGATGAGATCGAATACAAGGACCTCCTCCAGACCGATGCCGCGATCAATCCGGGCAACAGCGGCGGCCCCGTCATTGATTTGCAGGCCCGGCTGGTGGGAGTCAGCTCAGCGAAAATGGCGTTCACCCCACAGGGCGTCCCGACCCAGGGCCTGGGATTCGCCATTCCCGCAGAGACCGTGCGGACGATCGTGGCCCAGTTCAAGGAAGTGGCCAAGAACCAGCCAGATCCAAAGACGAAGCCGTCTGAGCCCGCAGAAGAAGCATCAAACGCACAAAAGCTTTTCGGGATTCAACTCCAGAATCTCACTTCCGACCTGACGGACGCGCTCGGTTACGCCCCTGGAAAAGGCGTTCTGATCAGCGCGGTCGAGCCGGATAGTCCCGCGGATCGGGCCGGTATCCAGCGCGGGCTCGTCATTTACCGGATCGGAAAATACAACGTCACTTCCGTGAAACAGGCGGAGGGCATCCTCGCCCGGGCCAGCTCCGGCAGCGAAGTGGATTTCACGGTCGGGGTAATCCGCGCAAATGGGGGCGGGCAGGTCATGGAAACGGTGCCGTTGACCGCGCGATGAGTTGACGCGCCCAGAAATTTCGCAACGCTTCGCGCAGCAGATTGTCTGAAAGCTTTGTCGCTTCCATGATCAAGGTCGAAAATCTCACCAAACGTTACGCGGGCCAGACCGCGATCGAGAACCTCAATTTCGAGGTCGGCAAAGGCGAGATCATGGGCTTTCTCGGGCCGAACGGCGCCGGGAAAAGCACAACGATGCGAATTCTCTCGAGCTTCATGCCGCCGACGTCGGGCCGGGCTTCAATCGCCGGTTTTGATATTTTCGAGCAATCGCTCCAGGCCCGGTCCCATCTCGGCTACATGCCGGAAAATGTCCCGCTCTACAACGATATGCGGGTCACCGAGTACCTGAATTACCGGGCTGCGCTCAAAGGCGTGCCCCACCGGCGAATGGCCGAGCGAGTCGGTGACGTGAAAGAGCTTTGCGGATTGAAAGAGGTGGAAAAGAAGATCATCGGCAACCTCTCGAAAGGTTATCGCCAGCGCGTGGGTCTGGCCGACGCGCTCGTCCACGAACCCGACCTCTTGATCCTGGATGAACCAACCAGCGGGCTGGATCCGAACCAGATCCGGCAGGTCCGCGACCTGATCAAGAACCTTGGAAAACAGCACACGATCCTGCTTTCGACCCATATTTTGCCGGAGGTGGAGATGACGTGCAGCCGCGTCATCATCATCAACAAGGGGCGGATTGAGGCGTGCGATACGCCGGAGAACTTGTTAGGCCGAATCCGGACCGCGAGCGGCGTGGTGGTTGAAGCGAAAGTTGGAAACGACGACGGCGCGGAAGAGCTCAGGAAGATCGTCGGCGTGCGCGACGTGACCGCGACGACCGAAGGCGACTGGCAGGTCTTCGCGCTACGCGTCGAAGCCAATGCCGACGTGCGCGAGGAAGTGTATCAGCTCGCCAGTGCCCGCCGTTGGGCCCTCCGCGAATTGACCCAGCGCCGCGCGACCCTGGAAGACGTGTTCGTCGAGATAACGCACCCGGACGAGGTGTGAAGGGGAGTAGTGGAGCGATGGAGTAATGGAGTAATGGAGTAATGGGAAGATATCAGACAGAGCTTCGAAATAAGAACCGTGGTTACATGGGTTTGATCGTGTGGCAGAAGGCCATGGATCTTTTCGAACTCGCTTACAAGATCGCCTACTTGGAAGCGAAGATTGATTTCAAACTCCGGGCCCAATTTGCTGACGCGGCACAATCGATCGCGGCGAATATTTCGGAGGGCTACGGTCGTCGGTCGGTCAGGGAGTACATCCAATTTCTCTACATTGCCTTGGGCTCCGCTGGAGAAACGTTAACACGCGCAATCGGTCTTGGGCTGACCGAACAACTGCCTCCGGACCGACTCAAAGAATTTGATCGTCTCAATTACGAAGTCGAAAACCGTTTACTGCGCTTGATAGAGAAGCTCGAACAAAAACGAGACGACGACGATTGGGTATCGCGCATTGCGGAAGACGAAGAGGAATATTCGCCCAAGCCACTGGTCCATCCCTCCATTACTCCACCACTCCACCACTCCATTACTCCCTTCCCCCGCACGGGCCATGCGTAAGTTCTACACCCTCCTCGCCCGCGAAGTGCGCAGCTACTTCAACTCGCCGATCGCCTACGTGGTCCTGGTCTTCTTCCTCTTTCTCGCGGGCGTGGATTTTTATTTCCAGCTTTCGTTCATGAACGGGAAACCGGTCTCCTACTCGGTCCAGGAGGCATTCTTTAATTCTGTCTTCTTCTGGTTCGCTTTCGTCCTGATCTTTCCGCTTATCACGATGCGGCTGTTCGCGGAGGAATTTAAGCTCGGCACGATCGAGCCGCTTATGACGGCGCCGGTCCGCGACTGGCAGGTGGTGCTGGCGAAATTTTTCGGGGCGCTGGTCTTCTATCTGATCCTGTGGCTGCCGACTCTTCTTTATTTCTGGCTCTTCCAACTCGTGACTCATCAGCCCGCGGCGAATTCAAACGGCGCCTATGGCGGTGCTTACCTGATGCTGCTGCTCCTCGGGATGTTTTACCTCTCGATCGGTTGCCTCGCGTCGGCCCTGACGAAGAACCAAATCGTTGCCGCGGTCATATCGTTCTGCGTGATCACCCTCCATTTTTTCTCGGGCCTGATCTCGTTCATCATCCAGGACATCAGCTCGAGCACGCGGCAGCTGCTCGGTTACTTCTCCGCGATTGAGCAGATGGCGACGCTTTCCCGGGGCGAGATCGATACCCGGCCGATGGTCCTCTACACGAGCATGACGATCGTCATGTTGTCGCTCACCTATCAGGCATTCCAATCCCGCAAATGGAAACTGTAACCACGCCCGAAGAAGAGCCGACGCCCACGCCGGACAAGCCCCAGAAGATCCATCGAGTTCGGATCGGGCTGAACGTGATCCTGCAGATCGCGCTCCTCCTCTTTCTCGCCATCATGGTGAACTACCTCGGGTTCGAACACTATCGCCGCTGGGACCTGTCGCGGGACAAAAAATTCGCGCTCTCGGATAAGACGAAGCGGTTCCTTGAAACGATCAAGGGCAAGATGCGGATCACGGTGTTCTTCGGGGCCGACAACCCGATCGGCCAGGACGTCCAGTCACTCCTGACCGAATATCAATACGCGGCCAAGGACAAAGTCGACGTCGAGCATATCGACCCGAACCGGAGTTATTCGCGTGCGAAGGCGCTGGTCGATAAGTACAAGATCGTCAGCGACGAGAGCCAGGTCATTCTCGATTACGACAACCGGAACAAGGCGGTGAAAGCCTCGGAGATGGCGGAAGTGGACCAGGGGAACCCAATGCTGGGCGAACCGCCAAAGATCGTCGCGTTCAAGGGCGAACAGGCGATGACCAGCGCAATGATCGACCTCGTGGAAGGCAAGAAAAACGCGGTTGGCTACGTCGTCGGCCACAAGGAACCGACGCTGGTGGACGCGCCTGCGACGTTATCGCCGACCATGTCGGCTGAGCCCGGCGCGCGCAGCCCGCTTTCGCTGGTCAAGACGGTAATCGAAAACGAGAACATCAAGTTCCAGGATCTGAACCTGTTCGAAGTCCCGGAGATTCCGGCCGATCTCAAGACGATCGTGATCAACGGGCCGCAATACGATTTGACCGATCGCGAGATGAAAATTGTGCGCGATTTCTGGGAGAAACAGGGGCGCATCCTCTTGCTCCTCGATCCATCGGCGAAAACGCCGAAGCTCCTCGCTTTCCTGAACGAGCTCGGGGTCACGGTGAACGACGATCGGCTGATGGCGTTCATGAAAACCGGAATCCAGGAGATCGCCCTGCTTCGTGATGTGGTGGGACGTTTCTCCTCGGAGAGCCCGATCACGAAAAAACTGGCGTCGGCCCAGGGAGTTTTCGTGGGGGGAATGAGTTCGTTGACTTTGGAACAGGAACGGGTCCGGGCGGCGAATGTGCGGCTCCAACCCTTGATCCAGGCCGAGAAAGGTTACTGGGCCGAAAAGGATTACAATTCGACCGATGAGGAGAAGCTGCGGGCGAACGCCGCCCAGACGCCCGAGACGCCCTTGATCGTGGGCGTGTCGATCGAGAAGGGCGGCAGCGCGGACGAGCGAGTCCAGACGAATTCATCCCGGATGGTGGTGGTGACGAACGCTACATTCATCCAGGACAATTCCATCACGCAGGGACAACAAGCGCTCGACTTCGTCTCCGGTAGCGTGAACTGGCTCCTGAGCCGGGAACAGTTGATCGGCATTGCGCCAAAAGTTCCAAAGACGCTCACCTTTAGCCTGGACGACTCGGCCATGCGCAATCTGCGGTGGCTGGTCTTGCTGCTCCTGCCACTGGTTCCCGCGGTTCTGGGTTTCGGGGTCTGGTGGCAACGTCGAGCATGAAGAATTTTCATTCGGCGGGACGTGCTTCCGCCCGTCCACCTGTTTTTAGTTTAACGACAATTGCCGGGGCGAGCAGAAGCACGTCCTGCCGCTCGAGATGAAAACGAAGACGACCCTGATTTTGCTCATCGTGGCCGTGGCGGTTGCGGCTTACATCAAGTTTTACGAGAGCAAACGACCGAACACCGACGAAGCGAAACGCCAGGCCCAGAACGTGGTCAACTTCGAGCGCGACAAGCTCGACGGGATTGTTATCCAGAACGGCGACGACCGGATCGAGCTTCGCAAACAGGACCTGAAATGGCGAATCGAAGCGCCGTTCAAAGACCAGGCCGATCGCGGGGTGGTCGAGCATTTAATCGCGGACCTCGACGGCTGGCAAAAATTCGATTCGATCCCGGCGAGCGAGATCGAGAAGAACAAAAGCCGCCTGGACGAGTACGGCCTGAGCAAAGGAAAGCTCAAGCTGAAGCTGCTCGGAAAGGACGTGCCACCCGAGATAACCTTCGGAAACGACGCCGCGCTTCAGGGCAAGATGTATGTCCGAGTCGGGGACGGAAACGACGTGATCATCGCGGCGCAGTCGGTGCGGAACGATATCGCGAAAAAGCCCGAGGATTTCCGCGATAAAAAGCTAACCGATCTGAGCCCGCTCCAGGTCACGCGCGCGCTGGTGAAGAGCGGGGCCGGTGAAATAGAGCTGGAGAAAAAAGCCGACCATTGGGAGGTGATCAAGCCGCTCAAAGCGCGCGGCGACGACCAGAAGATCACGGATATTCTGGCTCAGGTGACGACCGCGCAGATCCAGCAGTTCGTCGCCGAAGACAGAGGGGACCTGCGCCCCTACGGCTTGGCCGAGCCGCGCGGTTCCATTACCCTCTTCAGGGCGGATGACCAAACCGGGCAGACCCTCCAGATCGGAGCTCCGGCAGGTCCCGGCGAAAAGGAGAAGGACCAGGTTTACGTGCGGTTCACGGCGCGAAACGCGGTTTATACCCTGCCGAAAAAGATCGAGGAAATCCTCGCGCTCAAGCCGGCCGATCTGCGCGACCGGCACCTGGTCCGGATCGACACAAATATCCTCGACCGGATCACAATCGACGCACCGGGGAAAAGCAAAACCGTCCTGGCGCGGAAGGATGATGCCTGGACAATCGTGAGCCGAAACAACCAGCCCGCGAACGCGAGCGAAGCAAACCGGATGCTCGAGATGTTAAAGGCGGAACAGGTGACAAAGTTTGTCGAAGACGTCGCGTCGGACCTGCCAAAATACGGACTCGATAAGCCGCAGCTCCAGGTCGTTTTCAGTTCCTTCGCATCGGAGAACACTCCCGAGAGCACCGCGGGGGAACAAGCGTTCGCGACCATTAGTTTCGGCAAGGTCGAGGGCGACAACGTTTTTGCGCGGTTAGGCGATGAACCGTTCATCGTCGCGGTCCGGCGCACGCTGCTCGACAATATTTTCGCGGACCCGTTGCAGTGGCAGGAGCTGGCGGTGTTTCGTTTCAAGCCGGACGATGTCCATAAGCTCGCGGTTCAAACCGACCGGGAATCGGCGCTGGTCCGGAACGACAAGAAGGAATGGACCTGGGTGAACGGAACGGAACCGATCAATACCGTTAACGTTCAGTCGCTTCTGAACACCCTCACCGTTTTGCGCGGGGTCCGCTGGATCGGGCCGACAACGCCGGCCCACGGATTTGATAAACCGCAGGCGACAATCACTTTCACGACCTCACCGGACGACAAGAGCGTCCACAAACTGGTGATCGGGGGAGCGGCTGAAGGCGGGATGTGGTTCGCGCGGACTGACGAACGAGAGGGCACTTTCGTGGTCAATAATCCGGATTTGAATGCCTTGAAGCTGCCGCTTGCGGCTGCACCGGCACCTAGCCCGGCTGCGAGTCCTGGTGGAACGCCGTTGGCCGCTGCGACGCCGACGCCAAAAGGGTAGGCTGCCGCTCGCTCGCGTCGCCCACAGGGCGACGGCTACAGAAGAGCCGTGTAGATCGTTGCGATTCCGCCGGTCAATGGTTCGGCTGCGGCATTCGCGAAGCCGTTTCGCTCGATCAACTCGAGCATCGCCTTCCCACTCGGAAATTTCTCGATCGAGCCGCCGAGGTAATCGTAGGCCGCCTTCTCGCCGGTAACTACCGAGGCGAACGATGGAAGGCATTGATGCAAATAGACCCGGTAAAGCGGCCGTAACGCGCCGGTCGGAATGGAGAAGTCGAGGACGAGGACGTGTCCGCCGGGACGAAGAACGCGAGCCATTTCCGCGAGGGCGCGGTCCCAATCGGCCATGTTGCGCAGACCGAACGCGACGGTGACGCCGTCGAACGATCCGTCTGCAAACGGAAGGTGGAGCGCGTCTGCAAGAACGGTATTCGATACTCCCTTTTGTCGGGCGATCTCCAGCATCTCCGGTGAAAAATCTGTAGCCGTTATCTTCGCGCGCGGCAACCGGCGCTGAATAGCCAGGGTTAGGTCGCCGCTGCCAGTCGCGAGATCCAGGACATCACGTGGCTTCCACGCTGCGACAATCCGCGCCGCCCGCCGGCGCCAGAGAAAGTCGGCGCCGCCGCTCAGGAGATGGTTTGCGAGATCGTAACGACGGGCGATCCGCCCAAACATGGCGCGGACTGAGTCGGGATCGCGCGAAATGTCAGCGGGCGCGTTCAAGCGGGCAATGTAGAGGCGCTTGTGCCAAGCGCCTAGTTAGGAGGCAGGCGGTTGGCACAACCGCCTCTACATTTTTTTATTCGAGCGGAGGCTCGACGTTTTCTTCCTCGCGCGGAACGAGCCGGTTTTTCTCGATGATGCGCGAGCAGGTGTTCCACCGCAAAACCGCATCGTCGTTCCCAGCCGGCCGCACGGATTCCGCTTTTTCGAACCAGCTCATCGCTTCGCGAAACCCATCGTGCGCATAGAATCGCGATCCAGGCGTGCCCTGGCAAAGCCTCGCCTTCGCTTTTCGCTCGGCGACGATCCCGTTGTAGTAGGCGCGCTCATAATCGCCTTTCACCCGGGACAGCAGCTCCTTGAGCTGGGTGTCGCTGACCCCGTAACCTTTGCCGAAACGGTCCGTCATCGCGAGAAGCAGGCCGATTAAGGCCGGCTGGTTCTCCGGGTCCGCGCGCAGGATATCGAGGCAGATGCTCTCGGCCTCGGCGGGCTCGTTCAAGAACCGATAGCGTTCGGCCTTTTCGAGAGCAGCCGGAATCGCTTCGGGTGAGAGCGGCTTTAGTTCGGACATGGGGCGGCGTGATTCGTTACATCGTTACATTGTTAGATCAGGGAAGACAGGCCGATTCACCATTCACGATTCTCGATTCTCCATTCACGATTCACGATTTTCGATTCACGATGCCCCATTCTTCTTCAGCTTCTTCCAAATCCAACCCAGCGGGTCATACGCGTCGTCCACGACCCGTTCCTTGAGCGGAATAATTCCGTTATCGGTAATGCGGATCTCTTCCGGGCAAACCTTGGTGCAACATTTCGTGATATTGCAGTAACCGATCCCATGCGCTTTGCGCAATTCCTCGAGGCGATCCTCGGTGTCGAGTGGGTGCATCTCCAGCGCCGCTGTGTAAATCAGGTAACGCGGGCCGATGAACTCGTCGTGCTTGTTGTGATCGCGCAGGACGTGGCAGACATCCTGGCAAAGGAAACACTCGATGCATTTCCGGAATTCCTGGACACGATCGATGTCGGCCTGCGCCATTCGCCAGGTGCCATCGGGGGCATCCGGCGGGCGCGGCTTGAACCGTTTGATCTTCATTTTTACCCGGAAATTCCAGGAGACATCGGTGATCAGATCCTTTTTCAGCGGGAACGCTTTTATCGGCTCAATCGTGACCGGCCGATCGAGCGGCAGATCGTTGAGGCGCGCCATGCACATCAGCTTCGGCATGCCGTTAACTTCGGCTGAACAGGAGCCGCACTTGCCCGCCTTGCAGTTCCAACGGCAAGCGAGGTCATTGGCCTGTTTCCCCTGGATGTCGTGAACGGCATCAAGCACCACCATTCCCTCGGAAACCTCGGTGGAGTAACTGCGAAATTCGCCGCCCGTTGCATCACCGCGCCAGATTTTGAAGGTGGCTTGCACGGAAGAAAAACTAACCGCGGATTACGCGGATAACACGGATGCTTTTCCGGACATCCGCGTTATCCGAGTAATCCGCGGTTCCAATTCTCGTTTGCTGATTCACTTCATCTCCTCGATGACCTGTTTCAGATAATCGGGCATTTCGGCTAATGGCTCCAGCCGAACTTCCATCGTTCCATCTTCGGCCCTGCGCGTGATTGTGTTCACCTTTGAGAAACGCTCGTCTTTGTCGGGATAATCTTCGCGGAATTGGGCGCCACGGCTTTCCTTCCGCTCAAGCGCGGCGCGGGTCACTGCTTCAGAAACCGTCAGGAGATTTGTTAAGTCGAGCGCGGTGTGCCAGCCAGGATTGAACTCGCGATTCGCCGTGGCGGCGACTGTGCCCGCGCGCTGCCACAGCTTTGCCAGCCCATCCAGCGCCCGTTTCATTTCTTCTTCGTTCCGCACGATCCCCACCAACTCCTGCATCATCTCCTGGAGCTCGTGCTGAACCTGATATGGACTTTCCCCCGCCTTGTTTGCGCCACGCTCGAACGGTTCGAGCGCGGTTTTCGCTGTTGCTTCCACCGCCGCGTTGTCGATTTCTCCGCGCTGATTTTCCTGCGCGAACTTTGCCGCGAACTCGCCCGCCCGCTTGCCGAAGACGAGCAAATCGGAAAGCGAATTGCCACCGAGCCGGTTCGCCCCATTGATCCCGGCCGCGCACTCGCCGCAGGCAAACAAACCTGGGACGCGCGACATCTGGGTATCCGCGTCGACCCGAATTCCGCCCATGACGTAGTGCGTTGTCGGGCCCACCTCCATCGGCTCCCGGGTAATATCAATATCCGCCAGTTGTTTAAACTGGTGATACATGCTCGGCAGCTTCCGCTTGATGTAATCCTCCCCGTTCGAAAGCTTCTTCTTGATCCAGGCGATATCGAGAAACACGCCACCGTGCGGACTCCCCCGCCCTGCCTTGATTTCGCGGACAATGCAGCGCGCGACGTGATCCCGCGTCAGCAGCTCAGGCGGCCGGCGCGCGTTCTTGTCGCCCTGGCAATATCGCCAGCCTTCCTCTTCGCTGTCCGCGGTCTGCGCTTTGTAGTTGTCCGGGATGTCGTTAAACATGAAGCGTTTCCCATCCCTGTTGGTCAGGATTCCGCCCTCGCCGCGCACCCCTTCGGTCACGAGAATTCCGCGGACGCTGGGCGGCCAGACCATGCCGGTCGGATGAAACTGGATGAATTCCATGTCGATCAGCTCGGCGCCGGCGTGATAGCCCAGGGAATGACCGTCGCCGGTGTACTCCCAGCTGTTGCTCGTGATCTTGTAGGCGCGGCCGATACCGCCGGTCGCGAGGACGATGGCCTTAGCCCGGAAAATCAGGAACCGCCCGCGTTCGCGATCGTAGCCGAACGCGCCGACGACGCGTTCGCCCTCCTTGAGCAGGCTCAGGATTGTCCGTTCCATATGGACATCGATCCCCTCATGAACGCCGTGGTCCTGGAGCGTCCGGATCATCTCGAGCCCGGTGCGATCGCCCACGTGCGCGAGACGTGGATAACGATGGCCCCCAAAATTGCGCTGCAGGATGCGCCCGTCCTTCGTGCGATCGAAAACCGCGCCCCATGCTTCGAGCTCACGAACCCGGTCGGGCGCTTCCCTGGCGTGAAGCTCGGCCATTCGCCAGTTGTTGACGTATTGGCCGCCCCGCATCGTGTCGGCGAAATGGACCCGCCAATTATCGCGATCGTCCACGTTGGCCAGGGCCGCGGCGATTCCGCCTTCAGCCATGACAGTGTGGGCTTTTCCCAGGAGCGATTTACAAACGAGCCCGACCGACACGCCGGCCGCCGAGGCTTCAATGGCCGCGCGCAAGCCCGCACCACCGGCGCCAATGACAAGAACGTCGTGCTCGAAAGTTTCGTATTCGGGCATGGGATCGTGACAGAGTTACAGCGATGAAGCGTTGAAGCGGTTCTTCATCGCTTAAAGAATCCGCCAGTCATGCCAGACACCCATCGAGCAAAGGCGCACATAAAGATCGGAAAATCCGACCCAGAACAGGCTAAGCCAGGCGAAAAGCATGTGGCGCCGGTTGAAACAGCTCACGCAACGATACGCCTGATAACAGGCCGGTGACCGCGAGAGCTGGTCGCGGAACCCGCCGACAAGATGGCGGAGCGCGTGACATCCGAAGGTAAAGGCGCCGAGCAGATAAACGTTGATGGCCAGAACGATGGTGCCGATTCCGAGTCCGAACGAAGTCCGGCCCGTTGCGGCATCGGTGAACCAGAGCGCTTTCCAGACATCGATCGTGAGGAAGACGATGAAGAGCAACGCCAGATAAAGGAAATAGCGATGGACGTTTTGCATGATCAGCGGAAAGGAACGTTCGCCGAGGTAGGTCTTACGGGGCTCGCCAACAGTGCACGCCGGCGGATCCGCCCAGAAAGCCTTGTAATAAGCGCCCCGATAATAATAACAGGTCAGACGCAACCCACCGGGCGCCCAGAGAATGAGCAGGGCCGGGGAAAATAAGAGCCAACCGGGCCACCATGAGGGCTTCGGCCCAAACCAGCTGTGAGGCGAATCGCCGAACAATTCCGGCGAATAGAATGGCGAGAGATACGGACCGAAATGGTAATGATTTCCCTGGAAGGCAGCCCACGTCGAATAAACGATGAAGGCGCCGAGCCCGAGGAAAACGAGGAGCGGCTGGACCCACCAGAGATCGGGCCGCATCGTTTCGCCGAACCCACGGGGCGCGACGGTGGTGGTTTGTGCCATCTGCGGTTAAATAGCGAGGCGGTCATGAGATTTCAAGAAGATCCAAGTGGTAGGGACGCCGCGCTGCGGCGTCCGCCGCCGCGGAATATCTCACGTCGCGAACATAGCCGCGGACGGCGCAGCGCGCTGTCCCTACCAGAAGACCTTAACGCAACGGCTGGGTTGTGGGCATTCCTTCAACCGGCGGCGTCGGGATCGGCTCGAAGCCCGCGAACATTGTTTCGGCTTCGGGCACGTCCTTGAGCGGGACGCAATCGCATACGGCGGAAAACCGATCCCACATCGCGAGAACCCGCGGGTTTTGATGCGCGGCCTCGATCGCGTGGTGCGATTTCCATTCAGACACTTCGATGATCGTGCCGTCCTTCGCCCGCATGATCACGGGAAACCGATCCGTCACGAGATCTTCTTTGCGCAGGATCGGCACCCGGCCGCGGACCAACTCCAGGAGCTCGCTCTCGCAACCAAACTTTGGCCTGTAGGCCACTATCACGACAATTCCCGCCATTGTTCGATGAGCATATCGGACGACCGGTTACGACTCGACAAAAACTTTTCAGCCGCGATAACCTGCAGCCGAGCGAGCGAAAGGAGCCGTATGCCGACGAAAGATCCACGAATCGACGCCTACATTGCGAAGTCCGCGGATTTCGCGAAACCGATCCTAAAACATTTGCGCAAGGTGGTTCACGCCGGTTGTCCCGATGTGGAGGAAACCTTGAAATGGTCGATGCCGCATTTCGACTACAAGGGGGTGATGTGCGGGATGGCCGCCTTCAAGGAGCATTGCTCGTTCGGGTTTTGGAAGGAGTCGCTGGTATTGGGTGACGGCGAGACCAGGGAGAAGAACGGGATGGGGAGCTTCGGTTGCATAAAATCGCTCTCCGATTTGCCGAAGGAGAAGACGCTCATCGGTTACGTAAAAAAAGCCGCTGCCTTAAATGAAGCGGGCATCAAGGCTCCAGGCCGGACCCAGCCGAAGAAGCGGGAACCTATCGAAATGCCGGCTGATTTTGGTGCGGCCTTGAAGAAAAACGCGAAGGCGCGAAAGCACTACGAAGCGTTTGCTCCGAGCAAGCGACGTGAGTTTCTCGAATGGATCACGGAGGCCAAACGGGAGGAAACGCGCAAGCAGCGGCTCGCGACCTCGATGCAGTTGCTGGAGGAAGGCAAGCCGCGCCATTGGAAATACCAGCCGGCGAAGATATAGGAGCGGTTTAGTCATGCTCATGATCATGATCCTGCTCCTGATCTTTTTCTCCGGTCACGATTGCTCACAGGATCATGAGTACGATCAAGAGCATGAGCAGGAAAAAAACAGCGCGCCCTACAACGCCGCCGCCGACTGGGGGTAATCCGCCGTTTCGCTGGTCAGGCCTGTGGCCAGGCATTCCGGGCAAAGCCTGAAATCCGGATTCGCCCGCTCCGCCATTTCGGAGACCAGAAACAGCTTGTGACAGGGATCGTGAAGACAATTCACGAAGCGGCTCGTCGCCTCTCCCGTATGGGCGCAACGCCCAATCTGTTTGAGCCCCTCCTCCACCTTTAACGTCATCCGCTGATCAAACACGAAACATTCGCCCAGCCAGTGTTCGTTCCCAAACTGTTCCTGGTAGCTGACGATCCCGCCCTCCAGTTGATGAACGTCCACGAAGCCGCGTTGGCGCAATAACGCGGACGCCTTCTCGCAGCGCACCCCGCCGGTGCAATAGATGAGGACGTGCTTCTCCCTTAAAGCTGCGAGCTCCTCGACATATCCGGGCAGCTCCCGGAAATGTTCGATCTGGCAAACAATCGCGTTCTCGAATCTGCCCGCGTCGGTTTCGTAGCGATTGCGCACGTCCAGCAGGACCGCCTCCGGATCGTTCTCCATCTTCAACTTCCAGGCGGCGGGGCTGAGCTGATTGTGGCGATCAGGCGCCAGGTCGCCCGCACTCAGGGTCACGATTTCTCGCCGCACTTTGACCACGAGCTTCGGGAAAGTGCCCGCATCGCCCGGACTGCGCTTGAAAACAATGTCGCTAAAGCGCCCGTCCCGGCAGAGGGCTTCGATGTATCGCTCAATTTCCAGGCGAGGACCCGCGAGGGTGCCGTTAATCCCTTCCGCCGCGATCAGAACCCGGCCTTTTAACCGGAGCTCGGCACACAGTTCCCGCTGTGCCGCGGCAAACGCATGGGGATCTTCGATCGCCACGTATTTGTAAAACAGAATGACGGGAAATGCTTCGGTCATCTCGGCTGGACCTGACGTTAGACTCGCCTGTGCCCCGGCTAGTATCTGCTCACGAGAGGAGTCGAACCTCCACGGGTTTCCCCATACGGTCCTGAGCCGTACGCGTCTGCCATTCCGCCACGTGAGCGAGCGGCTGCAAGGTGCGCGGGACGACGGAGTCGCGCAAGCGCCAAAGCGGCCAATCTCGTCTGCTCATGATCAGGAGCAGGAAGGCCGAGAAGGGCTACGACCTCCGTTTCTTTCGCGCCCGTTCCTCGATCTGGTTCGCCTGGCGGGCCTTGCCCAAAGAGCGCAAAAGATCGGCATAATTCGACGCGACGATTTCGTAATCTTCCGGCGGTTTTTCCGTGGCTGCTTCCCAGGTCTTGATCGACGCGCGGTAGAGCTCGGACGCGCGCGCGTAATCCCCGTTCGAATGATAGACCACCGCGAGATTGCACTTCGATTGGGCGATGTCCGGGTGGGTCGGCGGATGGAACTTTTCCCGGATGGCTAGCGCTCGGAGGTGAGTTTTCTCGGCTTCAGCAAAACGCCGTTCGTTTGTGTAAAAGACAGCGAGATTATTCAGGACGGAGGCAACATCGGGATGCTCGGGTCCGAGCTGTTTTTCGTAGATCTCGAGGGCGTGCAAATAGTACGGCTCCGCCGCCTTCTGCCGGCCGGTCTTCCGGTAAATGAGGGCAACGTTGTTCAGGATCGTGCCGAGATCGGAGTACGGAATATCCGGCAGGCGCGCCCCCGCCTTGAAGGCTGACTCGTAATAACCAAGCGCGGCTTCGGTTTCGCCGAGGTTGTCGCAAACAAACCCCAGCCGCCGGGCCGAACGAAAGACGGCGCGGTCGTCCAGCGGTTCGGCCTTCTCCAGGAACGAATGCGCTTTTACCAGGTACGGCTTGGCCGCAGCGCGGTCGCCGGCCTGATCGTGAAGCTGGCCGAGCTTCTCGAGGCTGAGGGTGTAATTGGCGTCGCCCGGTGTGAAGGCGCGCTGAGCGAGGGTCAGCGCGGTCTCAGCGACCCGAACGGCTTCGGGCAAACGATTGCTCGCCCGCAGCATGTCGAGCTTGTCGTTCAGAATCCGCCACAGCTTTTCGTCGCCTTTCATCGCGCATCTACCAACCCTCGCTGAGCTGGCTGACCAAGTGTCGCGCCAGCTCTTCAGCGGCGAGCGGGAGGGCCTGGCGCTCGTCCGTGCTGACGTCGGTGCCGACGAAGAAACTCGTGCCCCCGGCGACCTGACCGGCGGCGCCGAGCGCCCTTCCGTCACGCCCTTCAAGCGAATACCTCACCGTGATGATGAGATTGAACTCAGTCGTGGAAAGAACGTTGCCGCGGACAGAGCGCGCCGGGCTCCGAGAGACTCCGACAATTTCGCCTTTCAGGACCGCGTCCGCGGCGTCGCTGTTCACGATGCGGTAGGTGCCGTCCTGCTGAAATTGCTTAATGACTGTCCCGGTGATCAGCGCTTCGATCCGTGGGGCAAGGGTTGTGTTACCAAAGGTCGGGACCGCGATCGAGTGAATGTCCCGGAGATAATTGGGCTTTGCCGGGCCGAGGTGATAACCGGCGCATCCCTGCAACAGTCCCGCCAGCAAAAAGGTAGCAAACGCCTTGTTCACTACGGCGTCGCCGTTGACTCAGGGGTCGATGATTCGGGCGTGGCCGAAGGAGAAGGAGTCGATTCGGAGGAGGAAGGCGGCGCGGTCGTGCTATCGGGCAAAAGGGAAGCCGGCGGCGGGAGCGACGCGTCCGTGTCCGCGGGCGGGAGAGGCGCCATTTCATTCGACGAAGGAGGCGGCGGCGAATTGTCGCGCGAGCTGCGCGGCCGTTTCCGCTTTTTGTCGGCCGCAGCGGCAGTCACGGCCGGGGGCTGGAGTTTCGCGTCGCCCACTTTGGCCCGGAGCTCACTGATGCGCTTTTTGGCCTTTTCGCCTTCGGCTGAGCCGGGCTGTTGCCGGATCACTTCATTGTAATAGATGGCAGCGGCGCGGTACTGCTTCTGTTTGTCGTAAAACTTCGCGATGTCATACGCAGTACTGGTCTGCTTATGCTCCATCTGGTTGAGGTTCTGCTTCGCCTGTCTCGATTTCTCGCTATTCGGATAACGAGCCAGGAAATCTTCGAACGCGGTCTTTGCGTTGTTGGCGGCGGCTGGATCGTAAGTGCCGGAGGAGGACGCCTTCGACCAAATGTAACCAATCTGGTATTGGGCATCGACGGCGATCGGATCGTTCGGGAATTTTTCAACAACTGCCTGGTAAGCCGCGATCGCGGCCTCATTCCGCCCCTGTTTCTCCCGGACCCGGCCGAGATCGAACTGGGCGCGGGCCGTGTATTTCCCGTAGGGCGCCGTCCGAATGATCATGGCAAAAATCTGGGCGGCCTGCTCGGTCCCGGACTTAACGGTGATCCCAAGGATCTTCGTCTTTTGGCCCATGAGATACATTTCGCCGATGCGAAACATGCCTTCGATGGACTCGTCGAAGCGCTCACTTTTCGGATATTTGTCGCAAACCTGACCGTAACTTTGGGCCGCGAGCAGGTATTTGTGGATCTGCTCATTGAGCTGGCCCAACCGGAAACAGGAGCCCGGCGCGAGCGTGTCTTTCGGATACCGTTTTACGATCGTGCGGTAGGCCTTGATCGCAGCCGGGATATTGCCACGCCGTTCAGCTTCCTGCGCCCGCTCGAAAAGCTGCTGGGCGTTGCCACTCACTTCTTCCTCACCCGGAGCCCGGGTCCGGATGTTTTCTTTCGGCTTAAAGATGACCGCAGCCTCGCTCCCGCCCGGCCAGGCCAGAGCGATCAGCAAAGACAGAAAAATGGTGCGAAAGGAGGATTTCATCGCGTTGCGCAGGGTAGTTAACTTACCCGTCCAGTCAAGGGACGGGATGCGGATGGATCGGTGATCCGGGATGCACGATGGCGGGATAACCGGTATCATTTAATGGCTCGCATCCCGTCGTATCCCGCATCCCACATCTCGTCGTGAACCTTTCGGCCCAGCAGAAAATCAGGATCGGAACGTGCGCCTGGAGCTTTGACGAATGGCGCGGCGCTTTCTACCCCGCCGACCTGCCTCCGGGACGATGGCTGGAATTCTACGCGCGGTATTTCCCGGCGGTCGAAATTGATTCGACCTTTTATGCCATCCCCTCAGAGGCCACCGTTCGGCGCTGGGCCGAGCTGACCCCGGCTTCGTTTCGGTTCGCCTGCAAGCTGCCGCGGGCCATCACTCATGAATGCGGACTGCGAGATTGCCAGGCGCAACTCGGCGAATTTCTCCGCGCCATGGAGCCGCTCGGCCCGAAATTGCACGTCATCCTCATCCAGCTGCCTCCCTATTTTGTCCCCAAAACCGGACGGTCGGTGCTCCGGACCTTTCTCTCGCAGTTGCCCCGCGATTTCCGCTTTGCGATCGAATTTCGGGAGCCGGGCTGGCACCTGCCCCAGCACATCCGGCTCGTCGAAAAATACCGGGTCTGCTGGGTCTGGGCAGACACCAGCCCGCTCAACGAACGCAATCTGGCGCCGTTCGAGTTTCTGCCTCGGACGACCGATTTCCTTTACCTGCGCCTCCTCGGTGATTACGCGACGAAGTACGGGAGCGACGGGGAGCGGGTCCATCGCTACGGGAAATTGCTTTGGAAACGAGAAGCGGCGCTGGAGAGCTGGGCCTTGAAGCTCGAGCGGCACCTGGGCGAAGTCCGGAGCGTCTGGAGCTTCGTTAACAATCACTTCGAAGGCCTCGCGACGGAAACCTGTCAGCGCCTCGCCAACCGCCTCGGTTTCGAGCTGACCCTGCCCTCCGCCGAGGAGACGGCCTCCGCCGATCCCGGGCAAATGGATCTCTTCGCGGGAAAGGACGTCGCAGAATAATCCTGCCGCTGATCATATCGGCTCTTGCTCTTGCTCTTGCTCTTGCTCCTGCTCTTGCTCAGTGATCTTCAAGCAAGGTCCTGTTGCCCGCTGGCGAAACTGAGTTTCGAAGACAAGTGCGTTCCCAAACAGAGTTTGGGAACGAGGAGGAAGAGAAGGAGGGGGCTCGTGCCGTCGCGCGCTGGGGATCAGCTTCCTCGCCCGGATTACCGGATCTCCGCCGCCCCAAAATACGGCTGCAGCTTTTCCGGGATCCCAACCGAACCATCAGGACGCTGGTAATTCTCGATCAGCGCCGCAAACACCCGCGGCAAGGCCAAACCCGATCCGTTCAACGTATGGCAAAACCGATTTTTCCCTTCCGCGTCCTTGAACCGTAAATTCATCCGGCGCGCCTGAAAATCTTCGCAGTTTGAGCAGCTCGACACCTCGAGATACGCATTTTGTCCAGGCGACCAGACTTCCAGGTCGTAGGCCTTCGCGGCCGCGAAACCCATATCGCCGGTGCAAAGCTCGATCACCCGATAGTGCAGCCCCAGCAGTTGCAAAACGCGCTCAGCGTTCGCCGTGAGCGACTCGTGTTCGGCATACGATTCCTCCGGCAGCGTGATCTTGACCAACTCCACCTTGTCGAACTGATGCACCCGAATAATCCCGCGCGTCTCGCGGCCCGCTGAGCCCGCTTCCCGGCGAAAACACGGGGTATAAGCGACAAACTTTTTCGGCAACTCGGAGGCCGCCAGGATTTCTTCGCGATGAAAATTGGTCACCGGGACTTCCGCGGTCGGAGCGAGAAAGAGCTGTTGCTCCTCGAGTCCATACATGTCCTCCTCGAATTTCGGGAGCTGGGTCGTCCCTACCATGCATTCGCGCCGGACCACGAACGGCGGGCTCATTTCCAGATACCCATGCTCGCGCGTGTGCAGGTCGAGCATGAATTGAATGAGCGCCCGCTCGAGTCGCGCCCCGGCGCCCGTGAAACAAATAAAACCGCTCCCGCTTAGCTTCGCGGCGCGCTCCGGGTCGAAAAGTTTCAGGTTCGTCCCCAGCGCGACATGATCCAGCGGTTCCATCAGCGCGGGCTTTTCGCCCCAACTGCGAATGACCGGATTGTCCTTCGCGTCCGTGCCGAGCGGCGCATTCGCGTGGGGCAGATTCGGCATCTCGAGAAGCAGCTGCCGTTGCCGTTCGTCAAATGCCGTTGTCTGCTCGGTGAGCCGGGCGATCTCATCGCCGATCTCCCGGACGCGCGCTTCGGTCCCGGCGGTGTCCTCGCCTTTCGCCCGTTTACCGCCGATCTCCTTGCTCAACCGCTTTCGGTCGGCGTTGCACTGTTGCAAGGCGGTCTCGGCTTTGCGCCGTTCCAGATCGACCGCGAGAACCTCATCGATCTTGGCCGCGGCTTCGCCACTCCGCGCTGCCAGCCGGCTTTTTACAAGATCGGGTTGCTCCCGAATCAGGCGAATATCGAGCATGGAGGAAGGAAAACAGACAGGATTAACAGGATTAACAAGATCAAAGGCGCTTCAATCCTGTAAAATCCTGTGAATCCTGTCTAAACCAAACTCCAGCTTGGCAGTTGCCGGTCGCCACCGGATATTCCGGCATGGAGCGGTTCAACCTCCTCAGCGTCGCGCTCGGGCTTGCCTGTCTGGCGGGGATCAACCTTTACCTCACGGTCTTCGTGACCGGGCTCGCCATCCATCAGCATTGGATCGTCCTCTCGCCAACTTACCAGTCTCTCGAAGTCCTCGGCCAGCCGTGGATCATCACTCTCGCCGGCATCCTTTATGTGCTCGAGTTTTTCGCTGACAAAATTCCGTGGGTCGATTCCGCGTGGGACACCGTCCATACGATCATCCGGCCGATCGGCGGCGCGCTGCTGGCCGTCCAGGCGCTCGGCGAACACAAGGCCACGATGGAGGTCCTCATCATCCTGTTGGCCGGCACGACCAGTCTGGTTACCCACACGGCGAAAGCTTCGACCCGGCTGGTTGCCAACAGTTCTCCAGAGCCGGCTTCTAACATCGGCCTGAGCATCGCGGAGGACGTTGCTGTTTTCGGCGGTCTCGCCCTGATTCATTACAACCCCGTCCTCGCCATCTCTATTTTCGCGCTCGCGATTGCCGCTTTTCTCTATTTCGCCCCGAAAGTTTTCCGCTCCATGAAAGCGCGGATCTGGCTCGCCTTGAACAAACTGAACGCAGCGGCCGATATACGACGTTCGACCAGCCTGCCGATTGCGTTGCCCAGCCGCCTCGCGCCGATCTTCAGCAAACAGAATCTGCTCGGCGAAACGATCGCCTGGGCCGTGCCATGCATCAGCGGACGCGGCCGACGCATCCCGGCGAATCTTTTCGGTGCTCTGGTCGCGACGAACGAAGAGCCGCACAAGATTGTCTTCGTAGCCCGGCGCAACTGGAAGCCGTTCTTCCAGACAGTTGATCTCGAGGGTATGACGATTGCGCGCGAGCCTCAGTTCCTTTCCGAAAACCTCGTCCTGGTCCCGAGCGAGGGGCGCGGACCGAAATATTCGTTCCTCTTTACGCGCTCGCGGGGCGGGTTGGTGGAGTCGATAGCCGAAGATCTGCGCGAGAAGCTGGCCCGGCCGGCGGTGGCGGTCCCGCAGACGCTCGCGCCCGAGCCGGTCGAGCACGTGTAGCCTCGTGCCGAGGCGGCACGAGGAAGCTCCAAATTCCAAGCTCCAAGCTCCAAAGAAGCTCCAAATCCCAAGCTCCAACGAGCATCCTCACGGCACCTCGTTCCCGAGCTCCAGCTTGGGAACGCAATTGTCTTTGAAGCTCCAGCTTCAACACGGCGAGCACTCCCCCGGGGTCCGACTTTGAAAGTTTGGAGCTTCCCTGGAGCTTGGTGCTTGGGATTTGGAGCTTCCGGCAGCGGGGACCCGATTCTCGAACTGCAAGTGCCGCGCTTTTCCATCGCACCGCGCCGCGAAATATCACAAACTGCCGGTCCCCCCATGCAACTCGCCGGCCGCTATTCCGGGCTTCGTAAGTTAGCGCGCGTCCACGAACGCGCGCTTTTTCCCGTGCTGCGAACGCCGACCGAGCTGGAATTGCAGGCCCGCTGGTTCGCTGGTGATTTCGGGCGCCGTTTCACTTCGGTCGCGGGCGACACAATCGAGATTGTTCAGTTCGGAGTCTGGAATCGCGAGGCCGGGCCCGATTTTTCCGGCGCGGCCATCCGGGTCAATGGAAGCGAGGCAATTGGCGGTACGATTGAATTCGACCTGGCCGATCGCAGCTGGGAAACGCACGGCCACGCCACCAATCCTGCTTTTGATGGCGCGATCCTTCATGTCTTCGTCGAGCAAAATGATCGCGCGTTTTTCACTCGAACGAAGTCACACCACAACGTCCCGCAGGTCCGGGTGGATCCGGCAACGTTGCCCGATAAATTCTCGCTAAGCATTCCGCTCGCACGGCCCGGCCGTTGCCAGGCGCCGTTGCAGGATCTGCCGGCCGAGCGGCTGGAAAGCATTCTCACGGCCGCTTCGCAATTTCGTCTTCAGCGCAAAGCAGCGCGTCTCAAAAACATCGTGGAAACGCATGGACGCGATGGCGCCTTGTTCCAGGAAATTGCGTCCGCACTTGGCTACAAACAAAACAAGCTCGCGTTCACCCTCCTCGCCCAGCGGTTGCCGCTTTCAATTTTGCGGGCCGCGCCTGACGACATCGAGGCGATGCTTTTCGGCGTCGCTGGATTTCTAACGTCGCCCGACCTGGCCGAGTATCGCGAGGGGGCCCGGAACTATGTCCGCCAGCTCTGGGACCGCTGGTGGCCGCATCGCGATGAGCTCCAGCGGCTCGTCTTGCCGGGCAAACTCTGGCGGCTGGGCGGGGCTCGTCCGCTGAATCATCCGCAACGCCGGCTCGGCGCCCTGGCCTTGCTGGCCCGGGAATGGCCGGCGTTCATCCGTTCCATCGCACGCCGCGATTCGAAGACCGCGGGCGATTTTTTTGCCGGCCTCAACCGCCCCTTTTGGTGCACTCACTACACCCTCACGTCGGCGCCTGCTCCCGCGCAGATTGCGTTGGTCGGCGAATCCCGGGTCGCAGATATTCTTGCCAACGTGCTCCTCCCCTATTTTGCCGCGGAAGGCGCCGATGTCTGGCCGACCTACGAAAAGTTTCGCGCTCGCCTGACCAACCGCCGGCTTGAGACCGGCGCCGCGCGACTCTTTGGCGCGGACCCACGGCGGTCGCGGTTTACGAAAACCATCGCACAACAGCAGGGTTTGCTTCAGATTTACGAAGACTTTTGTTTGCAGGACAATTCCGATTGCGCCCAATGCCCTTTTCCCGAGCAAATGCAGAAATGGAAGTGAAACCTGTAGCGGCGGTCTATGACCGCCGGCCGCGTACGGGAGGTTCGTCGGGAGTCACAGAGGGTCGGCGGCGCAAGCGTCGTTTGTCGGCCGTCATAGACCGCGACTCCGCGGCCTTCACCCTGATCGAGCTGATCGTTGTGATCATGATCATCGCTGTGCTCGTCGGCCTGTCGTTCCCCGTTTACCAGGGCGTGCAGAATTCCGCAAAGAAAACGCAAGCGAAGAACGACGTGACCCAGATCGTGACCGCGGTGAATGCGTTTTATACGGAGTATGGACGCTATCCGATCGATTCAACCGTGATAACAGACACGGGTGCGACGTTCGGGCAGGGAAGCAGTAACAGCCGGGTGTTGTTTGATACGCTCCGGGGAAAAACAACCACGCTAAATACCCGGCAGATCGTTTTCATTTCGCCCCCTGAAGACACCAACCAGGACAAAGCGAAAGGAAAAATCGGGAGAGATGGCCAATTCTACGATCCGTGGGGGTCGGCCTACCTGGTGCGGATGGACGCGAACTACGACAACGAAGTCGACAATCCCTATTACCCCGACACCACCGCCGGTCCCGAAAAAATCCGACAGGGCGTTCTCGGCTGGTCGTTAGGCAAGAACGGTGTCCGCGGCGGGGGAAGCACGACTGATCCATCCTTCGGAAAGGAGCCGGGTGCGGCGGACAAATACCAAGGCTCGGGCGACGTCATCTCCTGGCAATGAGTTGCCGCTTGCAAATGGGCACTTCAAAATCGAGAGTCCAATCCCTCCTCCTCCCGCTGCGGGTGTAGTTCAATGGTAGAACGCCAGCTTCCCAAGCTGGACACGAGGGTTCGATTCCCTTCACCCGCTCTCCTCTTTCTTTCCTCCCGGAAAATAGTCAGAGATTCTTCGCTTTGCTCAGAATGACAGAGACGTGACGGCCGGAGCGAGCTGCGTCACCTTTGTCCGGCATCGAACGCAACTGGTTCACCAATTCGGCGTTCTGAGTTTGCTCGAGCCGCGGTTACGCGCAGTCTTGCGGGGTGACAACGGCAGACGGCCCGGATTCCTACGCCCGATCTTCGACCCTGGGCGGTGCGCTCAAACGCCACGGGCTGGGTATTGGCTTATCGTTCCTTGTCCTGTTCAAGCTCTGGCTGGTCCATTGCGAAGACATTTATTGCAGCGCGACAGAGTACGACGCGCTCTGGTACGTGACCTCGGCCCGGAACTGGTACTGGGGCGCTTCCTACAGTTGGACGGCGTTCGTTAGGCCGCCCGGTTATCCGTTGTTTCTCGCCGTGGTCCACGTGACCGGCGTTCCCCTTCGGCTCGCGATTGAATTGCTCCAGCTCAGCGGTTACCTGGTCATCGTTCACGCGTTCAGGAAAATCGCCCTGCCGAATCGCATCTGCCTTTTTGCTTTCGCGGTCATGGCTCTCCACCCCGCGAGCTTTCAGCTCAACAACTACACGATCACGGACTGCTTTTACGCCGGAGTGCTTCCGCTCTGCGTCGGCGGCCTCCTGCTGATCCTGTTCACCGGGAAACTGAAACACGCCGTCTGGACGGGCGCGGTCCTGGCCGTTCTGTGGAACGCGCGCGAAGAAAGTATTCTCATCCCGATAATGCTCGCCGCCTTTGTGGCCATAGCATTGTGGCAACGCCGCGGTCATTTGGGCTCGCTGAAACGCGCCGCGCAGTTCTGGTTAAAACCGGTCGCGGCGATGGTTGCGGTTCTGGCAACGCTGCTCGTCGCCGTAAACACAGCGAACTACCGGACCTTCGGAAGTTTCGCCAAATCGGAGATGACGTCCAAACCGTACCGGGACGCATATAACGCGCTCTTGCGAATCCGGCCGGAACCGCTCCAGCATTACGTCGCCATCTCGCAGGAGACACTCGAGCGAGCCTACGCAGTCAGTCCGGCCCTGGCGCGATTGAGGCCGCAGTTCGAAGGCGAGTTGGGGCGAGCGTGGCAGGTGCCCGCCACCGCCGTGCTTGGCCACCCGGAGTTCGGGCCCTGGTTCATGTGGGCGTTTCGGAGCGTGACGGCGAACACGGACGCGCTCCACGCCAATCCTGCTTCCGCAAACGAGTTCTATAATCAGATCGCGCGCGAAATTAAGAACGCCTGCGACGACGGCCGCCTTCAATGCCGAAACGCCCCGCTCGGTTTTCTCGATCCCGGCGCGTTTTCTTTCCTGAACTATTTGCCGGAATCGATGGCTCGGACCGCCGCGCTCTTCGCCCGGCCTCATCAAAAAATCTATCTCCGGGAAGACCCAATCACCACGCCAGCGCAACGCGCCCTTTACGACGAAATGACCGGCCGTCGCCCCGGGCCGCCGCCCGCAAATGAATCATTCAACTGGTCCGACCGGCTTTCGATCTCAGCCGAAAACGTTATCGGAGCGTGGTATCCGTTCCTCGTTGTTGCCCTGGCAATCGGGGCACTCGCCGCGATCGGAGTAATTGCGATCTTTCGCCTGGTCGGAATCGCCACCCGGATGGACGCAGCGCTCAGTCTTCTTGCGGCGGTGATCCTGATCCGGTTCCTCTTCTTTTCCTTCCTCGACGCGACCTGGTGGACCGACGATTACGAGCGTTACCTGTTTCCCATCATGCCGCTTTCGTCGGGCTTCTTCGCCCTGACGATTTGGAAAGCGTTCGCCGGCCTGCGCAAACGGAACGCTGCCGTGGTTCCCGCGTGAAACACGGGCCTCGACGCGCGGCGTTCGTTCTTTAGCATTCAGCGGATGACTGCGCCGAAAGTATTGATCGCGGATTCCATTTCCGACCGTGGCGTCGATGAAATGGCGCGGGACGGCGCACTTGAAGTCCTGGTCCGGACAGGGATGAGCGAGGCCGCGCTGGTCGAGCTGATCCCGGAGTACAGCGCGCTGGTCGTGCGAAGCCAGACCAAGGTAACCGCAGCTGTGGTGAACGCAGGGACTCAGCTCCGCGTGATCGGTCGGGCGGGAGTCGGGGTGGATAACGTGGACGTCGACGCCGCAACGCGGCGTGGGGTCATCGTGATGAACGCGCCGGGAGGCAACACAATCTCGACTGCTGAGCACGCTTTCTCCCTTCTCCTTTGCGCGGCGCGAAAAATCCCGCAAGCCCATGCTCTCTTGCAGCAGGGCAAATGGGACCGGAAAAATCTGGAGGGCGTCGAGCTCTTCAACAAGACGCTCGGCATTATCGGGATGGGCCGGATCGGAAGCGAGCTGAGCCGGCGTGCGATTGCGTTTGGGATGCGCGTGATGGCTTACGATCCGTATTTATCGGCATCCCGCGCCCGCACCCTGCAGGTGGAGCTGATCGAAGAGCTGGACGATCTCCTGGCCGGCGCGGATTTCATCACCCTGCACACACCGTTGACCGCGGAGACGCATCATTTGCTAAATGCCGAGCGCCTCGCGAAGACGAAGCGCGGCGTCCGGATCATCAACTGCGCACGCGGCGGATTGATCGACGAGAACGCGCTCGTTGATGCGCTTCAGTCAGGCCACGTGGCGGCCGCCGCGCTCGATGTTTTTGAATCCGAGCCTTTGCCGCAGAATTCCCCTCTCCGCAATGTAACCAACCTGGTGGTCACCCCGCACCTTGGTGCATCGACCGCTGAGGCGCAGGAAAGCGTCGGGATCGAGATCGCGCAATCCATCCGCGCCGCCCTCCTCGAAGGCACCATTCGGAACGCGGTAAACATGCCGAACCTGGACGCCAAAACGCTGGCCGTCGTTGGGCCGCACCTGCGGTTCGGCGAGAAGCTCGCGCGTTTTCTCTGGCAGCTCGCGCCGAAACGGGTCGAGAGCCTGAACATCAATTACAGCGGCAAAGTCAACGAAGTCGACACGACGGCGATTACCCGCTCCGTCCTCAAGGGATTTCTCCAGGGCGCCGGCGGGAACGAGATCAACGAAGTGAATGCCCCGGCCTTTGCTGAGAGCCTCGGTTTGAGGGTAACCGAAACGCGTCTGAGCGCGGCGGGCGATTACACCGATTTGCTGGAGCTTTCCGCCGTGGCGGAAGGAAAAACCGTGTCGGTCGCGGGCGCCTTTTTTGGGGCGACGCCGCGAATTGTGAACGTGAACAGCCGGCACGTCGAAGCCCGGCCTCACGGGGTTGTGCTCGTGCTCGAAAACACGGACCGCCCCGGCATTGTCGGGCGAATCGGGACCCTCCTGGGGGATCACGGGGTTAACATCGCGACGATGTCGCTGAGCCGGAACCAGGCGGGCGGCACCGCCTTGACCGTATTAAATCTGGACACCATTCCCGACGACGCTTTACTCGCGAAAATCCGGGCAAACGAAGACATCAAGTCGGCCCAGGTCATCGAGCTTTAAGAAGTGCAAGACCGTTTTAGGCTCGCGCTGCGAATCGTTTACAACTACGAGGATATTCTATGGGCGCATTACTTTGGACGTTGATAATCGGATTGCTGATCGGTGCAGTGGCGAAGCTTCTTACCCCGGGGCGCGATCCCGGCGGGTGCATCATCACGATGCTCATCGGTATCGCCGGGTCGTTTATCGCCTCCTACCTCGGGCAGGCCATGGGCTGGTACCAACAAGGCGAAGCAGCCGGCTTCATCGCTTCGGTCGTGGGCGCGATGCTGCTTTTGATCATCTACCGGTTGATCGCCGGACGGCGGGCCTAGTCCTGGCGTCGACCGTGCCGTCCCGGTCGCAGCGGGGCGAATATCTCTGAGGAAGACTGACGCAGATCGGCGCGCCCGGACGCGGTCGACTGCTCGGGTAACGGCAATGGCCTCGGGAGAGCCTCGGCGCGGTGCCAGCCTTGGCGAACGCTCCGCCATTGATACCAGACCAGCGGAACCGTCCAGGGCGCGACGAAATAACAAGTCTCGACCTTTGGAGTTCGGTTGAGGATACTTCGGCAAAACTCGTTAGATTTCAACCGGCGCGATGGAGAGTGCGAACTGCGGCGGAGAATTCCCGAAAACTCCACCGCATTATGCACAACCCTTTTTGTTCTGCCTTTTCCTCGTCGAAGACCGCGATCGCTTTGATCTCCCTCTCTCTCGTCCTGGGGAGCTCCACTCTGCGGGGCGCGGTCCGGACCTGGACCGGCGCAAGTCCCGTCAATAATTTCTGGGCCACCGGCCAAAACTGGTCGGGAGGCGTCGCTCCGGTGCCTGGAGATGACCTGGCTTTCCCAAGCGCGGCTTCTCGAGCGACCAGCGTTAACAACTTCCCGGCCGGAACCACTTTTGGCGCGCTGTTCGTCGACGGTCATACGATGAGCGGGGCTGCGATCGCTCTAGACGGCGGGATCAGCTCAACCGGTGCGCAGATTCAACTCAGCTCGATCAAGTTGAACGCGAACCAGACTTTCTTCCTTCACGCGGACAACCCCCTCATCATCAGCAGTGCGATCGACACCGCCGGTCGAACCTTGACGTTGCAAAGCTCTGAGACTGGTAGACTCATCCTGTCTGGCGCGATCAGTGGCTCGGGCACGATCAGCAAAACGGGCGCTGGTAACGTCACAGTGACCGGGAACAGCGCATCCTTCAGCAACACCTTTTTGCGCGAGGGCACCTACCTGGTCAACGGGTCAAATCCGGGGAGCGCGATATTCATCGTCGGCAGTACCCTCGGCGGCACGGGCACGACGGGAGGCATTCGATTTGGCTTCGCCAACGGCCAACTGACTGGAGTTATCGCTCCGGGCGACGGGGGACCGGGGATTTTAAGCGTAAGTAATGGCGTCGATCTCAATGAAACTCTGGGCGCTCAAGGCAACCCCACGCTTCTCCTGGATCTCAACGGGACAACCGTGGGCACCGGGTACGATCAGCTGAACGTCACCGGCGCGGTGGATCTTGGGACCAGGGCTCAGCCGCGAGTCATAATCGGCGCCGGCTTTGTCCCGACCGCGGGCGATATCTTTACCATCATCAAGAACGACGGAGCGGACGAGATCGTGGGGACTTTCCTTAACCTGCCGGAAGGTACCCAGTTCGTCGCCGGCGGTGTAACCTTCGCGATCAGCTACCGAGGCGGCGACGGCAATGATGTCACGTTAACCTCAATTTCGGGTACTGTGACGTTCACCAGCAACGGCTTTTCCGTAAACGAAAATGCGGGCACCGCCTCCATCACTCTTCACCGGACGGGAGGCGGAAATACTACTGCGTCTGTCGCGGTGGCCCTGGAAGATCAAACCACTACGCCGGCTGATTATGTATCGCCGGCCGGGACATTGGACGTCGCTTTCAATTCGGCAACCGGCTCCGGGGCCGATAACCAGGTCCGGGCCACGGCGCTCCAGGCGAACGGCCGGATCCTCATCGGAGGTGATTTCAACAACTACAATGGCACCGCGCGGCGAGGGATCGCACGCCTGAATACTAGCGGTACGCTCGACACCTCCTTCAACCCGGGCACCGGTCCTCGTGGCGGTCTGCTATTCAGAATTGTGGTCGACGCCGCGGGCAAGATTCTCATAGGTGGAGAGTTCACGACTTATAACGGCATCAGTCGTAATGGCATTGCCCGGCTCAATTCAAATGGCTCGCTGGATACCACGTTTGATCCGGGGACGGGAGCCGCCCAGACCGGCACTCAGACGATGTCGGTCAACGCGATTGCCTTGCAGCCGGACGGCAAAATTCTGATCGGCGGGAGTTTCAACCAGTACAATGGTGTTTCCCGCGCGCGTATGGCGCGGTTGAATCCGGATGGGTCTTTGGACGCGTCATTCACACCGGCATTGACACTGGGTTTTGGTTTGCCCGTGAAGACCATCGCAGTAACTTCTGACAGCAAGATTCTGGTAGGCGGTTACTTCACAGAAAACAACGGGATCCTCCGGCTTAACGCCGATGGCACGCGTGATCCGACCTTTCGCGGCCCGGGCAACAGCACTGACACAGGTACCGAGGTGATCGTTCCTCTGCCGGACGGCGGGATGATCATCGGCGGCACTTTTCAGAGGATTTCGGGTGCGCCACGGCGGGGGATCGCCAGGCTGGACGCTGACGGCTTCCTAGACTCCGGTTTCGAAGGGACCAATAGCCCCGACGGAAACGTCTTCGCCATCATTCTCGAACCTGACGGCCGAATTCTCATCGGCGGCGGCTTCAATAACTATGGGGGCGTGCCTCGCGACAATGTCGCGCGGGTAAAACCCGACGGTTCCCTGGATACGTCTTTCGACCCTGAACCCTTCTCTCCACCTTCGGTTCCGCCCCGTGGGACCGTCTTCGCACTCCTCCGGCAGGCGGATGGGAAGACGGTTGTCGCAGCGCCGCATGGCAGCAGCGTGTTCAGCGGCAACATTGAACGGATGAATGGAGATCTGGTGGCCACCTGGGGTCCAAACGATTTCGCTGACAAAACTCTCCAGTTACCGATCGTAAACGACACTCTCTTCGAGGGAACCGAACGGCTCAACCTGCGGATTGTTTTCATGCGGAACGCAGTCGCCGGCACACCTGCCACAGCGGCCCTGACAATCCTGGACGACGATGGGGCCACGCCGCCTGCTCCGGCCAAGGCGGTTAATATCGCCACGCGCCTGCGCGTCGCGACCGGTGATAATGTGATGATCGCCGGGTTCATTCTGACCGGGAACGTCTCAAAGGAAGTGGTCCTGCGCGGGATGGGCCCGCTGCTGGGAAGCTTCGGCATCAACGATTTCCTTGCTGATCCGGTCCTGGATCTTCGGGGACCGGGCGGCTCGATCTTACAGAACAATAATTGGAAAGATACCCAGCGTTCCCAGATTGAAGGCACTGTGTACCAGCCGGGCGATGATCGGGAATCGGTCATCGTTGCGACCCTGCAGCCGGATTCTTATACGGCGATTTTGACCGGCGTTAACAACACGACCGGAGTGGGCCTGATCGAAGTTTACGATAACAATCCGGCGGCGGATTCACAGCTGGCGAACATCAGCACGCGCGGACTCGTCCAAGGCAACAACAGTGTGATGATCGGCGGCTTTATCCTCGGCGGGGACACCGGAAATTCGCGGATAGCTCTGCGCGCGATCGGACCTTCTCTGGCGCAATCCGGCCTGAGTGGCGTGCTCGCTGATCCCACTCTCGAATTGCACGACGGCAATGGCGCGCCTCTCTTCTCGAACGACGATTGGGAAACCGATACCAATTCAGCCAACCAACTCCGGGCGAACGGGCTCGGCCTTTCCAATCCGAAAGAATCAGGATTATTCGTGTCGCTTCCGCCCGGACCATTCACAGCCATTCTGGCGGGGAAAAACGGCGGAACCGGTATCGGCCTGATCGAGATTTTTAACCTGAGGTAACCGGAGCCGGACTAAGGCAGCGAACGAAAGCGAGACGCCTTGTATCCTGCGCGTCTCGCCTTTCGAACCGATGACTCGTTTCCCGCCGGTCAGGACTTCAACTTCACGTAGATCGCCAGCGCAATCATCAGGAAGATGAAGGCGGCAATCACCGCGAGCGTGATCTTGATCCAGCTCAACGGATGGCGGCCGGCGATCGTTCCCGTGTAGCCGTTCACGACGACCTGAAAAGTCGTCGCCCCATACGTGTAGGCCACCAGCCAGATCGGCACGAGAATGTGCTTGAAGGTTTGCGCTGAAAAATCGGCGTCCACATTCAGGTTCCGCTGGGTATCACCGGGCACCTGCTCGGAGCACAATTGCCGCGTTTTCTGCTCCATGATCCCACGCGAATTTTGCGCCGCCGCTGCCAGGTCGATCTGATACTGCTCGACTACCCATCCGGAGAGAAAACCGGGATCATATGGCTTGAGATCAGTCGTCGTTGGGAACGGCTCGATCTTGCGGAGAAGTTTTTCGTCCACTCCCTTCGAGGCCGGCACCAGCTCGTCATCAAAAAAATGATCGAGCGATCCCGCGCTCGGTTCCCAGCGAGTTCGCCGGACTCGTCGGGTCTGTGATTTCCCGTCGGAGTCCGTGTAACTTTCCGTCTCGTAATAGTAATAACCGGCATCCGCTGTCCAATCGGCGTGGACCTGGGCGTCAAACGTCCAATATGGGATGTAAATGCCGCGAACCGTATCGGTCAGGGCGCGGCCCTTGAGCGCGTTTGGCGCGAACCATCGGTTGCCATACCACTTGCGAACGCTGTCGCGCACGGTCGTTTCGGGCAATTTGAACTCAAGCAGGCATTCCGGGCGAATCGGCGCCTTGATTTCATCATAGGGAATGAGCGCGGCCGAACCGCAGAATTCACAACGCTGCGCGACCCGCGTTGGGTCGAAGACCGAGATCGCCTGGCAGCTCTGGCATTTGACCGATGTCTTTTCCGCCTGCCAACCGCGTTTGTCGTCCCCCAACGTGCTCAGCGCCGTGGCGAGATCCTTCTCCTCTGGATCCGCACTCTCGCCGGGCAAAGGGGGCGGCAGGACCGTGCTGCAGAATGGACAGACCAGTGCTTGTTTGGCGGGATTCCATTCCGCCGCGCCGCCACAGGCCGGGCATGCCTGCTTCTTTCGGGCCGTGATTTCCGCCATACCCGAAGGATCGTCAGCTCTTCAGGAATTCGTCCACCGCGGTGCGAGTAATGCGCCAGGTCGAACCAATCTTCTTCGCTTTCAAATCCCCAGCTTCGATGGTTGCGATGACGTCGCCTTCACTGACCTTCAGGAGGTTGGCCACATCGCCGGGGCTGAGCAGGTCGGGCATCGCGCCCGACGCGCTCGGGGGCGGTGGCGGCTGCGTCGGCAAAGGCGGCGGCGGCGGTCCACCCGCAGCGGGCGTCGATTGCGGCCCGAGCACTCCGCCTTGCTGCTGCATCATCTGTTGCGCCATGGCCATCCCGACAGCCATCTCAGTCGCGAAACCGCCGGCGTTGCTTCCGCCCGGCTGGGTCATCCCCTGGCCCATCTGGAATTTCACAAAGTCGTTCAGATTTCCTACTGCGGCCATTGAGGAACGTTTATCGATGGCCTGCTCCACTTCGGGCGGAAGGCTGACGTTCTCCAGAATGAAGCTGGTCAGCTCCAGGCCATATTTTGCGTTCGTGACCGGATTGATCAGCGGCAACAGCGCCGCGCCCACTTCGCTGTAACGAGAGGCTACGTCGAGGACCGGGATCTTCGATTGGGCCAGCGCTTCACTGAAGAGGCTCACGATCCGCGAGCGCATGGTGTCGGCGAATTCGTCGAGCCGGAAATGTTGATCGCTTCCCGCGACTTCCTTCAGAAATAGCTTCGGATCTGTGATCCGAAAATCGAACGTGCCGAAAGCGCGCGCGCGGACGATGCCGAAATCATTGTCCCGCATCATGACCGGATTGGACGTCCCCCATTTGTTGCCGGTAAAGAGACGTGTGCTGACGTAATAAACGTCTGCCTTGAAAGGCGTCTCGAAGCCGTACTTCCAACCCTTGAGCGTAGTCAGGATCGGAATGTTCTCCGTTTTCAGGGTATGTTTGCCGGGCTGGAAAGTGTCGCCGAACTGCCCGAGGTAAACGAACTGCACGACCTGCGATTCGCGCACGATGAGCTGCGCGCCGTTTTTGATTTCCTTGTCCTCGTCGGGCCAGCGAAAACTGAGGGTGTCCCGCGAATCATCCGTCCACTCGATGATTTCGATCAGCTCGCCTTTAATGAAATTCATGATGCCCATAATATTTTTTCCTCCGGTTCGGTCGTTGCAGTCGTAGACAATGATCGGGTTAATCGAAAAAGCGAGAAGAGCAATTCCGGCGATCCGGCGGACGCCAGCATCGGATGGTGGAGGTATGGGGATTCGAACCCCAGGCCTCGTCATTGCGAACGACGCGCTCTACCAACTGAGCTATACCCCCGGAAACTCTTGCGGGACCAAGATTTAACCCGTGACCACGGGTGTATCAAGAAGGTTGTGAGTCCACCCGTTTTGCCCCCTCGTGATTTTCGGAAAGTCCACTCCTGTCCACAAAGGTGTGACTGTCCCGAACACTTTATCGGCAGACGGCTTCGGGACGGTATTACGGCTGCAGGAAGCTGAACGGCAAACGCCGTCAGATCTCGCTCCGTCCGAATGACCGGAAGATTGCAGAGCGCGAAGTGCGGGTCTGGTTCGCGAACATGCATCGCGTCGACAGCGACAAGGAACGCATTACGTTCGATCAACTTGCCGGGATGTTGGTGGCGGCGAATGCCGGCAAATCCAAGAGCACGCAGACAAAGCATAGCTCGATCATCAAGGAGCTGCGGCGTTGACTAGCACTTCAGTGAGACGTTCTAACAAGTTGCGCAAAGATCTGAGCTTCGGTTTAAAGTCCTACTGATCGAAGCAGACGATCCGCTCAAACATCTGCTGATGCCGATTAACGGATATTGTAAACTTCCACCAGACCGATGCCGATATTGCCGGCTTCGTCCTTTACCACCGCCGTGAATGCTCCGGCTGGCAATGTGACTGCTACTGCTGCTTCTTGATCGTTGGCAGGCTGTATACCGATCGATTCGAGTTCCGCCGCCTGAGGCGCATCGTCGCCCCAGTCGTTGTTTACCAGGAGCTCACCGTTGCCGTTATGCAGCGACAGCCTCGGGTTCGGCAGCGTATTTGCTACACCCGCCGCCCCCAAGGAGGGGCCGAGCGCACGCACGACGACTTTGGTGCCTGCGTCAGCGCCGCCAAGGATAAACCCCGCAATCATAACGTTGTCGCCCGTTTGGACTAGCCCTCGCGTGCTGATATTCGCCAGCACCGAACCGCCAGCGGGATCGAGATCATAAAGTTCGACCAGTCCGACACCGGTCGTGTTGTGCGTTCCACGCAGGACGGTTGTGTATGCGCCCGGCTTCAAGGTAGCGATGATTGCCGCTTCGCTGTTGTTAGCTGGCGGCACGCCCGAGCCAATAATTTCCTGTTCCTGGTTGGAACGCCAGTCGTCGTTTGTAACGACCCCATCGGGGGTGTGCAGCTCCAGCATGGGATCCACAAGCGTGCCGTTAAAACCTAGTGATGGGCCGACACCCCGGATGATCATCTTTTTCGAGGAGGAACCGGTGATGATAAACCCGGCGATGAGCGCGTTGTCGCCAGACTCCACTCGCATTCGGGTCGAGATGTTGACCGGCTGTGCGGCACTAAGTTTTGAAATATACACATCACTGCCTCCGCTACTGGTAATAGTGTGGCTGCCGAAGCTGGCTTCGCCTAAAAAATAACCGGATATATAGGTGTTGCCGATGCTGTCTAAGCCGATACCCGATGCTCGGTCTTCCAGGTTGCTTCCTGCTCTTTTTGCCCAAATTACATTTCCGGAAGCGTCGTATTTTGCAACGAAAACATCCACTCCTCCAGCACTCGTAAGCGTTGTGATGCCAAAGCTGGCGCTCCCCTCGAATTCTCCCGCCATATAGCTGTTACCGCTGCTGTCTACTGCTATGTTTCTGCCAAAATCATTACTGCTCCCTCCAGCCCGCTTAGCCCAAAGCGCAGTACCGGATGGGTCGTACCTCGCAATAAAAATATCAGGCAGTGAACCGGTGCTGGTAATTGTGTTGCTGCCGAAGGTGGCGGTGCCCTGGAATTCACCTGCTATACTACTGTTGCCGCTTGCGTCTACATCAATACCGTTGGCTGCATCTTTATTTGTTCCTCCCGCACTTTTTGCCCAAAGCAGGTTCCCTAAAGCATCGTACTTGGCAATAAACATGTCCTCGGCTCCGTTGCTGGTAAGCGTGGCGCTGCCAAAGTTCGCAACACCTTTGAAAGTTCCGGTTATATAACTGTTGCCGCTTCCGTCTACGGCTATGTTTCTGCCAAAATCCTCTGCGCTGCTTCCAGCGCGGTTTGCCCACTGAAACTTTCCTGCGGCATCATACTTGGCAACAAATATATCGAAGCTTCCGGTGCTTGTGAGAGTAGTAGTACCAAAGCTGGCACTGCCATCGAAATAGCCGGTAATGTAACAGTCGCCGCTCGAGCCAACAATAATGCCACGGCCCATTTCATCTGCTGTTCCTCCCGATTGCCTCACCCAGACAAGATTTCCGGAGGAATCGTATTTAGCAATAAATGTGTCGTAGTTTCCGCTGCTTGTAAGAATGGTGCTGCCGAAAGTTGAGGTCCCCCTGAATTCGCCCGTAACATAGCTATTACCGCTGATGTCCACTGCTATGTTTTTGCCCGCGTCTATGTCGGGACCTCCTGCCTGCTTTGCCCAAAGCACCTTCCCCGAGGCATCGTATTTGGCAATAAAAATGTCGGTGGATCCGCTGCTTGTAAGCGTGATAGTATCGAAGCTGGCGCTGCCCCGGAAAATACCTGTTACATAACTGTTACCGCTGGCGTCTGCCGTTATTCGACTGGCAGCATCAGCCTCTGTTCCTCCAGCGCGCTTTGCCCACGCGAAGTCAGGTGCCTGGGCATTAATTTTTACATTGAGTGCATTGAACAGGATGAATGCTGCAAGGAATATGAAGTAGTGGTTTTTCATCTCTTCTAATTATGCTGTGAATATTATTTGTGTTTTGCAGGGGGGTTTCTCAAATGGCCATTTTTCCACAGCCGGTTTTAACTGATGAACGTGGCGCTCAAGCGCATAAACAGACCGTGAGTAACAGTAGTTCTTCTGTGTTTCATACGAGCATTTAGCACGGTTGTGACCAAAAGTCTAATCGGGTCATGAGTCACTCCGTCCCTTCGCGGCTGTCTCGAGATGACACCGAACACGAAGACGTCAGCGGCGCGTGCGCGTAGCCGAATATAGCGCCTTTTGAAGCGCGCGACCGGAGCGTTCCCGGTCGGCTCGCCTACTGCAGCGAGTAAAGTTCCACGAGCCCTACGCCCGGCCGATTTTGCAGGTCTCGAACGACGGCTGTGTAATTCCCGTTTGGAAGCGTCGTGAGAATGGCCGATTCGAATTCACTGGTCGGCGGAACGCCGGAGTTTTGGATCTCGGCCTGATTGTTTGCTGTTTTCCAGTCGTCGTTAAACGCGAGCTGGGTGCCATTGCCGTCATACAGACGCAGGACCGGGTCGACCAGCGGATTCGCGACCCCGGCCGAGGCAAGGGACGGACCAATGGCACGCACGACCACTTTCCCGGCGCCGTTACCCGACCCGATGATGAAGCCGCCGATCATGACATTATTGCCGCTCTCGACGAATCCGCGGGAGCTGATGTTCGCAAGGCGGGAGTTGGCCGCAGGATCCAGATCATAAGCTTCGACGAGTGCGACCCCGGTGCTGTTGCTCTTCCCGCGGACGACACAGGTGTAATTTCCGGGCCCCAGCGTAATGACGAGCGCCGACTCACGATCATCGCTCGGTGGGACGCCGGTTTGCTGAATCCCGGCTGCGTTGGTGTCTTTCCAATTGTCATTGCTGTTCACAAAAGTGCCGGCGGAATTGTATAGCTGCAGGATCGGATCCTGGAGCGCATCGCTTACCCCGGCTGCTCCGAGCGATGGACCGACGGCGCGCAGAATCACTTTCTTCGGCGCTGTGCCGGTGATGATGAAGCCGCCGATCAGAACGTTATCGCCGGTCTGGACGCGCAAGCGGGTGGAGATGTTCAGTGGGAAAGCACGCGCCGGCTCGAATACCATGAAACGCGTCGAGATGCCCTCGCTGGTGAAGATCGTCTTAACGGCGTTCACGATTTTGTAAACGAATGGACCGCCGCTGGCCCTGTCTCCGACGTAAAGGTTGCCGGCCGCGTCGACGGCGACGCCTTCCACGTTCGCGAATCCTGAGGCGGCGATGGTGGATGTGCCGGCCGGACTGAAGCGCAGCACCTGATTAGTTCCGTAATCGGAAACGAACAAATTGCCGCTGCCGTCGAAGGCAAGGCTGGCGGGCTTGACCAGGCCGGAGGCAAACGTTGTCCTCACGCCTGCCGGAGTGATTCTTGCGATCGTGCCGTTGCCGAAATTCGCCACGAAAAGATTACCGGCGCGATCAAAGGCGAGCCCCTGCGGATTCGATAATCCGGTCGCGAACGGACTCTTGGCGCCGGCCGGCGAATATTTTGCGATCCCGTTGTTCTCGGCGACAAAGACCTCACCGCTGGCGTTTACCGCCAGGTTGATCGCATCGGGATCGTTCGCGAAAACAGTCTTGGTTCCTGAGGGAGTGACCTTGAAGATCTGATCGTCGGCATAGCCAATAACGAAAAGGTTGCCGCTCGGGTCGAATCCGAGGCCGGCGGCGAAGTTAACGCCGGTGACGAAGGTGCTCTTCGTCCCATTGGGAGATATTCGCGGGACCGATAAACCGTCGCCGCTGAGATAGAGGTCGCCGGCAGCGGCCCGTGCGACCTGGATAGGCCCGACGAACGCGAGACCGCACACCGTCAAGCCGAGAAGCAAATAGTGTTTTTTCATAAAGAAGCAGGCCCTGTTCGTCTCCTGCTACCGGGAAAACTGAAGAAAGTTTCAGGGTTTCTCCGGGGGCCAGGTGCTGGCTTCGGAGTTGGGGCCGGTTTCGAGAACTGCAGCCGCGGCCGGAACTACATCGCTAAATCCTGAGCGCTCGGACCGGCCTCAAGAAAGGATCAGGATCAAGAGCCCGAATTTGAATGCAGAGCCGTCGGGGGGGTCGGAGTTCAATCTTCCTTTCCGCTTTCGACGCTCGCGATGGGTTCAGGCATGGTTTGCTGGACGGTAATCACGAGCGCGACTGAGCCGATAATGAGGGTCGCAGCGAGGATGGCGCGCGGGGAGAGCGTTTCGCCGGCGAAAAGCGCGCCGAGGATCACGGCTACGATCGGATTGACGTAGGCGTAGGTGGCGACTTTGGCCGGCTCACAGTGGCGGAGGAGAAAGATGTAAGCGGTGTAGCCGACGAGCGCGCCGATTATAACAAGGTAAGCGAACGAGCCGATCGAGAGCAGGCTGATTTTGGCGGCGTCGAAGCGATGATGTTCGCCCGTTAGGAAGCCGCCGAGGGCGAGAAGACCGCCACCGCAAATCATCTGCTGCCCGGCCAGGAGGAGCGGAGGCGCGGCGCTTTTTGCTTTGCGCGAATAAATGGAGCCGGCAGACCAGATGAGCGACGAAAAAAGCAGGATGACCATCCCGATCCCTGCCTTGTCGCCGGCGGTCGAAGATTGAAGCGTGGGCGCGAGAAGGATTGCCACGCCCGCGAAACCGCCGGCCAGGCCGGCCCACACGATCGGGCTTGGGCGCTTTGCGATACCGGTCCACCAGGCGAACAATGCCATATAGATCGGGACGGTTGCCACCACGACCGAGGCGAGCCCGGACGAAATGTATTGTTCGGACAGGGTCACGCCGCCGTTGCCACCGAGAAGGAGACAGGCGCCGATGATCAGGGCGGTCCGCCAGTTCGCCAGCGAGCCCTTCGGAGCGCCCTGCCAGCGCGCGAAACCCCACATGAGCAGGCCGGCAAGAAGAAAACGCGTTCCCGCCATGAGCAACGGCGGGATCGTCTCGATGGCGAAGCGGATAGCGAGGTAGGTCGAACCCCAGACCAGGTAAAGGGCGGCAAATGCCGACAGAATGAGAAGTTTGCCTGGCCGCGCCATTGCTCCGCACTGTGGCACAGCGCGACGGAGCATTCATGCGAGTGATAAGCTGCGCTAATTATCCAGTTTGTACGCTTCGGAGAGGGCGATCCCGGTCGTTTGGTTCACCCCACGCAAAATGGTTGTGTAATCGCCGTTGGGCAGCGTGACCAGAATCGCGGACTCTTTCGGGTCAGCCGGCGCGAGACCGGTAGCCTGGATATCGGAGGCGTTCCCGCCAGATTGCCAATCGTCGTTTGTTTGCAAAAGCAAGCCGTTCGGATCGCGCAGCTCCAGGGTCGGATTCTGCAACCGCCCCGAAACCGGTTGGCCACCCGACTGCAGGGACGGACCGAGCGCGCGGAAAAGAACGCGCTTCGGAGTTCCCCCGCGCAAAATGATTCCGTCAATCAGGACGTTGTCCCCGGTCTGGACGTCCGCGCGGACGGAAAGATTGCCGAGCTCGATCGCGGCTTCGGGCACGTCCGGTTCCGTAATACGTTCTTCTCTTTCCGCGGCGGAGATCGATCCCAAATCGTAAATCTCGATCACGCCAATACCGGTGGTGTTGTTCGCGCCCCGAATAATGGCGGTGAACGCACCGGGCGGCACGGTCCGGATAATGGCTGCTTCGTTGTCATTTGCCGGGGCCAGGCCGCTTTGTTGAATCTCCGATTCCTGGCCACCGCTGCGCCAATTATCGTTCGTCAGCGTCACCCCATTGCTGTCGTGCAACTCCAGGATCGGATCCATCAAGCGGCCCGCGACTGGCGCGCCGTTAACTGTCATCGAAGGTCCGATGGCGCGCGCGATGACACGTTTGAAGCCGGAGCCTTTCACGATGAACCCGGCAATGCCGACCTGGTCGCCGGTCTGGACGACGACGCGGCCGGAGATGTTCAACAACTCGACGTTGGCGGGTGTGGGCGAGGCGGTAGGCGTCGCGCTCGGGGTAGGCGTTGGGGTCGGGGTGGGAGTCGGCGTCGCTGAAGCGGTTGGGGTGGGAGTTGGAGTCGGAGTCGAGCCGGGAGTCGCGCTTGGAGTTGCCGAAGGTGTAGCGGTGACGGCGGGTGTTGGTGTTGGTGTCGGTGCAGGAGCGCCCGCGGGATCGAATACGTATGCCTGGGCCACATCGATCAGGTTAAAGAGCGATCCGCCGATGCCGCCAAAGGACGGGACGCTGTTCGCCGGCTGGGCGAGCGTCATCGTGCTCGCTGTGACTTCATGGAGCCGATTGTCGATCGGATCGGTCTCGGGAACGCTCGAGAGCGGGACGTAAATCGTGATCGTGCCATTCGGGCCGAGGGTCGATTGACAGTTGGCGGCCGGCAGCGCGCTTGCGCCGGGATACGTGATCACGCCACCGCCACCGACCACCTGGACGGCGTTTTCGCCCACAAAACATTGCAAGGGCGCGCCGTTCAGTGACTCGGCGTAAACGTGAAAATTCTTTCCGCCGTTAACATTGACCGTTGAAGGCACGAACCATTGCGTGATCCAGACGAGATCGGGGTCGGGATCCTGGGTGAGCGTTGGTGCGAGACTCAGATTGTTCAATTGCATCACCACCCGGTAACAGGGATCGCTCGCTGAACAGGGCGCTGACGTGACCTTCGAAATGCTCGAGCTCATGATGTCGAGCTGCGGCATGCTCGCGCTGCTGGTTCCATTGACCTCGTATTTGCCGTCGCCCGAGGGATCGGAAACGCCGTTCGTTGGCGTGAGCCCGGGGATGTTCACTGGAGAAAGCGCGGCGTAGAGACCTTCGCCCCCGTTTTGCCGGACGTACATTCCGTGCGCCACCGCGGAGCCGATGATGTTGTTCGAGTCCGCGTAAGCGATTTGCGCTTCGCCGAATGGCCCTGTGCGGACCTGAAGGAAGTCTCCAAGCGCCCGGCTGGAAAGCTGGTTCTGTCCGCCGATCAAAGTCTGAACGTTCCCTTTGTGAATATGATGCCCGCTGGCAAGAATCGGCGTGGTGAAGGTGGGAACCGCGTCGTGGGCGTTGAGCGATTGCACCATCCACAGGCTCCAGACGCAGTCGTTGCAATCGTCGGGACCTTTCGCGCCCGTCGTGGCGATTCCCGGCGTTCCATACCAGACGATGTTGACTCGGCCGTCGTCGCCGGCGTTGATCC
This sequence comes from Chthoniobacterales bacterium, assembly GCA_035536995.1. Lineage (GTDB taxonomy): Bacteria > Verrucomicrobiota > Verrucomicrobiia > Chthoniobacterales > UBA10450 > AV80. Next base: position 32,257 of record DATLNB010000071.1, on the reverse strand, counting down.
ACGCGAAAACGTTTTGGTGCAAAGTGCCCACCGGCGATCCCGAAGTGTCGATCTCCCTCGGCGCCGACCAGGTGTTCCCCTGATCGGTTGAGTAGGAAAATTTCAAGACAACATCGCCGGAGATCACGCCACCGGTGAGCGGCGCCTGCTCCCAAACGGCGTACAGGTTGCCCGCTCTGTCGATCGCCATCGTCGGGAAATCGCCGCCAGTCTTCGCATTTGGGCCCAGATCGGCGACGAGGATGTCGGTGCAATTTAAACCACTCGGATCGCTCACGTTTGCGATTGGTGGACCGAACGCGACCGGAAAACAGCGCCCGACCAGGATCTTGTTGAGCTGGGCATTATCGTGAATCACAAACACATGTTTGACCGGCGCCGGCAGCGTCGCGTATCCGCCGCTCCCGTTCGGCTGGCCGAGGGTGGTCGCGACAGGACTGACCTCGTTGTTGCCCATGATCGCTTCGTCGCAACTGCCAACAGGCGTAACCCTGTTCGGCGGGCCGAACTGGATACCGGCTGTAGGTTCTAGGCCGGTTACCGGCGAGCGATACATCACCAGGACGTTGTTGCCCGTGCTGCTTCCGCAAACAACGCCGCCTGGCCCGATCTCGTCGTTCACCAGATAGACACTGCCGCCATTCAAGGGATCGCCGTCGAACGCATACCACTGGCGATCCACCGCCGTGTCCGGCACACCGGTGTTGCTGCAGGTAAAAGTAGCGCCGAAATCGTCGGAGCGGGCGGTGCTGAAATTGGCCAGGGTCAGGTCATTGAAATAGAGCCGGCCTTTTTCATCCACGCCCAGCTCGGTGTCGCCACCACCATGGCAGGTCGTCACTTTCCCTTCAAAGGCGGTCGCGCCGGTGACCCATTTAAAGGTCTTTCCGCCATCGAGCGAATGCCAGATCCAACTGGTGTCAGCCGAAGCGCTTCCTGGAGTGCTCGTGTAAACGCGGTTCGGATTCGTCGGATCGAGGCGGAGAGCCTGCTCGAAACCGGTGCCGCCGATGCCGTTGATGACTGGTTGCCCGAACGTCGGAGCAGCCAGCGTTACAGACGGAGCCTGCGGCGTAGCGGGTGGTTGCGGTTCCGCGAGGGCCAGAACCCCCAACAGCCCCGCGACAAGGCAGAGCAAAAAGGCGGCAAACGTTCGAGGATGGAAAATCCCTGATTCCGACGCCGAATGTTTCTGCATGCTCGTCCCTCCGTGAACCGTCCTGCCATTCGCCTCTCTGGGGAAAGGCGAATGACAGAAGATTGTTCCAGGACGACGGGCTGATGTCGAGCTTCGTCGCCGTTACTTCTGGATGTCGTAGATCTCCACTAAGCCGACACCGGTACTGTTATTTTTCCCGCGGACGATCGCGGTGTACGGACCGGGTTCGAAGTTGGAAATCATGATCGCGGATTCGCGTGAATCCTGAGGCTGCAATCCGGCGGCCTGGATCTCCGCTTTGTTCGGGGATGTTTCCCAATCGTCATTCGAGGCAAGGAGAGAGCCGTTCCCGTTACGCAACTCGAGGGTCGGATCCTGCATCGGCTGCGGCACCTGCTGGTTCGCGAGCGATGGCCCGATGGCGCGGAACACCATCCGGGTGATCGCCGCCGTTTGCGGGCCGGCGAAGAAACCGCCGATCATGACTTCGTCTCCTGTGCCGATGAACCCGCGGGAACTCAGGTTCGCGAGCCGCGCATTTGCATCGATCCCGATGTCGTACGATTCGACAACACCGATGCCGCTGGTGTTGTTCTTCCCGCGCATGACCACGGTGTAAGAACCGGGATCCAGCATTCGGACAATCGCGGATTCGCGGTCGTCGGTGGGCTGAATCCCGCTGCCTTCCACGGCCGCCTGGTCGGATTTCCAATCATCGTTCGAGGCGATGACCGCGCCGGCACTGTTATGGAGCTCGAGGGTCGGATCCTCGAGCTTGCCCGGCAGATTCAGGCTGGGCCCGATTCCGCGGAGGATGACTTTCTTCGGTTCGGAACCGAGGATGATTAAGCCTCCGATGAGCGCGTTATCGCCCGGCTGGACCCGCAAACGCGTGGAGAGGTTGAGCAACTGCGCGGCGACTTTGATCTGCACGCTCGCCACATTGGAGCTGTCCAATCCTTTCGAGTCTTTCACCGTCAACGTCGCGAAGAACCCGCCCCCGTGTTTATAGGTGTGACTGATCGTCGGACTCGACTGGGTAACCGGAGGCGTTCCGTCACCAAACGTAAACGTGTACGAGGCGATCGAATCCCCGGCGTCCGGATCGAGCGAAGTCGAGCCGTCGAAGCTCACGGTCAGCGGCGGATTACCTTCCTCGGGCGTGGCCACGAGCTTCGCCGTCGGTGCGGCATTCAAGGCGCAGGCCGCGTTTCCGGCAAAGGTGAAACTATCCGTATGAACGAGGCTGTCCGGCATTTGGTCGTAGGTGGTCGTCAGGACGCCGAGGGTCGGCTCGGTCTGGCTGACTGCAGCGTTGAAGCCGCCAATCACATCGCCGGGATTCAGGCCGAGGTCGCTTGCCTTGACCACAATGTCGATAATGCCCTGGTCCGGGTCGTAGTTACTTTCCGGCTCGGCGGGTTTCACACTGGCCGGATCGATGAAGCGGCCATCAGTGGTTCCACCATTGTTCGGCTCCGCGATGTAACTCTCGAATTTCGGATCCGTCCCATCCCACGTCATATGGACGCCGCGCACTTTGCCGTCCGGCATCTTCATCGAGACGTACCAGGACGATCCGGGCGGCTGAGGCGAAATGCCCGGGTCGGTGTTGAGCCGGAACGTGATCTTAACGGGGCCGCTCGGGACCAGCGGCTGGATGAGCTTGAGGGAGAGCAGATCCATTCCGGGACCTGCCGGGTGACTCACCAGGCCCAACGCGGCACTGGTGTCACCGGCCGGGTCGGTCAGCTTGGTCACGCCCGGGGCCACGCAGAGGTTACCGAGGTCCGGTCCCGCAACCGGCACGACGTCGCTGCAAAACGGACCTTCACCCATGCCGTTCACCGCGGTGACGTGATAAGCATTGGCGACGGCTCCATTGAAGGTCGTGTCGGTGTAGTTCGTTTGCGGGACCGTTGCGATGAGGACGAACGGGCCAGCGGCGCCGGTCCGCCGGTAAACGTTATAGACGGTGATCGGTGAGCCGGCGTCATCCGGCACATCCCAGGCAAGCTCTACCTTGGTTTTCGCGGCATCGATCGAGGCGCGCACCAATGGCGCTCCGGCCAGCGCGGGTTCGACCGGATCAAACTGCGCGATCATCCGTTTCCCGCCGGATTGCCGGGTGATAAATCCTTTCGCCGTGAAGGAGTTCGGTCCGCCCTGCACACAGGCGCCGACGCAGCCATCCTCACCGGCCACCAGAATGCGGCCTTGCTTGTCGATCTGCAGATCCATGAAGTCGAGCAGGTTTCGGCAGGTGCCGCCGCCGCAAATTCCGCCGCGCTGGATCGGATCGCCGGGGGTGACGTTTTGGGTCGTCCAAGTCTTGCCGCCGTCAAACGTGGTCGAGATGTAGAGATACCAGACCCCGGTGAAAGGATCACGCGGGAAGAGGCCGGCGTCGCCCGAGCAATCATCGCCTTCACCGCACTGCCAGTTGTTGCCCCCCGTTTCTGTGCCGAAAAAGGCGACCGCTGCGCGGCCGGCGCTGCCGGCAGTTGCGGTAACGAAGGTAGCGTTCCGAATCGGCCCGCCATTGAGCACGTTGGCGCCGACATAAACGCTCGGTTCCCAGGTCAGGCCTTTGTCGTGGGAAACAGCGACCTTTGGAAGCGAGTCGCCCGCTTTATCGTTCGGATCGGTCGAACCAGTTTCGCGTTCCTCAGATTGATAAACGAAATAGACCGTGCCCTCAGCGTCGATCGCCACCGACGGATCGCGCGTGCCCAGAATCGTATTGGTCAGGTCCCCGCTGCCGTGAGTGGTCGCGTCCGGAATCGGCCGGACACTCCAGGTAATCCCGTTATCCTCCGAGACCACCACTGCCTGCCGGGCGCCGGTCTCGTGAAAAGGCACCTCTCCGCCGCAGCCGCGGTTAGGCACATAAACAGTGCCGTCTTTCGGCGAAACCTTGATGTGGCCGTGCAATCCCGCGCACTGGTCAATCGTGTACATCGGGAAGCCCGGCCCAAACGTGACGCCGCCATCAACGCTGACAGCAGCCCGCGCGTCCCCCACACTCTGGGAAGCGTAATAAACGGCGTGAGGATAGGTCCCGACGGTCGGGGGCTTCGGATCGTGAAATGGCCCGCCGCCGAAGGTCTGGTGATCGATGTCCGACGGAAGGTTCGATCCTTCGCTGGGCATGAACGTGTCGCCATCGTTATCCGTGATATCGGTCGTGCTGCCCGCAGGCGTCAATCCCTCGAGCTGGGAAACAAAAGTGCGACCCGTGATCGGATCGGTGAAGAGGATTGGGTCGCCGGCCGCGCGCGGAGTGGCGGCGAGCAGCAACGGCTTTGCCTCCCAGTTGGGCTTCGCCGGCGAAGAGCAATCGTTAAAGGTCGCGCGGTAAAGGTCCGGCGAAAAACCGCCGAACAACATGACGCGCCCGCCGTTCGGGATGGAGAACATGCTGTTGCTGAACGTTTCCTCGGAATTCCAGTTACAACCGATGGAAGGCTCGCCCACGTCATCGGCCAGTCCGGGCGGCGCAGTATAATTCTGGAAGCGCGGGACCCCGGGAGTCGAGGCCGCAGCTTGCTTCACTTGCGGCGCACCGGACGAGTTTGCAGAGCTGGCCGGGCGGCCGCCGGAGCTGCCCGCGCGGGCGAGCAGAGCGACTCCACCAAGCATTAATAGAGCGGCCAGCAAAGGCCTGATGATTGAACCACGGCAACGGGACGATTTTTTCATGGCGATTTCCTTCGAGGGTTGATCGAAAAGCCGGCAGCGAGAGCGGCGCAGCCAAACAGGATTCGGGTTGTTACACCGAAATGGTTCCCGCTGGTTCAATTACATTTTAGTCATGTCAGGATGCAAAAAACATCCGATCGCCCCGGACGTGCCCCGTTCCTGACAATATTTCTGGCAATCCCGCGCCAATAGTTTTCTTTTCCCACTTCGGATGAAGCGCTATCTGCCTTTCCTAATCGTCGGTCTCGTCGCCGCGCTCGCTTTCGGCGGCGGTTTTGCCCTTTACCGCTCGAAACAAACTGCCGCGCCGACCGGCGCAAAGGACGGCGCTACGACCGGTCTCCACGTTCGTGGAAAAAAGGACGCGGCTGTAACGATCGAGGAGTTTGGCGACTTCGAATGTCCGCCGTGCTCAAAGATGGCGGTGACCCTGAAAAAGATTGAGGAAGAATACGGCTCCCGGGTCCGGTTTATTTTCCACCACTTTCCTCTCATCAATCACAAGCACGCGCGGCCGGCGGCCCACGCGGCGGAAGCGGCCGACATGCAGGGGCGCTTTTGGGACATGCACGATCTCCTCTACAAGGAGCAGAACAACTGGTCGCACGCGCAGGACGTTTTTCCGTTGCTCCACGGTTATGCAGGCGCGATCGGGCTGGACGTCGAGCGTTTCAAAAAGGACATGGAGAGCGAGACGGTGCAAAAACGCGTCGATGCGGACCACCAATTGGGGAGCAGCCGCGGAGTATCGAGCACGCCTACTGTCTTCGTGAATAACGTGGCGGTTCCGCCTGCGTCGCTCGATCCCAGCGGACTGCGCAAGGCCATCACGACTGCGCTCGAGGAAAAGGGGAAGACAAAACCATGAGCCGATCGAAGAACAAAGACCGGCCCGCGCCGGCCGGGCGAGGCCGGACCATTCTTTACAGCATCGCCGCGCTTTTTTGTCTCCTGGGCCTGGCGGACGCGGTTTATCTCTTCGTTGTTGCGCTTACCGGAGAGGCCGCGGCCTGTGGCGGCCAGGCCGGTTGCTCCGAAGTGCTCGGGAGCGCTTACTCGCGAGTCGCCGGCATCCCAGTGGCTGCATTTGGCGTGGCCGGATATTTCGCCGCGTTCAGCTTTGCGACTTTTGCGGCGTTCAATTATCCGCGAGCGCGCGGTTTTTTTGCCATCACGGTTGGCCTCATGTTCCTGGGGACGCTCTGGTTCCTTTATGTGCAGGCTTTCGTGCTGCACGCGTATTGCCGTTTTTGTTTGTTCTCGGCCGCGATCACGTTTCTTCTCGCAGGATTGGTGGTTGCCGGGCCGTCGCCCCGGGCCGCCGAGGGCGATTAGCCGAGCCTGGCGGTCGCCATGGACCTGAAGCGCTACCTCATCGCCCGGCAAAAAGAAATCGACCGGGCCCTCGATCGCTATCTGCCGAAGGAGCGATCAGAACCGGCTACGATCCACAAGGCGATGCGCTACAGCATGTTCGCCGGAGGAAAAAGGCTCCGGCCGATTCTTTGCCTCGTGGCGGCGGAGGCATGTGGCGGGCGGGGCGTTCCCGCCATCCCTCACGCCTGCGCAGTGGAGTGCATCCATACTTATTCGCTCATCCACGACGATCTCCCGAGCATGGATAACGACGATTTGCGCCGGGGCCGTCCCACCTGCCACAAGGTCTTTGGCGACGCGATTGCGATTCTCGCCGGCGACGCCCTGTTGACCCTGGCGTTCGAGATTGCCGCGCGCACCAAGTCCTCTTCGCGCTACGACCTCCGCGACATACTTCTCGAGATCGCGACCGCCGCTGGGAGTCAAAAGCTCATCGCCGGGCAGGTGGCCGATCTTGAAGCGGAAGGACGTCGCATCAATCGCACCCAGCTTCGCTACATCCATGAGAACAAGACCGCGGCGTTGCTGACGGCTTCGCTGCGACTGGGAGCGATGGCCGCCAATGCCAGCGCGAAGCAGATGGCTGCGATGACCGCTTTCGGGCAGGCGCTGGGTTTGGCTTTCCAGGTGATCGACGACATCCTCGATGTAACCCAGACCTCGGCGAAGCTCGGCAAGAGCGCCGGGAAAGATGTCGCCGCTAAAAAAGCGACCTATCCAGCGGTAATCGGCCTGGAAAAATCTCGCGCGGAAGCAAACCGGCTGACAAGGCGCGCTGACACCGCGCTGGCAAATTTCGGCAGGAGCGCCGACCGGCTGCGCGAAATCGCGAAACACCTTCTCGCGCGAGAATATTAGCGAGCCATCCCACGAATGAAAGAAGCGGCCCCGTCGATGGTTACCGCCCACATCTTTTTCGTGGATGCAGTCGGCTATTCCACCCTGAACAGCGATCAGCAGACCGTCGTTTTTCGCCAGTTGCAGGAGTTCGTCGGCGACTGCGCGGCCGTGATCGAGGCGGCAGCACAGGACAAACTCGTCCGTTCACCTTCCGGCGATGGCATGGCCCTCGTCTTTTTCGATCATTGTTCGAGTCCGTTGCGCTGCGCCTGCGAGCTGATGGACCGGATCGAACAGGCGGGCACGTTCAAAGCGCGGATGGGAATTCACACCGGCGAAGTCGCGCGCCTGGTCGATATCAATGGCGTGGCATCGGTCAGCGGCGATGGCATCAATACCGCGCAGCGCGTGATGGATTTCGGAGACGGCGGGCACATCCTGATGTCATTGCAGCACGCCACCTGTTTGCAGGAGGCCCGCGATCCCGCCGCGAACGAGTGCTACGACATTGGTGTCGCCACCGCGAAGCACGGCAAGCGCATTCACCTCTTCAATTTCCACCGCCCGGCCGTCGGCTCGCCCGATGTTCCGGTCAAGGTCAGGCAGGACGATGAATGGCTTCGCCCAAAAACACTTCGTCTCGGCACCTCCGGGCGTAACTCCTTCCTCGCCTCGCTCCAGATTCTCGGCTGGCTTCTCACCCAGCCGTTTCGCTGGCGCACTCACGTCAGCCAGATCGATCCGCGCCTCACGCCGCATTTCAGCGTGATCGACCTCACCGGGCCACAGATTCTTCGCAACCGCGACCTCCGCCAACTCCTGCTCCAGGTTTACGTGATTTGTCCCGGCATCTTGTCCCTGCTTATTTGGGCCGTACTCACGCTACTCGGGCTTAACCCCGCGTGGTGGATCGGAACGATGTGGGCATCAGGCCTGGTTACAAGCATCCTGCTTGGCGTAGGCGCGAGTCTCGTCTTCATGTGCCTGCTCACTTTCAGCGCGGTGGTGCAGGCGCCAATGATCGCGGCGTTCGGTAATGCCTCCGCTGCGAACCAGATCGCGCTAACCATAGTCATAAGCTGGGCCGCTGTTGCCTTGTCCGCGGTTTTTCCTACCCCTCGGCCCCCCTCCGTTCTGCGCGAGATCCTTTCTGCGATCGCCACCTTCTTCGTTGTCCTGATAACGATCACTGGGCTTCTCGCGCTTTTGGCCGGACGTCCTCCCCTTCAGATCGCCGGGATGATTGCCGCGTCATCATTCATTCTGGTCACTGTCATAATCGGCCTGCGCTGGAAACGATGGTCGCGAGGATTTGTTCTGGGCCAGGTCCTGGGCGTTCTTGCCGCCGGTGGATATTTCGCAATCGCCGAGGCGACGGGCGAAAGTTTCCTGCTCCGGCTGCAACGAGGAATCAGCAACGGTATCGGCGATGCGATTTGGTGGGGGCTGGCGTTCGCGCTCGCGGAAAGAATGTCCGGGGCTCGGGCCGCCATCATCGCGGGATTGTTCTTGTCCGCCTTGAAGAACGTCGTCCCTACCCCGTGGACGCTGCTACCCGTGGTCGCCCTTGGGACGACCTACGCCATTCTCCGCCGCCGCTCGCTCGCGAAAACTCGCGTGGCGGGCGAGGCCGGGACTTTGTAGGCCGTCTGTGTCAGACGGCGCCCTTTTTGCGGCGTTTCAGAGAACCGCCCTGCAACTCAGGGTCACACCAACGCCAGATTCGGATCGATCTCTTCACTGACTTCCGAACTCTGCCCGGCGCGGAATCGGAGCAGCGCGGCGAACGCGATCATGGCCGCGTTATCCGTACACAAACGCGGCAGCGCGGTCATCAAGCGCAACCCGGCCGCACCGCATTGCTCCGCCATCTGCTTTCGCAACGCCTGATTGCAGCTCACGCCGCCGCTTATTGTCACCAACTTCGAGCAACATTCCTTCGCCGCGCGCAGCGTCTTCTTTACCAGCACGTCAATAACAGCAGCTTGAAACGACGCGCACATATCGTCGATCAGTTGCGGGGTGGCCGCTGCGCCCTGAAATTCCGCCAGCCGATACCGCACTGCCGTCTTTAAGCCGCTGAAACTGAAATTGTGATCGCCCGAGTCGAGCATGCTTCGCGGAAAATTGAAGCGGGCCGCATTCCCGTTCAGGGCGCGCCGTTCGATCTCCGGGCCGCCGGGATAACCAAGCCCGAGGAGCTTTGCGACCTTGTCGAAAGCTTCGCCGGCAGCGTCGTCAACGGTTCGGCCGAGAACCCGATAATTGTTTATGCCGCGAACTTCGACCAGGAGCGTATGGCCGCCGCTGACGATCAGAGACAGGTTGGGTGAAATCTCTTCATCACCACCAAAGAAGGGCGAAAGGAGATGGCCTTCGAGATGATTGATCGCAAGGTACGGGCGGCCGGTTGCAACCGAAAGGCCCTTCGCGATTGACGCACCGATCATGAGCGAGCTCGCGAGACCCGGACCGGAAGTCGCGGCAAACGCATCGACATCTTCGACGGTGAGGCCCGCGGTTCCGAGCGCACGCTCCAGTAACCGCGGGGCGTGCACCAAATGATTTCGTGACGCCACCTCCGGGACGACCCCGCCGTAAGTCCCGTGTTCCGTCTGCGAGGCCACTTCGCTCGCGAGCAGCTCTGTCCCGCGCAATATCGCCACCGCCGTCTCATCGCACGATGTTTCGATGGCGAGGATGGTGGCCATGATCATCTCGGCTCGGCGGAGACAAGCGTTCTTCTGTAGCGGCGTCCCTGTGGGACGCGTGAGAACGACCGGGCCACCAAGATCCACCCTTCGCTTATAATTGAGCGGGAACCCGAGCGGCCCACAGGGCCGCTGCTACAGGGACTGTCGAAGCGCGTGCTCAGCGATTCCCTACTTCTTTACCGGATCGACCTTCGGCGACGTCTCCTGGGCGTAAACCATCGCGCCTTTCAGCGCGTCAATCGCGCGGAGCAGCTGGGGGTCCTTCGCCTTGATCAACGTTTTCTCTTCTTCCGCCTTCAGGTTTTCGCTGCGTGACGCAAATAGCGCGCGCTCCTGTTCCACCGTCATCGGGACCCGGATATTAGGCGTAACGCCGTTGCCGTGAATGACCTGTTTGCTCGGCGTATAGTATTTCGCGGTGGTGAAACGAAGGGCGGAACCGTCGGGCAACTGGACGACATTCTGGACTGAGCCTTTGCCGAAGGTGGTTTCTCCCACGATCACGGCCCGCTTCAAGTCCTTCAATGCCCCCGCCACGATTTCGGAGCCGCTCGCACTTCCCTCATTCACCAACACCGCGAGCGGAATACGCGGCCGCTCTCTGGTTGTGCTCGCTGTCGTATAATCGTGCTGTTGTGACGGCACCCGTCCCTGGGTCGAAACGACCTTGGTCCCGGGCGGAAGAAATTGCGCGCAAACATCAACCGCCACGTTCAGCAGACCGCCCGGATTATTCCGCAGGTCCAGAACGAGCGCCTGTATCCCCTGCTTCTGCAATTCGTCGAGCGCTTTCCCGAGCTCTTCCGCGGTCGGCTCGTTGAATTGAATCAGGCGGACGTAACCGATCTTGAACGTCCCGCTTAAATCCGCGTCGAGCAGCTTCGTGCCTTTGACGCTTTGCACTTTGATCTCCGTCCGCTCGAGCGCGAAGTCCTTTATCTCCTTGGTGGCCGGGCGGAGGATCGTCAGGGTCACCTTTTGGCCGGTAGTGCCGCGAAGAAAATTAACCGCATCCTGCAGATCCATTTTCTCGGTCGAATTGCCGTTGATCCGCAGGATCTGGTCGCCGGAAAGAATGCCGGCCTTGGCCGCGGGCGTATCCTCCATCGGCGTAATGACCGTGAGCAGACCACCTTTGACCGCGACCTCGATCCCGAGCCCGTTGAAGCGGCTCCGGGTATCGTCCTGCATTTCCTTGAAGTCGTTCGGATCCATGAACTGACTGTGCGGATCGAGCGACGCCAGCATCCCTTTCATCGCCGCATAGATCAGATCGTGGTAACTGGTCTTCCCGCCATCGACGTAATCCTGGCGGAGAAGTTGCACGGCCCGGGCGAAGACGGCGATTTGCGAATAGCCGGTGTCGTCTTCCCCGGCGGCGTGCGCGGTGTAAACCCGGACCCCGAGCAGAACGTTGATCAGGATCAGGCACCCGGCGGTGCTGAGCAAAAGACGACGTTTCATAGGAAAAATGCCCGTTTCCGGGCGGACGATGATCGCTCATACGGAAATTTTTGGCAACGCGCAAAGCGTCGTCTAAGGTGGCGCTCGAGCAGTCCCTTGCTCGAGGCCGCACTCCGCTGGCATCGTCCGGCGGAGCGGCTGATCCGCCTGCCCATTCATGAGACCACGCCGCGCCGTTCCAGTTGCCGTTGCCATTTTCGTGGCAGGGGGCTTCGCGAATGCCGCACCTTCTCCGTCGCCGACGGCGACCGCGAAACCGCCGGCGAACGCTCCCCTCCGGCCGACCGGTCCCGTCAAACCATTGGCCAAACCGTCACCGTCTCCTTCTCCTTCCGCCAAGGCCGTCGTTCCGCCGTCGCCAAAGCCTCGGTCATCCCCCTCGCCGGCCGCCGCCGCTACATCGCCCGGTCCCTCGCCTTCCCCGAAACCATCCGCGTCCCCCAAACCATCCGCGTCCCCGAAACCATCACCGACTCCGCCTCCGCTCAAACCTGACGCCGAGCTGGATGCCGTGGCGGAGGAATACATTCGCGGGTATCTCGCCGCCCGGCCCTTGCACGCCACAGCGCTCGGGTTTCACGAATACGACGGCCGGATCAACGAGCACACGCGCCTCGCGATCGACGCGGAGATCGCGCGCCTCCGCCGTTTCGACGACCGATTCGCGAAGTTCGATCTCGCGAAACTCGGTCCCCGCCCCGCGGTCGATCTCCGGATTCTCCAGGCCGCGATCAAGAAAGAGCTCTTCTTCATCCAGGAGATGGCGATCTACGACCGCAACCCGATGACCTACGCCCAGGCGCTCGACGTTGGCGTCTATGCGAAACGCAAATACGCGCCGATCGAGGACCGGGTCCGCAGCATCATCGTGGTAGAGAACCAGGCGCCCAACATCATGATCGCGGCCAAGACGAATCTCGCTGATGTCCTGCCCAAACCGCATGTCGAGCTGGCCATCCAGATCGCGCGCGGCGCCTCCGAGTTCCTCAAAAAAGACCTGATCGAGGGGCTCACCGACCTCAAGGATGACACCCTGCGCGGGACCTTCATGCAATCGAACCGGCGGGCAGCGACGACGCTTTCCGATTATGCGGCCTGGCTGGAGAAGGAGAAGCTGCCCAAGGCGATCGCCGAGTTTGCCATTGGCGAAGAAAAATATCGCCGCTTCCTGGCTGAAACCGAGATGGTGGACCAGCCGCCCGCGCAACTTCTCGAGCTGGGGTTAGCAGAGCTGAAAAAAGAGCAGGACGTCTTCACCGAGGCCGCGAAGAAGATCGATGAAACCCGGCCGGCCGATGTCGTCTTCAAACAAATCCAGGCCGATCACCCGGCCGCCGCTAACCTGGTTGCGGAGATCACGAAGCGGCTCGACGCCGTGAAAAAATTCGTTATCGATCGCAAGCTCGTCACCGTGCCCGCCGATGCGAAGACGCTGGTAAAAGAAACGCCGCAGGATCGCCGCGCGACGAGTTTCGCTTCAATGGATACGCCGGGTCCGTTCGAGAAACGCGCGACGGAATCCTACTTTTTTGTGACCCCGCCGGAAAACGACTGGAGCGAGCTGCAGAAGGAACAGTGGCTCACCTCGTTCAACTACTACATGGGGGACCTGTTCTCGATTCATGAGGTTTATCCCGGGCATTATGTTCAGCACCTGCGCCTGAATGCTTCGAAGGCCACGAAAGCGGAGAAGATTTTCGACTCGGAATCGTTCGTGGAAGGCTGGGCCCATTATTGCGAGCAGATGATGATCGATGAGGGCTTTGGGGGAACGGCCAGCCCCGAGCCGTCAGCCGACGAGATCCATCGCGCGGCGAAATATCGAATGGTCCAGGCCCAGGCGGCCATGGTCCGGTTGGCCCGGCTCTGCGTCTCGATCAAGATGCATACCCAGGACATGACGGTTGAAGAAGGCACGAAATTTTTTCAGGAACATTGTTACTACGAAGAGAAGCCGGCCCGGGCTGAGGCGATGCGGGCGACCTTCGATCTCGGTTGCCTGAACTACACGCTGGGCAAGCTGCAGCTTTTGAAGTTGCGGAAAGATTACCAGGAACAGGAAGGCTCGAATTTTTCCCTGAAAAAATTCCACGACGAGCTCCTCAGCCACGGGATGCCGCCGATTCGTCTCCTCCGCGAGCTCATGCTCAAGGACAAGGCGAAGTGGGGCGAAGTGTTGTAGCCGGGAGGTTAGGCTTCCAGCCTGACTCGGCCGACATGCTTCCAGCATGTCGTGGAGGTGGGGAACCGACAGGCGAGACGCCCGTCGGCCGAGTCAGGCTGGAAGCCTAACCTCCGTCTTCGTCCCGCGTCAGCAATTCCGGGAACAAGGGCTGCGGATTCTCCGGCAGCTCTTCGACATCGCGCAGCTTGCGCGTGATGGCGCGCGATCGAACATCGACGTCTTCCATCCGGCGCGCGGCCTGGTCCAGTTTGTCTTTCACGCTCGAGAGCGCTTCGCCGAACTTGCCGAACTCCGTTTTCACGCCTGCGAGTAAATTCCAGACTTCGCTCGACCGCTTCTGGATGGCGAGCGTTCGGAACCCCATCTGCAGACTGTTGAGCAACGCCGCCAGCGTGGTCGGCCCGGCGAACACCACACGGCAATCGCGCTGCACCTGCTCGACCAGGCCCACCCGGCGAATTGCCTCGGCATATAACCCCTCTGTCGGCAAAAACATGAGGGCGAAATCGGTTGTGCGCGGCGGGTTGATATATTTCGCGCAGATATCTTTCGCGCTTTTCTTGAGCTGAGTTTCGAGGCCTTTCATTGCTCCCTCGATCAGCTCCGTATCGCCCGCGTCCTGTGCCGCGAGAAGACGCTGATAATCTTCGGTCGGAAATTTCGAATCGACCGGCAGCCAGACCGGGGCGCCGTTTTCATCGCCCGGCAGCCTGATCGCAAAATCGACCCGCTCCGCGCTCTCATCGCGCGTCTGGACGTTCCGCGAGAATTGGTCGGCGGTAAGCACTTGCTCGAGCAAACTCCCGAGCTGCACTTCACCCCAGCCGCCGCGGGTCTTCACGTTGGCGAGCACCTTCTGCAAACCACCGACGTCCGTCGCCAGTTGGCGCATCGCGCCCAGACCCTGGTGCACTTGTTCGAGGCGCTCGCTCACCAGCTTGAACGATTCGCCCAGGCGTTTCTCGAGAGTGCCCTGCAATTTCTCATCCACCGTGGCGCGCATTCTTTCGAGCTGCCCGGTGTTGTCCTCCTGCAACTGTTTGAGCCGTTGATCGACAACCCCGCGGACCGTTTCCAGCGAAGCAGTCAGTTCTCCCCGCTGCGTTTTCGCGGCATTCGCATTTTCTTCGCGGCTCCGCGCCATTTCCTCGCGGATCAATCGCTCGCCGCGTTCCTGGGCCCGTTCGAGTAACTCCAGGCGTTGGATCAACTCCGCGTCATCGTCCCGTCTCCGCCGGGTGATCGCGAAAATGATCGCGGCGATCCCCGCGCCCGCGGCCAGGCCAATCAATGAATAGAGCAGCGGGTTCACTCTCTGCGACTACCAGAAGGGCGTCCGATATTCAAGGAAGGGACAAGGTAACGGGGCGGCCGGCACATTGAGATAAGCAGTCGCGTTTTGCCGCATAAAACGGTATGTTCCGCGCCCCGTACCACTGCCATGAAGCTATCAGCGTCCTCCGTTTTCGTCCCGTTCGTCGTCCTTCTTTTGAGCGCCGGGGCCGTGTGCGCGCAGGACGATTTGCGCTCGGTCCAGGAGGAACTGCGCCGGCGAAGCCTCTATTTCGGGGACGTTAACGGCCGCGACTCGGCCGAATTGCAGGAGGCAATGAAGCGTTATCAGAAACGCAAAGGATTCTCGGCGACCGGCAAACCTGATCGCGAGACTTTGAAATCGCTGGGCCTGGTGCCTCGGTCGCCGAACGAACCGGCACCGCAGGAGCTGGCCTGGCCAGCCGAAACCGTCCTGCCCAGTGACGAGAAAATCAATCCAGTCGCGGTGGCAAAGGCGTTGAACGCTGAGACCGGAATCGCGCCCGCGGCCGTTGTGCCTAAGGAGTTGTCGCGGCGTTCTTCTTTGCGGAGGAACAAGACCGCGGTTTCCACTCAGCCCGTTCAGGCGCCCGTCCCGCCGGACAATCGCCCCCGCAACAGCCCTGCCATCGCGCCTACGGATCTCTCCCGGTTCGTCGGCGATTACTTCACCGCCATGATGTCGAACGACATCAAACGCCAGATAAAGTTTTATGCGGACAACGTCGATTACTACCGCAATGGAAAGATCGACCGGCGGATCATCGAGCAAACTCTCCGCCGTTACCAGGCGCGCTGGCCGAGCCGGCGTTATACGATCGGCTCCGGAATCCAGTATGGCCCGATTAATTCGCGCGGCGAAATCGTGATGACTTTTCCGGTGTCCTTCACTTTAAAGGACGGCCGCCGCACCGTGAAGGGACAGACCCAAAACCGTTTGTCGATCAGCGCCGCGACGCTCGATCCCCGCATCGCTTCCATTTCCGAACAGCGCATTCGTCAATAACTGCGGCCGGCCCGCGATCTTTCGCGGGCGGTTCGTTCAAATCCCGAGCATGAAGGTCCAGACAAAAATCCTGCTCCTTCTTCTCCTCGTCGTTTTGATCTTTGTCGGCGGCCTCAGCGTTGTCCGCTTCAACGCTGAACGCAGGTTCAAGCTGATTGCCGATGAGCGCGCTCTGGAGCGAAACCGGATCTTCGACGAGTTCCTGAGCGAACGCGGCGATCAGCTGAGTGCCATCGTCGACGATTCAACAAATTGGGACGACCTGGTCCGCGCCCTCAAGTCGAACGACCAGGCCTGGGCTGAATCGAATATCCCGCCGGAAACGCTGACCGCGAAAAACTTCAACGCTTTCTGGATCTACAAACCCGATCTGACCCTTTTTCATTCGAAAAACAATCGCTACACGGAAAGCCTCCGCGAAGCGCCTCTGCCCAGGGAGGCGTGGCAGCGTTTGTTCGCGGCGCGCGACGTCTCGCACTTTTTCGTGAACACGGACAACGGATGGATGGAAGTGCGCGGCGCAACCATTCACCCGTCGCGCGACCGGTACCGCGAGACTCCGCCCCAGGGTTACTTTCTCGCGGGCCGTTTTTGGATTGATGAAAACATCCGGCGTATGTCGCTCTTCACCGGCTACTCGATCCGGATCGTGCCCTATGCCGAGGCGCGAGCGGAACGGAAGAGCGCCGAAGAACAGGGGCTGATCAGTTTTACGCGAACCCTGTCGGGATGGGACGGCAAGCCGATCGCGCAGATTCAGGTGGAGCACGATTCGCCGCTGATTCGCGAGTTCAATCGCGCCGAGCGAAACCTGTTCTTCGGCCTCATTATCTTTGCGGCCCTATTGTTTTTGCTGCTTTCGGTCTCGTTGATCAGGTGGGTCCGGAGACCGCTGCATGTGATCTCAGACAACCTGGAGAAGGAAAATCCGGAAGGTCTATTGCCGCTCGCCAAAAAGCCGCACGAATTCGGCCGGCTGGCGGATCTGATCCTGAAATTCCGCGCAACCGAACACACCCTGCACCAGGCCGAAGAACAACTTCGCCACTCCCAAAAATTGGAAGCCGTCGGACGGCTGGCCGGGGGTGTCGCCCACGATTTCAACAATCTGCTGACCGCGATTATCGGGTATTCCGAGCTGATCGAGAAGCGAGCGGAGGGCGCCACCCTGGAACAAGCCCAGTTGATTCGCAAAGCGGGGGAACAGGCAGCCGGGCTGACCAAGCAGTTGCTCGCCTTTAGCCGCAAACAAATCCTCGATCCGCGCGTTCTGGATTTAAACGCGCTCGTCCGCGAAATGGAAAAATTGCTTCAACGCGTAATCGGCGAAGGAATCAGGATCGAGATCGAGACGGCTGCGCAAATCGCGCGCGTCCGGGCCGACCCGAATCAACTGGAGCAGGTGCTTCTCAACCTCGGGGTGAATGGCCGGGACGCCATGCCGCGGGGCGGCACGCTCCGAATCATGACCCAGGATGTCGTCCTGACCCCCGGAGAGATTGCCGCGCGCGGAATTGATGTGGCCGAAGGGCGATACGTCGCGCTGATCGTGTCGGATACCGGTTCCGGAATGGACGCCGAAACGAGGGCCCGCATTTTTGAGCCGTTCTTCACGACAAAAGGCCCGGGCAAAGGCACGGGACTCGGCCTTGCCACCGTCTATGGCATCGTGAAACAAAGCGGCGGAGGAATCACGGTGGAATCCGCCGTCGGCCACGGCTGCACCTTCTCGATTTTTCTTCCGGCGAACACGGGGGCCCTCGACGCTCCGGACGTGGTTTCGTTCCCCAGCGTGCGCGGCGGTTCGGAATTGATTCTCGTCGTCGAGGACGAAGAAGTGGTGCGCCAATTGATCTGCACCGTGCTTAGCAATCTCGGCTACCGCGTCCTATGCGGGGAGTCCGCGGCCGCGGGTCTTCGGATCGCGCGAGAGGAAACCCAACCGATCGATTTGCTGCTGACCGATATCGTGATGCCCGACATGCACGGCCCCGTCCTCGCCCGTGAGCTGGCCCCGCTTCAACCCCGGATGAAAGTCCTTTTCGTCTCTGGTTATTCCGATAGCGACATCAGCGACCAAGGCGTGCTCGATCCCGGTCTCGACATGTTGCAAAAGCCGTTCACGCAGGACAGCCTCGCGCGCAAGGTGCGGGAGATCCTGGATGGGGAAACGGCGGCAGCGACGTCGCGACAGCGCGCTGGTCAATAGCCGCCGCCTGCGCGGCGATCCGCCCGGAGTGGTGAGCGGGTTGCCTCCGACGCTTCGCGGAGCGACGCGGCTACAGAGAGGTCGCGGTCTACTGCACGTTGTAGACTTCGACCGTGGCTACTCCGGTCGTGTTTCCGAATCCGCGAACGATCGCGGTATAGCTCCCTGGCGCGAGCATCTCGACCAGGGCGGATTCGCGGTCGTCCGAGGGTTGAAGCCCCGTGACGGCAATCGCGGTTTGCTGCGACTCTCTCCAATTATTGTTCGAGCGAATGACCGTGCCGCTCGAGTTGA
Organism: Chthoniobacterales bacterium; assembly: GCA_035536995.1. Lineage (GTDB taxonomy): Bacteria > Verrucomicrobiota > Verrucomicrobiia > Chthoniobacterales > UBA10450 > AV80. The sequence goes on along the minus strand of DATLNB010000071.1, from coordinate 13,993 downwards.
CCAGCTCGAGCGTCGGATCTTGCATGGCGTTGTTGATCCCAAAACCGGCCAGCGACGGACCGGTGGCGCGGACTACCACCCGCGTCGAGCCGCTGCCCGCGGGCCCCACAATCAATCCGCCGATCATAACGTTGTCCCCGGTCTCGACGAAGCCGCGCGACGCAATATTTGCGAGCTTCGAATTATCGCCCTGGCCCAGGTTATAAACTTCGATTACGCCAATCCCGGTCGCATCTCCCTGGCCGCGGAGAATGGCTGTGTAACTGCCCGGCGCCAGGGTCCGGACGATCGCACTCTCGAGGTCATTGCTCGGCGCCAACCCGGTCGCCTGAATTGCTGCGGCGTTGGTGTCCTGCCAGTTGTTGTTGCTCTCGAGCGGCGTTGACCCATGGAAAAGCTCGATCGTCGGGTCGGGCAAGGTGCCGTTGAAGAGCTGCGCCAACGATGGGCCGATCCCGCGGATTACGACCTTCTTGGGGTCGGAACCGGTGATAATGAACCCGCCGATCAGAGCGTTGTCGCCGGTCTGGACCTGCAGGCGGGTGGCGATGTTGAGAAGAAGAGAAACCGTGGGGTGGGCAATCTTGAGCGCGAAGGCATCGTTGCCTCCCCCAGGCGAACCCTGGAAGCCGGTAAGCGGGCTCGTCGAAGTGGTGAGGCCACTCAGATAAACGTTGCCCGCCGAGTCGAGCGCGAGGGTGTTCGCGCGATCGGCCCCGCTCCCGCCAAAATAGGTGGAATATATGAATGCGGAGCCCGCGCTGTTGAGCTTGGAAATGAAAATATCCACTCCCCCGCCGGAGAACATGTTCTGGATGGGATCGACCATCGGAAAATCGGTCGAGTCAGTTCCACCGGCGATAACGACGTTTCCGGCGGAGTCCACCGCGAGCTCGTTGACAGAGTCACCGGCCGATCCGCCGATATACGTCGAATAAACCAGCGCGGTTCCATTTGCGTTCAACTTCGTCACAAACCCGTCGCTGGGGCCGCTGATCGTTGCGCGCAGGGCGTTCGCGGTCGGAAAGTTCGCCGAGAACGTGCTGCCGCCGATGTAGGCGTTTCCAGACGAATCGAGCGCAATATCGCCACCGATGTCGTTCCCGGTGCCGCCTAGATAGGTCGAATAAACCAGTGCCGAACCCGCGGCATTTATCTTGGTCGCGAAAGCATCGCCATCCGGCGTGCCGCCGCCGAAGATCGCCTGGATCGCATTGGCCGTAGGAAAATTGGTCGAGCTCGTTTGCCCTGTCAGGCAGGCGTTTCCGGCCGAATCGATTGCGATGCTGAAAGCAGTCTCGAAACCGCCGCCGCCATTTCCTCCGAGGTAAGTCGAATAGACGAGGGCGGTGCCGGCCGCATTGATCTTCGTGACGAAGACATCAGCCCCGACGCCACCGCTGTAAGATGCCTGGATTGGGTTCACGGTCGGATAATTGCCCGACGTCGTGCGGCCGGTGACGTAAACGTTGCGCGCTGAATCGAGCGCAACTGCCGCCGCGGCGTCGAAGACATCGCCGCCGAGGTAGGTCGAAAATATCAGGGCCGATCCGGCCGGATTCAGTTTTGTAACAAAAGCATCGGAAAGACCTCCGCCGTAATTCGACTGAAATGCGTTGGCGGTCGGGAAATTCTGGGAATGGGTTTCGCCCGAAACGTAGGCGTTTCCGGAAGCGTCCACCGCAATCCCGAAACAACGGTCGTCGCCGTTTGCGGCGCCATTGGCGTTCCCGCCCAGATAGGTGGAATAAACAATCGCGGTGCCCGTGGAATTTATCTTCGTCACGAAGCCATCTCTAGCGCCGGCCGTCCCGCCGCCGAACGAAGCCTGGATGGGATTCGCGGTCGGGAAGTTTGTAGAAGTCGTGTCACCGCACACGTAAAGGTTCCCGGCAGAATCCACCGCAACGTCGCGGCCTTCGTCATTGCCGCTTCCGCCCAGGTAACTCGCGTAGGTAACAACCGGATCGATCACGAGCGGGCGTGTCCGGTCGTACTGTCCCAGGGCAAAACTCACTTCGCCATCCACCGAGACGACGTAGCCGCCTTCGATCGGGCGGCGCGTTCCGTCGATTTCCTGGTAAATGGCCGGGCGCGGTTGCAGCAGCGTCGCTCCGGGGACACAGAGCAGGAGATCGCCGGCGGAATTTATTTCGACGTTTTCCGCACCGGCGAATTGAAGCCGGATCACGTTTGGATCCGCTCCCGGTTCGACCACGAAATCGTATTCGAGCTGCGTTTGGTTTCCGTAATAGACGAGGTCAATCCCGGGATAAACGCCGCGGTATCGCGCCTTGTGGTACGTGGGCACGTTCGTCAGCCATTTCTTCGGGTCTTTTCCGATGAAGTAGTTCGCCTTGCCCTCGGCCGCTCCAACCCCTTCTGCCCGGGTCACGCCATCCCTGGCCCCCAGCAGCTTCATTCGTAACACGGTCGCGCCGGCTTTCTCGGCGACGTCGTTCTCCAGGGAGAAAACTGCTTCCTGCGGCGTAAGGAACAAGACATAGCCGGGCCCGCGAGCGACGAAATCAACCGCGCGGTCCGTCTGGCCGCGATTCTCCTCGAAGCTTAACGGCAATTTCCCGTAATCGGGCACGACTCGCTTCGATGGGGCCGCTTCTCCCTTCGGGTTATCCGACGAAGCCAGGAGCGAAACCGGCAAGACAGTGGCGAACAGGATGATCGAAAGGCAGCGGTCCATTCACAATTCTACCGATGCGCATCCGAATTTCCTCCTCTTTCATTTTATTGACTATCAAGGAGCGGCGCCTTACCGGCCGCCGTCGGCAGCGGTCAACGATTTGGAAATCGCCGGTTCCTGGGTCACTGCACCTGATAAACTTCCACTAAAGCGACGCCGGTCGTGTTGCCCACGCCGCGGACAACCGCGGTGTAATTACCGGGGGCGATCGTTTCTACGAGCGCGGATTCGTTGATGTGGTCCGGCGCCAGATTGAAGCTCTCGACCTCCGCTTTCTGCGATTCCTGCCAATTGTTGTTCGCACGAATGACCACGCCGTTGGAGCTAACCAATTCCAGGCTGGGATCCGCCAGAACGCCGGCCACGCCGAAATTGCCGAGAGTCGGTCCGATCGCGCGCACGACGATCTTGATGCTGCGTCCTGAGCCGGGGCCCGCAATCACACCGCCAATCATTACGTTGTTGCCGGTCTCGACCCGACCGCGCGTGGCGATGTTCGCCAGCTTCGAATTCGCGGCCTGATTCAGATCGTAAACTTCAACGACACCAATGCCGGTGCTGCTGCCGCTGCCTCGCAGGACCGCGGTGTAAGACCCTGGCGCGAGGGTTTCGACGATTGCGCTCTCAAGGTCGTTTGTTGGCGGAACGCCGGTCGCCTCGATCTCGGCTTGCGCGGTTTTCCAGTCGTCATTGAGCGCCAGCTGCTGGTTCGCGTCGCGAAGCTCCAGAGTTGGGTTCGGTAACGTCCCGCTGAAGAATTGGGCCAGCGACGGGCCTATCCCGCGCACGATCACCTTCTTCGGATCGGTTCCGGTAATGATGAATCCACCGATCATCGCGTTCTCGTCGCCGGCCTGGACCCGCATCCGGGTGGCGATATTGAGGAGCCGTCCCGGCGTGGTGCCGTCGTTAACGTTCACGGTCCAGCTGATCGATTGAGTCAGGTCGTTGCCCGGATCGTTGCGGACAAAGACGCTCTGGTCGCGAACCTCCACGCGCAGGGTGTGCTGGCCGAGGCTTAATCCCGAACCGGAGAGATTGTAAGAACTGCCGGTCGCGCCTGGGATGAGGGCGTTGTCGAGATACCATTTCAACGACAAGCTGTGGGTGGCGGGCCCGAGCGGGGCGACCTTGAATTGCCGGGTCTCCGAAGTAGCCAGCGCGGCCGGTGCGTTCGGGTCCGGCAAGACACTGTCGGTGAGCTTGAGGCGTTTGTAGAAATTGATAACAATCGCTTCCGCGCACGGGGAACAGAACGGCACGTCAAGATGGTTCATTTTGCAGTCGTACTTCGGGCGGTACCAGCCGACTGTCCGGTAATTGGCGCCTTCGAATAACCCAATCACATTGCCGTAACTCGTGGGGTTTTCGGGCGTGGGTATCGGGGTGCTGGGAAGGATCCAGGCGTTCCACTTGATCAGGGAACGGTTGGTTTGCTGCGTCACATTCGCATGTTCGGCCGGCGTGATTTGAGCATCCGTATCGTATTCATCGCCGAGCCCGGCGAAGGTGTGACCGATCTCGTGGATAAGGATCTCAGTCGACGCCTGGTTTACGGATGCGATCGCGGTGGGCCCGCCGGCCCCGCCGTACTGGGCGTCGTTCACGATCATCAATGCCAGGTCGTAATCGGGAACGAACTGGGCCAGGAGCGCATCCACTTTCCCCTGGCCGTTGGCGAAGGCGGGGTCGCGATCGTTCGGCGGTATGGTGAGCAAACGGTCGAGCCCATACGTATCGTAGGTGCTATTGAAGTAAGTGTTTTTGAAGATGCCGAGCGATGGATGGTCGGAGCCTGATTGGGCCGAAGCGACGGCAATCGTGAAGACGTTCAGGTAAGGCGCGTATTCCTTGTAAGGCTCGCTCGCCAAAAACCCGTTCATGGCCGCTTGCGCATCGGCCGGAAATTTCGAGGAGAGCTCGGCGCTGGTGTAGCCTTCTGAGAAAATGACGATGTTGATCCTGTTTGCGCGCGCGCCCGCGTTGCGGATCTGATTGAGGACCTGACCGGAGGCAAATTGGGAGCCGAGCAGGAACGCAGCAAACCCGAGGACCAAGGCGCCTGGCTTTCCGCGCATCTCAATGCTCCCGCAGCTGGACGGTGCTTAACCGGTGGTACTGCACGCTCGACGCGTTCGCCGGGGTAGCCCGCCAAATGTGGAGCGTCTGGCCTTCCTCGATAAAAGGCACGCGCACCACGACCTCCGGGTTGGGAAACGTAACTGCCACCGCTTTGCGCCGCCGCGGCTGCGCCGAGTCGTCTGTTTCGAGCACCCGGCTCCGCGGATCGTTCAGCCATCCTTCCCAAAGTGGTTTCCCGGCGGCACCGAACACCTGCACCAGGATCCGTTCACCCACCGGCTCCGGCGCAGTCTTGAACCGACCCGGAACGACTTTGAAATCGAGTAGCTGAACTTCGGCCCCGGTAAATCGCAGATGCACGAACGCGATGCGCTGTGAGGTTGCCTCCGCTTTTTCGGGGCCAACCGGCCGGCTCGACTGCGGTTCCGCGCCGAGCGCGTCCAATCCGAGTGTGATGCTGCAAAGGATCGCGAAACAACGAACGCGGTTGATCGAGCGAGACGATTCTGGGGAGGGGCAGACAGTCATCGAGCGCCGCCGAACGTCCTTGTTTGCCCGCAACGAGTCAAGCTTCGAAACCTCACGCGCAGGCGCCTGCGCGATAAGGCCCATCACTGCTTAATCTTCGTTCTGCACCTCAAACGCCCCAATGTCCGCTCCGTCGCCGCCGGGGGCGTTTCCAATTAAGGGGTCATCGACGGGGCGCTGCGCCCCACGCTGATCGCTGCCGGAGCCGGAGCTTTCGCCCTTATCAATCGCCGGGCTGCCCTCGAGTAAGGCGTGATTTGGGGTAAAGCCGCCGTTGCCAAGGAGAGTTTCAAGCTTGGGATCGGCGCCGGTGATGTTCCCGGTCACGTCCCCAGTGATCGTCGTGCCAGAGGTTTGCTCGATCAGGTTGTAGCAGGCCGAATCAACCGTTCCCAAGAAATCGGGCGCCGTTCCGTCGTCGATGTTATCCCCGACGATGGTGTTGCGAAGGTTAAAGATCGAGTCGTCGGTCCAGACCCCCCCGCCGTCACGCGCCGCGGTGTTCTTTGCGATGGTGCAGTTGATCACCGTGACGTCGAAGGTACCCCGTACATAAATTCCCCCGCCGTCGTTTCCGGAGGAGTTGCCGCTGATTGTCGAGTTCGTAATCATGGTCGTCGACCCGGCCGTGTAGATTCCTCCGCCGTCAGCCAGGCTCCCGACTGAGTTGCCGCTGACTGTGGAGTAAATGAGGGTCATCTTGCCGAAGGTATCGTTGTAAAGGCCACCGCCCCCATTGCCGCTTCCGCCATTATCGGAGTCGGCCACGTTGTTGGAGATGATGCTGTTTTCCACCTTCAAGGTATCGCTCGCGCTGTTATAGATGCCGCCGCCGTCGATCGTAGCCTTGTTTCCGGTTACGATCAGTTTTGTGACAGTTAGCGTTCCGCTATTGTAGATGCCGCCGCCGTAGCCCGGAAAGGCTCCGGTGAGACTGTTACCCTGGGTCACGGTAAGGCCGCTGATGGAGGCGACATCACCGGAAGCTACCGCAAACACTCGCGAGAGCTGGTTCCCACTTATGGTCAGGCGATCGGCGCCCGGACCCAGAATAGTGAGTGGCCCGTTGCTGGCGTCGTCAATTGTCAAAACCGTGCCAGCCAGGACGATCGTCCGCGGGGTTGCGAACAGGGTCGAATCAAACGTGATCACATCCGGGCCGGAAGAAGCGTTCGCATCCAGAATCGCCTGGCGCAAACTGCCCGGACCGCTGTCACTGGTGTTTGTGACCGTCCGAGTCGCAGCCGGCGTAGGCGTAGGCGTGGGCGTCGCTGTGGGAAGCGGCGTTGCGGTCGGTGTCGGGGTTGGACTCGGAGTTGAGGGTGGAGGCGTAGGGCCAACATTGTAAACTTCCACCAAACCGACGCCCGTCGTTCCGCCGACCCCGCGGACGACTCCAGTGTAGCTCCCGGCCGCTACGGTGGTGATCAGGGTGGATTCGCGCTCGTCCGACGGAGGCAGGCCGATCGCTTCAATCAACGCTTGCTGATCACTTTTCCAGTCGTCATTCCGGCAGCAAACGGAGCCGTAAGCGTCCACCAGTTCGAGCATCGGATTTTGCAACGCGTCACCCACCCCAACCGCGCCCAGACTCGGCCCGATGGCCCGCACCGCGACGGTCGTATACTCACCGACAATGAAGCCTCCGATCAGGACATTGTCCCCGGTGTTCACAAAACCGCGCGTGCTGATGTTCGCCAGCTTCGAAGCGGGGCCTTGCTCCAGATCGTAAACTTCAACCAATCCAACGCCAGTTGTGTCACCTGCGCCGCGTACGATGGCCGTGTAACTGCCCGGCGACAAAGTGCGCACGATGGCCGATTCACGGTTATCTCCCGGTGCTACGCCGGTCGCGATGATCTCCGCTTCCTGCTCCTCCCGCCAATTGTCATTCGCCGCAAGAACGGTCTGGCCCTGATAGAGCTCCAACCTTGGGTCATCCAGCGCCCCGGGGACTCCAACCTTGGCGAGTGACGGCCCCAGCGCGCGAATGACCACCCGTTTCGGCACGTCGCCCACGATGATGAAACCGCCAATCAGCACGTTCTCGCCCCTCAAGACAGGTAGCCGGGTCGAAATGTTCGCGAGGGTGTTTTGGGCGACGCCGTTTCCCTGATGAGGAGGACTGTTTCCGAGCTCTCCAATCTTCGTTACAAAAGCGCTGAAATTGCCGAAGCATTTTTGCAGCTGGACGGGGTGCGCGGTCGGAAAAGCAGGGGAGCGCGTGCCTCCCGTCATATAGGCGTTGCCCGCCGCGTCCACCGCAATAGCAAAGGCACTGTCGAATCCATTATTGTCGGGCGCCTCTCCACCACCCAGGTAAGTGGAGTAAACAAGCGATCCCACCGGAGTTAGCTTGAAGACAAAAGCATCCTGGAATCCGCCGCCGTAGGTACTTTGGATAGCGTTGAAAACGGGGAAATCGCGGGATTCGGTGCCGCCCGCGACATAGGCATTCCCAGCGGAATCTAACGCAATTCCACTGGCACGCTCCTCGGTATGCGCACCGCCACTGCCCCCTAGATAAGTCGAATAGATCAGAGAAGACCCGTTCGGGTGGAGCTTCGTGACAAAAACGTCAAACTCTCCCGCATTGGCATTCTGAATCGCATTCGCGATCGGAAAATTGGTCGATTCCGTGAGGCCTGCTACGTGAGCACTGCCGTCCGCATCGATCGCTATTCCCGCCGCAAAGTCAACTTGGTTGCCGCCAAGAAAGGTCGAATAGACCAGGGCCGATCCCGCGGCGTTGAGCTTGGTCACGAAAACGTCAAGAGGAGGCCCGTCGCCGACGACGATCGTATTTTGGAAGGCGTTGGCGGTTGGGAAATTCTCGGAAGAAGTGTCGCCGGTCACGTACGCGTTCCCATCTGAGTCCACTGCGATGTCAATCGCAGTGTCGCCCCCAGCGCCGCCGAGATACGTGGAATAGATCAGGCCCGATCCGGCCGCATCGAATTTCGTGACGAACGCGTCGTTCAAGATGTTGGGGTCGCCGGACCTGCTGCTTTGAAACCCATTGACGACAGGGAAATCGATTGAGTCCGTATCGCCCACCACGTAGGCATGGCCCGCCGAGTCGACCGCGATGCCATTGGCGCCGTCGGCGCCGTTATTGTCTCCCCCTGTGCTTCCCCCCAGGTAAGTGGAATAAACGAGCGCCGCGCCCGTGGAGTCGAGTTTCGTCACAAAGCCGTCGCTGACGCCGCCGGCATAGGCAGTTCGAAACCCCTGGGTGGTCGGAAAATTTTGCGAGCTCGTGGTTCCGCAAATGTATGCATTACCCGCGGCATCGACCGCGATATCGCGGCTAATCTCGTCGTCATCGCCACCGAGATAGGTCGAATAAACGATAGCTGATCCGGTCGGGTTGAACTTGGTCACGAAAACGTCAAATGTGCCGCCGGCGTGTGTGCCTCGCGCCGCTGCCGCCCTCGGGAAATCGGTGGAGGTCGCACGCCCGGTGACATACGCGTTGCCCGCCCCATCTACCGCGATGGCCTGGCCGTCGTCCTCGCCGCTACCGCCGAGAAAGGTCGAGTAAACCAGCACCGGATCGATAATCAGCGGCGCGCTCGAGTCATACGCGCCGATCTCGAAGCTGACCTGACCCTCTTTGTTCAAGGTGTAACGACTCTCGACTTCCTGCCGCCTGCCATCGATCTCCTGATAGGTCACCGGCGCATGCTGGCGGATCGTTTCTTCTCCGACCTGCACCAATAGGTCCCCCGTCGCTTCTTCCAGTTCCACTGAGGACGCACCGGCAAACTCCAAGACAATCAGACACGGATCAGCACCCGGCTTAACCACAAAGTCATATTCCAGACGTCTTTGGTTGCCATAATAAATCAGGTCGATGCCTGAATAGACATCCGTGTAGCGGACGCGGCCAAAGGTCGGCACGTTTCGGCGCCAGCGCTCCGGGTCGTTCCCAATGAAGTAGTTTACGCGCCCTTCCGACTCATCTTCGCCTTCCTCCGCCGCGTCCCGGTTGGCTCCCACCACAATCATCCGCAGCACTTCTGACTGCGGAACAGGGCCCGCCGTCCTTTGGCCGGAATTTTTGCTCCCTGAATCGCGCTGGGACTTACGCAGCGCAAAAACGGCCTCGATTGGAGAAAGGGCGAGACTGTAGCCCGGACCGCGCGCAATAAAGTCTATCTCCTCTGCCGCCTGGCCGTGATTCGCTTCAAAACCCAACGGCAGCTTCCCATAAGCGTCGTCGATCTGCGGCTTAGTCTCCCCCGCCCCCTCGGCCGACAGTGCAATAACCAGAAACCCTGCCACCACCGATAAAACCAAACCGATACGCTTCGTCATCGGCCTTTTTCGGTCGAAACAGATAGGTTGCTGCAAATGCATTGGGTCGGGTCCTTATTGAGGGTTGGAAGTTCGATCTGATGTTCCTTATCAACCCAAAGCGCTGTCTGCCAGACAACGCCGCCAAAAATTTTATGGCGTGCGAGGGGCGATTGAGACTCGCTTTGTTGTTTTAAATTCGGAAGAAGGCGGTCATACATTCGGGCCAACGCGATGCCCCATGAGCGCACCTATCTCTACCGAACAGGCTACGCGATTGCTGATCGACTGGAGTAACGGCAATCGCGAAGCGGCCGACGGATTGATGCCGCTGGTGTATGACGAACTGCGGGGGCTGGCCCGCGGCTATCTCCAAAGGGAGCGATCCGACCACACCCTGCAAGCCACCGCATTGGTCCACGAAGCTTATCTCCGGCTCGTCGATCAAAAGACCACCACCTGGCGAAACCGCGCTCACTTTTTCGGCGTGGCCGCGCAACTCATGCGGCGCATCCTCGTCGACCACGCTCGGCGGCACCGGCGGGAAAAACGGGGCGGAGACTGGGACAAGGTTGAGTTTGATGAAGCGCTGGCACCGGCCGTAGCGCGAAACCTGGACGTCATTGCCCTGGACGATGCCCTGCAAGACCTGACAAAGCTCAATGCGCAACACGCCAGGATCGTCGAACTGCGCTTCTTCGGCGGTTTGAAGACCGATGAAGTTGCCGAAGTGCTCGAGCTGTCTCAGCGCACCGTGGAACGCGAGTGGCGCATGGCCCGAGCGTGGCTCCGCCGTGAAATCTTCGGCGAAAAACCTCATGACGCGGGCGGCTGAAAAAATAACGTCAAACCGCCAATGGACGCGAATCAACGCGAATTGATTCTGAAGGAGGAGGTCTACGTCATGGTCGGCTGCGCGATCGAGGTTCTAAACGTGCGCGGACATGGACTGCACGAAAAGATCTATGAGAACTGCCTTTGCGTGGAGTGTACGCTGCGTGGCATCCCTTACGCGCAGCAGGAACGCCACCGTGTGCTGTATAAGGGTGAGGTGGTGGGAGAGTATGTTCCCGACCTGGTAGTGGCGGGCAGATTGATCGTTGACACCAAGACGATTGAGCGGATCACAGACCATGAACGAGGACAGATGCTGAACTATCTTCGGATCACAGGGCTTCCGGTGGGCGTTATCTTGAACTTCAAGCACGCGCGCCTCGAATGGGAGCGGCTGGTCCTGACCAAGGAACCGCGAACGAACGCAAATCAACGCGAGTCAGAGGCTGATTTCGGCGCGTCGCTGCCAGGCGCATGACCCTGGCGCCTTCCCTTTTCATTCGCGTCCATTGGCGTTCATTCGTGGTTAAGCTTGTGGAAGGTTACACCGCAGAGGAAAGCCTTGATGACGCCGGCCGCTGAGCGTTACAGACAGATTCAGGAACTGTTCCACGAGGTAGTCGACCTGCCACCGGACCAACGTGCCGCTGTATTGGAAGAGCGATACGGAGGCGATGTCGCCCTGCGCAAGGAGGTGGAAGCGCTGCTCGCAGCCGATGAGGAAACCACCTCGTTCGGCGAGCAGCCGGTGTTTGCGATTCCGGAAGATCTCTTTCCCAGGGAAAGTGAAGCAGCGGTGGTCGGCCGGCGTTTCGGCGTCTACCAGGTCATCCGTGAAATCGGCCGGGGCGGATTAGGAGCGGTCTATCTGGCGGCGCGGGCGGACGATGAATATCGCAAGGAAGTTGCAATCAAACTGATCCGGCGCGGCCTCGATACGGACGACATTCTGCGACGTTTCCGGACTGAGCGACAGATCCTCGCTCAGCTCGACCATCCGAACATCGCGCGCCTGATTGATGGCGGAACGACTGACGAGGGCCTGCCCTACTTCGTGATGGAGTACGTGAAAGGCGAACCGATCACGGCTTACTGCGACGGGCACAGCCTGAAACTGAGCGAGCGCCTGGATTTGTTTCAGAAAGTCTGCGCCGCCGTCACCTACGCTCACCAGAACCTGGTGGTTCATCGCGACCTCAAACCGTCGAATATTCTCGTCACTGAAGAGGGAGAACCAAAGCTGCTCGATTTCGGCATCGCAAAACTCCTCACCGCTGACGACGAGATGCTCACGCAAACGGCGCCCGGCTTGCGCGCCATGACGCCGGATTACGCCAGCCCGGAACAAATCAAGGGCGAGAAGATCACGACGGCCAGCGATGTCTACTCGTTAGGCCTGCTCCTCTACGAACTCCTGACTGGCCGGCGGCCTTACCGCCTTGCAACTCGGAGCTGCGACGAGATTGCGCGCGCCATCACGGCTCAAGAACCAGTGCGTCCCAGTACAGCGCTGACCAACATCGACAATCCTTCATCCTCTACCCTCGATCCTCGCTCGTTACGCGGCGATCTCGACAACATTATCCTGATGGCGATGCGCAAGGAGCCGGAGCGCCGCTACGGCTCCGTCGCACAGTTCTCCGGAGATATTCGGCGACACCTCGAAGGTCTGCCGCTCATCGCGCACAAAGACACGGCTTCGTATCGCGCTTCGAAGTTCGTCCGCCGCCACCGACTTGGAGTGTCTGCTGCTGCTTTAATTATTCTGGCTATCGTGACCGGTTTGCTCGTCTCGGTCTGGCAAGCGGGAAACGCCCGCCGGCAGCGCGACCTGGCGCAGCGAGAACGTCTTGCCGCGGAACGCCTCAATTTCTTCCTGCAAAGGATGCTCTCCTTCTCGAACCAAAGCATTACTTCTGTCTGGCCGGTCACGCAGAAGCGGAACGTTACGGTCAACGAGATGCTGGATCAGATTGTTCCGCAGGTTGATGTGGAGCTGGCCGGTCAGCCTGCTGTGCGGGCGCAGGTCTTGCGCACGATCGGCAATGCCTACGCCTCGCAGGGGCAATACGATTCGGCGGAGAAATCGCTGCGCGCAGCGCTCGACGTGCAGGCGCAGCTTCCCGGCGGTGAGAGTACAGAAGCGACCGGAGCCATGGCCGAACTGGGCATTCTGCTGTTTCGACAAGCAAAGCTGGAGGAAGCCCACCAGCTCCTGGACAAAGCGGTCGCGTTATATCGCAAGCAAAAGCAGGAAAGCTTGCCGGGATATAGCGCCGCGAAGTTCGCGCTCGCTTTGGATTACTTGGGGGTGGTGAAGTTCTATCGCGGAGGTGAGATGGACGTCCCTCGCTCGCTCATGCGCGAGGCCTTGGCCATCTCTTCCGGTGCGAACCTGCAAGGAAGCGAACGCCGGGTTGTCACCTTCAACAAATCAGACCTGGGTGCCCTTCTCGTCGTCACCGGCGATTCGGAGCAGGGGGAACAGCTTCTGCGAGAGGCGGCAGCGGAATATCGTCAGATGTTACCTCAACCCCCTTGGGAACTCGGTTCTACATTGAGGTTTTTGGGTATCGCCGCGCTTCAAAAGAACCTGCCCGATGAAGCTGAAAAATACCTGCTCGAAGGCGAGCAGGTTCTCCGGCGCACGCTGGGCGATCAGAACAGCTACCTGGCCCAGACACTCGACCGCCAGGCGGCCGCCCTGCTGCTCAAGAACCATCTCGGCCCCGCGGAAGAAAAGGCCCGCGCCGCGCTGGCGATGTTCCAGGCCATTTCGCCTGCGAATAAACTGCCGTGGGCGCCGGCCCTGTGGACTCTGGGAGATATTTTGACGAAAGACGAACGGAACTCTGAAGGCGAAGATTGTTATCGTCAGGCGCTCGCTATTCACGAGAGCCAACCCAAAAAAAATTACCTGTTCCTCGCAACTTCGAAAATGCGCCTGAGCCAGTTTCTCCTTGCCCAGAAGCGCTTCCCGGAGGCCGAGCGCGTCGCCTTGGAAGCACGCAGCGCTGCGGTGGAGAATTTCGGCAGCGAGAACGCCTTTACCCGAAGGGCAACAGACAATCTGATTCAAGTTTACGAGGCGCTCGGCAAAGATGATCTGGCTCAGAGCCTAAAGTGAGCGGAACGGTTAGTGCGCCGGCTTCACAGGCGAAGAAATGCGAGCTGTCTCTAGTGGCTAATGATCCGGGCCGCTGAGCCCGACTCGGCGGCACGCCGAAGCAGAAGCGCTCCTCTTGGATAGTTACCAAATTGCGCAGAACCGATTTGGTCTTACGGATCCGCAAACCCAAATTGCAAAAGACCGTCTCGTAAAACTTTACGAAGACTGGGCAGACCGGAAGCAGCGGCCGCCTTTAGGTAGCGCAGCTTTCTTCTGGAGCCGTCGCCCTTCGAGGGACGCGACCGAACTCCCTTTGCCTATTCTCGTCCTCTCACGCTTCCCATGGCGGCAAAAGAAGCGGGCGCGCCGGCCTCCAAGGCCCGGCACGGCGCGTCTTTACAGACGCTCCGCAAGTGACCAGGCGCGGGGCCATCCAAAAG
>DATLNB010000070.1:0-42136 GCA_035536995.1 Chthoniobacterales bacterium | reverse complement strand
CTTCTCGGGGACCGGTTCGTCGCCGTGACCGCGCCGCAGCAAATCACTGACGAAGCCGTTCCGAAGAACAGCGTCATCGAAGGGACGCGGGAGACCGGCATCGACGATTTAACCAAGGAAGGTGGTTTGCTCGTCACCGATTTGCGGGCGGCCGTTCAAAACGTAAACACAGCGGTCTCGCGCTTGACCGACGAGGCGCTGTCGCCGGCAAACCTGGCCAACATCAAGGCCGCCATCGAAAACTTGAACACCCTCACCGCCGCCCTGGCGACTTCCACTCAAAAAGTCGATGGCGTAATCGACAAGGCGAGCGAGACGATGGACTCGAGCAAGAAAGCGGCGGACGACGTCCAGCTCGCGATCGCCGACGCGCGCAAAACCATCCAGGCGGCGACTGAGTTGATCGAGAAAGCCGGCACCGGAAAGGGCGCGCTCGCCACCCTCTTGACCAACCAGGAATTCGCCAACGACCTCCGTGCCCTGGTCAGCAATCTCCGCTCGCACGGCGTTTTGTTTTATCGCGACAGCGCTGCCAAAGAAGAAGCGCGCGCGAACGCCGAGCGCCAGCAGAACAAGCCCCGCCGAACCACCCGACCCTGATGACCCCCTTATTTACAGTTAACCTGCTTCGCATCCTCTTCGTTACTTTCTGCGCCGTCATCGGCGGCATCGTCACGACGGAGATCCAGGGCAGTGTCATCCCGGGTATTCTCTTTGGCGTCGTCTTCGCGCTGTTCATCGTCCTCGCCGACCGTCTCCTGAAAGGGTTCTCGCTGCGCGCTTTCTCCTCGGCGACTTTCGGGCTGCTCCTCGGGCTCCTTTTCGCTCAGCTCCTCGTCGCTTCCGACATTCTTCGCTACCAAAGCGACACGGTGCAGTGGGCGGCGCGGGTCGTTGTTTATTGCGCGTTTGGCTATCTCGGGATGATGCTGGCGATGCGAAGCAATCGCGACGAGTTCTCGCTCATCATCCCGTACGTGCGTTTCGCGCGCGAAACGACGCAGCACGAGCCGCTGATTGTCGATACGAACGTGATCATCGACGGCCGAATCGCCGATCTCTGCGCGACCGGCTTTCTCAGCCGCGCCTTGATCGTGCCTCGCTTTGTTCTCGGCGAACTCCAGACCCTGGCCGATTCGCGGGACCCGATGAAACGGGAACGCGGGCGCCGCGGCCTCGATATTTTGAATCAACTCCAAAAGGCGGGCGATTTGGAACTGACCATCCACGAGACGACCGGAGACGCGGATCTCTCGATCGACGCGCGCCTTGTCCGGACTGCCAAAGTCCTCCAGGCGCGGCTTCTTACGAACGACCAGGCGCTCTGCCAGGTCGCCCGTTTGCAGCAGGTGCCGGCCCTGAACCTCGGAGACCTCGCTCGTGCCCTTCGCCCGAACGCCGCGGCCGGCGACGAGCTTGAGCTGAATCTCGTCAAGGAAGGCCGCGAGTCGCACCAGGCCGTCGGTTATCTGCCCGATGGAACGATGATCGTCGTGAATCACGCTCGCCCTTATCTTGGGAAGGTCGCGACGGTGGTGGTTTCCAGCGCCCTCCAAACCGGGGCCGGCCGTCTTATCTTCGCGGAGATCAAGCACACCGCTTCGCAGACCCTGCCGGACGCGAAGAGCGCGCATTGATTGCACGGCGGCTGCTTCGTCTTCCGCGAATTCGATGAAAGCTGTCCGCAAACTCCTGAAGTATTTGCTTCCGTTTGGCGCGGTCGAGTTTTGGCGGAACCGCCGGCAACTGCGCGAATTCGGGCGGTCCTCATCGATCTCCGATCTTTGGGAAAGCGAATGGCTTCTCCACCTCGCTGAAGTGAGCGGCCTGGCCTTGTTGCCGCCCGGACAATGGCGGGAGCTGCGCTGCGTAGTTGATGTGGGCGGGAATGTTGGACAGTGGGCGAGTGCGCTCCTGACGCTCCACCCGCCCGAGAAACTCGTCGTTGTTGAACCCGGGCCGGCAGCGTTCGCCGAGCTGCAAAAGAAGTTTGGCTCGAGAAAAAGCGTCGAGCTTCACAACGTGGCCATCGGTGATCGTGAGGGAATAACGAAACTTCGCGTGACGCGGGATTCGACCGGCGCCTCCGTCCTGCCGCCCCGTGAGGAAATGCGCGAGTTGATCGGCAGCAATTGGACCGTCGAAGCCGAGGTGGAATGCCCGCTTCGCACCCTGGACAATCTCCTCGCTGAGCTCCCCGAAATTTCCCTGCTGAAAATAGACGTGCAGGGTTTTGAAAAAGCGGTCTTCGCCGGCGCAGCGAAGACCCTGTCGAAAACAAAATTCCTTCTCGTAGAGCTTAACTACATGCCGCAATACGAAGGCGGCTCTTGGTTCGGTGAGATCCATGAGTTGCTTACCCGCGAGCATGGATTCGTTCTGGTTGATGCGACCAAACCGCTCCGCCTTAATGGACGCGCCTCGATGTCGGACGGCCTTTACGTGAACGAAAAGCTCGTCCCGGATTTCGGTTCGCGGGACTTTGTGTGATCCCGCTCTTGGCGCTGTAGTCGCGGCGCTCCGTCGCCGCGTCCGCGAAGTCACCGAGAGCGGCGACTGAGCACCGCTGCAGCGTGGACCTCACAATCCCACGGCCGCCCGCACGCGTTTCATCACCTTCGCAGCCTCTTCGTTCGCCCGCACCGCGCCCTTCTTCAGCACTGCTTCCACATACCCGGGATCTTTCAGAATTTCGTCGCGCCGTTTCCTCATCGGCTCGAAATATTCCCAAAGCTTGGCAAACAGCTCTTTCTTGAAATCGCCGTAACCGGTTCCGCCCTGACGAAATTTCTCGCGCATCGCTGCGAGCTCCGCCTCACCGGCAACGAGTGAATAGAGCTGGAAGATGGTCGAGCTATCCGGGTCTTTGGGCGCTTCCACCGGCTGCGAGTCGGTCACAATGCCCATGATCCGTTTCCGCGTTTCCTTTTCTTCGCCAAAAATGTCGACGGTATTGCCGTAGCTCTTGCTCATCTTCTGGCCGTCCACTCCCGGTACCGTCTCGGTCGTTTCGCGGATTCGCGGCTCGGGCAACTTGAAGACCGACCCGTATTGCTCGTTCACTTTCACCGCCAGATCCCGGGTGATCTCGATATGCTGTTTCTGGTCCTTGCCCACAGGGACGACGTCGCTGTCGTAAATCAGGATGTCGGCGGCCATCAGGACGGGGTAGGTGAACAGCCCCGCGGAAGCCGCCATCCCGCGGGCGAGCTTGTCCTTGTAGGAATGGGCCCGCTCGAGCAAACCCATCGGCGCAATCGTGGACAGGATCCAGGCGAGCTCGGTGACCGCCGGTACATCGGTCTGGAGAAAGAGCGCGGAACGCTCCGGATCCAGGCCGCACGCGAGAAAGTCGAGCGCCACCCGATGGCTGTTGGCGCGGAGCGCTTCGGGATCGCGCAGGCTCGTTAGCGCATGGTAGTTGGCAACGAAATAGAAGCATTCGCCCTCTTCCTGGAGCGCGACCGCCGGCTGGATCATGCCGAAATAATTTCCGATGTGGAGAATGCCGCTCGGTTGGATGCCGGAGAGTATGCGCATGCGTTTCGAATTTAGAGGTTCAGCGACTGGCCTTCGAATGACAAATGGAAATGGTTCGCCAATCAGGAACACGCTACGCAGGATCGCGCCCGTGAGTGACGGATTATGCCGAATCGGGTTGCGCGGTTTTCTTGGGTTTCTCTTTTTCCTAAGCGTAACCGTCTTTGCCCAAGGTCCGGCGCCGACCCCGATTCTTTCGCCCGCCCCGACCCTCCCGGCCGCGCCCCCCATGCCCGAGCTGACCTTGCCTCAGGAATTGAGCAAGGCGGACCTCGAAGCTTTTCTCGATGCGCTCATCCCTTCCCAGCTCCAGAACCGCGACATCGCGGGCGCGGTCGTCTCGGTTGTTAAAGATGGGCAGGTCCTGCTCGCGAAGGGCTATGGCTACGCCGATTTCGCCGCCAAAAAACCGGTTGTCGCTGACAAAACGCTCTTTCGGCCCGGCTCGATCTCGAAGGTTTTCGTTGCGATCGCCGTCATGCAGCTGGTCGAGCAGGGAAAACTCGATCTCGATCGCGACGTCTCCGATTACCTCGACTTCCCGATTCCGAAGACTTTCCCCGAACCGATCACGCTTCGTCGCATCCTCACTCACACTGCGGGGTTCGAGGAAACCCTGAAGAACCTGTTCGTTCGGAGCGCGGACGAAATGCGCCCTTTCCGCGATTACCTCATCGCGGCGATGCCAGCCCGGGTTTTTCGGCCCGGCACGGTGCCGTCCTACTCGAATTACGGCCTCACGCTGGCCGGTTACATCGTCGAGCGCGTTTCGGGTGAGCCGTTCGATAAATACATCGCCGCTCACATTCTCGATCCGCTGAAGATGGAGCACTCGACCTTTACCCAGCCTGTGCCGGAGCGGCTCGCGGCCGGATTGTCGAAGGGCTATCTCACGGCTGCGCAGGGCGCGCAGGAATTTGAGTTCGTCCAGGCCGCGCCGGCCGGAGCGCTCTCCGCCACGGCGAGCGATATGACCCGGTTGATGCGCGCACTCCTCGGCGAAGGAACTTTCGAAGGAGCGACAATTCTCCAGCCCGACAGTGTTCGGGCCATGCAGGCGCGCCAGTTCGAGACCCATCCTGCACTGCGCGCCATGGGATTGATTTTGATGGATTATTCCATGAACGGGCAGCGCATCGTGGGACATGGCGGCGACACCATTTTCTTCCACAGCGACATGATGCTGATGCCGGAAGCGCGCATTGGCCTCTTTATTTCCTACAACAGCGCCGGCTCGCGTTCCGGCGGCGGACGAACCGAAGTGATCCGCGCTTTTTTGGATCGGCACTTTCCGGAACCAATTACTCCAGCGCCGGTCCTGGATTTGAAGGACGTGCAAGCAGACGGCCGCGCGGTGACCGGTGTGTACGAATCCAGCCGGCGGGGTGAAACGACTCTCTTGAAGATCGCCGCTGTTCTAGGGCAGATCGCTGTTTTCGCCGATCAAAACGGGGTCCTCACCATCGAAGGCATGCAAAGCCCGCGCGGGGGGTTCAAACGCTGGCGGGAAATCGGCCCGATGCTTTATCGGGAGATCGACGGCCCGGACCTTATCGCTTTCCGCCGCGACCAAAACGGGAAAGTGACCGAGATGCTTCCTTCGAGCCCGATCCAGGTGGCACAGCGTGTCACAGGTTTTTGGAACAAGAAGGTGCTTGTGCCGACGCTGGGGACAAGCCTTGGATTCATCCTCACAACGCTGCTTCTCTGGCCGGTAGCGGTGTTGATTCGAAGACGCTACAGCAAGCCGTTATTCTCGAGCCGCACCGATCGGATTCTCTATTTGCTCTCGCGCATCGTTTGTCTCTTCGAAATCGTTTTTCTCCTTCTGATCGTTCTGCCATTGAGTTTCGGTGACAAAAATATGGCGTTGCCTGGAGACGCGATTAATCCGTGGCTCAACGCCGCTCACCTGTTCGGGTTCGTGGCAACATCAGGCCTGGCAGTGCTCGCCATGACTGCGGTCAGGTTCTGGCGCCAATCGGGTCTCGGCTGGTGGATCCGGGTTCATTCGACGCTTTTGCTGTTGGCCAGTGCGGTGTTCATGGGCTTCGCGTGGGCGGCGCACTTACTGAGCACCTCGGTGCGGTTTTAGGGCGGGAGAACCGGGACCGGTAGACAAGTAACGGGATCGCTACTTTTTTTCACCAAAATCGGTAAAAAGGAGTGGTGTTCGGTACCGGACCCGCTACCCTGTGCGCCCGTGTCATTTGCGTTCGGCAGCCTCCTGCAATTCCCCGTTTTTTGTCCCCGTAACGCCCCATCACCCAGTAACCCAGTAGGCAATAATCTAATGAAACCCGTAACATCCTGTCTCAGCCTCGTATCCCTCTTCGCTTTCAGCGTTTCGGCCTTCGCCGTCACTTGTGCTGTTCCCACCAGCGGCTATCCCACCATCCAGGCAGCGGTTGACGATCCAACCTGCAACACGATCAATGTCGGCCCGGGCCTTTTCCCGGAAAACGTTTCTGTATCGCGCTCGGTCGTCATCAACGGCGCCCAGGCCGGCCAGCCGGTCGCCGGACGGCTTAGTGGTGGCCCTGCCGAATCGATCGTCAGCGGCGTCAATCCCGCCGGCCCTGCCGCGACCTTTTTAGTCAGCGCGCCGAGCGTGACAATCGATGGCTTCACGATCAAGAACGCGGTCGCAGCGGGTTCAGCGATGGGCGTTGAAATCAACCGGGCAAGCAACGACGCCGTGGTCATCAACAACTTCATTGACGGCATTGCCAGCACCGACGCGACCGCTGCCGGGACTGCCCAGGCCGTGTCGGTCCACAATGGCGTGCTCAACGTGAACGTCGGTAACAATGACATCCGAAATGTCACCAGCACTGGGAACGCTTTTGGGGTCCTTCTGGCCGACGACGATAACCTTCTTCCTGATACAGAAATCGCTTACCTCCACCACAACACCGTCACCGCGATCTCGAGCGCCACCGGCGGAGCGGCCGCCTTCGTTTGCCGGAAGATTGCGCTGACTGCCGGGAATCTTCAGATCAGCGACAACATCGTGAGCGGCGTGACCGGCGCGTCGTGGGCCCGCGGAGTCAGCCTCGAGGCGCACACCCGGGTTTATCTGGTCATCGTTAACGACTTCGCAGGCCTGTCGAGTGGGAGCGGCGATGTCGCCGCTGTGTGGATCAATAATCCGGCAGGATATTCGGGCGACGTAGGTGGGAACAATTACGATCTACCCCCGACCGCGTTTGGGGTCAAAGTTCACTTTGCCGACCCGCAGGTTGCCGCGCCCCCTTTGAGTGCCGGCTGCAGCTGGTGGGGAAGCGCTGACGGTCCCGGCCCGGTCGGCCCCGGCCATGGCTGCCAGGTCAGCCCCAACGTTTTGTTTATCAACTGGCGCATTGTTCCGTCGCACCAGT
The DNA here is from genome assembly GCA_035536995.1 of Chthoniobacterales bacterium. Taxonomy (GTDB): domain Bacteria; phylum Verrucomicrobiota; class Verrucomicrobiia; order Chthoniobacterales; family UBA10450; genus AV80. The sequence goes on along the minus strand of DATLNB010000070.1, from coordinate 35,216 downwards.
CTCCCTGCAACGGCAGCAACACTCCTGTTACTGAAGCCGACTGCAAAAACGGCGGCTGGATCACGCATGTGCGAGCGGATGGCAGCACGTTCAAAAGCCAGGGCGATTGCATTCAGCTGGTGAACAAGGGCAAGTAAACCCAGGCCCCTTTCAACTCCTGGAAGAGGCGGTCGCCGCGGCATCGCCTTTTTCTTTGGGCCCGGAGGTTGTCTGTCGGGCAAGAGCCAGCGAAGATTTCGCGCTTGAGACTAACGGGGTCCCACTACCTGGATGTTCTGCGTCACGGGCCGCCGGGCCGGCGCTTTGAGTTGGTGCGCAAACTCCGCCGGCTCAGCTCGCCGCAGCCGACTAAGGCGCCGCCGCGCTATTTCGATGTCGGGGAGTTTCAGTCTTTCGAGCAATTCGAAACCAAATACCGGCAACTTGCGGCCGAGCTCGATCATCCCGGCAAGGTGCCCCCACCGGGCGAGATGGATTTTCTCCACGCCATGGTGGATCTCGACGACGTGCGCTATCCGGGCGGTATCGGCTCGCGCGATTATTTTTTCCTGACCGCGCTGGTTAGTATTCTGGCACCCCGACGCGTCGTTGAGATTGGGACGCTGACCGGGTTTTCGGCCGCGATTATTGCGGCGGCGATTTATCGTCAGCACGGCGTAAGCGATGGGATTGCAGTTGAAACGATCGATTCGCACGTTCAATGCAGCATAGACCCGACGCGTCCCATCGGATTTGAGATTGCAGACTTGGTTCCGGATCTCGTTTCTACCGTGCGAATTCACACCGGGCGGGAGTCGGACTGCGTTCGTGAGCTAGCCGCGGCTGACAAGTTCGGGCTCGCCTTTATCGATGCGGACCACCGTCATCCCTGGCCGTTGCTGGATGTGCTGCGTCTCGCCCCGTGTCTGGAACCCCGCGCCTGGATCCTGTTGCACGACATCCAGCTCGGGACCTACGGCGTCGCAGAACGCCAGGCGGGGAGGACCCTTGAAGGAGGCACGCCCTATGGCGCCGAATGGTTATTTGAACGGTGGCCCTTTCGCAAGATTCGCTCATTACACATCGGTGCTGTGGAGCTGCCGAAAGACATTGCGGTCTTGGCGCCGCTCGCCCTCGAGTTGATGACCCAGCCTTTCGAGGTTTCCGGCAAGACGGCTACCCGGGTCCGGCGCGCCCTTTACGGAAGCCTGGCCGACCTGTTATAGCTCGCGGCGCCAGCGTTCGCCTGCCCTGTGAATTCGCTTACGATCGCCGCCACCTCTCGATGGACGAGGTGCCAGTCCTTCCTCGGGGCACACCCTTGGGTTCTCGGAATGGCGACGGCGTTCGTCACGTTTCTCGTTCTTTTCTTTCGTTTCGGCTTGTGGGATTTCGATCTGACGGTGCCATTCGCCTATCGGCAGGACGCGCTCTACTTCATGGTCGTTGCCAAGACCCTGGGCGAGCAGCCATGGCATCATTTCATCCCCCGGCTCGGCGCGCCTTTCGGCATGGAAGCAGTCGATTTCCCAATCAACTGCACGCTCGATTTTGCCATCGTGAGGGTGTTCATGCTGCTTTGGGGCAGCCCCGGTTTCGCGGTCAATCTTTATTGGCTGCTCTCAGTTTGCGCGGCGGGTGGATTCGGCGCGCTCTTTCTGCGGTTTCTCCGGATCTCTCCTCTGGCCAGCCTTACCTTTGGAGTGCTCTTTGGAATAGCTCCTTTCACGTTCTTTCGAATCGTCGCGCATCTTAACCTGGTCACGTTCATAATCCCCGGTGGCGCCTATCTGGCCGTCGCCCTGGCCCGTGGCGACCTGCTGGAACGTTGGGACAACTATCGCCGACGCCCACACGGCTTCACACGGTTCAAGCCCCTCATCCTGCCCGCCGTAATCGCTCTGTTCGCAGGCCTGACCTATGTCTACTGGCCTTTCTTCATCGGCCTGGTTATTGGGCTTGCGGCCTTGATCGGCGTGGCTCGCTTCAGGCGACCCGCGATCCTCGGTTTGGCCGGCGCGCTTCTGATTCTGATCGGCCTGACCGCGACGCTTAACATCGCTCCGAGCCTGAAGTTCTGGCGCGATCACGGACGTAATCCCAGTTTGAGCTACAAAAACGTCAATGACGCTGATGTCTATGGGCTTCGTATTCGCCAGATGCTCACCCCGGTTCGGACCAATGGCTTCGCCTTCATGCAGCGGATCCGCGACAAGATTGTGGCTGCAAACTTCCCGGAGGACGCTCCAGACGCTAATGAATCTGTCGGGAGCGCGCTCGGAACTCTTGGTTCGATCGGACTCTTCGTTCTTTTGGCGATCGCGCTAAGGGCACTCGTGACACATCGCAGGGATGCCTCCGGAGACACGTTATCCATCCTGGCCGCGCTTACCGTGGCCCTTGTTCTGATTTGCCACGCGGGAGGACCAGCCGGTTTGTTCAATGTCTTCGTAACGGCCGAGGTGCGTTGCTACAATCGAGTTAGTCCGTTCATCAGTCTGTTTTGCCTTGCCGCGCTGGCTATCTACTTCGACCGGGTCCTGAGCCGGCGAGCTGGAGGGATCCAGTTCGCAGCATCCCTGGCGCTCATTGTTTTCGGGGCGCTCGACCAGATAACGGTTCGGTACCTCAAAGTGCATCGCTCGATCGAAAAAGAGTTTCACGAGGACCGGGCAACCTTCGCCGCCCTCGAAGCCAGGCTTCCTCCAGGAACGGCCATTTTCCAGTTGCCTGCCATGCCTTTCCCGCTGGATAGCGGCGTAGGGGCGCTCCCTTACTACGAAAACGCGAAGCCCTACCTTCAGACGCGCACCCTGCGCTGGACCTGGGGAGAGATAATGGGACGTCATCGGGACTGGAACGCAAAAACGGCATCGCTGCCACTCGAAGCGATGACCTCCAGGATAGTCTTTGCCGGCTTCGAAGGCGTGTTGATAAGCCGCGGTGGCTATAAGGACGGCCAGCTTGAACAGGACCTAAGACCTATCGCCGGTGAGCCAGCCTACGTCAGCACCGATTCCCGCTGGGCGTTTTACGATCTTCGTTCTTACCGTGACAAATTGCGCACATCTCTCTCTCCGGACGAGTGGTCGCTGCGCGAGCGGCAAAGCAGGTTTCCGATTGCTCTCACTTGGGCCGGTGCTTTTTCTGTTTTGGAATCGAACAAGGACCGGCGTTGGCGATGGTGCGGAAGCCACGGCCGTCTCCAGCTGACCAATGATTCCGACATCGTGCGAACGGTAGAGATCGCCGGCCAGCTTCAACAATTTACGCCCGGCTCGTTTCCTCTTGAAGTGTCCAGTGGGGCCGAAGAACAACGCTTAATTCTCGGCGATGGCGTGGTCCCATTTGCGAAGACTGTTTCTATTCCTCCACGTTCCACTCGAGAGCTAAGTTTTCGTTTCGAAGGGCCGGTGATCAAGCCGCCGGCTGACCCTCGCGAGCTGGCCTTTCAATTGACCGGATTTACCGCTCGAGAAGCAGGGATGATTGTGGATTCGCAGTGAGTCACTCCGGGCTTTCCGTTTTGTCCCCGTTGTCGGACCGGACTTCGCCATACTGCTCGGTCGGGTAATCCCGCGGGACTTCATACTCGCGCGCAAGCCGCTCCGATTCTGCGTAGGGATCGACTCCAATAGAGCTTAAGTATCGATAGAACCTGCCGTTTGCAGGATCAACTCGGTCAGGGTGGGTCATTTCAATTTCATCGATCACGGCGATGCGATTGGTGGGATTTCCGAGCAGTGCGGGCCAGATCAGGTCCAGACCCCAACCGCTTATTGATTGGTTGAATGTCGGAAGGCACTTCGCAAGGGCGGTGTCCGAAAGCACTGGCGCCATGATCTCAACGAAATTCGTATAACGCAGTCGACGCGACGGTTGGTGCTGCGTGATCGGCCAGGAGAAATGGGAACCTTGAGACAGCGACGGTTGGGCCAGCCAGAGCTCGAATTCCGAGAAGATGGCGAAGAGGCGGTCCACATCTTCGAACTGCAGATCGATGTCGTTATCCAGAAAGAAAACTGCGCGATAAGCTGCCAGGAATCCGTCATGATCGCGGTTCGTTTGCCAGGCCGCGGGGAACTTGCTCGCGCCGCCATATGTGACCATGTCGGCGGCCGGAATAACGGAAGGCGGCTCATCGTAATAGTTGAGGAGCAGGTCCCACTCGCGACGCCTGCTGTAATCGACCCAGCGACCGTTGCCCGCGACTGAGCTGCTCCGAATCGAAACGAGAAAATGCCGCTTTGGCTCGGACCAATGAATGGTCCGGACGGGTAACTCTACTCTTTCTCCCAATAGAACCCCCAATCGTCTATGTTGACGATTTCCGCGCTTATCCTGGCATCCCGGCGGTAATCGTTAACTGCTGCCTGGCATCCAGGGACGTTCCCGTCATCGACAATACAAAAGCCGCCGAGGGAGAGTTTCGGGTACAAGGCGTTTAAGCCTTGGATCGTAGATTCGTACATATCGCCATCCAGGCGAAGGATCGCCAGCCGTTCTATCGGAGCAGCCGGCAGAGTTTCTTTGAACCACCCTTTCAGGAATACTACCTGGTCGTCGAGAAGCCCGTAGCTTCGGAAGTTTTCTTCTACTTCTTCCAACGGGACTGCGAGCTCCGGATAAATGTGGTGAATGTCTCCTGCATCCACCGGGAAGCTGTTCTCATCCGGTTTTGGGAGTCCTTCAAATGAGTCTGCTGCGAACACCTTTCGGTCCCGCACTCCGTAGGCTGCCAGGACCGCTCTCATCATGATACAGGCCCCGCCGCGCCACACGCCGGTCTCAATCAGGTCGCCCGCGACTCCGCGATGAATCACTCGTTCGGTCAATTCTCTCAGGTTGTGCAATCGGCGCGACCCAATCATGGTATGGGCGCGCAAAGGCCAATCCCGGCCCATGCTACGCCGGGCTGGGTCAAACCTTTTTTCGCCCCACGGATCTTGAGATGGGTCCTGGTAGGTTTCTCCCACCAGGACGCGTTCCAGCAGATCGAGATACAGTTTGATTACAGCCCGCTTGTCTTCTCCCGCCGATAGCCCCGAAGTCGACATGAATGCTGGGAGCGTCAAAACCCGACGCACAGCTCCTTGAAGCGATCAGTGATCTCAAGGCAGGTGCGATCAAATTCCGGAAAGGCCAGCTCGCGAAAGCGATCGTTCGGCCAGGACTGGTCCTCGTACAAGTAATACGCGTAGGATTGCGGTGCGCCTCGGCCTTCTGCATTGAATGCCTCGTAACGGTCCACCTTCCGGCGCCTTTCTTCATAGGTGTGGAGCGCCCAGTCCAGGTGAATCATCGATATCTCCGGCGGGCCCCCATCTCCTCCCATCCCCTCCCATTCAAAGCCCGGAGTGTGCAGCTCCGGCGCGAACTTCACCTGATCCGGCTGGAAGAGGCGCCATTGCCGGTGGTTGTAAGGCGAGACTTCCGCATGAGAAAGCAAGCGGCCATCTCGGGAGACCGCGCATTGGTGGCGTTGAAAGCCGTGGACCGGGCTGTCCGCCCTTTGGACGCATTGACGAACGAATTCCATCATGGCGAGAGTGGGCAATTCGTCGTCGTCGAGCCGCAGGATCCAGGGTGTCTTGCACAGGTATGACATTGGCCGGATCAGCTCTTCGGCAAAGGCTGCCGGAGTCGATATTACGACAGTCTCGGTGAACCGTTTCGCCAGTGCGACCGTGTCGTCTGCCGTGCGGGAATCGACAAAGACCGTCACGACAAAGCCGTGGTCCCTGTAGAAAGAAAGGATGATGTCGAGGTAGCGCGCGGAATTGATCGTCGGGATGACGATGGTAAGCTCGTTGCCGAGTTCAAAGGGGCGTGCGCTGCGGTGAGACACCACTCCTTTCCTACCTTGGAGTTGTATGGCGTCAACTCAGCAAAACCGATATCCGGCCCGGGTGGCGCGCCCTTGAATCACGCCGTCCTCATCGGCTTACGACATGGGCGATAATTAAACACTCGTTCGGTCCAACCATATAAGATTCATTGTCATCCCATAAATGCGGTCGTTATCCTGTCCTGCTCGTGTTGAAAGACCGCTCCCAGAGCCGCAGATTGGTCAGGAAAAGCGGAGATGATTCATGAGAAGGAGATAAAGGAGCGACGCTTCGGGGTTGCGCGCGAACGTCCAATCCGGGCTCTCGCCATCGCCGGCCTTCTCATCCTCGCGGTCCTGGTCCTGGCTCCTCTTTTCGAGACTGGTTTCACTACGCGCGACGATGCGGAGACCGGGTTGTTGCCCGATCAGTGGGGTGGCTGGTGGCCAGCGGTATGGGCGTTAACAAATGCTTCAGGCCGTTTCTTCCACCTGGCGTCCTTGCACCTGGTCTTTGCGCTCTCCCGTCTTTGCTCAAGTAGTCCAACTATCTACCATTTGCTCGCGCAAGGCTCGATCCTGGCGAATGTCGTCTGCTTTTATCTGGTAGTAGCGAGGGTTCTCAAATCCAAGAGCGCGGGGGTTCTGGCAGCGGCCTGTGCGTTGACATGGATGCAGAACGGCTGGAACCATACTTTGCTTACCTCTTACCCCGTGCTTCCGCATCTAGGGCTGACGGCCTTTTTAGGGGTTGTCTTACTCTTGTTGGGGTGGCAAAGAACCGGGCGTCATAGTTTGGCCATCTTTGCAGGTGCCACCTACTTTGTTGCGCTCCTTGTTTCGGAAGCCTTTGTCGTTTATTTCCCGGTCTTGCTCGGGCTTTGCGTGTTCCGCGCGCGGCAAGAGCCCGGGTCCAATGTCGCGTCGCGTATTCGCATGGCCGCTCACGGAGGCCTGCCCGCGGCGATAGGTCTGGCGGTTTACCTCGTCTGCTACTTCACCTTTCGGCACGCCTATCCTTCTCATCATTACGGGAACCAGCTGGCGCCGTTCAATATCGGACGTATCGCCACAGTCATTTGGCAATACGCGTGCTCGACCTTTCCGAGCTACTTTTTCTTTCGTGATCCTGCATCGCTAAACCCGCCCTTTGATGGAGCTGGGAAGTTTTGGCGGCTGTTCGCATCGATTCCGCCAGAATCGATCGCGAAGGCCTTGATCGCCGCTTTGTTTTGCTGGCTGGTGCTCTCTCGCGGCAACCGCCTCTTCACGGCGCGGTCGTTTGTTTTAGCGATCGTAACCGGGCTGGCGTGCGTAGTCGCGCCTGTCTTCCTGGTGGGGCTCACCCGGCAGTATCAGGACTGGGTCATCAATCACGGGAGCCTTGCGTATGGGGCTCCGAGTTACTACGCCTACTTCGCCATGGTGTTTGTACTCGCGGTGACAATGCTTGGGCTACGCCAGGTCCTGGCCCGATGGCGGCTCGCCGGGCGCCTTTATGTCCTCCTTGCATGCTGCTTCGTGGCAGCGACTTCGCTGGCCACGGATCTCTATAACCAGTCCATCACCCGCGACCAGCAGCTATCGCACTTAAAATGGAAAACGGTGGAGCGCTTTATGCGGACGGACAGCTTCGCGGCGATTCCGCCCGGTTCTACCATCTACGCGCCGTCCTTGTGGCGTCCGCGCGGCATTGTGGCTAACAGCGACAATTATTGGACTGAATATCTCAGTCAACGATCCAAAAAAAGAGTAAGCGTGAGCCGCTCTGCACTGGAATTCAAAACGGCCCTGGAGAAAAACCCTGGGTTATCCGCCTATTTCCTTGGCTTCGAGCAGGAGCCCCGCGAGCCAAAACAGTTCCTGGTCTTTGCTGCCTTAAAGGGACCAGGCGACGTCCGTGATGACGGGACAGCTTACGGAAGTTCCTTTGCGCTCTTTAGCTATGGCACGAGCAGAAAGTTCAAGCTCAGCGGGCAGGGGGCAGGGGACGGACGACTTACTGTCGAGGTGAATGCCCAGCCGCCCTATGAGTTTGATGGCAATGTGTTTTCCGCTTCGGTGGATCATCCGCTCACGGCCGGCGATTTCCCAAAGACAACGGTGCGGGCCAGCGCGCCAGTGGATTTAACGCGGCTTGTTATTTCCTACTTTCCGAGCGAGCAACGCCCCCGATGAGCAACGACCTCGTCTACGACATCGGGATGAACAACGGGGACGACACTGCCTATTACCTTTATCGCGGTTTTCGTGTGCTGGCGGTCGAGGCCGACCCCGTCCTCGTCGAGAAGGCCCGGGTCCGCTTCGCCCGTGAGATTGGGGAAGGCCGACTGATTATTAAAAACGCAGGCATCGCCGAACAGGAAGGAGAATTGCCGTTTTGGATCTGCGAGATGCATTCCGAATGGTCGTCCTTCCACCGCAGCATCGCTTCGCGCGAAAACAGCGGTCACTACTCGATCGACGTCCCGTGCATTCGGTTTCGTTCTCTGATCCAGGAGCACGGAATTCCATACTACTTAAAAATCGATATTGAGGGGAACGACCACCTTTGCCTGCGCGATCTTACTCCCGGAACAGCCCCGATCCATGTCTCGGTGGAAGCCAGCGACATCGGCTTATTGGACCAGCTTCGAGATCTCGGCTACGGCCGCTTCCAATGCATCAGCCAATTTCATTATCTTCCTTTGGAACGCCCGCCGTCGCTCCGCCAGCTCGAGTTTGAAGAGCGGACCCGGGCGAACCAGTCTCTCTCGCCGCTCCGCGAGCTTAAGGGCTGGCGGTTCAATCATGGGAGCTCGGGGCCATTTGGTCCAGAGCTTCCAGGCCGATGGCAAAACTTTGAAGAGATGAAGGAAACATTCTCCCATTTTCAGGCGCTCATGCGTGGCGGCGTGGCCACTCCTTTTTGGAATGACCGAGGCTATTCTTTCTGGGCGGATTTTCACGCGACGCAAAGCGCTCCGGTGTGACGTGGCGCGCTGTGTGTGGTGTTTGAGGAGCAGCGAGCCTCGGCCCGCGGTCGGAAAATCACTCGCAAAGAAATTGGTCTCGAATTAAGAACAGCGGAACATGGCGCAGAAGGTTTCGGTGGTTACAGGCGGGGCGGGGTTTTTGGGATCGCATCTGTCGGATCGATTGCTCGCGGAAGGGCATCGGGTCATTGCGATCGATAATCTTATCACGGGGAACCCGGCGAACATCGCCCACCTGGGCGGGAACGAGAATTTCCGGTTCATCAAGCACAACGTCTCGAGCTACATCCTGGTTGAGGAAGATGTCGATTACGTTTTCCATTTCGCTTCCCCGGCCAGCCCGATCGATTACCTCGAGCTGCCGATCCCGACGTTGAAAGTCGGCGCGCTCGGAACCCACAACACGCTCGGGCTCGCCAAAGCGAAGAAGGCGACGTTCCTGTTAGCCTCCACGTCAGAATGCTACGGCGATCCGCTCGTCCATCCGCAGACGGAAGATTATTGGGGCAACGTGAACCCGATCGGGCCACGCGGCGTTTACGATGAAGCGAAGCGTTTCGCGGAAGCAATGACGATGGCGTATCACCGCTACCATGGCATCGACACCAAGATTGTTCGGATCTTCAACACTTATGGGCCGCGGATGCGGTTGCGTGACGGCCGGGTGGTGCCGGCTTTCATCGGCCAGGCGCTCAGCGGAACGCCGCTCACGATTTTCGGAGATGGTTCCCAGACGCGGTCGTTCTGTTACGTATCGGATTTGATCGACGGAATTTTCCGATTGGCCATGAGCGATTTCCACGAGCCGGTGAACATCGGGAACCCGCGCGAGATGACGATCAAACAATTCGCCGAAGAAATCATCCGGATCACGGGAACGAAATCGCAGATCGAGAACAAGCCGTTGCCAGTAGACGATCCGAAAGTGCGCCAGCCGGACATTACGCGCGCCCGAAAAGTCCTCGGTTGGGAGCCGAAGGTGGAATTCGAAGAGGGGATTACGAAAACGATCGAGTATTTCAAGGGCTGCCTGGAGCGCGGGGAGCTCGGCGAGCGCCTGCAATAACGACGTCTGGCAGGGGGGGCATCCAATTACATTGACAAGTCTTGGCGGACTTGTTGGGATTTCGCCCGAGAAACACCCCGCGGCGATGTCCCCTATTTTTCGCAATCCATTACGGATTCTGCTCCATCTGTTGGCCTGGATCGTTCCGCCTGCCCTTAACGCCCACTCGCCGCCGCCGGACAGCGAAACCTCGTGGAGGACGCAGTCGCTGGCATCCCACGATTTCGCCGATCGGGATTTTTCCTGGCGCTTCGAATTGTTTTATGCCGGCCCTGATTGGTTTGTTAACGCGCTTTCAAATCCGAGGTCCCGGGATCCGTTTGTTCCATCCTTGATCTACGATGACGCTGTTCGGTTGGGATCTGCAAACGGGTACGTCGGAACGTCGCACGATGTCTTTGATCCCCGCCTCTTCACGGGGCTGGATGCATTCTCTGGCCGCAGCTTAACCCTCAAAGATACAATCGCAGGCGGAACAGGTTTCAATCTCGGCAACGGTGGAACACCGAACGCGGCCACTGCCTCCGGCAGTGCGACGTGGGCCCTTAACCCCGGCTCTGGCAATTGGAATACCGATACGAACTGGACGCCCGCGACCGGCTACCCTAACGGATCGGGAGACACGGCGACGTTCGACGTTTCCAATACAACCGCCGTCTCGCTCTCAGCTAACACAGAGGTGGCCGGCATCGTGTTCAACGCGGGCGCGAGCGCCTATACCATTAACGCCAGTACCTCCTTCACGCTGACTATCAGCGGCGCTGGCATTACCAACAATTCAGGGATCGTCCAGAACTTCGTGGCTTCTGTTTATGGCGCCAACGCTATTGGAGGAATTACCTTTAGAAACAACGCGACCGCGGGGATCAATACAGCGTTCACCACCAACGGCGAAACCTCCTCCGCGGGCAGCGTCGCCTCCACGCTTTTCTTCGACACCTCGACTGCCGGCAGCGGCGTCTTCACAACCAACGGCGGCACTGCCAACGGCGCGAACGGCGGTTCGACGAGCTTCTACAACACCTCGAACGCGGGCAGCGGCACCTTCACCACCAACGGCACCACGGTCAGCGGCGCATTCGGCGGCAGCACGAATTTCTTTAACACCTCGAACGCGGGCAGCGGCACCTTTACCAACAACGGTGCCAGCGTTACCGACAGCATCTATGTTTACAGCGAAAACTACGGCGGCAGCACGAATTTCTTCGACACCTCGAGCGCGGGCAGCGGCATCTTCACCACCAACGGCGGCACAGCCTCCGGCGCACAAGGAGGCTCCACGACATTCCACAACAACTCCACCGCGGGTGATGGCACCTTCATTACTAACGGCAACACGGTCCTCAGCGCATATTGGGGCATCACGAGTTTTTACGACAACTCGAACGCGGGCAATGGCACCTTCATCACCAACGGCGCCACGGTCACCAGCCGACGCGGCGGCTTCCTGATCTTCTACGGTAATTCCAGCGCAGCTAACGGCACCTTCACCACCAACGGCGGCACGGCTCCCGAGGACATATTCGGCTTCAGCGCCCTGGGCGGCGACACGCGATTCGCTGGATCGTCCACTGCGGGCAATGGCACCTTCATCACCAATAGCGGCACTTTCCTCGGCGCAGGCAGCGGCAGAACGGACTTCACCGCCAACTCGAACGCGGGCAGCGCCACCTTCATCACCAACGGCGCCACGGTCAGCGGCAACTTTCCCGGCTTCACGAGATTCTACTCCAGCACGAACGCGGGCAGTGCCACCTTGACCAACAACGCCGGCACGGTCAGCGGGGCACGCGGCGGTACCACGTATTTCTTCGACACCACGAGCGCGAGCAGCGCCACCAGCACCAACAATGGTGCCACCGTGAACGGCGCGGGCGGCGGCACCACGGAATTCGGGGACTCCGCCACAGCGGCCAGCGCCACGCTCATCGCCAATGCGGGCACGAACGGGGGCGCCGGCGGCGCGATCATCTTCAGGGACGATTCCACCGGGGGCACGGCGACGGTGAAGGTCTTTGGCAATGGCAACCTCGACATCAGGCCGCACAACGGTCCGGAAGTGACCGTCGGCTCGCTCGAAGGCAGCGGGAAGGCCTTCCTCGGAAGCAACAGTCTCACCGTGGGCAGCAACAACCGGAGCACCGCCTTCTCAGGCGTTATTCAGAGTAGCGGCACGGGCGGCGGCGTGCTGACCAAAATCGGCACGGGGACGCTGATCCTGAGCGGCGCGAATACCTATACCGGCGGGACGAAGGTCAACGGCGGGACGCTGCTCGTAGATGGTGGCGTATCCGGAATAAGCTCGGGTACCGGCACGGGCACCGTCACTGTAAATAATGGCGGCACACTCGGCGGCATGGGGGCCATCAGCGGTGCCGTGGTGGTTAATGGCGGTGGCACTCTTGCACCGGGAAACAGCCCCGGAATTTTGCACACGGGTGCGCTGACGCTTAACACTAACGGCACCTACAGTGTTGACCTCAATGGAGGATCCGGTGTTGCGGGTACCGGCGCCGGGACCCTTTACGATCAAGTGATCGTTAACGGACAAATCACACTCGGCGGGAATCTGGCTGTGGTAATCGGCACTGCCTTGAATCCAGGTGACAAGTTTTTTATCGCTCTCTCCAATACGACGCCGGTCTCCGGCACGTTTACGAATGCTCCTCTAAATACTTTCACATCTGGAGACTATGCGTTTCTGGTCAACTACGCTGACAGCGGCGGCGATGGAACCGATTTTAACGACATTTCGCTGACCGTAGCGCCCATTCCCGAACCGAGCACATGGATCGGTGGTGGCTTGGCGCTCGTGGCACTCGCTTACTGCCAGCGTCGCAGATTCAAAAAGTGCAGATGATTGAGCACGGCGACCCGACATCACCCAGGCGCGCGTGAGATTGAGATTTGGGGTTTTGAAATTTCTTGGGATTTGGGTCTTGGGATTTGGGATTTCCGCGTCAGCGGCACTCGCCCAGACCCGCGGCGGCGGTGATTTTCAGCTTCTCAGGATCACCAAGAACCTCGTCAGCACCCCGCAAATTAGCTACACCGGCGGACAGCAGTATCCCGCGAATCAGCGCGACCGTTGGCTGGAGGTGGAGGTGGAATTCGCGGCCGCGCCCGATTACACCGATGAGCTCACGTTCAAATACTTTATCCTGATCAACGGCAAACTTCTGGCCGGCGAGGTAACGCACGTGAACATCGCGGCGGGCCGCGAGAACCGTTCCGTAATGTACGTCTCCCCGCGGTCGCTGGCCCGATTCAACGGGAACCGCCCCGTCGCGCCGAACATGGTCCAGAACGTCGCGATCCAGCTTCTTCAACAGGGCGCGGTCAAGGACGAGATGAGCTTTGCGCGCGCCCCCGGCCAGTGGTACGCCGGGCTCGCCCAACTCACCGGGTTTGTTCTGAATAAGAATGAGACGCCGTTCGCGCCGCTGTATTGGGATCGGTACGAGCAAATCAAGTCGCGCTGAGGACGCCGGGAACGGGCCCCCAAGGAGCGGCGATTTCCAAATCGCCGCGCGATTGTCTCAATCGCGTGCGCCTATCCCCCTCGTTCCCAAGCTCCAGCTTGGGAATGACATTGTCCGCGAAGCTTTGCTTCGACACGCGGGATTAACAGATAGCGCTTAGCGTCCGTCGACGCACGCGAAGCAGAGCTTCGAAGACAAGTGCGTTCCCAAGCCGGAGCTTGGGAACGAAGGGCGCTGAGAGGACGCCGGGCGCTCTCAACTCTCAACCCACCAACTCTCAACTGTTCTTCCCCTCGATTTGTTTGGACTTTGGGGATTGGGATTTGGGATTTTAGCCGCTCATGCCCGCCGCCACGCGCATCGTCAGCCTGAACCTCGGTTCGCATTCTGTTGGCCTTGCCGAATTCCACACGCAAAACAATGGCGGCCTGGTCCTGAACGGCTATCGCTTGCGGGAAGTCGCGGCGGACCCGGCGAACGAAGGCGCGCGGACCGTCCAAATCGCGGCAGCGATCCGCGACATACTTGACGAGCTTGTTCTGAAGCCCGGCCCGGTCAATTACGCCACCGCAGCGCAGTCCGTTTTCGCGCGGTTCGTAAAACTGCCGGCAGTCGAAGAAGAAAAGATCGAGCGGATCATCGCTTTCGAGGCGCAGCAGAACGTTCCGTTCCCGATCGACGAAGTCGTCTGGGATTACCAGCTGGTTGGGGGCGGCGCAGAGGAACAGATCCAGGTCGTGCTGGTCGCGATCAAAGAAGACCTGCTGGAGGCCCTGAACGCCGCGGTGGAAAGCGCGGGGTTGCGGACCGCGATCGTGGACGTAGCCACGATGGCCCTCTATAACGCGTTCCGTTACAACTACAGCGACCTTTCCGGTTGTTCGCTCCTTGTCGATATCGGTGCGCGAACCACCAACCTTCTGTTCATCGAGCCGGGGCGCATCTTTTCACGGAGCGTTGCCATCGGTGGCGCTTCCGTCACTTCCGCGATCGCCAAGGAATTCAACGAACCATTCGCCGCCGCTGAGCTCCGGAAAAAGCGCGATGGATTTGTCAGCCTCGGCGGCGCGTATGCCGAGCCGCCCGATCCCGAAGTGGCGCGCGTTTCAAAAATAGTTCGCGGCACGATGACTCGGCTTCATGCCGAGATGATGCGCTCGATCAGTCATTACCGCGCGCAACAGCAGGGTAACCCGCCCGAGCGCTTGTTTCTCTGCGGAGGGAGCACAAGCACGCCCTACATGCGGGAATTTTTCCAGGAAAAGCTCCAGGTGCCGATCGAGTTCTTCAATCCGTTGCGCAATGTCGCGGTCTCTGAAAGTGTCGATGCCGCGGCCGTCGCCACTTCAGCGCATTTGCTGGGAGAGCTGACCGGGCTCGCCTTACGCAGCGCGACCACCTGCCCCATGGAGTTGAATCTCCGGCCGCAGAGCGTTGTCCGCCGGCAGGAGATGGAACGGCGGCGGCCCTACTTCGTTTTGGCTGCCGCCTGTTTCGTTCTCGGGCTGCTTCTCTGGGGCGCGTACTTCTGGCGGTCATCCGCCATTCAGGATCGGGCAACGGCGAAGCTCCAGGAAAAGGTGGACGTCATGCGGCGGATCGAAACCCAGATGACCCAGGTCCGGAAAGAAATAGCCGCACTCGACAATCAGTCCGCCCCCCTGGCCGGCGCGATCAATGAGCGGGCGTTCTGGCCCCAAATCCTGGAGGACCTGAATGCGCGTCTGCCGAAGGAAGACATCTGGATCACCGAATTGATTCCGACCTCCGGGGGCAAACCTCTGGGCGCGCCCGATACCCGCGCGGCCGCGGCGGCGCCGACGCCGGTCGCGACTCCCACGCCTGCGAAGCCTGGGGCCGTCGCTGGTGCGCCGGCCATCGACGGGCTCCTGGTGCGCGGGTTGTACCTGTTCAACCCGAAGCAACAGGAAGTGGTGGTCGATTATTTTCGAAACCTGGTGAGCTCACCATGGTTCGCGATCGATCCGAATAACCAGGCAAAAGTCATCAAGCCGACCACGCCGAATAATAACGAGTGGGCGTTTCCATATGAGTTGCGGCTCGACCTGAAGAAACCGGTGCCGTTGCCATGAGCCGGACGCGATCACAAGGGAATCAGGCCGATGGATCGCGCTTTCAGCGCTCCGATTCCAGTGGACCGGTTACCTGGGGCGTCGCCCCAGGCTATGATGAAGACGCGCCGTTGGCGCTGAAAACCGCCCGGCCTGTCGCGGTGCGCACATCTGAACTCCGCGCTGAAGGCGCGGTCGTCAAAGATAGCCTGGGGCAACGCCCCAGGTATTCGAGGCCTGCGGAAACCGCAGCGCTGAAAGCGCGATTCATCCCTCGAGTGACTTCGCGCGTTGTCCCAGGCTATGATGAAGAGGCGCCGTCGGCGCTGAAAGGCGCACGCAGATTCCGCGCTGAAGGCGCGACCATCAATTATAGCCTGGGGCAGCGCCCCAGGATTTCAACGCCCCTGCAAAGGGCAGCGCTGAAAGCGCGATTGATCCTTGGAGCGGTATGAACTGGTTCCGCGAAAATCGTTTCCTGGGCATGTTCGCGATCGTTCTGGGCCTGTGCACGATCGGCGCGCTTGTTTTCGTCTGGACCGCGAGCAGCGCGGCGGACGAAGCGGCCATGCGTTTTGGCAACGCCTCCACCGAGCTGCGGCGGCTCGAGGGGCTCGCCCCTTACCCGAGCGACGACAACCTGCGCAAAATGAAGGCGCACACCGAAAACTACTCGGCCGCGCTCGCAAAACTGAAGGACGAGCTGAAGCTCCGCGTTCCGCCAGTTACCCCGCTCGCGCCCAACGAATTTCAATCCCGGTTGCGCATCGCGATGAACGCAGTCGCGGACAAGGCGCGCGCGAACAAGGTGAAGCTGCCGGACAAGTTTTATCTCGGTTTCGACGAGTTCGCTTCAGCTCTCCCGACCGAAGCCGCGGCCCCGTTGCTCGCGCAGGAGCTGGCGCAGGTCGAGTCGCTCCTCAACGGCATGATCGAGGCCCGGGTTGAAGCGATCATGGCATTTCGCCGTAACCCGCCATCGTCGGACCGTAGCCCGGCGGTGTTGCCGACAGCTACGCCCGCGTCCACTCCGGCGAATGCGGCGGCCGCAGCGAAATTGGTCGAAAGGAACGTCGTCGAAGCCACTTTCCTTTCGACGCCCGGCGCGGCCCGGCGGGTCATCAACCAGATCGCTGCGGCGCACCAGCAGTTCTGCATCATCCGGCTTCTTCATGTGAAGAATGAGAAGGAAAAAGGCCCGCCGCGTGAGACCGCGGCTGAGAGCACGGCTGCTGTTCCCACGCCGCCGCCGGTGAGTGTTCCCGGCGCCAAACCGACTCCGGGAGCTGCTCTCAATTTCATAGTTGGCAACGAAAAGATCGAAACCACCGCCCGGATCGAGATTGTGAGGTTCGCGTTTTGAGCGGCGTGCCCGGACAGAGCTTCACGACGTCCGATTTGGACGCGCAGAAGCGCGTCCCTCCGGAGGGACATGCTTCCGCATGTCCGGACCAATTGTCGCCATGACCTGGCTCCGCTCTAACTACGACCGCGCCGCCGTCTTTGCCGCCGCCGCTTTCCTTTTTATCTCCGCACTCCTGGTAACGAAAAACGCCTGGCAGTTTTCCGAAACTCTCGCGCGGCAATCCGCCCCGCCGCCGAGGCCGGCTGCGCCCCCGCCCAAGGCCGTCGAGATGGATCTGGCCACGGAGAAATTGAAACAGCCCGCGCAGTGGACCTTTAGCGGCCGGTCCGGACTCTTCGTTCCGGAAAAACATTTCATCGGCGCGAACGGGCTCCCCGCCACTCTCCAGACCACCGAAGTCCATCCGCCCGTGCCTAACGAATGGTTGGAGCAATTCAACCTCCCGATCGCCGAGGCGGACGTGCTGACCCAGGATCCGGACACCGATGGATTTAACAACCTCGAGGAATGGCAGAACCGGACCAACCCGACCGACAAGGCGTCACACCCGGCATTCATCGCCAAGTTGAAGCTGAAATCGTTCGCCCAGGAGCCGTTTCGCCTCGTCTTCGCTTCCTGGGTGAACGAGACCTTCGCGCTCAACACCAGCGACCTGAAGGAGCCGACTCAGTTCCTCAAACTCGGGGAGACGATCCGCGGGACCAAGTTCAAGATCGTAAAGTTTACCGAGAAATACGAGACCAACCAGTACGGCACGAAGGTGGACGTCTCCGAGCTGCTTTTGGAGAACCTGGAGACGCGTGAGCAGCTCAGCCTGGTGAAGGAGAAAATCATGATCTCGCCCGAATCGGTCGCGAACTTTGTTTATGAATGGGGCGAGCGAAAAGAGTTCGCGGTGAAAAAGGATCAGGAATTTTCATTGAAACCGGAGGACCAGATCAAATACAAGTTGATCGATGTGCAGCCGGCCAAAGCCGTCATCGTTGACACGCAAAAGCCGGAGACGCGCATTGAAGTCGCTCCGCTTGCCCCCTGACCACGTCGGAGGGACGTGCTTCCGCACGTCCTCTTTGATGACAGGCCCACATGCAGCGTGGACGTGCGGAAGCACGTCCCTCCGAAGGATCAGCCTATGAAAACTTCCGCGCGGAAATCTCTACTGGGGTTGGCGCTGGCGTCGGCTCTCTCCACAGCTGCTTTCGCCCAGGACAGCACCACGGTCGCGCAACGCGAGGCCGCGCGCCGGCAGGCGGCGCTGCCGCGCGGCGAAGAAGCGCTCGGGCGCGCCAAAGCAGCAATGGCCGAGCGAAATTATGTCATCGCGCACCAGGAATTCCGCCTGGCGCTTACCTATCTGCCGGACGCCGTGGTCAGCGAGCGATCTCACGACGAGGCCATGAGCGGTTTTTGCGTGAGCGGGATGAAATTGGCCGAACAAAAGATTGCCGAGGGCCGGTTCAACGAAGCCGAGGCGATCTGCCGCGAGATCCTCAGCACGCAATACGACCCAAATTGCCGGCCTGCGGCCGAAATGCTGGCCCGCCTTCAGAACCCAAACGCAGTCAATCGCACGAACGGCCCCAAGTTCCTCGCCAAGGTCGAGGAAGTAAAGAAGCTGCTGAGCGACGCGGAAGGTTATTACAACGCCGGTCGTTACGATCTGGCTTTCAAGAAATACGAGCAGGTCCTCGCCCTCGACCCGTACAACGTCGCCGCGCGCCGGGGCGAAGAGCGGATCAACCTGACCAAGACCCACTACGGCGAAGAGGCCTACAACGAGACCCGTTCCCGCTCGCTCTGGCAGGTCCAGAAAGGCTGGGAGCAACCGGTCCGCAGATACGGCGATAACGTCGGCCCGATTACCGACGCGTTTAACAAGGACGCGACCGGGACGGCGCGGATCACGAACAAACTGAACAGCATCATCATCCCGCGAATTGAGTTTCGCGACGCGAGCATTCGCGAGGCCATTGAATTTCTCCGGCAACAGGCCGCCGAGAATGATCCCGGGATCGATGGCCGCAAAGGAGTGGACATTGTTCTGCGGGTAAACACTCTTGGCACTCGCGCCGAAACGACGACGACCACGAGCACCACGACAACGGCGGTGTCTTCCAACGGAGACGCGCCGGAGCCCGCCGCCGTGCCGCCCGTCCCGACCACGATCTCGGTCCCGTCTGTTTCCCCGTCTGACGCCCGGATCACGATCACGCTGAACCAGATCCCGCTCGGGGAAGCGCTGCGTTACATCGCGAGCCAGGCCGGATTGAAAGTGAAGATCGAGCCCTTCGCCGTCTCGATTATTCCGATCAGTGAGCTCAGCAACGACCTGCTCACGAAACAATATCGCGTCCCGCCCGGCTTTATCGCCACCTCGCTGAACCCAAGCGGCTCAGCGTTGACTCAACCGACCGCGAACGCCAAGATCGCATCACAGCCGACGGGCACGGCGAAAGACACCCAGGAATCCACCGGCGGCCGGCTCCTGGTTAATCGCGAAGGCGCGAAGGAATTTTTAGAGAGCCAGGGCGTATCGTTTTCCACTCCTGGATCGAGCGCAAACTTTCTTCCTCAGAGCAGCCGGCTGATCGTGCGAAACACGCCCGATATGCTCGAGCTGGTGGACGCGATCGTGGAGCAGGCCAACGTCTCGGGCCCGAAGCAGGTCGAGATCGAAGCCAAGTTTGTGGAGATCACGCAGAACAATCTGAAAGCGCTCGGGTTCGACTGGCTGCTTGGGCCGTTCAACCTAAACAAGAACGGCGAGTTCGCGGCCAACGGCGGCACCTCGGGGACCGGCGCTACTGTTAACCAAAGCGACTATCCGTTTAACATAACCGGACAAAATCCAGTCACCGCCGGTAACCGGAGCGGAAACCTCGCTATCAGCAGCAACGCGATTGATTCGCTCCTGCTCGGGACCACAGGCGATCAGCTGCTCACCCCGGGGATTTTTGGGCTCGGCGGATTGCTGACAGATCCTCAGTTCCAGGTCGTGATCCGCGCGTTGAACCAAAAGAAAGGCGTCGATCTCCTTTCAGCTCCGCGGGTCATGACCAAGAGCGGACAGCGCGCCGTGATCGAAATCGTTCGCGAGTTTCGTTATCCGACGCAATTCCAGCCGCCGCAGATTCCGCAGACTGTCGGCGCCGTGACGAACCGCAGCGATACCGACATCATCAGCCTGGGTGGCGGCTCGTCCGTTCCAGTGACGCCAACTACACCGACAGCATTTGAGACCCGGAACACCGGTGTGACTTTGGAAGTTGAACCAGTGGTCGGGCCGGACGGTGTCACGATTGACCTGAACCTTGTCCCGCAGGTCGTCGAATTCGAAGGGTTCATCAACTACGGCAGCCCGATTCTGGCGCCCAGAAGCTCATTCTTGGACACCGTCACCGGCGGCATCATCAGCGCTCCGCAGAGCGTTATCACGCCGAACGTGATCAATCAGCCCATCTTCAGCACGCGGAAAGTAACGACCAGCGTGAACGTGTGGGACGGGCAGACGGTCGTTCTCGGTGGCCTGATGCGGGAGGACGTGCAGAAGACCGAAGACCGCACGCCGCTGCTTGGCGACATCCCAATTGTTGGCCGATTGTTCCGGACCAATGTGGATCAGCACGTGAAACGGAACCTGATCATTTTCGTGACCGCGCGCCTGATCAATCCCGGCGGTCAACCGGTCAACCTCAACGAAGAACTGGAAGAAACCGAAGACGTGATTGAGCCGCCGATCTTGCCGGAAGTTCCTTTGTATAAGAAATAGTAAGCATGAAGAATCTCCGGTTATTTCTCATCACGATCGTTTGCGGATTTTTGGCGGTTGATCCCGCCTTTGGAGCGTCCAAGAAGAAGCCAACGCCTCCTCCGATACACACGCCAACCATCGCGAGTGTGACTGCCGACTCGATTACGGTGACCGAAGCGAAGACAACCAAGACGCTCGGGATCACCCAGTTCACCGAGATCACCGTGAACGGTCAAAAAGCCACCGCCGCCGAGCTGAAGGCCGGCATGGGTGTGAACGTGACCCTCGGCACCGATCCGACGAAAGCCGCTCGGATTAACGCGACCGGCAAGTGATTGGAGGGACGGGCGCCGTCCCGTCCCTTTCATATTAGGGACGCCACGGCGGGCGTCCCTCCAGGAATCCCCATGGACGACATCCCCTCAGGACGCCAGCATCCGGTTCATCAGCCGGTGCATGAGCGGCATGACACGCCGATAATTGTTTTCGTTACCGTCAACACGAAGCGACGCAAGCCCATCCTGGCCAATCCGGGAGGCCACGAAGTAATCCGCGCGGCGTGGCTGGGCTCCACGAACTGGTTCGTTGGCAGGTATGTGCTGATGCCGGATCACATCCATCTGTTCTGCGCGCCCGAGCTTTTGGTACCGGAAAGCCTCCAGGACTGGGTTGCATTCTGGAAATCGAAAGCCGCACGTCATTGGCCGAATCCCGCGGATGCGCCGATCTGGCAACGCCATTTTTGGGACACGCAATTACGTCGCGGAGAAAATTACGACGCGAAGTGGGATTACGTCGTGCAGAACCCGGTTCGGGCCGGTCTGGTCAAACGATCAGAGGACTGGCCGTACCAGGGCGAGTTGAATGTGTTGCGATGGTAGCAACCATTGGAGGGACGGGCGCTGTCCCGTCCCCGAGACGAGGCGCGTAAACTGAACACGTTGGGGACGCCACGGTGGGCGTCCCTCCAACGCAAGCGGCCTTCCGCGTCATTCTGTGTTGCGGACTCTTTTTGGAGGGACGGGCGCTGTCCCGTCCCCGAGACGAGGCGCGCAAACTGAACACGTTGGGACGCCACGGTGGGCGTCCCTCCACCTACCGCAAATTGTAAACTTCGATGAGACCGACGCCGGGGTTGCCCTTCAGATCTTCCAGGATCGCGGTGTAGGCGCCGCTCGTCAGGGTGATCAGGATGGCCGATTCAAGACTGCTGGCGGGTGGAATTCCGGTTCCGTAAATTTCGTAACCCTGCGTGTCGCCCCAGTCATCGTTGGGGGCGGTAACGGCCGTCCCCTGCGCATTGAACATCGACAATTTGGGATCGGGCAAAGGATCGGCGATACCGGTCCCGGCCAATGATGGTCCAAGCCCGCGAACCAGAATCTTTCCGGCCCCGTTGCCGCCACCGATGCTTACGCCAGCAATCATCCGGTTGTCGCCGCTCTGGACATAACCGCGGGAGCTGATGTTCGAGAGATTCGAATCCGTCCCAAGGTCAGCATCGTAGACCTCGACCACCGCATTGCCGGTAACGAACGGAGCGTTCCCGCGAACTACCGCCGTGTAGGCGCCCGGGTTCAGGGTAATCAGGATTGCTGACTCGGAATTTTCCTTCGGGGCGAGGCCGGTCGACTGGATCTCCTCCTTTTGCGAATCCATCCAGTTGTTGTTGGTGAAAACGCCATCCGGCGTGTGGAGCTGAAGAATCGGATCGAGAAGTGGCTGAGCGACTCCCATTTTCGAGAGCGATGGCCCCAGCGCCCGCAGCAACACGGTCTTGGGCCCGGCCCCGCTCACGATGAATCCGCCGATCAATTCGTGATTGAGGACAGGCTCCACCCGCGCCCGGGTCGAAATGTTGAACAACGGATCGCGCGGAGGCTCGATCGCGAGTTGGAGCGGACAGCCGAGGTCTTTCGCGTAAACTGAGCCGATCTCGCTTTCGGCAGTGAATTTGAGGATGCTGTTTGTCCCGTCCCCGACGCAGCTGTTGGCGATGAACAGGTTGTCGTCTCGATCGAAGGCCAGCCCGATCGGTGCAGCAAGGCTGAAAATGCGGGTCCGTCTGGAACCGATAGAGTTAAAAACCTCCACCGTTCCGTTCGCTTCATTTACCACGTGCAGAACGCCAGAGTGGCTGAAGGCGACCCCCTGTGGCCCTTTCATGTTCTGAGCAAACACCGTCCGGCTCCCGTCAGGCGTCACTTTAAAAACGGTGTTACTGCCGTAATCGGCGACGAACAGGTTATCGAAGGCGTCAAAGGCAAGCCCGGTCGGCTTGACCAGGCCGGCGACAAAAACGCTGCGGTCGCCCTGGGGCGAAAAACGCAGAACATGGCCGTCACGATCCGTTACGAACAGGTCTCCGGCCCGATTGAATGCGAGCGAATTCGGGCCACGAATATCCGAAGCGAAGATCGTCCCGAATCCGTTTGGCGTGATTTTGTAGATGCGCTCGGCCTCGCCGACAAAGAGATTTCCCGAGCGATCAAACGCGAGGCCGCGCACTCCGGTGAACCCGCTCGCGAACTTTACCTTCACCACGGTCCCGGAGTCCGGCAGGGTCGTGAATTGATAGATTGTCCCAGTGGAAAAATCCGATTCGTAAAGATAACCGGCGGCGCCGAAGCTCAAAGGGGCGACCGAGGTCCCGAGGAGGACCGCTAAGAGGCGGGGGAGGAAACTTTTATTCATGAGGCGTTGGCGGTTCAACACAGCCCTTGGTGCCTGCTCGTGGTAGGAATTTGCCCGTAGCTTGTCGAGCATCTTTTGGAGGGATGGGCGCTGTCCTATGCGCGAAATGGTGCGCGTAATCTAAACGCGTTGGGACGCACGGCGGGCGTCCCTCCAGCGCAAGCGTTGCGCACTGGTCTTTGGAGGGACGGGCGCTGTCCCGTCCCCGAGATGAGGCGCGTAATCTGAACGCGTTTGGACGCCATGGCGGGCGTCCTCCACGCAAGCGTCCTTCAGCGTTGTTTTGTGAAGCGGCGCTCTTGGAGGGACGGGCGCTGTCCCGTCCCCGCGATGAGGCGCGTAAACTGAACGCGTTTGGACGCCACGGCGGGCGTCCCTCCACGCAAGCGTCATTCAGCGTGATTTTGTGTAGCGGCGTTCTGTGGAGGGACGGGCGCTGTCCCGTCCCCGACATGAAGCGCGTAATCTGAACGCTTGGGACGCCACAGCGGGCGTCCCTCCAGGTTACTGTAGATCCGTCGCGCTGATCGGAACCGGGTGCGCGCCGTCCAGGTATTTGACGGTCACACTCTTCGCATCGCGGGAAATAATGGGCAGCTTCAATCCACGCGGCAGGGTGGTTTCGCCGTACGGGATCTTAATCTTCACGGGCGTGGTGATGGTCACGAACTGTTCCCCGGTGGCGGTGGCTGCTGGCTTTTGCGGCGCCACGGAGGGACTGGTCTTCGCCACGGTGGGAGGTTTCGGCGCGGGCTTGGTCTCCGCCACGGTCCCGCCGCCAAAAGAAAAGGTGCACGTCACCGGATAATGATCCGATGCGGGCGTTTCCGTGATCTCGGGTTTTCCTGGTGTGAGGTTCGAGCCGAACAGATAATCGAAGGTACAATCGGGATAGGGCCCGCTGCCGGGATGCGTAATTCGCTCGGTGAGCGGCAGGCCGTCGAGCGGGCTGCGAAAGCCGGCCTCGGCCAGAGTGGTTAACGTCTTTTCCTCCACGAAATCGATCTGGTCCGGGTTCGTGTTGAAATCGCCTCCGACAATAATGCTCTTCACCATCGGCATGGACGGAGAGATGACGTCGCGGACGTGGTTCAGTAGCTGTGCCGCGGCGACCTCGCGTTTGCGGATGTTCTTTTGCATCTCGGTCGCCTTGTCCCCGCGCATGACCAGGTTGCTCTTAAGATGAAGCGAATAAACGCCTACGTCGTTGCCTGCGATCTTGAACCAGGCGAAGACGAAGCCGCGCGGCGGATCCACGCCTTCCATGGATTTCCACGATTCTGACCAGGCGGCCTGGGCGGGTTCTTTGGCCAGGATCGCGACCTGTTGCTTGCCGAGTCCGGGCTGGAAGGGCTCCTTGAATGCGGAAACAATCGCGACGTGATATGTCCTGGGCTGGATTGCCTCGGCCAGGCGCACGCAGACGTCGTAATCCTGTACTTCCTGCAGGAGAATGATATCCGAATTGAGCGGCCGAAGAACGCCAGCGGCCGTTTTGATCCGCTGCTCCTGCTGATCCGTTGGCAATTCCTTCTTGGAACCGTTCGGGAACCATTCCAGGTTCCAGGTCGTTACGCGGACCGAAGCGGCGTCGAGGAACGGGGGCGTGTTCGCCAGAAAGGCGACGGCCAGAAACACAACAGCTCGTCGAAACGTGTTCACGCGAAACCCGGTCCCGATCTGGAGGGGATCTGGAGGTGAACTGTTCTGGGACCTCAATATACACCGCCCGGTGGGCGTCGCAGCCAGAACAAAACGCGACACACGCCAACTATTCCCGCCGGCCGACCGTCGGTATTAGTTGATTCCGGTCGGGGCTAACGTGCACACTTCAGGAATGAGGCGCCGAAATCTGTTTGCGAAAGCGTTGTTAGTCTGCCCCGGGATCGCGATCCCCTTACTCGCCGCGGTGAGCGCGATGGCCGCGGACTTCGACGGAGATGGTGCTCCGGATGAATTTACGGTCACGCGGGACGCTGCGAAGGTAGCGAAAGAACCGGGGGTGAAAGTCTCCAATCCTTGGGCAGAACAGCGTCCATCGAAGAAATCGCCGAAGGGCGTTGGCCTTGTCATTCGGCTAACGCGAACGCCGCAGAACTTTCTGGTCCACGACGCCGAGTTTTTCAGCTCCCCCATGTGGATCGAGGGGAAACCGGCGGTCCGCGTCATCACGAAAAAAGACAAGCAATACAAGGACTGGAAAAAGCAGGTGCCCGCGCTCCGGGGTGACGCAATCGAGCTCGGGACCGAGGCCGGGATCGACATTCTGCTTTATTGGGACGGGCGCTGGCGTCTCTTCTGGCCGGATGAAGAACCGTGAACGGGGTCGTTAGGTTGCGGGGGAGGCGGTGCCCGCGAATTACGCGAATGGGACGCGAATCTGATGGGATTACTGATGTCGCTGGCGGGTTGTGGGAAACGCCCTCTCCTTCGCGTTCATTAGCGTGATTTGCGGGCTTCTAATGCACCGGCTTTTCGTTTATGGCACGCTGGCGCCGGGGCGGCCTAACGAGCACATCCTCGCGAGTGTCCCGGGAAAGTGGGAACCGGCTGCGGTGAATGGAGTGCTTTTCAAGGAACGATGGGGTGCGGCCGCGGGGTATCCGGGAATCGTGCTGGATGCGAGCGCCCGCGAGGTCGCAGGTTTACTCTTCAGCTCGGAGATTCTGGCGGAGCACTGGACGCGCCTCGACGAGTTTGAGGGGGAGGGCTATCAACGCGTCGTGACCAGGGTGAAACGGAAAGACGGGACGGCAGTGGAAGCATACATTTACGAACTGCGGAAGAAAAACGGTCGGGCTGGATAATTAGAAATTCGGTCAAGGCCGCGACTTCCTGACGACAATCAGATGCCGGCGATCGGAATAACAGGCGGAATTGCCACCGGAAAGAGCAGCTTCTTCGGGTTCCTCTGCGAGCTGGAACCGGGAGCGCGTTTCTTCGATGCGGACATCGCCGCGCGTGAGGTCGCGAATGGCGACCCGGAAGCCCGGAAGCTTATCGAAGACGAGTTTGGGAAGGACGTTTTTGCCGAAGGCGGAGACTTGAACCGGGAGCGGATCCGCACGATAGTGTTTGCCGACCCGGACAAGAAACGCGCGCTCGAGCAAATCCTGCATCCGCGCATCCGGCGTCAGTGGAGCCTCGAAGCCGAAGGCCATCGCAACTCCACCAGGCTATTTTTTGCTGATATTCCACTTCTCTATGAAACCGGCGGTGAAACCCTGTGCGATCAGGTCGTGGTCGTGGCCTGTTCGCCCGCTCTCCAGCTGGAACGGCTGGTGGCCCGGACCGGGCTGGGCCGAGGAGAGGCGAAACAGATGATCGAGGCCCAAATGCCCCTGGACGACAAGATAAGGCGTGCGGACCACGTGGTTTGGAACAATAGCGGACGTGAATTGCTCCGGGACCAGGCGCAGCTGCTAATGGAGCTGTGGAGAACGGGCGCGGTCCCGTCCGGTAATCACAAGTAAATTTTTGGGCTGCGAACGCGAGCGGCCCTCCGGCAATGAACGAAGGCGAATCTAAAACTGACCAGACAGAAGCGGGAGAACTGTCGGCTGAGAGAGCAGATGGGACGACGACCGCGACGACGCCGGCACTCCCGGACAGTCTCGATGTCAACCAGCTCCAAGCCTTGCCCGCGGGGGAGGTGGAAAAGCTTTGCCGCGACCTTGAACTCCGCGTCTATCCCGGACGCTCACGCCATCACCTCATCCTTGACCTCGTTCGCGCTGCCCTCGGGTTGGGGATTCGCGTCACCACCACCGGGTTTTTCGATTCGGTCGCGGACGGATTCGGCATTATCCGATGGCCGCGCCTTAATTTTTTGCCTGTGCCGGAAGACGTCGGAGTACCGCGCCCGGTCATTCAGAAATTCAAATTCCGGCCCGCCCAAAAAATCCGCGGAACGGTGCGGCTTCCGCGCGATCGGGAGAAGATGATCATGCTCGACGAGGTGCTGGAGGTGGAAGGAATCCCGGCGGCCGAATGGTCCGAGCCGACCGGGTTCGACAATCTCACGCCGCTGTATCCGCAGGGGCGGATCATGCTCGAAAATACAACGACGAACTCGATCAGCGCGCGGGCGGTCGACTTACTCACGCCGCTGGGCCGCGGGCAGCGTGGCTTGATCGTGGCCGCGCCGCGCGTTGGGAAAACAATTTTGCTGAAAGAGATCGCCAAAGCGATCCGGGTGAATCACCCCGAGATCGTCCTGATCATTCTCCTGGTGGACGAGCGCCCCGAGGAAGTGACCGATCTCCAGCGCGAAGTGGATTGCGACGTTTACAATTCGACGTTCGACGAGAATTCCCGAAGGCACGTGGAAGTCGCCGAGCTGGTTCTGGAGAGGGCGAAGCGGCTGGTCGAGCAACACAAGGACGTGGTCGTTTTGCTCGACAGCATCACCCGGCTGGCGCGCGGGTATAATTCACTCCAGCCGGGCAAAGGCCGGACCATGTCGGGCGGTGTGGAAGCCAAGGCGCTCCTCAAACCGAAGAAGTTTTTTGGCGCCGCCCGCAACTGCGAGGAAGGCGGCAGCCTGACCATCGTCGCGACCGCGCTAGTGGATACGGGGAGCAAAATGGACCAGGTGATTTTCGAGGAGTTCAAAGGAACTGGGAACATGGAGCTGCATCTCGATCGGGCCCTGGTTGAAAAGCGCCTTTACCCGGCGATCCATTGCCTGCAATCCGCCACCCGGCGCGAGGACCTGCTTTATCACCCGGAAGAATGGGAACGCGTCCAGTTGCTGCGCAAAGCAATGGCCGCCCTGCCGCCGATCGAGGCCATGGAGAAACTGATCGACAACCTCAACGCGACGAAGACGAACGCAGAGCTACTCCTCAGCGGGTTGAGATGATGAAAGCTCCAAGCTCCAAGGACCAAGCTCCAAAGAAGCTCCAAACAGCAAGCTCCAAAAAACGGGTTGCGTCGTGGCAGAGTCTTCGATGTTTGGTGCTTGGTGCTTCTCTGGTGCTTGGAGCTTGGTGCTTGGAGCTTTTTTAATGATCCAGACCGACGCCCAGCTCGCGGAACTGCTGCCGAAATTCGATGCGGTGGACCGGGTCGCGGTAGATACCGAGGCCGACAGCCTGCATTGCTATTTCGAGAAGCTCTGCCTGATCCAGATCAGCATCCCGGGGCACGATTACCTGGTCGATCCGCTGGCCCAGGCTGACCTCGCGCCCCTGGCCGCGGCGTTAACGCCGAAGGAAATTGTCCTCCAAGGGGCGGACTTCGATCTGCGATTGCTCCGGCGCAGCCTTGGTTTCGTGGCGACCCGGGTTTTCGACACCGTGATCGCGGCGCGATTGCTCGGGATTCGTTCTTTCAGCCTGGCGGCGCTGGTCGAAAAATATTTCGGCGTCATTCTGGCCAAGGGATCGCAAAAGGCGAACTGGGCGCAACGGCCGTTGCCGAGGCACATGGCTGACTACGCGATGAACGACACCCGTTATCTCCTCCCGCTGGCCGAGAAGCTTGAAGCCGAACTGCGCGAGCGCGGGCGGATGGAGTGGTTCCGCCAATCGTGCGAGCGCGCCCTCGAGCAAAGCTCCGTGCAACGAACTCGCGAGGGTGACGATCCGTGGCGAATCTCCGGCGCTGGCAAGCTGACCGGGCAGGCTGCCGCGGTTTTGCGCGAGCTCTGGCTTTGGCGGGACCAGGAAGCGCAGGCCGTGGACAAACCGTCCTTTCATATTTTGCAAAATCATTTGCTGCTCGAGGCAGCCGAACAATTCGTAGCCGGCCAGGTTCCGGATTACCGGCATTTTTCTGCGCGTCGCCGCCATGGTTTTCGCGAAGCCGCGGAGCGTGCGCTGCGATTGCCAGAATCAGAATGGCCGGTGCGGCCGAAGCGGCGCGGGACGCGGCCGACGCCGGAGATGGAGCGTGCGGCCGAGGCGCTGCGTCGTCGCCGCGATGTTATCGCGGATCAGCAGGGACTGGAACCGTCATTGATTGCGCCCCGCGGCACGATCGACGCACTGGTGGCAGATGAAAGTCAGGGGAACGCGTTGCTCGTCGCGTGGCAGCGCGATTTGCTGAAGTTGTAACGTCGGCGTTCGCCCGGCGAAAGGAGCCGTTTCGCGACCGAGAAACGCCGTTTCCTTGCTTGACGCGTGGAATTGAACACGCCACAACTGGACGCTCCTGATGCCGGGCGTTTTTGATTTTTCTCGCATCCAAATCCGAGTAGCTGCCGGCCTTCTCACCGTTGGCGCTTTCTGCGCGCCCCTGAACTCAGTTCGGGCACAGGAAGTCTCGGTCCAGGACCGGGCCCAGCTCCTTCGCCCGCCGGTTTCGGCCGCCGACCCTTACTCAGAGGAGAATGGCGTGGAAAACGGCCGGGCGGTCGAAAGCCCGAATGACGCCGATATCGGCGAGCAGGAAATCCTGAAACGGATCGAACGTTACGAGCCGTTTACCGCATCGATCGCGACGCCGTTTTATTACACGTCGAACGTTGCTCTCACTTCAAGTGGCCAACAGAGCGATCTGCTGGTGGCGCCGGCATTGGGCGTCACCTATGCGCCCCGAATTTCCCGTACGCTCTACGGCTCGGTTTCCCTGCAGCGACAGGAGTTTTACTACAACAAATTCAGCGCGCTGGACTTCGGCAGCTTCGATTTCCGCGCCGGGCTTTCCTGGATTTTACCGAGAGCGCACAACCTGATTCTGCGGGGCGAATACAATTACAATCGGCTCACCCTCTCCAACAGCTTCAACTCGTTCTTTGATAATCACTCGATCTTTCTCAGCGCCGAGCTTCCGTTCCGGATAGGACGCGCCCAGCAGATTTCGATCGGCGCCGATACGAACATAAGCCTGGGCTCGAGCCCTTCGGCACCGCGACGTCATGAGTTCGATGTTTATGTCGGTTACGCCGTCAACCTTACCCGGTCGCTCTCGGTCGGCGCCGTGGGCCGCGTTTTCATTCGGGATTACCAAAACATCAGCCGCACGGACGTGAGCGAAGTGCTCGCCCTGACTGCTAATTATCGGATCAACAAATACTTTTCCGCGAGTGCGGCAACGACGCTGGCCTCGAGCCAGTCCGACCGCAGTGTCTTCGATTACGATGTGGCGAACGTCGGCGGGGCGCTCTCATTGACCTTCAAGTTTTAGGAAGATGAAAACGATTTCCTTTTTCGCGGCGATCACGGCAGGAATCTTCCTCTCCGCGCTGTCCGCAAGCGGACAGGGGGGAGGAGGCGGCGTCCTTCGGGAGGCCAGCGTCACCCAGGTGATCAAGGACGTGAAGCTGCTCGCCGGCCAGAACGATCCGCGGCCCGCGACGGTGAGCGACAAGGTACGGGGGGACACCGCAGTCCGGACCGGGGTGGATTCGCGCGCCGAACTGACGTTTGCCGACCTGACGATCGCGCGGCTCGGCGCCAACACCATCTTTAGCTTCAACGAAGGCTCGCGCACCGTCGATCTCGGTAATGGCGCGATCCTCCTCCGGGTTCCGAAGGGTTCCGGCGGCGCGAAAGTTCAAACCGCGGCTGTGACTGCTGCCATCACGGGCACCACCGTTATCGTTGAGTATCACCCTAAATCGTACGCGAAGTATCTCGTTCTCGAAGGCACGATGCGCATCTACCTCAAGGGCGTCCTCGGGGAATCGATCCTGATGAACGCGGGAGAGATGATGATCCTTAACCCGAACGCGCGGCGGCTTTCGGAAAAAGTCGATTTCGATCTGCCGCGTTTGCTTTCCACCTCACTCTTCATTCAGGGGTTCCGCCCGCTGGGCAGCGAAGGTCTCATGGCGGAGGCGCAGAACGCGCAGTTGATCAGAAAGTCGAATGGGGAATTGATCGACACCAACCTGGTCATTTTCGGACGCGGAACTCTGGTGACGCTGACCGACCCACAATCGCTCGACGTGGTGGACCGCAAGACAGCGGCGACCACTTTGCCGACGCCAACGCCGACAGCTACACCGACCGCCACACCGACGGCGACGCCAACCGCGACCCCGACCGCAACACCGACTGCCACTCCAACAGCAACGCCAACGGCCACACCGACAGCCACTCCAACAGCGACTCCTACCGCTACCCCGACTGCAACACCAACCGCGACGCCTACTGCTACACCAACCGCTACTCCCACAGCGACGCCGACTGCGACGCCGACTGCTACTCCGACCGCGCCCCCCACCAAGTTCGGCACGCCGCCGCCCATTGTCACCTCGGTGCCTTACCCGATCGATAACGGCACAACGATCAAGACCGACCCCACGATTACCCGCAACGGGGTTGAAGACATCGGCAAAATCTATCGCGATCCCGCGCAGGACGGGCCGTTCTCCACGTGGGCGTTCACGGCGACATCACCTTTCGACACTACCGTCGGGATCGATGGGCTTTACGGCAACGCGCAAGTAGCCGCCTTCAAGTTCCTCGCCATGGAGTTGGTGGGCGATCCGGTGATCGACACTTCGAATGGCGGGGCGCTCCATCTGGCGTTGATCTCGATCGGGCCTATCACGACCGCGCCGGCGGGCAACACGGCGTTTAGATTTACCGGTCTCCAGAGCGTTCTCATCGCTACCCAGAATGGCTCGATCGATATCACGGGCCCCGACATTACCTTTCAACAGATCCCGCTTCTTATTTTCTACGCGCGCGGCCCCGGCTCGAACCTGACCCTTGGCGGGATGGGAATTTTCGGCGTGGGCGGCCTGCGGCTGATAGCGGAAAACGACATCACGATCAACGCCCCGGAAGAGCTGGCGAACGCCGCGGGTGGAGGGACCTTGCTCGGCACGGCCGGGCGGAACTTCACCGTCAATTCGTCCATCGATACCCTGACGCCCGCGGTCCCTTCAGCACCGCCATCATTCAGCGGGGCGGGTGGGACGGTCTCGCTCTCCGCGCTCGGTGGAACGGTGACGGTTGGCTCACGCATCCAGGTTTCGTACGACGATCCAGGCGGTCCGGCCTTCGTTCGCCGGAGCAACTCCGGAGGCACGATTAGCCTGTTCAGCGGCCTAACGACTGGAACCGGCATCACGGTGTTGCCGAATTCGAGCCTGTTGTCGCTTCTGAGCCGGACCGCCCCGGGCCCGGGCGGATCGATCACGCTCAGGACGAATGGAAGCGATATCATTACGAATGGCGCAACCATTCAGGCTGATCGCGGCACGATCACAATCGACCAGACCGCCGCGGCCTCGAGCGGCACCGCCCAGATCACGCTGGATGGCGGCGCGATCAGCAGCGAAACGCTGCTCGCATCTTCCCGCGGCGATCTCACCGTGGGCGGCACTACGCCGGTCAATCTCTCCCCGGTTACTTTGTCCTTCCTGGCCTCGCGAAATATTTCATGGAATGGCGGGGCCCTGAATGCGACCGCGGTGGCGTCCAGCGGGACTGTCACGATGCAGGCCGGCGGGAACCTGACGATCAGAGGGCCGGCCAGTATCCAGCGGACCAACGGCGGAGTGACGGACGGCCTCAATATCACGCTTAGCGCCGGTATTACATTGCAGGTAAACGGTCTCCTCCGTCTGCAAACCGACGGGAGCGGCCTAACGGCCGGTGGCAACATTATCGTTAATTCCGGCGGAGCGTTGACCCTTCGCGGCGCCAGATTCGAAACCGGCCCGAGCACGGCCAATCAAACCGACGGAAGCAGTATCACGATTGGCGCCGGGGGACCGATTACCGGGGACATCGCGGCGACGGTCGAGATAGTCCCCCGGCTCACCCTGGGCAAGGGCGCCAATATTTCGCTCGCCGGGACGGGTTCCTTCACCAGCGCGAGCCCTCCAGGCGGCATCGATTTCCAAATTCTCAATTCAGGGGCGATCGGAACTGGCGGCAACATCACGCTCAAGATCGATGGCAACTACGGGACGGGCGCCGAGGGCCGCTTGAACCTGCTGGTCGATAACGCGGGTGCCCAGATCCAGACCGGCGCGACCATCGATGGATTCATCGGGGGGACCGTCGGTGGCGGCTCGCTGGGGATGACGATCGATAA
The DNA here is from genome assembly GCA_035536995.1 of Chthoniobacterales bacterium. GTDB lineage: Bacteria > Verrucomicrobiota > Verrucomicrobiia > Chthoniobacterales > UBA10450 > AV80. The sequence goes on along the minus strand of DATLNB010000070.1, from coordinate 2,005 downwards.
TCGGTCCGACGGATTCATCGGCAACGGTGCGACTATAAAATTCACCGTGAACGGCGCGACCAATCTGATTGGCGACACGTCATTCATGATCCTGAATGCTCAGTTGGGGACCGCGGGCGGGATGATTCTTTCGGATGCTTCGATTAACGTCACCCTGGCCGACGCACATCTGGGCGCGTTGAACGCCTTTATTGAAAACACGGACGGTGACATCGGAGGCACGGGCGGGACGGTGACGCTCCAGATCAATGGGACCCTGCAGGTTGACACCCGAACGAATGTCTGGGGAACGCTGAACGTAACCAGTGAGCTGATTACGCGGGAGCTGTCGGGGACGAACGTGAGCGCGCCCTCCATCGAAGTTGGGACTGACGGGATCACGCGCTTCTCGTTTCCACAATTCCTCGACGAGATCACGGTGAATCCGCTGCACACCATCACCGCAACAGGTTTCCTCACCTCCGTGGGCGGAATCAATTTCAACGGGCCGGACCTCGACACGCCGCCCGGGTTTGGACCCTTCGATGGCGGGCAGCTGACGTTGAACGTCCCTTCATTGACCTTCGGCAACAGTTTAAACTACAACATTCAAGGCCCGGTCACTTTCAACGGAGGGAGCACAACCGGGCCGCAAGCCGCGGGCAGCGGCGGCACCTTTACGGTCAACGCAACCAGCCTGATCACGGTCGATTCGCCCATCGAAGCGACGACTGGCCTGCAGCCCGACGGTGCGGCTCCGAGCGGCGCCGGCGGAACCGTCAACCTGAATTCGGCGAACGACACAGTTACGGTCAATTCAAGGATCCAGGTTTCCTCGGCGGATTTTCCCTCTGGTGGGCAGCGACGGCGGAGTGCGGATGGCGGCAACATTTCCGTGACCAGCGGCAAGCAAACCGGGGTCGCCATTAACATCACCAGCTCCGGGCAGCTCCTATCGTTGCTGGAAAATGCGCCGGTCAATAAAGCCGGCAAGGTAACCATCCTCGCGACCGGAACGAACAGTCAGATCAATATCTCGGCTCCGGCGCCAGCCCCGACGCCAGGCATCGCTGCGTCAAAAGGCACCGTCGAGGTGCGCCACACCGGGACGAGCGGAGGGATTGCTTTGAACGACGCGTGGATGAGTGCCGACGTGCTTAAGGTCGGGGCGCTCGGAGCCAATGGCACATTGACGCTGAGCGGCGGCACCAGGCTGGATGGTGACTCGCAGGTTCTGCTTTATGCGGGGAGCAGCAACGGAACGATTTCGGTGCTGGGGACGGTCCGGGTTAACTCGCTCCAGACAGTTTTGCGCGCTACCACCATCACGGTCGATCCGGCGGGGAGATTGATAGTCAACAGCCCCGCCGGCGGGACGCTGAACATTTTCTCGAATAATCGAAACTGGTCGAGCAGTGGCGCCGCATTCGGGCCAATTCTCTTCAACGGACAGACTGTCGGCACTGCGACCGGTGTCGATCCGAGCGGTGCGAGGATCGACGGCGTGAATGGCTCGGCGGGAAATCTGCCGCCGGACTTTTAGGAGCGGGCGAACACGTCCGGCTATTTCCGGCGTCGTTGATCCAGATATCCTGCGCCGAGGGCCACGCCCATTGCGATCAACGCCCCCGCAGTGACGAACGGCACCGGATCGAATGGCGCCGGCGGCAACGAAATCGTTCCCTGCTCGTCTGTCCGCGCCGAGCGGCGAACGTAACGTCCGTGGCGCGGGGCGCGGAAATTTTGAGCGAACCGATCGAGCCGCGCCGGCAGGTCGGCATCGCAGCGCGGAATGCCATGGCCGCAGCCGGCCACGTTGGGGCGTAACTTTGCCAGCTCCCGGACCGAGAGGCGCGTGGCGTCCCAATCAGCATTAAAAGGCGCTCCGGCCCGCGCGAGGGTTCGGCGGCCGGTGACCAGGCCAGTCCACGAATCCATGTTCATCGTGGCAAATGCGTCCCCGGCCAGGAGAACGCGGTCGGATGGGCGGAAAAGCGAGATATGCCCTGGCGAATGGCCCGGAGTA
>DATLNB010000069.1:0-14434 GCA_035536995.1 Chthoniobacterales bacterium | reverse complement strand
GGCTGCTGCGCAATGCGACGATCAGCGCGCTGGAACCGGCGGTTGAAAAAGAGGGGTGGAAAATAATCCTGTTGAGTCAGTTGCATCCGCTGTTTCCGACCAGCCTGCTTAATTACCTATACGGATTAACCCAGATCCGCTTCCGGACGTGCATGCTGTGGGTGGCGATCGGCCAGGCGCCGGGGCTGTTTCTGTATTCGTATTTGGGGACGCTGGGTCAGCTGGGACTCAACCTGGCTCGAGGCAAAACCCATCCCCATCCGCTTGAATACTGGATTTGGATAGGCGGCTTTGTTAGCGCCGCCGTAATATTAATCATGCTGGGAAGGATAGCTTTACGACTATTACAGAAGGCTCAATCGGATGTCACTGAGCAGGCTGCCGCTCCGTCGTTGGTCTCTCATCGTGAGTTGGGATCTGCGGCGCTCGTTTCCGTCCATGAAAAGTGATCTCCACCAGATCGCCTTGGACGCTCGTCTAAAGGCATACGCGCCTTACTCTCGCTTTTCGGTGGGCGCGGCTCTGCTCACGGAGTCGGGAGAAGTGTTCTCGGGATGCAACGTCGAGAACGTTTCGTTCGGGTTGACCATGTGCGCGGAGCGGGTGGCTGTAGGCAAGGCCATTGCTGCTGGGCAAAGTGCGTTAAAGGCGATCGCCATCGTGAGCGACTCAGAAGTACCGGTGGTCCCGTGCGGCGGCTGCCGCCAGGTGATGGCCGAATTTAACCCAGAGCTTTCGATTATTAGCTGGACCCTTTCCGGCCAAAAAGCGGAGTTTACCCTGGCCTCTTTGCTACCGCTGGCCCGCCAAGGGATGATCGAGGCCGATGTTCCACGTGGAACATGAAAGCGCCGTCGACAGCTTACGACATGATAGTCGTCGGGAGCGGTCACGCTGGCGTTGAAGCAGCGCTCGCTTCAGCCCGGCTGGGCGCATCCACGTTGCTCCTGACCCAGAATCTGGACACGGTGGCCCAAATGTCCTGCAACCCCGCAATCGGCGGGTTGGCCAAGGGACATATGGTTAGAGAGATCGACGCGCTCGGAGGAGCCATGGGTCTGAACGCCGACGCAACCGGCCTGCAGTTCCGTATGCTCAACCGGACCAAAGGGCCAAGCGTCCGGGCTCCGCGGGCCCAATGCGATAAAAAGGCGTATCAATTCCGGATGAAGGCTCTGCTCGAGCGCACTCCCAACCTTGAAATCAAGCAGGCTAGCGCGACCGAGATCCGTGTAGCCCGGAACGGCCAGGTGGCTGGAGTGGCGACCGATCTCGGCGTCGACTTCGCGGCGTCCGCCGTCGTCATTACCGCGGGCACGTTTCTTCGCGGTCTTCTTCATGTCGGGGCTCACACCCGGCCAGGCGGGAGGATGGCCGATACCAGCTCCAGTCTGAGCGAATCGATCCGTCGGTTAGGTTTTGAGGTCGGCCGATTCAAGACCGGCACGCCCTGCCGGGTAAACGGGCGGTCGATTGATTTCTCGAGATGTGAGAAGCAGCTCGGCGACGAGCCTCCGCCGTTTTTTAGCTTCCTGCCTCGAACCGGTGTACGGGTGGCCGACGACGTTTTCACTTTAAACAAACCCGGGTTCCACGTGGAACAATTGCCCTGTTGGATTACCTACACCAACGACCGCACCCAGAAAGTCATCGCATCGAACTTGGAAAAATCGGCCCTCTACTCCGGGCGAATCGAAGGGACAGGTCCGCGATATTGCCCCTCAATCGAAGACAAGATCGTCAAATTCCCGGATAAGGCGTCCCATCAGATTTTCTTGGAACCCGAAGGGCGGCACACGGAGGAATTCTACGTCAACGGCGTCTCGACCAGCTTGCCTTATGACGTCCAAGTCGAGTTCATCCGGACCATTCCAGGGCTGGAGAAAGCGGAGCTGCTCCGGCCTGGTTATGCCGTCGAATACGATTACTTCCCGCCAACTCAGCTTGGCCCGACCCTCGAAACGAAAAGCGTGGGAGGACTTTATTTTGCGGGCCAGGTCAACGGCACTTCAGGATACGAAGAAGCTGGAGCGCAAGGTCTTATAGCTGGAGCAAACGCGGCCCTGAAAGTCCAACAACGGCCGACGTTTACCCTTTCCCGCCGCGAATCGTACATCGGGGTAATGATCGACGATCTCACAACCCAGGGGACGAGCGAGCCGTACCGCATGTTCACCAGCCGGGCAGAAGAAAGGCTATCGTTGCGGCAGGATAACGCTGACCAGCGGCTGACCGCCCGCGGCCATGAGGTTGGCCTTGTCGACGCAGCGCGTTACGAAGTTTTCCGCGAAAAAATGCGGACCCTCGAGAAGCTTCAGACGGCCATCCGCGCGCTTAACGTCGCCGGCAAACCTCTCGCGTCGCTGATGAAGATGCCTTCGTTTCGCCTTACCGATCTGCCCGCTGAGATCGCCGGGCTCGCGCCCCCGGAGTTGTGGGACCTCGTTGAGACCGACCTAAAATACGAAGGGTATATTGCGCGGCAGGCAGCCCAGAACGCCCGGCTGTTTCGCGATTTTGCCCGTCCGATTCCACCCGACCTCGATTATGAATCGGTCTCCGGGCTTCGCCGAGAGACGCGGCAAAAGCTTTCTGCCATTCGGCCGGCTTCGCTGGGCCACGCTGCCCAGGTGAGCGGGATAACGCCTGCCGACATTTCGATCATTTCGATCTGGCTCCAGAAAAAAAAGCGGAGCCAGCCATCCGCTGGCTAGCCCGGGCTCCGAAGAAATCCCGTGTGGTCGCTTCTCCTGATTTGTGGCGCTCTGAGTTATCTCTTCGGCTCATTCCCTGCCGGATATTTTGCGGGACGCCTGGCGGGGGTTGACGTTCGGAAAGAAGGCAGTGGGAACATCGGTGCGACGAACGTTCTTCGAGTGCTCGGAAAACGCTGGGGTTATCCGGTCTTCCTGATCGATGTTTTCAAAGGCTTGGCGGCGGTAAGGCTGGCGTTCTATCTCGTGAGATATTGGCCCGAGGCGAATCCGTCCGCGGAGTATGTCGCCATTTTTGCTGCCATCATGTGCGTGGTGGGACACAGCTTTCCGATCTGGCTGCGCTTCAAGGGTGGCAAAGGTGTAGCTACTTCGGCGGGAGCGATCTGCGGATTGATGCCGCTGGCCCTGCCGGCCGTGCTCCTGGTCTGGGTGATCGTTTTTTATGCGACGCGCTACGTCTCGCTCGCATCGGTTATCGCGTCCGTCTCGCTCCCCGTCGTGGTCGCTTTTTTGGCGCGCTGGAAACTGGTCGACACCTACGCGTTCATCTACTTCTCACTTCTTCTTGCCCTGCTCGTTGTCTGGCGGCATCGCTCGAATTTTTCTCGTCTTCTCAACGGAACCGAACAACGCTTCAGCCGAAAGTGAGTATTGGACGCACCGCAATCATCGGCGCCGGCGGGTGGGGAACCGCCTTGGCTATTGCCTGGGCGAAGTCGGGTAACGACATCACCCTTTGGGGTAATAATCCGGAGCGGACCGCGCAGCTCCGCCAGACCCGCGAGAATGCCGAATATCTTCCGGGCGCAAAGCTCCCTGATTCGATTCAGGTAACGAGCGACATAGCCGATTGCGTCGGCGCCGGCCTGATTGTCTTTGTCACGCCGTCAGTTGCCTTGCGCTCGGTTGCGACCCGGCTTCACGCTGCCGGCCTCGATTCCGGAGCGATCCTGCTCAGCGGCACAAAAGGCATCGAGCACGGCAGCGGCCTCCGGATGACCGAGGTAATGCACGAGCTTTTCCCGGAGAACACAGTCGCGGTCCTGTCCGGGCCGAATCTGGCCGTCGAAGTTTCGCGCGATTTGCCGACCGCGGCGGTGCTCGGCTGCCGCAACGCGCAGTGCGCGGAAGAACTGCAATGCTATCTCGGCAGCGAGCGCTTCCGCATTTATTCGAGCGACGAGACGATCGGGATTGAGCTGGGCGGCGCGCTCAAAAACGTGTTCGCGATCGCGGCCGGAGCGAGTGACGGCTTCGGATTGGGCGACAATTCCAAGGCGGCCCTGGTCACCCGCGCGTTGGCGGAGCTCTTGCGTCTCGGCGTGGCGATGGGTGGCAATCCGCGGACCTTTTATGGGTTGAGCGGCGCCGGTGATTTGATCGCGACCTGTTTCAGTCAGCTCAGCCGGAACCGGCGCGTCGGCGAGCGGCTTGGCCGCGGCGAGACACTCGAACAAATCGCGTCCAGCACTCATACGGTCGCGGAGGGTATACCGACCGCGCAAAGCGCCTACGAGTGCGCGCGAAAACTCCAGGTCGAGACCCCGATCATCGACCAGATTTATTCAGTCCTTTACGAAGGCAAACGACCGGGGGACGCGATGCAGGCGCTGCTGGCGCGCGACCAAAAATCCGAGCGCGGCTAGCTCTTCTTCCGGATGCTCATGACCCTGATCATGCTCTCGATCTAAGGAATCGCGCGCGGAAACCAGATCATGAGCACGATCATGATCAGGAGCATGAATAAGAAAGTCAGGCCGCGGCGAACCGCGCGATCACTTCCGGATACAACTCCCGTTCCGCTCCCTGGATCCGTGCGTGCAACGTCTCGGCTGTGTCGTTAGGCAGGACAGGGACTTTCCGCTGCGCAATGATTTCTCCGCTATCGATCCCGGCGTCCACGAAATGGACCGAACATCCGGTGACTTTTTCTCCAGCGTCGAGCGCCTGTTTCCATGCTTCGATCCCCGGAAATTTTGGCAACAACGACGGATGGATGTTTATGATCCGCTGGGGAAACGCATTCAGCATCCATTCCTTTAACACGCGCATGAACCCGGCCAGGACTACCAGCTCCACCCCGGCTTCCCTGAGCAACCGGACCAGTTCCATCTCGGCGGCAGGCTCGAGGCGAGTCCGGAATTTTCCGGGCGGCAAATAAAGATTCGGCACCGCGAACTCCCGCGCGATATCAAGGATGCCGGCGTCGAAAACGTCCGCCACGACCAGGCGCGGTTCCGCCTGCAATCTACCGTCGCGAATCTGCTCGAGAATGGCGCGGCAATTACTGCCTTTACCCGACCCTAAAATCCCGAGCGCAAGCTTCTTCATCACCGATCTGGTTGGCGCAACTTCTCGACGAGGGAGGAGGTGGAATATCCTGTCTCGAGAGGAACGATCCGGATTTCCGCGCCGGCGTCCTCCAAGGCTTGCCGTTCTTCCGCGTTCAAGGTCTCGCGCGTGTAGTCACCGCCCTTGACGTAAATTGAGGGCCGCACGTTCGCGAGCAATTGAGTCGCGCGCTTTCCTGCGAACACCACGACGTAATCAACGAATTCGAGCCCGGCGACGACTTCGGCGCGATCGGCCTCGCGATTGATCGGGCGCCCTTCGCCTTTTAAAGCGCGCACCGATTCGTCCCCATTGATTGCAACGGCGAGCGCGTTGCCGAGCGCTCGCGCCGCCCTGAGATAACGGACGTGCCCGACATGAAGGAGATCGAAGCAGCCATTCGTGAGCACGAGCTTTTCCCCGCGACTCCGCATTGCTTCTGCGATCGTCCGCAGATTATCCGCGTCCACGATTTTTTGGTTCATGGCTTCGGTGCGATGAATTTTAGCGCCCGCGGGAGGATCTCAAAGCGGGCCGGTTCGTTGCCGACGAGCTCGCCATCGACGTTGAACCACATTCCCGGCTTTGAATTCACGGTTACCTTCGCGGCCCGGCGATAAATTACTGCGTCGCTCGAAAGATGATTGCCCAGCGCAATCTGCGCGGCGAGCACGGCCAGCTCACTGGCAGGCCGCTCTGGGATCAAAACGATGTCGAGCAATCCATCATCCACCGAGGCATCCGGGGCGATCAACGTTCCGCCCGCGACATAACGGCCGTTGGCCACGACCACATTATACAATTCCACGGTCAACGACTCGGCGTTGTCGAACGCCAGCGTGGTCCGATACGCGCGCAAGTCGGGCAACGCCGCGGCCGCGCTTCGCAAATACGCCAGCGGCCCCCAGCTCTTCTTCAGTTCCGGGGTCAGCTTTTCATTCACCAGTCCGCTGAATCCGCCGGCCGACACGTTAACGAAATACCGGACCTCATCGCTCGTCACCCGGACCAGATCGACCGGGCGCGTATGTCCATCGCGGATCAGATCGATCGCCGCTTCCAGTTCCACGGGGACACCGATTGAGCGCGCGAAATCGTTCCCGGTCCCCAGCGGGATCAATCCCACCCGCGCCTCGCCCAGGTTTTCTCCGATCCCATTGATGACCTCGTTGAGCGTGCCATCGCCGCCCGCGGCTACGATGATTTCAGCTCCCTTCTTGATCGCGCTCTTGGCGGCGCGCGCAGCCGAGCCAGCTTTGCTCGTAAGGCACACTTCGGCATTCGGCAGTTGTTCCAACAGAGCCACGACCTCCTCGGAATTTTTCACCGACCCGGCCGACGGATTCAGAATGATACAAGTCTTCGGCATTACGGCATTTTCTTCGCGAGCAGTCCGGCATTCTTCCAGTCCTCCTGAGAGTGCGCAAACCGAACCGGCTCAGGTTCCGGGTCGCCCACCTAGCGGTCTTAATCTACAACGTCGTCTGACCAGGCGAACTGCGAGCTTTAAGCGTAGAGAGCCACACCCGGCTCGGACAACGCGGCGCGAGCAGCCATGCGGCCCTGAAGGTTTCCAGAGTGCAACTCGAGCTTGTGCCCGTCGGGATCGAGGAAATAGAACGAATCAGCAGTGTCCGGTTCGTTCCAACGCTCAACCCCGCCGGCGGCAAGCTTGGTGGCCAGAAGAGGCAGGTTCGCGGGAGCAACACTAAAGGCAACGTGAGAATACTCTGGCAAAGGGCCACGCCTCACTTCGGGATCGAGGACAAGCGCCAGCCAGACCGTTCCTGTTTCAAGATACGCTGACGATGGTCCGCGCATCCGAACCGCGAACCCAAGCAGCTCGGAATAGAACGCAACGGAGCGATCAAGGTCTGCGACCGCCAGGGTTAGATGATTGAGGCCGCTTATCATGCTCATGCTGTCTAACTCGAGACGGTCGGCGATTTTCGGCGAGTGTTACGGCCATTTGGTCTACGAGGTTTGATGTTGCCATACTTCGCGGGTGATGCGCCAGTCCACGCTGCGCCAATCGCCCTGCAACATCCAATCAGGGCCGGGACGTGTCGCGACTATCTCGGCGCCGAACCATTCCGCCAGACGCGCGACGGCAGCATTGCCGCCGACGGTCGAGCCGACCACAACTTCCAAGCCCAAAGTCTCGAACCCAAAGTCCAGCAAGGCGCGCCCAATCTCCACAGCGTAGGCATAAGCGCCCCAGTAATCAGGGGCGAGCTCTACCCCGAACTCGGCCTGGCCAGATGGCAATCCTGCACAACGCAATCCCGCGCAACCGACGAGCGAGTATGGCTCGCGGCGCTGAACTACGGCAAATTGGTAGTTTCGTCGGGGGTGCTCTGTGGCCCAATCCTGAAACATGGTGAGCAAGGCGCCGGGCGGCACCGCGTCCTGACCGTGAAATTTCGAACTGCGAGGGTCCGCGTGATAGGCCAGGAACGCAGGAGCATCGTCCGGAGCGAAGTCGCGAATCAGGAACCGTCTTGTTTCGATTTGCATGCTAGGGCGCATAGCACACCTAATGGAGAAACAAGATGAATTGTCGCGAGCGGGGCAAAGCGCGGCTCGCGGCCGAGGTGTGAATGGAAAACAGTCAAGAGGTCAGTCGCAACCTTGTCCGCCGCGGGAGGACTCGCCGTGGTGAGCCTCCCGGTTTGTGCATCGCCTGGATAAGGTCAGGCATTGCGACTGGTTTGTCCCCGCAGCAACACGGACATCATGCCCAAAAAAAGAAGTGCATTGGCAATGTGCGGGACGCGGCGAAACCAAAAGCTCGTGACGCGCAATTGCTCTATAAGCGGCAACGACAAGCCATCCGCGCTCAACCGCCCCTGGATCGGCAACTGAATAGCGAAGGTGGAAACCCAGGTGACCAGCTGCAACACGAGCGCCAGCCAGACCATCCACCTTGGAATAGCCGCTGGCCGGAACCAGAGGAGAACGATCGTCAACAGGGTGGCAACGAGCATGGGAATGACCATGTGGCCAATGATCAGAGGGCTGAGGGCCCGGTGATAAGCACGGAACTCATTCGCGCCGATCAACGGCCAGGTCGGGTAGTTAACGAAGCTTTCCACGGAAGCCGCCCCCATCCCGTAGAACACGAGGGCCGAAGTGATCAAAAAAAGCCAGGCAGAAGGTTTTGTCGATGTCTCCATGTGTGATCAACAGGATGAGCAACGGCGGGCGAGACTCGAGCCGGCGGGAAGCGGTGCGAGATGGACCTGAGCCCCAAGGGAGAGGGGTGGGGACTGTGGATCAGCGCGCGTCTCCGCGACAAGCCGTGCGACTTTCACATCCAACGCAGAAGATCCGTGACGCGAGCCCCGTGCATGCCAGGTAATATATGCTCCCGACGACAGACGCTCCAAGCGTAAACGGCGCGCTTGTCCGCTGCCGGACGCGCTCGCCGTGGTGAGCTCGCGGTCGGCTGCCTCGGCTGGTTAGACGCGCTTGGTGATGCGGCCGTACGCAAACGACAGGAGCGCGGCCAGCGCGCCGTTCCACAAAAACACGAGCACGCCCCAAAACGGTATCACTAGCCACAGAGAGCCGAAAAATAGGGGCCGAAACACCCCTTTGCCTTCCGTGGTCATCGCGACGATCACGTAGGGCACCTGGAAGAGCACGAAAAACACCGGCATCACGAGCAGCGCGAATATCGAGTCAGGACCGCAAAGCCGAATCACCAGGGTAGAAGCGCCAACCAACGCGACGGCTACCAGCCCGCAACGCCAAAAAGCAGAGCCCGGCCGCTCAGCAATGCTCACAGATGTTCATCGCGTTCCAATATCCCCCTGTCCAATCCCAAAAGAAACTGGCCAGTGCGCGCTTGGACGACGAGCAAACCTTCTGCGTCTCAAGATCCGAGCAAAGCATCGCGTCGTCGGACTCGGCTCGGAGTGTAAGTGTGGCAGGCCTGTCAAAATGTGGACGCAGAGCACAAGAATTAGACGTGAAAGTTTAGTCTAACTCGGGGGACATGATCGAGAGTGCAGGGCTGACCAAAGGACACCCTGAGGAAAACGGGCCGAGGATCGTGTTGAACCGGGTGAGATTGGTTCCCCGTTCCCAGCGAGCGCTTGAATGGCATCGCCGAAACGAACAAGCTGCGCTCTCGTCATGCCAGACCATCCAGGCCCTCCGCTCCCCCCGGCCCAGTTGCCGAAAGCGGGGCGACCGCTCTTTGGCGACTACCAGGTCGAAGGCGAGCTGGGCCGCGGCGGGATGGGCGTGGTCTTTCGCGCGCGCCAAAAAAAACTGAATCGCCTCGTCGCGCTCAAAATGCTGACCGGTCATTACGGGGCGGAGGAGCGGGCGCGCTTCCGCGCGGAGGCCGAAACCGCGGCGCACCTGAGCCATACCAATATCGTCCAGATCTACGAAGTCGGAGAGGACGGGGGCGCCCCGTTTTTCTCGATGGAATATATCGAAACCGGTTCGCTCGCCGACCGGCTGCGCGGCCCGCGGCTGTCGGCTCGGGAAAGCGCGGCGTTGTTGATCAGCGTGTCACGCGCTCTGCATTTCGCGCATCAGAACGGCGTGGTCCATCGCGACATGAAACCGGCCAACGTGTTATTGGATCGCGACGGCGTGCCGAAGGTGACGGACTTCGGCATCGCCAAACGGCTCACCGGGAATGCGGCGCTCACCCTTTCCGGCGTGGTCATTGGCACGCCGACCTACATGGCGCCAGAGCAGGCGAAGGGGACGAGCCGGGACGTCGGTGCGGCGGCGGATATTTATGCGCTTGGGGCGATCCTTTACGAAATGCTCGCCGGCCGCCCGCCCTTTCTGCCCGAAGACTGCGAGACGGCTCTCACCCTCCGCGTGATCACGGAAGAACCGGTTTCGCCGGCTTATTATCAGCCGGGCGTTCCGGGCGATCTCGAGACGATTTGCATGAAGTGCCTGGAAAAGGAACCGCGCGATCGCTACGAAAGCGCGGCGGCGTTCGCGGAAGATCTGCGGCGGTTTCTTGATGACGAACCGATCAGGGCGCGCCCGCCCACCACGGTGGCTCGCGCAGTCAAGTGGACGAGACGCCATCCGTGGCGAACATCATTCGCAGTGGCGGCCGTGCTCTGTCTCGGGATCGGTTTGGAACGGCTCCGGCAATGGGAATTCTACGAGCGGCCGCAAACGGAATGGGGCAAAACGCTGGAAATAGTGAATGGCGTGGCGCGGCCGCTTTTGCGCTTAAACGCCGCGGAGACATCGAAACGCAGCCACAATTTGCGCTTTTCCCGCAGCGGACGGTTCGGGGCGATCACGCGCATGGAAATCGTGAATTCGCGCGGTCGTCCCGCCATGACTCGCGAGCTCTTTGGCTACGACGTGTTCAAGAATTTGATCGAAGGGGCCATGGGCGCACAAATAAGCGCGGACCGGCGCGAAACCACCCGGCTGGATTTCGTTTATTCGGGGGACAAACTGCGCGAGACAACCGGTTTGGACCGGAACGGGCGGGTAACGTGGCGGCTGCTTTGGGATCGCGGACAGGAATTGGAGAACGATCGCCGCCGCGGAGGCGCGCGTTTTGTCGATTTGCGCGGCTACGATTTTTCGTCGGCGGAAGGCGCGTCCCATGTCGAATATGTGCGCGATGCCGCGGGCCGCGATCTGGAAGTGTATTTCTTTAACGGATCAGGCAAACCGGCCGCGAACGAGGAAGGGGTGTTTGGGTTCCGCATCGAGTACGACTCCGCGGGCCGCATCAGTCATTTGACGAATGTGGATCAGAACGGCCAACCGATGAAAAACCGCCTGGGCATGATCGCGCAGGGATATGCCTACGACGCGCTGAGCCAGCTCGCACGGTTGGAGTATCGCGATGGCACCGGACGCGCGGCCCCATGGCACGGCGTTGCCGCTCTCACCCTGGATTACGATGCGGTGGGCAATATCATCAGTCTCCGAAACTGGAACAGTGAGAACAAACTCGTGAACAACGGAGTGGGTGGCTGGGCGGTAATCGAACATCGGCGCAACGCCCAGGGGGAAACGATTGAGTGGATTTTCCAGGCGGTCACACCGGAGGGCGGCCTCACTCCGCTGGCACGGATGATATTCGATTACGACGCTTTCGGTTACCCCATCGATTCCAAAGGGATCGGCGGCCAGAACTCGCGCATCCAGTGGGTGCGCGACGCCCAGGGAAATGTTTTGGAGAAACGCCTGGTCGATCTCGAGGGCAAACCGATCACCGGTGAAGAAGGCTGGTCGATCGCACGCTATTCCTACGCGCCTATTACTTCGCCTCCCGGTTGGCGCGAAGAAATGAGTCTCTTCGACACCAAAGGCGAAAAAACGTGGCACAAGTCCGGACGCCATCATCGCTTCATCACTGAATTTTCCGCCACCGGTGACCTCAGGCGTGTCATCAGGGAAGATCAGAATCCCGCGCCCTACGGCTATTACCGCCTCGTCTCCGAGCCGCAGTACGATGCCCAGAACCGCCTGCGCAAACAGGTTTGGCGCAAGGAAGATAAGGAAGGCAAGCTGATCCGCGGTCCGGGGGCCACGGGCCTGGTGGAAAAGGAATTCGATGAGAAGGGAAATCCGGTCAGTGAATGGCAGACTGATTCGGACGTGGAAACGTTCGGCGCCCCGGCTTTGCACATTAAAACCGAATGGCGCATCGATGGCGCCCTCAAACGGATCGTGCGCCAGGCCTGCGACGCGGAGCGCAAACCCCTCCCCTCCATTTCCACCGGCAGGGCAGCGCGCATGGAAGAGGAATACAGCGAGAGTGAGCGACTGCAGAAGATCTATGAGACCGGCTTTGATGAAAAGCTCGTCGGGTTCAGCTCGCGCGAGGTGAAGTTTTCTGAAGGCGCCTTGCAAAGTGTCACGCACCAACGGACCGACGGGACCGTGCTCGAGGCAGTCCGGACGATCGTCGTCTCTGTGGGACCGGAAAAACCGGCGGCTGTTGAGTTCAAACCGGGCGACGAGCTGCTCTCCGCCAATGGCGAGCCCATTCGCAGCGCCTATCACTTTAACAGGAGCGTTTTTCCCGGCGGCTGGATCGAAGTGCTGCGCGACGGCAAGACCGTGCGCATCGAAGGGCTCGAACCCGGCCCGCTTGACCTCAGGCTCGAAGACCGCGCGCCGAAAAGCTAAGAATCCGAACGGCAGACTAAGCGATGCGTGGCGGAGCTGTTGACGCGGCGTTTCCTTGGGGCGCGGTTGATTAGCGTCTCCTCCGATCTCAATGAATGCAGACGCGGGATTCGCTCCCTCCCATCGTTAGGATCTAGTGACGTTGTTCCTCCTCGCCGTCTTGATTGCTTCTTTCATCGTTCGGAACTTCAGGAACGTCTGGGACTTCGCGAGCCTCGCTGATGATTCGCTGCGCCTCTAACGCGTGTTCCTCCGCTACTTGGAGCCGAACTCCTGCGCTACTCCCGATGAAAAAGTACGGTGCGTTCTGTGCAGTCGCTTCGTCGGGAATGTGCGAGGGAATGTCCGCTGCCCCTAACGCCATTTGCAGCCGGAACGCTTCGTGAATGTCATAGCAGGTCGCAACGGTGATCATAAATGTGGCTTCAGCATCTAACGAGAATGGAGCGGACTGGCAAGCCGTGACATAGACGAAGCGCGAAGGGTAGGGCGCAGAGCGATTCCATCAACGAGATGAGCGACGGCGGACGCCGGCGCGCTCACGCTTCTGTTTTCTACTTTCAAATTTAGCCTTTCTTCGAAGCGTTCCGCCAGCCTGCTCGCGAAAGCTTTCGGAGTTCGCTCCATCGCTTGGTTAGATATGTGCCGGCACATCAAATCTCCCCCTTTTGAATGCGTGTGATCCGATAAGCATCCTTATCGGATAGCGCCGGTGGCGACCAGTCGTCGGGCACAAGGGAGCGCTCTATTGCAATCTCGATCGGGACGTAGCCCCTGCGGCCGATCTCGCACAGGATGTCCCACCAGGGATCGTTACGGTGGACGTAAAGCAGGGCGTAAAGCACGTCGCTGCTGGCTCCGACGAACGATGCTCCGCCTCGGCTCTCGCGCACGAATCCGACTGGCTCCTCCTTCCACCTATTTACGTGGGCGAACCAGTACACCTGCCCTGGCTGAATGATTGTGGCACCGATCTGCCTGCCGGGAGTACTCATCTAACGAGAATGGAACGGACTGGCAAGCCGTGACATAGACCGAGAGCCCGCAGGGTGAACGAGTCGCGCGAGTTCATCAATGGAACGGACTGGCAAGCCGTGACATAGACCTCAAGACCGCAGGTTGAACGAGTCGCATGAGTGCATCAACAAGATGAGCGACGGCGGACGAGACCGCGCATCGCTAACGGTGGAAACGTGGAAGTCATCTCAAAAGTGGAGCGCACAACGGTGCGCCGTTCGCTCCATCGCTTGGTTAGATGTCTTTGACATGCTCACTCTTTATGGTGGCGAAGGCGACCGAATGTCGTGAAGCACATAAAATAAATGAGGCTGTAGAGAAGAGCCGGCGCGCCGAATGCGATAAGAGTGCCTGCAGCGATCGACAAAGTGTTCTCGCCTACGAGATGAATGAATGCAGCACCCACAGAAAAACCCCAGTCAGCGAAAGGCGACAGTGCGCGGCTCAGTGCCGTGTCCGGCCCGTTGTGGTCGTAGTTCTGTGCTGTCATCCATGCTGCGATCATCAGGAGCGCTAGAGTGAGGCTGCCCAACACTGTGCTCAAGACTACTCGTCGCATTGGAGACCGCGTAGACATCTAACGAGACACAAGATCAGCGACCGCGCCCGACAGCGCGCGGGGCCGCGAACGAAAGGAACGAGCCGTCAAAGACGTAAGCGCAAGGCCGGGCGCGGTTCGCTGCATCGCCTGGTTAGGCCTTACCGTTGCTATGCGGGTCATATGGAAACCGCGCAACGAGTCTCCTTACTCGCGCGAGGCGGAGCGCAGCATGTTTGTCGTCGCGCAAGTCTGTCGCCGGGTCACCGTCGGCGAATGAGAAGATGCGATCCACGAATGGCTCGCTGCCGACCGCGATGATGGGAAGCGCAATCCAGCCGCACCACATCAGCTGACCGTGCATGCCGCGCCCAAGCAGCGGTCGCGGAGGGCCAAAGCGCGCGTCACCCTGCGACAGCAGCAAAACTTGCGCATCGACCTCGAACTGAACTGCCGCAGGGCTCTGCTGGTCGAATCCCAACGTGATCTCCACCTCCGTATCGCCACGAAGCGCCTCGACGCGCTCGAATGTGACTGAATCCGCCGACGCAGCTTTCACTCTCGCGAGAACCACCGTCTCCGCACGCCGGAGGAGATCTTCGAGTGGCGGTGGCGGCGCTCCGAGCGAGACACTGCACCACAGGAGGCACACACCGAAGATACCGCGTCGCATAGGCCTAACGAGAAC
>DATLNB010000068.1:0-5027 GCA_035536995.1 Chthoniobacterales bacterium | reverse complement strand
CTTTCGAGACATCGAATCGCCCGGATCGTGTCCGCCGCAATGACTTAAGATGTGCGCCGCAGCCGAGCGCTTCCCCGATGTCGTGCGCGTACGTGCGAACATAAAAGCCCTTGCTGCATGCAACGGTAAAGTCGATCTCGGGCACTCGAATATTGTCGATGCTGTAGCGGTAGACGTGGACAAGGCGCGGCTCGCGTTCGACGACTTTTCCCTGGCGCGCGAGTTTGTAGAGCGGCACGCCGCCTTGTTTGATCGCGGAAACCATCGGCGGCATCTGGTAGAAATCGCCGGCATACTTGTCAAAAGCGGCCCGGATCGCAGGTTCATCGAGCGAAGGCACGGGTCGCTCCTGGGTAATAGTTCCAGCGCTGTCCTGGGTGTCGGTCGTGGCTCCGAGCAGCATGGTGCCGGAGTACTCCTTGTCCTCACTCATCAGCAGGTCCTGAATTTTCGTGCCACGGCCGAGGGTGAGCAGCAACAGTCCGGTTGCGATCGGATCGAGGGTGCCGCAATGCCCTACTTTTTTCATCTGAAGCTGCCGCCGGACGATGGCGACGACATCATGCGACGTCATGCCGGCCGCCTTGTCCACGAGCAGCACGCCGTCAGGAGTTGCAGTCAACGACATTGCAAATCTCCTTCATGACGCGTTCTTCGACTTCCTTGAGGGGACCGCGGACCCGGGCCCCGGCCGCGAGCTTGTGCCCGCCGCCGCCAAATTTTTCGCAGATCGCGCAAACGTCGGCCGCATCCGATTTCGAACGCATGCTGACGCGCACCTTTTCATCAACGAGCTCCTCGAAGAACACGGCCACGACAACGCCCTGGATCGCGCGGAGGTGATCGATCAATCCCTCGTTGTCCTCCGGTCGTGCGCCGAGCTTCGCAGCCGTTTCGAGGGTAAGGCTAAAGCTGGCGACTTTGCCATCGCCCTTGAATTGCATGGTGCCGAGCAGTTCGCGGAGCAGTTCCGCCCGCCGCCGCGGATAAGTCTCATAAAGCAGCTGGCTGACGCGGCCGACGTTCACCCCGCATTTCAAGAGCGCGGCGCCGATCTCAAAAGTGCGGGCAGTGGTGTTGGGGTATTGAAACGAACCTGTATCTGTGGAGATGGCGACGAAAAGGTTCTCGGCAATGGCGCTGTCCATCGGCAGACCCTGGCTGGTGATGAGCTCGAAAAGGATTTGGCCGGTAGCAGGGGCATTCGAATCGATGTATACCAGGTCGCCGTAACGCGGATTGCTTGGGTGGTGGTCGATATTGATCCAGGTCTTCGCGTTTCGGACTAACTCGGTCGCGTTCCCGAGCCGGTTCTCCGTCGCGGTATCGAGTGCGATGGCGACATCGAAATCGCGTGGCTCGCTGTGCGGCGCCTGGAGATATTCGCCGCCGGGAAGAAAGCTGTATTTCTCGAGCAAACCGTCCTCGTTCCGGACCATCACAGTCTTTCCAAGTTTCGCGAGGGAGAGCCCGAGCCCGAGCTGGCTGCCGAGGGCATCGCCGTCCGGCCGGACATGGCTGAGGATGGCAAAGCTTTCCTGCGAGCGCAGGAGCGCGCCGATTTCTTCGAAACTGGATTGCTTCATTGCGGCTCGGGCGTTTCGATCTCCTGGAGGATCTCGAAGACCCGCGCGCCGCGCTCGATTGAATCGTCGAGGTGAAAGACCAGTTGGGGTGTGTATTTGAGGGTGACGGATTTTGCGAGCGCGTGCTGCAGAATGACCCGGTGCTCCTCGAGTTTCGCCATCGCCGCGGTCTGGTCTTTCTTGCCCAGGACACTGATATAGGCGTGCGCCTGTTTCAGGTCCGGCGTCACGTCCACCTGGTTCAAGGTAACCAGCGCGCCGTCGAAGCTGACTTCGCGCGTAATGATGCTGCTGAGCTCGCGTTTCAAGAGCTCGTTCACGCGGAGTAATCGGTGTTTCATGATTGTAGGGCGTTTCTGGGAAACGCCATGCGGGCGTCTGACACAGACGCCCTACAGCATCACAGTTTCTGCGCGACCGCTTCGAGGAGGTAGCACTCGATGATGTCGGCCACTTGATATTCGCTGAAATCTCCCAGCTTGATGCCGCATTCGAGGCCGACCCGGACCTCTTTTACGTCGTCCTGGAAACGCCGGAGCGTCGATAACCCGCCATCGTAAACCGGCTGGCGCCGGCGCAAGACACGGGCTCGCGCGGTGCGGGCGATCCGCCCATCGGTTACGAGGCAGCCGGCCACGATTCCCTTGCTCAGCTTGAAGACCTGTTTCACTTCCGCGTGGCCAATGACGGTTTCGCGGTGCTCTGGATCGAGCATGCCCGCCATCGCTTCCTTTATCTGATCGATCAGCTCGTAAATGATGCTGTAGAGCTTGACTTGGACGCCTTCACGCTTCGCTGCGCCGACCGCCATGCTCTCGACCTTGATGTTGAATCCGATTACGACCGCGTTCGATGCGCTCGCCAGCAGGATATCCGATTCCGAAATCGGCCCGACGCCCGCATGGATAATCTCGAGGTCGATCTTTTTGCTTTCGATCTGGGTCAAGGCGGTCCCGAGCGCTTCCAAAGATCCCTGCGCGTCGCATTTCAGGACGATCCGCAAATGTTTCTTCCCGTCTGCGGCCTCGAGCAGGCTCTCGAGCGTCGCACGTTGCGGCGCGGCCAGCTTATCGGCGCGCCGGCCGAGAAGCCGCTCTTCACTTAATACTTTGGCGGAACGCTCCGACTCCATGACCAGAAATTCGTCGCCCGCGTGGGGCAGGCCGCTGAATCCGAGCACCTTCACGGGCGTCGATGGGCCGGCTTCCTTCATCGGTTTGCCCCGGTCGTCCATGAGCGACTTCACCTTCCCGGCGTAGTCGCCGCAGATAAACGGATCGCCAATCTTCAGCGTGCCCATTTGCACGATCACGGTGGCTGTCGGGCCGCGGCCGGCCTCGACCTGCGCTTCGATCACGGTGCCGCGCGGCGTAGCCGTCGGGGAGGATTTCAATTCCATCACTTCCGCCTGCAACGTCATCATCTCGAGGAGATGGTCGATCCCCGTTCCCTTGGTCGCCGAAACTTCGCAGACGATTGTCTCGCCGCCCCAGTCTTCCGGGCTCAGCTCGCGCTCCTGCAATTGTTTCTTGATCCGGTCGATGTTCGCCGAGGGAAGGTCGATCTTGTTGATCGCCACCATGATCTTGACGTGCTCGGCGGCTTTGGCGTGATTGATCGCTTCGATCGTCTGCGGCATCAGGCCGTCGTCCGCGGCGACCACGATCACGACAATGTCAGTGACGTGTGCGCCTCGCGCGCGCATTGCGGTGAAGGCGGCGTGGCCAGGTGTATCGAGGAAAGTGATCCGGGTCCCTTTGTAGTCCACGGTGTAGGCACCGATGTGCTGGGTAATCCCGCCCGCTTCGCCCGCGGCCACCCGGGTTTTCCGGATCGCGTCCATCAACGAAGTCTTTCCATGGTCGACGTGGCCCATGAAGGTAATGATTGGCCCGCGGACCTTGAGCTCTTCCTCCTTCTCGATGACTGGAGGCGGCGGAGCGACCACGACCTGCTCGACCTTGTGAACGCCTCCGCCTTTCTCGCGGCGTTCCATCTCGAAGACGAAGCCGTGGGTTTTGCAAATCTGGGTAGCGATGTCCGGCTCGATCGTCTGGTTGATATTGACGAAAATGTTTAACGCCATCAGCTCCGCAATCAGCTTGTGCGGTTTCAAGCCGAGCTGGGACGCCAGGTCCTTGACGATGATCGGCGGCTTGATGTGAATGATCTTCTGAGCTTCCGCTTCCGGCTCGGTTGCCGTGGAAGCTTCAGCCGCGGGAGCGTCCGCGGTTGCAGGGGGGGCCGGCGCTTCAGTGGGCGCCGAAGCGGCCGGCGGCGCGGGCGGCTTAGGGGGCTCAACTGGCGTCCGCAAACGAGAAATTGGTGGAAGGAACGACGCGCGCTTAACTGCACCCTCGCCCTCGGGCCGTTTTGGTTTCGGCTTCTTTTCGTCGATCAGCGAGACGGTCTCCGTCCGAACCGCGGCGGGTTTCGGCGTTTCGGTTTCCTTAACCGGAGCAGCGGCCGGGGGCTTCGCTGCCGGCGGTGGAATCTTGGCGGTGATCGTCGGCAGAGCCTTATGCCTCAGCGGTTCCGGCGCCGGTTTCGACACCTTTGGTGCCGGGGTCTTAGGCGCAACAGCTGTCTTGCTGCTCTCCTTGCGCTTCGGTTCGGCCTGCGTGGTACGCGACGGAGCCGCAGCCTTGGCCGGCTTTCGAGCGGGCGCGCTCTTGCGCGCTGCAGTTTTCGTCGTCGTTTTGGTTGCCATTAAAAAATTTTAAAGACGCGGCCATGGCCGGCTAACTCAGAACCGGCCTGTTACGGTGCCGCGGTTGTCTCCTTGTCCTGGTGAACCGCGTCATGGATTTCCCTGGCCTTCGCTTCGTCGACCGAGAGAATTTCCACGAGATCGTCCACGTCCGCATCGCGAAGCCCTTCAAGGTTTGTAAACCCAGCCTTCACTAACGAGAGAGCCTGCTCGTCGGTTATCGGCAGTCCGGCGGAAAGCGTCTGGGCGGCCTGAGCCACCTTTTGTTCGACCGCGTGGGTCGCTGAGGTGTCGCGGTCGATGTTGATCTCCCAACCCGTGAGGCGGGAAGTCAGGCGCGCATTCTGCCCCTTTTTCCCGATGGCAAGGGAGAGCTGATCTTCATCGACCGAAATCTGTACGCTCTTCTTTTCCGGATCGAAAACGAGGTTCTTCACCTTCGCTGGTTTCAAGGCTTCAAGGACGAAGTCCTTCGGGTCCGAGCTCCAGCGGATGATGTCTACCTTCTCGTTGTTCAACTCGCGGACGATATTCTTGACCCTGGACCCACGCATTCCGACGCAGGCGCCAACCGGATCTACTTTGTCATTCGCGCTGGTGACCGCGATCTTCGTCCGGTATCCGGCCTCGCGGGCGATCCCGCGTATTTCCACTGTGCCGTCATTGATCTCGCTGACTTCGAGCTCGAACAACCGGCGGACAAAATTTGGATGGCTCCGCGAGACGATGAT
>DATLNB010000067.1:0-112626 GCA_035536995.1 Chthoniobacterales bacterium | reverse complement strand
TTTGATCGCGGTATCCTGCCCGACGACGCGCTCATGCAAATGGTCCTCCAGCCGCAGCAACTTTTCCCGCTCTCCCTCCTGCAAACGCGAGACCGGAATGTGCGTCCAGCTCGAGACGACTTCTGCGATGTCCTCCTCGGTCACTTCTTCGCGCAAAAGCTGGTTGCCTCCCTCCTTGATCTTTTCCTCGATGTCGCGCAGTTGCTTCTCGAGTTCCGGAATACGGCCGTATTGCAGCTCGCTCGCCTTCGCCAGCTCGCCCCGGCGTTGCGTCCGCTCGAGCTCGGTCCGCGCCTGGTCCACAGCTTCCTTGACCTTGCGCTGCTCATCGATGACCGACTTTTCCTTTTGCCACTCGGCTTTGAGCGCGGACGAGTTTTCCTTCAATTCGGCCAGCTCTTTTTCGAGCTTGGCCAGGCGTTCCTTGCTGGCCGCGTCCTTCTCTTTCTTGAGCGCCTGACGCTCCATTTCCCGCTGCATCACTTCGCGCTCGATCACGTCGATCTCCGTCGGCATCGAATCGAGCTCGATCTTCAGGCGGGAGGCCGCTTCATCGACCAGGTCGACCGCTTTGTCGGGGAGAAACCGGTCGCTGATGTAGCGATGGGATAATACCGCCGCCGCCACGAGTGCCGCGTCCTGGATCCGAACGCCGTGGTGCACCTCGTAACGTTCCTTTAGCCCCCGAAGGATCGCGACGGTGTCCTCGACCGTCGGCTCATCGACCATGACCGGCTGAAAACGCCGCTCGAGAGCCGCGTCCTTTTCGATGTACTTGCGATACTCGTCGAGGGTTGTCGCCCCGACCGTTCGGAGCTCTCCGCGCGCAAGCTGCGGTTTCAGCAAATTCGAAGCGTCGACCGACCCCTCCGCCGCGCCCGCCCCCACGATCGTGTGCAGCTCATCGATGAACAGGATGATCTCGCCTTGCGAATCGGTAACCTCTTTCAGGAACGCCTTGAGCCGGTCTTCGAATTCGCCGCGGAACTTCGCGCCGGCCACCATCGAGCCGATGTCCATCGCGATCAGCTTTTTTTGTTTCAACGATTCCGGCACATCGCCGCTGATGATTCGCCGCGCCAGGCCTTCCACGATTGCCGTCTTTCCAACGCCCGGCTCGCCAATCAACACCGGATTATTTTTCGTTCGCCGTGAAAGCACCTGCATTACGCGCCGGATTTCGTTGTCCCGTCCAATCACCGGATCGATCTTCCCGCGCCGCGCCATCTCCGTCAGGTCGCGCCCGTATTTTTCGAGCGTTTGATACTTCCCTTCCGGGTTCTGGTCTGTGACCCGTTGCGAGCCGCGCACCTGCTGCAAGGCCAGCATCAGCTTGTCCCGGGTAACGCCGGCTCCCTGCAACAGCTTTGCCGCCGTCCCTTTTCCGTCACTCAGAGCGAGCAAATAATGTTCTGCGCTGAGGAACTCGTCCTTCAGCTTGCCCATCTCTTTTGCCGCCGCTTCAATCGTCGCCCGCAGCTCGTTGCCGAGCCGCAAATCGTAATTCCCACCCTGAATCTTGGGCCGGCGTTCCAGCTCCTGCGTTAGCCCGGTCCTAACGTCTGCTACCCCCACGCCGATCTTCTCCAGGAGGGGCCGCGTTACGCCCTCGCTCTGATCAAGCAAAGCCAGGAGGAAGTGCTCGTTCGAAATTTCCTGCTGGCTGAACTGCGACGCCAGGTCCTGCGCCGCCTGCAGCGCTTCCTGCATCTTCTGGGTAAATTTATCCGCCCGCATGCCGTACTCGTAATCATCGCGGCGGTCTTCGCAACCCGCACCCCGGCGAACGCCAATGCGTTTCGTTAGGCAACCTGACGGCAACCGGTTCCCGAATCGTTTTTGTGAGCGGCCCCGCCCCAGTTCCTCTTTGGCGTGAAGTGGTCGTTGGCGATACTGAGCCGTGGCGCCGCGGCCGGCTCTTTCTGGTTATCTACGCGCTGATTAACCTAGCCAACCAAGCCGTTCTCTTGGGCGATTTGATTATGCGCGGTTTCCTGGAGCCGCTGCTTGTTTCCGGCGGCGTCGTCATCGTCTTCTGGTTCCAGTTCTATTTCATTTGGATCGGCGTGACCTGGGTCCGCTGGCTTCATGCCGGCCTGGTGATCCTGGTAGGGTTCACGCTCACCATCTGGGGTTTCCGCGATGGCCTCCAACTCTGGATCGGCATAGGCGTTTTAAATTTTAGCCTCGGAGCGTATCTCGGGCTCGCACCCTCCGTTTATTTTTTTGGCAAACATCAACAGGAGCGCCGCCAATGGGGCGAGGTCCTGGTGGTCGGGGCTGTTTTCCTTTTGGTGCTCGGGACCATGGCCGCGGGAGTCATCGGCCTTGCCGGGTATCGCGCCAACCGGCTGGCCGACGCGCAGCAATTCTCCGATCGGGCGTTTCGCCGCATTTTCACAGAACACGACACCCAATTTCTGCTCGAGCATGCGAGCGAACGACTGATGCAGGAAGGCGGCGGCATGCCCGGGCTTACGAGATTCCTCCAGGACGCGACCATGCGAGGCGGCGATGTCCACGACATGACGCCCGCCGCAGGGGTGCTTCGGACCTGGTATCGCTTTCCTCTGCGAATGGGTCTCTACGGCGAAGTAACTTCGGAAGCGCTCGGCGATCGCGGACGAATGCGACTCCTTATGCGAATCGGAGACAGCGACGCAGGCTGGCAGATCGATGCGGTGTTCTGGCAATATCTGAGCTCCGGTTCGCGGCAGTAAGCGACCCTGGCCCAAATCGTCTCGCCTGCTGCGCGCGTTGCAGCCCTCACCTTCCCCGCGTAAGAGTTTGGCCGATGAGTGCGGAAACGAAATTAACGGCGCGGAGTGCTTTGGGCGTGCTCCGCAATGCCGCGTACCGCCGCTACATTATCGGCAGCTCGATCTCCGATACCGGCACGTGGATGCAGGTCATGGCGCAGGGTTATGTCATGAGCACTTTGACCGATAAGGCGGTCTGGCTCGGGATGGCGAACTTCGCCGCGGGATTACCGATGCTCGCGCTGACCATGGTCGGGGGCTCCGCTGCGGATAAGCATGACAAGCGCAAAATCCTCCTCATAACGCAATACGTCCAGATCGCCCTAGCGATTTCCATCGGCTATCTGGTCTGGAGTGGACAAATCGTGATCTGGCATGTGCTGGCCTTCGCGGCCATCCTCGGTATTTCGAACTCGTTTGAAATGCCCGCCCTCTCCGCGCTCGTGCCGGAACTGGTGAAGCGCGATCAAATTCAAAGCGCGATCGCGATCGATCGCTCGGTCTTTCACGGCTCGCGTGTGGTGGGTCCGACGATGGGCGGCATCTTGATCAGCGCCTGGGGCACGGCTTCCGCGTTTTTCGCGAACGCCGTAACCTTCGTGGCCCTGATTATCGCCTTGCTCTCGCTGCCTCCCCGAACCAAAGGCAGCGCGGAAGAGGAAGAGAAGCGAACGACCGGAATAAAAGACGGCTTCCGCTTCGTCGGCGGCGACAAGCCGAGTCTGGCGATGGTTATCCTGATCGCCACTCAGTCGGTCTGCATTTTTCCGATCATCACCGTGATGATGCCGCTTTACGTGCGGCTCGTGCTCGGACTCGGTCCGGACCGCCTTGGCTTTCTCATGGGTGCGTCGGCCATTGGATCGGTGGTGGGCTCGATCTTCCTGATTGGGCTGGCGCGCGAAAAGCGGGTGCCCCTGATGATTCTGTGCGCCATCGGCGTGAGCGGCGCGATCTTTGGGCTCGGAATGGGGCCGAGCTTTTACGTTGCGACAGGATTGCTGATCATCAACTCGCTCGGCCTGGCGACCAATTTCGGCCTCGCCAGCACGATCGTCCAGGAACGGGCGCCCGACTACCTGCGCGGACGCGTCTCCGCCGTCTTTATGCTGAGTTTTGTTGGGCTAATGCCCATCGCCGGACTCGGTGTAACCAGTCTGTCCGACTTCATCGGGATGCCAAAGGCGCTCGTCATTGCGGCGATCGTCTACGGGATTATCACGATTTGCGTTCTTCTCCGTGTCCGCAAGGAATGCGCCGAGCCGGGAACGGTGGAGACGCACCTAACGACGCCGAGCCCGACTGCGGCAGTAACCATCTCGGCAAACCCTTGAGCCAGGTAATCTCGTTTTCCACCTGCTGGAATTCCGGCCGCCACACTGAGGGCGGCGAAATGCTCCGCGAGATCAAGGACCTCGGCTTCGACCACGTTGAGCTTGGACACGGCATCCGGATCTCCCTCATGCCGGGCATCCAGAAGATGTACGAGGCGGGCGAAGTAAAATTTACCAGCCTCCATAATTTTTGTCCTCTGCCCGTCGAGATCCTGAAGGCGTCGCCGGATTGTTACAAAATCTCCGCCGCGTATTCGAAGGAACGGGACCGCGCGATCCGGCATACTTACCAGACGATCGATTTCGCCGAGCGGCTGGGCGCGCCGTTCGTGGTGATGCACTGCGGCGAAGTGGAGATGAACCCGATCACGGATGAGCTCATCGAGCTGGCTAAAAAAGGCGAAATGCTCTCCCGCGAATACGTCCGCCGAAAAGTGAAGGCGGTCCAAACCCGCGAAGCCGCCGCACCGCCTTATCTGGAGCGGGTGAAAGATTCGCTGAAGCGCATTGCCGAATACGCCGCCAGGAAAAACATCCGGCTCGGGGTCGAAGGCCGTCGCGGCTACGAGGAGATCCCGAGCGAACGCGAGCTGCCGGCGTTGCTCGACGAATTGAACTCACCGCAGCTCGGCTACTGGCACGATATGGGACACATCCAGATCAAGGAAAACCTCGGGTTCGTGAATCACGGCGAATGGCTCCGGCAGATCGGTCCACGCGCGTTTGGTTGTCACCTCCAGGATTGCAAATGGCCGGCCCAGGATCACCAGGTGCCTTTTGCCGGGATGGTCGACCTGGAGAACCTGGTGCCGCTGCTTCCGCCTGATTGTTTGTTTGTCTGGGAAATGAGCCCCCGCCGAACAGCCGATGAAATCCGATTATCGGTCACACGCTGGAAAGAGCGTTTCGGCGAATGAAGAAAGTCATTCTAACTATTGTCCAGCTGCTCGTCACCGGTGGGCTGCTCTACTGGGTCTTTCACGATCCGAAAGTGCGGGAGGCAATGGCGGTCGCGATTCGCGAGGCGGATTACCGCTGGATCGCGGCTGCGATCGGCGCGTATCTGATCGTCGAGCTGGCGGCGGTCGTTCGCTGGCAGATTTTATTGAAGGTCCAGGGCATCAATCTAAGCAACGCCCGGGTCGCTGCCTTGTTCATTATCGGAATGTTTTACAACCAGTTCCTTCCTGGAGGAACGGGCGGGGACATCGTGAAGACCTATCTGCTTTGGAAAGAAACGCCGGACAAGAAATCGGGCGGCCTTCTGGCCGTCTTGTTCGATCGGATGATCGGGCTGATCGCTTTGATTATCATCACCGGCATTTTGATTTTTCTCCGCTATAGCTGGCTCACCAGCACCCCCGCAACCTCCCCCTACGTGTGGCTGGTTCTCGCCGTTTTCGGCGCCTCGGTCCTTTTCGTCGGAACGACATTCCTGATCAGCGGGTTCAATTTGTTGCACAGGCTTCCGCATCGATTTCCCGGGCGCGACAAGGTGATTGAGATCTCCGCTGCCTATCATCAATACGCACGCCACTGGCGCGCGACGGCGGCCGCGTTCGGCGCCTCCGTTGTCTGCCATCTCGGGACTTTCGCGACCTTTCTTTTCGTCGCCTACGCCTTCCGCGCCGTCATCGCCCCGATCGATTTCTTCGCCATCATGCCGGTGGAACGCACGATCTCGTCGTTGCCAATCAGTTTCGCCGGGGTAGGCACGCGCGAATACATTCTCCAGATCATGCTTTCGAATCTCTGCGCCGTCCCGGCTGGTGCGCCGGCTGATTATTGGTTCGCCGCGGCGCGACTGATTGGGTTGACCGGCTTCGCGGTGATCCTCGTCTGCTGTCTTCCCGGTGGCGTGGTTTATTTCTTCTACCGGCCCAGCGGCGCGACCGGCCATGTCCGGATGCGCGACATGAAGCAAGAATTCGCCACGCTCGAGCATGAGATCGCGGAGGAAGAAAAGTAACGATCCTCCGGAGGGCCGTTCTTCCAAGCGCCCTTCGGAGGGACGTGCTTCTGCACGTCCGCCTTCGCGAACCCGAGCCCGCAACAAGGACGCGCGGAAGCGCGTCCCTCCGAGGAAGGGACAAACCCGCCCTTTCGTCGCGGTCACCTTTGCCATGACCCTCGATGGGAAAATCACGACGAAGGATTTCTCGCCCGTCGATTTCACCTCGCGGGAAGACAAGGCCCATCTTATTCGTCAGCGAGCGCTGGGTGATGCGGTCCTGATCGGGCACAGCACCCTGAAGCACGATAACGTCCGGTTGGGTGTGCCCGATCCCAAAATGCGCGAAGCCCGCACTCAGCGAGGCCAATCGGAATACCCGTTGCGGATCATCGTTTCGAACGAAGGCCGGATCGATCCCGAGCTGAACATTTTCAAGGTGATTATCTCGCCGATCATTATTTTTTCCACGACCCGGATGCCGGCGCGCTACCAAAAGACATTGCGGGAGCGTGCGACTCTGCACCTGAGTGAGGCGCGCCGGGTCGATCTTCGATGGATGCTGGAGCAGCTCCGGCGTGATTACGGCATCCGCAAGGTCGCGTGTGAAGGCGGCGCCACCCTGTTCCGCGCATTAATCGAAGAGGATCTCGTCGATCAGTTGAACCTGACGATCGCGCCGTTCCTTTTTGGCGGAGCCAACGCACCGACCCTGACCGGGTTGAGCAAAGATTTCCTGCCGCGAAAGGTGCAATGCTCGCTCACCGATATGCGGGTCATCGGCGAGGAATGCTTTCTGACATATCGGGTTAACCGCCGACGCAGACGTTGATTTTGTAGGGCAAGCGCTTCGGTTGCCTACAATTCTCCGGCTTCTTTCCGCGGCCGCCGCTGCAGTTCGTCCCCCCAAGGAGCGGCGATTTCCAAATCGCCGGGCGACCGTCCCAGTCGACTCCCGCATGGCGGCGTGCAAATCAGCGACCTCGGCGATTTGGAAATCGCCGCTCCTTGGAAGAGCCAACCGTTCAGCCCTCAGCATTGTTCAATTTCCCCTTTCGCGGCCGGCGCACCAGTTCGCCGCCGCAGTTGGGGCACACTGCTTTCATCGCCTCAGTGCACTCGCGGCAGAAGGTGCATTCGAACGTGCAGATGAATGCGTCTCCGCTCGGATCGAGATCGCGCCCGCACTTTTCGCAGGCAAGTTTCATTAACAACGCCATTGTTACCTTCCCGTTGTTGCTCGCGCTTCGCCCAAGCCTAGCCTGAAGCCGCAAGCGGAAAAGTCCCCTCCTCCGTCCCGATGCATACCGGCAACTCTATTATCATCAACGCCCCGAAGCAGGCCATTTTCGAAACTGCCGCAAACCTCGAACTTTGGCCGAAGATCCTGCCTCACTATCGCTATATCCGGTACCTGGAGCGCGGCGCCGACCGCAATCTCGTCGTCATGGCTGCCCGGCGTTCCGGTATTCCCATCGCCTGGACCTCCGAACAAATAATCGACCGGGAGCGTTGTGAGATTCGTTTCCATCACCTGAAGGCGTGGACAAAAGGAATGCAGGTTGTTTGGACGTTCAGAGAAACGCCACCCGGGGTGGTCGTCGAGATCGTCCATGATCTCCGGTTTCGCGTGCCCGCCCTGGCGGCGATCGCCGAGCCCATCATCGGCCAGGGTTTCGTCCATCCCGTCGCCACTCGGACGTTGCGCTGCATGAAGGCATATTTGGAAAATGGACCAGCGAACGCTGCGCCCCGAACCGGAAATGGCTAGGCGTCGGGCGGTCATCACTGGGATCGGCCCGATAACTTGTGTCGGGACCGGCCGGGAGAATTTCTGGCAGGGATTGCGTGCCGAGAAGAGCGGGATCAAACGGATTTCGACCTTCGACACTTCGGAGTTCAACGCGCACTGCGCCGGTGAGATCTTGGATTGGATACCGGAAGATCACTTTCCACCGCACCGTCTGAAACGGCTGGATCGCTACGCGCAGTTTGCCGTTGCCTCTGCCCGGATGGCTTTGGAAGACGCTGGCCTCCCCTATTCCCGCGAAGCCCCACAGGATCGAGTCGGCGTCAGCTTCGGCACCGCACTCGGCGGCATTGCGAACGCCGAATATCAGCACGTCCATTTTCTGAAAAAGGGAACGCGCGGCGTAAACCAGACCCTGGCGCTCCAGGTTTTCGGAGGCTCGGCCCATTCGAATATCGCGATCGAGTTCGGATTCCGCGGGGTCGGCACGACCAACTCCAACAGCTGCGCCAGCGGCACGGTCGCGATCGGTGAGGCGCTCCGTTATATCCGTGATGATTTTGCAGACGTTATTGTCGCCGGCGGAGCTGAAGCACCGCTGAGTCCCCTCACCTTCGGCGCATTCGCCATCATCAAGTCGATGAGCCAATGGAACGGTGATGCCGCCCTAGCCTGCCGGCCGTTCGACCTCCAGCGCGATGGGTTCGTTATCGCCGAAGGAGCCGCAACGCTCGTCATCGAAGAGCTGGAACACGCGCGGAAACGCGGGGCTCGGATTTTCGCGGAGGTGCTCGGTTACAGTTTGAACAACGACGCCTTTCACATGACGTCCCCTTTGCCCACGGGCGAAGCTTGCATCAGGGCGATGCGCGCAGCGTTGGCGGATGCGGGACTCAGGCCGGAACAGATCGATTACGTTAACGCGCACGCGAGCTCGAGCCGGATGAACGACAGCACCGAGACCCTGGCCATCAAGGAGGTGTTTCAGGAGCATGCAGCGCGGCTCGCGGTCAGCGGCACCAAGGCTTTTACCGGCCATCCGCTTGGTGCGACCGGTGCAATCGAGGGCGCTATTTGCGCGATGGCGATCGAGCGGAAATGGATTCCGCCAACCCTGAACCGGGAAAACCCGGACCCGGCTTGTGATCTTGATGTTGTTCCGCATCACGGCCGTGACGCAGAACTAAACTACGTGATGAGCAATTCCTTCGGGTTCGGTGGAATCAATTCCTGCGTGATCCTCGGGAAAGTGATGTAGAGGCGCTTGTGCCAAGCGCCTGAGCCCGATGCCAAACCCACCAGGTGCTTGGCACAAGCGCCTCTACAGCTCCTCTTCAGCGAGCAGATCGGGGCGACGCTTCTCTGTTCGCTGCCTTGCCTGGTCTTTCCGCCACGCCGCTATCTGGGCGTGGTTCCCCGATAGCAACACGTCCGGCACTTTCCACCCACGGAATTCGGACGGCCGCGTGTACTGTGGACCTTCAAGCAGGCCATCGCTAAAACTGTCATTCAGCGCCGATTCCTCATCGCCGAGAACGCCGGGCAGCAATCGAACAACCGCGTCGACAAAAACGACCGCCGCGATCGCTCCATTGGTCAGCACGTAGTCGCCAATTGAAATCTCGTCATCCACGAGATGGTCGATCACCCTTTGGTCCACGCCCTCGTAATGCCCGCAGAGGATGATAAGATGCGACTCGCGCGAAAGCTGCGCCGCCATCTGCTGATCGAACCGCGGGCCCGCAGGCGACATCAGCACGATTCTCGATTCTCGATTCTCGATTCTCGTCCGCAGATCCTCGACCGCGGCAAAGATCGGTTCCGGCTTCATCACCATCCCCGGCCCGCCCCCGAAGGGTGCGTCATCAACCACGTGATGTTTGTCCGTCGTCCAGTCCCGCAGGTTATGGATATGCAGATCGACCGCGCCGTTTTCTTGGGCGCGCTTCATCATGCTCGCGTTGAGAGGCGCGCGGCAGACCTCGGGGAAAAGCGTGATGATGTCGATGCGCATTATGCATTGTAGGGCGTTTCTGTGAAACGCCGCAACAACGCCGTCAACACCAAGCGCGTCTGACACAGACGCCCTACAAAACCCTCACTCCAGAATCTCGAGCGTGGCGCGCTGGCCGTGCCGCGCCGCGGAGCTGGCCAGCAACGCCCGGATCGCCTGGATCGTCTGGCCGTTGCGCCCGATGACCCGGCCGACGTCGCTCTGCCGCAGTTGCACCCGAAAGATCGTGGTCTTCCCGGACGGAATCTCGGAAAGCATCATCTCGTCTGGGAACTCAACGAGTTGCCGAATGACGAACTCAAGAAATTCTTTCACGACCCAAAGTTATTGCCAACTTGGGGCGTTGTCACGCCCTCGCGGTTATTCGTTGTTGTACGTCGAATCGAAGACCTCGGTCGTCTCCCCTACCGGGCCGACTTCTTTGCCGTCCGGGCGGAAAAGCCAAAACCAATCGTACGAGCCGCCGCCAATGAAATAGCGATGTTGCTGAACGAGGAGGCAATCTTTGTATTCGCCCGCCGGCACGACCTTCAGCTCGCTGCCCGGAAAAAGGTAACGCTCTTTTCGATTCGTCGTGTCCACAACATGGATGGCGCCTGAGGTCGCCCACGCTGGGGTCACGAAATAAAGAAGTTTCCCGTTCGTCGAAAATTGCAGGCTGTCGAACCCGGCAATCAGCGATTCCGGCTTCGCGGCCTCGCGGCATCGGATGAGCATTGTCGGTTGTTTTCCATCAATCCCGACCTGCCAGAGCTCGCTGGGGTCGGACTCATCCGCCCCGCTGGCGATTTTGTTCCCGTCGATTTTCCGAACGAACGCGACCCATTTGCCATCGGGAGCCAGGATTGGGTTGGAATCGCGCCCGCTCGAGGTTAGCGCAGTCGTAGCTCCGGATTTGTCCGTGTATTGAATGTTCCCGTTTTGGACCGAAACGCTTTGAGCAAAAGCACTGGTTGCGACCGCAACACAATAAAGGCTTAGCGCGATTCTTTTCATTGTCCTATCGACGCACGCCAGACCAGCAATTGAAAAGATTTTATTGCGCGCGACCGGAAACCAAGGAGCGGCGATTTCCAAATCGCCGTCTGTCTTTATGGCGTAACCAGCGCTCGATGCGAGCAAAGCGTATCACGGCGACAGAGCGCCGTTGCTACACCGCTTATTCCGCCGCGGGAGCGGCCGCAGGTTGTTCGACCGTCTCTGGAGCCTGCTCGGCTGCCGGCTCTGCTTCCTGCGCCGGTGCATTCCCAGCCTGCTTCCGGTTCTTCTTGATCAAACTGCGAACCGTATCGGACGGCTGTGCGCCTTTGGAGATCCAATGCTCGACTCGATCGAGCTTCAGAGTGCTGTTGTTGCCTTCCTTCTTCGGATCGTAGGTCCCGATAATTTCGATAAATTTCCCGTCGCGCGGGCTGCGGCTGTCCGCCACCACCACCTTGTAGTAGGGACGGTTGGTCGTGCCTTCTCTGCGTAATCTGATTGAAACTGCCATATCTCTTAATTTTTCATCCGCGCCATCTGCGCCATCATTCTCTTCATTTTCCCGGCGTTCTTCATCATCTTGCGCATCTGATTAAAACGCTGGAGCAGGTCGTTCACTTCCGTGACGGTGCTGCCGCTGCCGCGGGCGATTCGTTGACGGCGGCGCGCGTTTAGAATGTCGGGCCGCGATCTCTCCTCGTGCGTCATGGAAAGCACAATGGCTTCCGTCCGCTTGAGCTGCTTCTCGTCCACGGAGAGGCCCTGCATGTTACTCATCCCCGGGATCATGCCAAGGATATTCTCCAGCGGCCCCATTTTCTTCATCATTTTGAACTGGGCCAGGAAATCGTTGAAATCGAAGGAGGCGGTCCGGAGTTTCCGCTCCATTCGCGCGGCCTCCTCCTCGTCGATGGCTTCGGCGGCTTTCTCGACCAGACCGACGATGTCGCCCATTCCAAGAATTCGACCCGCCAGGCGGTCGGGGACGAACGGCTCAAATTGATCCAGCTTTTCGCCCACGCCGGCGAACTTGATCGGCTGCTGGGTAACCTCCCGCATCGAAAGCGCCGCGCCACCTCGCGCGTCACCATCCAGCTTCGTCAGGACGATGCCCGTGATCCCCAGCGCTTCGTGGAAATGGGTCGCAACACTGACCGCCTGCTGGCCCGTCGCGGCGTCGGCCACAAGCAACACTTCCTGGGGCTTGAGAAATTCCTTCAGCTCTTTGATTTCCTGGATCAGCGCCTCGTCGATCTCCTGGCGCCCCGCCGTATCGAAAATCTGGACGTTCCCGCTTTGTTCGGCAGCCCAATCCAAAGCAGCCGCCGCTGAGCGCCGGACATTCTTCTCGCTTGGATCGGGGGTATAGACCGGCACGTCCACCTGGCGCGCGAGGGTGGCCAGCTGTTCGATCGCGGCGGGTCGCTGCAAGTCCGACGCGATCAACAGAGGCGTCCGTCCCTGTTTTTTCAAAAACCCGGCGAGCTTTGCGGATGACGTGGTCTTTCCGGCGCCGTTCAGGCCGACCATGAGGATGCGGGCCGGCTTGTCCAGATTCAGCGGAGCGGCATCGCCGCCGAGCAATCCCGTGAGCTCGTCGTGGAAAATCTTAACGATCTGCTGTCCGGGAGTGACGCTGCGCAAGACCTCTTCGCCGAGCGCCTTTTCCTTTACGCGGGAAATGAATTGTTTCGCGACCTGGAAATCGACATCCGCTTCCAACAATGCGAGCCGGACCTGGCGCATCGCATCATTGACGTTGGTCTCGCTGATCGTGCCATGACCGCGAAGGTCCTTGAAGATGTCCTGAAGCTTGTCGCCTAGCTGCGAAAACATGATCTCTCAGTTCCGGGGGACCGTTACGCGCTTCAACGCTTCTTGGCTGTGGCCGTTGGGGACGCAGCCGGGGCCGCCGACGCCGCTGGAGATGCGGCCGGAGCGGAGCCGGCTCCGGTCTCGTCAATGTTGAACGTCCAATGCGTCTCGACCTTCTTTCCGCCGGACTTTGCGCTCACGATCACGGTGATAGTCTTGTCCTTAAGTTTTTGCGTCACCTGGTAGGCGACGGTTGAAGTCTTCGGATCGAAGCTTGCATCTACTTTTCCCAGACCGCTGACCCGCATCTCGGGCACGGTCCCCGGATCGATTGTCCCGAGAGACCCGATATTCGCCTTGATCAAGGGCATTGGGTTCTTGATCGTCTCGCCCTCCGCCGGCTGGGTCTGCAAATTCGAGGATGAAACTTCCGAGACCGCCGGGCCGGCCGCCGTCGTAGCGATCGCCGCGACCGCGTCTGTAAACGTCTTCGGCTTGTTGTTCTCCATCAGGTAACGGCCCACCGAATTCAGCGGGGTGCTCATCGTTATCGATTGGCCGTAAACCGTGAAGAGCGCTTCGTATCCTGCCTTGATCGTGACGTCCCGGACGTGGTCGTTGTGGAACCCGTAGGGCACGGCCAGGCAGTTCACCTTTACGCCAAGCTTTTGCTCGATCGTCTGTTTCGAACCGGCCACTTCATTTTGCAGCCAGGCCTCGTACTCCTCCGGGCTGAGCTTTTTCTTCGCCACTTTGTCGTACGGCTTTCGCAGGTCCGAATGGGTCACAGTGTGTGCCTGGATATCGACTCCGGCGTCGCGCATCTCGGCCAGGTGCTCCCAGCTCATCGATTCGCCGCCGCTGAACCGCCCCGGCCGGATGCCTTCGGTATAAATGAAGAGCGTCACCGGATAATTGAATTTTTTCAGGATTGGCCAGGCGACGTCGTATTGCGATTTCCAGCCATCGTCGAAGGTGATGATCGCGCTCTTTGGCGGAATCGCTTTTTCGCCCCGGCGCCAGGCGAGGAAATCCTGCATCTGAATCACGTTGATGTTCTTGTTCTTCAGCTCCTGCATCTGTTGCTCGAACAACGCAGGCGTAATCTCAGTGTCGGGCCGCCGAACAACATTCACGAAGCGGTGGTAACCGAAGATGATGACCTGTGCGTTCTTATCGACGGCCGGCTTGCTAATGTTCGGCGCGGTGGAGGGTCCTGTGGAGGCCGCGGAGTCCGCCGCGGCCGGAGTGGCCGAAGGCGAGGCCGCCGGCTGGGTTTGGTCCGCGGGCTTGGCAGCGCTGGGCGCTTTCTTGCAGCCGGGCAAAGCGAGCGCAAAAAGCAGGGAAAGCAGGGCAAATCGAGTGAGCATAAATTCGGTAAAGGCCTTTAAGTTGGAGCGTAGAAATTACAAGCGGTTTTTGGAAGGGCGGGCGGAAGACGCAGCCAAAAAAACGATGGCAGGCGTTTCCCGATGCAGTATGAGACAGGCCATGACAATTCCTCTGCGACTGTTGCTTGCCGCCGGCGCGAGCCTGCTTCTCGTCGGCTGCGGAGGCGCCTCTGGAATTCGAGTCAAAGATACCACCCGAACGTTCACCACCGTGGTCGTCGACGCCGGCCATGGCGGAAAGGATAACGGGGCGAATCGTCGCTACGGCGGAGCCGAGAAACACGCGACGCTGGATGTCGCCCAGCGCCTCGCCCAGAAGTTGCGGGAGTCGCAGTTCAACGTCGTCATGACCCGGTCAAGCGACGAGTTTGTCGCCCTCGATCGGCGCGCGGCTATCTCGAACCGGCAGAATAATGCGATCTTCGTCAGCGTTCACTTTAACGATTCGGGACGGCGCGGGATCCGCGGCTTCGAGACGTATTACCATTCCCCGGTAGCCCGGCCTCTCGCCCACCGCATTCAACAGCAGATTATGACCCTGCCCGGTGCGGTTAACCGCGGTGTGAAAACCGCGAACTTCCGGGTCCTGCGCCGGGCCAAATATCCGGCGGTGCTGGTCGAGTGCGGGTTCCTTAGCAATCGAAAGGAAGGCGCGGCCGCTCGCAGCGCCGCGCGGCGAGACGGGCTCGCAGACAAGATCGCGGAGGCAATCGTCGATCAGCGTTACGGTAAGGGAACGTATCGCGCGCCCGCGGAAGAGGCGGACGCCAGCGCCAGTTCGTCGGAGCACGGTAATTGATGTAGAGGCGCTTGTGCCAAGCGCCTTCGCCGACCACACAAGCAGCGGTTCCAGGCGCTTGGCACAAGCGCCTCTACATTTCAGAATTCCACGCCGCGCTTCTCTTTCCCGACCGCCGCCAGAATAATGACCGCCACGAACACCACGCACTGAATCATTGCCATCGTCAGCGCGTAATTCGGCTCGCCGTTTGGTAACCGGAATTTCTCCGCCAGCCACGCCTGTTGTTGCGCCGCGTACGCCGCGGCGAAGTTTCCAAGTTGATAGACCAGCCCTGGGAAAATCCCGCGGTAAAGCGGCGGCGACAGCTCGTTGAGATGGACAGGAATAACTCCCCACGCGCCCTGGACCATGAACTGAATCATGAACCCGCCGACCAAAAGCAGCGCGGTGTTCGGCGCAAAGATCCAAAGCGGGATCAGCAACATTCCACAAATCGCGCAAAGGATAATCATCCTGCGTCGTCCCCAGCGTTGGGAGAGAAAGCCCACGATCGCACCGCCGCAAATCGCGCCGCTCGCATACACGATACTGATGACCGACTTCGCACTTACCCCAAAACCGCGCTGCTCCTCAAGATAGGTCGGGTAGAGGTCCTGCGTGCCGTGCGACATGTAGTTGAATGCTGTCATCAGCAGGGCCGCATACAGAAAGAGCGCTCCGTGTTCCCTGACCAAAGCGAAGAACGGCGCCCGCGGGGGGCGCTCCTCGCGATGCCTCTGCCAGACCGGTGATTCCGGAACGTGCGCCCGAATGTAAATGACAAGGAGGGCCGGCAAGGCTCCGGCAATAAAGAGTCCGCGCCATCCGAAGATCGGGAACACGATCCAATAAGTGATCGCGGCCAACAGATAACCCACGGCGTAGCCCTGTTGCAGAATTCCTGAGAACAGTCCGCGCGCTTTGGTCGGCAGCGATTCCATGGCGAGGGACGCGCCCAGGCCCCATTCGCCGCCCATCCCGATTCCGAAAAGAGCGCGGAGGATGAGGAAGACGGTGAAATTCGGGGCGAACGCGGTCAGCAGCTCCATCGCCGAGTAAAAGACGATGTCGATCATCAGTGGGATTCGCCGGCCGAACTTTTCGCCTAACAAACCGAAGATGAAGGCGCCGAGCGGCCGCATCAT
Organism: Chthoniobacterales bacterium; assembly: GCA_035536995.1. GTDB lineage: Bacteria > Verrucomicrobiota > Verrucomicrobiia > Chthoniobacterales > UBA10450 > AV80. The sequence continues at coordinate 96,705 of DATLNB010000067.1, read as the reverse complement.
GAGGGTAAGCGTGATGGAGAACGCGACCCGCGAAACGCTTTGTCCGAATTCGTGCGCGATCTGGACGAGAACGAACGTAACCAGAAAAAAATCGAGCGCGTCGAGCGCCCAGCCAAGGAAGCAAGCGAGGAAGGTTTTTCGCTGCGTCGGGGTTAACTCTCGATACAGGCGGACCGCTTCCATGCGCGAAATCTAGAGTTCGCGGCGGGCGTCAGGGAAGTGCGATTTCTGACTCATGCTCTTGCTCCTGATCCTGATCCTAATCCTCGGGGGGACGCATACGAAAGGATCATGAGCACGATCAGGATCAGGAGCATGACCAAGCGTGTGACACCGCCGTCACCCGAGGATACGTTTCTTGTAAGATGCGCTTCCTTGTTAAAGCTCGCCTCAAACCAGGCCAGGCAGAGCCGCTGCTCAAAGCCATCGAACACAACACCCTTGGGAGAGGCTCGGTCGCGGGCGACGAATACCAACACGACATGGAGCAGGCGCGAGTTGATCGCAGCGGCGTCGCCACCTGGGTTGAGACCTGTTTCTGCGATCCGCCCCTGGAAGAAGAGCGCCCCTACTGGGAGCAATATTTCGAGCTCCTTACGGTGAAAGATGCCCATTCGCGGCGAAACTGCCGGCACGAAAACGGAACGGAACCGTGGGCGTGTTGCGATTGCGATTGCACCGCGAAGCTGGAGGCGACTCTGGCGACCGAAGGGGAACCGTTTCTCGGGAAGCTACGCGTCGGCAAGTAATTCCTGCTCCTGATCATGATCTTGATCGAAGCGGATCCGGCGAGGTAGCGATCTCCCGCAGGAGTAAGATCAAGAGCAGGAGCAAGAAGTAAGGCAGACACATCTACGCATCATGATGCGTCAATTTGTTCCTTGCCCTCCCCCTGAACTGCGGTTTAGTTCCCCCCATCATGCCGGACTCCAACGGGCTCCACCCTATCGAAGCGCTCATGCGCCAGCGTATCGTCGTCCTCGACGGCGCCATGGGGACCATGGTCCAGCAGTCGCACCTTTCTGAGGCGGAATACCGCGGCGAGCGGTTTCATGATTGGCGGGGCAAAGACCTCAAAGGTTGCCTTGAAATTCTTCTCCTGACAAAGCCGGACCTGATCGACCGGATCCACCGCGATTACCTCGAGGCCGGCGCGGACATCATCGAGACGAACACCTTTAGCGGCACGAGCATTGGGCTTCACGACTTCCTTTTTCAGGGCGAGCCGGAATCTGGCCGCAAAGACGCGGAGTTCTTCCAGCGGGTGGTCGATGATTCGGCCCTCCGCGGCCTGGTTCGCGAAATTAACCTGAGCGCTGCCCGGGTTGCCCGTCACGCAGCGGACACAGTTACCGCCGAGAGCGGCCAGCGGCGGTTCGTCGGCGGGTCCCTCGGTCCCCTTCCCGTGACTGCATCGCTGTCTCCGGACGTCAACGATCCCAGTTTTCGCGCGGTAACATTCGACCAGATTTTCAAAGCGTACGGCGAACAAGCCGCGGACCTGGTTGAGGGAGGCGTCGACCTCCTCCTTGTCGAAACGATTTTTGATACGCTCAATGCCAAGGCCGCCATTGCAGCGATCGCCGAGTTGTTCGAGCGAACGGGGAAAAGAATTCCCGTGATTATCTCGGGAACCGTTACCGATCGTTCGGGCCGGATCCTGAGCGGACAGACGGTCGAAGCGTTCCTGACCTCCATCGCTCATGCCGATCCGCTTGTGGTCGGATTGAATTGCGCGCTCGGCCCCGGCGAAATGGAGCCATACATCGAGGAACTGGCGCACACCACCGACCGCTACGTCAGTGCCTATCCAAATGCCGGTCTTCCCGATCCGCTGTCTCCGACCGGATTCCCGGAAACGCCGGAAAGCCTGGCGCCCCAGCTCGCGAAGTGGGCCGGGAACGGCTGGCTAAATATTGTGGGTGGCTGCTGTGGAACGACGCCCGATCACATTCGACTGATCGCGGAGACGGTCCGCGAGCTCCGGCCGCGCCCTGTAGCGGCGGTCTATGACCGCCATCATCATCGCGATGCCCAACCAGACGGCGCTCATACAGCGCCGCTACAGCTCTCCGGGCTCGAGCCACTCAACATCACCGCCGACACCGGCCTCGTCGTCGTTGGTGAGCGCACCAACATCACGGGCTCGCCGAAGTTCTCGAAGCTGATCCTGGCCGGCGATTTTGAAGCGGCCCTCGCTGTCGCGCGCCAGCAGGTCAGCGGCGGCGCCAACATCCTGGACGTCAACATGGACGAAGGGATGATCGATTCCGAAGCGGCCATGACCAGGTTCCTCCACCTCGTGGGGAGCGAGCCGGAAATTTGCCGGGTGCCGATCATGATCGACAGCTCCAAGTGGAGCGTGATCGAAGCCGGCCTGAAATGCGTCCAGGGGAAGCCGGTCGTTAACTCGATCAGCCTGAAGAACGGTGAAGAAGAATTCCTTCGCCACGCGGGCCTCGTAAAGCGTTATGGCGCCGCGGTCATCGTCATGGCTTTCGACGAAACCGGCCAGGCGGATTCATATCAGCGCCGGATCGAGGTTTGCCGGCGTGCCTACGACATCCTGACCGAGCGAGCGGGGTTCGCGCCTAACGACATCATTTTCGATCCGAACATCCTGACGGTCGCCACCGGACTCGAGGAACATCGCAATTACGCGGTCGATTTCATTGAGGCGGTGCGCTGGATTAAGAAGAACCTCCCCGGCGCACGGACCAGCGGCGGGGTGAGCAACATTTCCTTTTCTTTCCGCGGCAACAACACTGTGCGCGAAGCGATGCATGCCGCGTTCCTCTTCCACGCCATCCAGGCCGGACTGGACATGGCGATCGTCAACGCCGGCCAGCTTGCGGTCTATGCGGAGATCGAGCCCGAGTTGAAGACGCGGGTCGAGGACGTGTTGCTGAACCGGCGGGACGACGCGACAGAACGGCTGGTCGAGTTCGCCGAAAGCGTCAAAGGGGTCGTCAAGACCGCAGCGGAAAAGGAGGCGTGGCGCCATACCTCGGTCGAGGAGCGCCTCTCGCACGCCCTGGTCAAGGGCATCGTGGACTTCATCGAGGCCGACACGGAAGAAGCGCGGCTCAAGGCCAAACGGCCCCTGGACGTCATCGAAGGACCGCTCATGGCGGGAATGAGCGTGGTCGGCGATTTGTTTGGCGCGGGGAAAATGTTCCTGCCGCAGGTAGTGAAGAGCGCGCGAGTCATGAAGAAGGCTGTCGCGTACCTGCTCCCGTTCATGGAAGCGGAGAAGGCGGCAGATGCAAAGCCGCAGGCCCGAATTGTCATGGCCACGGTAAAAGGGGACGTGCACGACATCGGCAAAAACATCGTTGGGGTGGTGCTTCAATGTAACAACTACGAGGTAATCGATCTCGGCGTGATGGTGCCCGCGCCAAAGATCCTGGAAACCGCGCGGGAGAAAAAGGCTGACGTAATCGGATTGAGCGGACTCATCACGCCGTCGCTCGACGAGATGGTCCACGTCGCTCAGGAAATGGAGCGCGAAGGGTTCACCCTGCCGCTCTTAATCGGCGGCGCGACGACAAGCCGGGCCCACACAGCGGTGAAGATCGCGCCGCATTACGGCGCTGGAGCCGTCCACGTGCTGGACGCATCTCGCGCCGTAGGAGTGGTGAACCAACTCCTCGGCGACGACTCAAAAGCTGCGTTTCACGAACAAACGCGGGTGGACTATGCCCGTCTCCGTGAAGAGCACGCGGCAAAATCGCGTGAGAAGAAATTGATCTCGATCGAGGAAGCGCGTGCCAATCGGACGCCGATTGATTGGGGGCACTACACTCCGCCGAAGCCGGAATTCATCGGGCGACGCGTCTACGATTCCGATCCGCAGAGGGCGGCCGCTCCCGAGACAAAATCGATCACCCTCGACGATCTAATCCCGTTCGTTGACTGGTCGCCTTTCTTTCACACCTGGGAGTTACGCGGACGTTACCCGGCGATCTTCGAGGATCCGGTGGTCGGCAAACAGGCGCGGGAACTTTTCGATGACGCGCAGGGATTACTCGATCGGATTCGCTCCGAGAAACTGCTCACAGCGCGAGGCGTTTTCGCATTCTGGCCGGCTAAAGCAATCGGTGACGATGTTGATCTTTTCACCGACGAGGCGCGCACATCGCCCCTGGCCACATTTCATTTTCTCAGGCAGCAGATGAAAAAGCCGGCCGATCAATTCAATCATTGTCTGGCTGATTATGTCTCGCCGAACGGCGCCGATTTTCTGGGAGGATTCGCGGTCACCGCAGGCATCGGGGCCGATGAGCTGGCGGCGAAATTCGCGGCCGAGCATGACGATTACAATGCCATCCTGACCAAAGCGCTCGCCGACCGGCTCGCCGAAGCGTTTGCCGAGTTCCTCCACCGCGAAGCCCGGGTTGCCTGGGGATTTGGGCGGGAAGAAAAACTCACGCCGGACGAGGTAATCCGGGAAAAATATCAGGGGATTCGGCCAGCCGCCGGCTATCCCGCATCTCCTGATCATACGGAAAAGCGAACGCTCTTCGATTTGCTCGACGCCGAAAACAGCACGGGGATCGCGCTGACCGAATCGTTCGCGATGCATCCGGGTGCCAGCGTGAGCGGCCTCTATTTTTCGCACCCCGACTCCAAATATTTCGGGGTCGGCAAAATCGCGGACGATCAGGTGCGGGATTACGCGGCACGGAAGAACGTCGGGGTTGAGTATGTCGAGAAGTGGCTGGCGCCGAATCTCCAGCGTTGAGGCCCGACACATTCCGGGTGCGCGCCGCACCCGACCGTGGTAAATCACGGGTGCTTCTGTAGCCGCTTCGCTGGGCGAAGCGTCCGGGGTGTAGCTTAGCTTGGTAGAGCGCCTGGTTTGGGACCAGGAGGTCGCAGGTTCGAATCCTGTCACCCCGACTTTCTTAGAGACCTCAATGAAACTGGCCATTCTTTTCGTTATCGGAGTAGCGACCCTTCGTGTAACGCTCGCCCAGGAACCGCCTTTACCCTCGGCCACGGCTACGCCCGAGCCGAGCCCGCCGGCCCGGCCGGAGCTGAACATCCCGGATATTCCTGTCACGGTCGAACCGACGCCACTGGTTCCAAATACCGCGGCACCGCCGAAGAAGAATGTGCCCTCAATCACGGAACTGGATGCGGCTTTCCAGCAGGCTCCGGTCATCCGCGCGGTGGAAGAGCAGCGGCTCCAGGTCGAGTGGCGAAAGCTGAAGAATCGGTGCGCCGGAGACCCCGACGTCGTGGCCGCGAAAAAGGCGATCAAAACCGCGAAGACCGAGCTGGAGAAACGCAATCAGATGCGCGCCTACTACAAGCTTTATTACGGCCGGATGCAGGCGCTGGCCGCTACCCCTGAGATGAAGGCGTTTTTAGAGCGGAAAAAAACCGAAATTATTAATGGTCTCGCGCAACCGCGTGTCCGGCCGTCGGCCACGCCTGAGCACGAATAGGCGGGGCGCTAAGGCGGCGATCAGATTGGCAGCGCGTACGGGAATCGAACCCGTCTTTCGGCCTTGAGAGGGCCATGTCCTAACCGATAGACGAACGCGCCAGCGTCAGCGGTCGCAATCCTAGCGCAAATCCAGATTCCGGCAATGCTGCTGCTCCGACCGCGCGTCGAACCTCAATTCTTGCCGCGCGTATTCTTCACCGGCCCGATGGACTTGATGATCGCGATCACGTCCTCCGTGTAGCGCTTATCGGCTTCCGGTGTTCCCGCCTGGAATAGAGCGAAATAATTCATCCGATCGATACTAAAGGCCACGATCGCCAGGGTCCGCGCATCGCCTTTGTCTTTGCCGGTGAAGTCCCGCTCAACAAACTTCACTCCATTTTCGTTCCGAAAATCGACCGGCTCACCGGGCTCAACATCGGTGAACCGTTTCTCCACCTCTTTCAAGGTTTCCTCGATCGCGTCGGTCGCGTTGTCGGCCTGGACGGGAAAGATGCTTATCGCGTAAGCGGCTCCTTTGGGTTGCGCGCTGATGATGCCCGCGTCGGTGATCTCCGCCTTCCAGTCATTCGGGACCGTGACGCTGAACTGGGGTTTGTCTTTCGGAAACTTGAGGGTCTTCGCTTCGCCGATGACCGGTAATAAAACAATCAGCGCTGCGACGAGAAGGAGCGGCTTGAGGTTCATCCGCGCAGGTTAACGGCGAAGCACACGGCACGAAAGCGGATTCATTCCTTTGGCTTGGCGATCTCACTCCGAGCCCGCGAACGAATCAGGACGCCGCGCAACCCGAAATAGACGATCAGGGCCGAAGGCACCGCGAAAAAAAGCGACCCCACCAGGATCGGCCGGCCCACAGTGAGGAACGTCGTCCACTCCATCCATTCCGAGAGCGGAACCCGTCGGAACCCTTCGCGCTGAGGGACGCGATGGTAGAGCGCCCACATCCCGAGCTTGTATTGCCAGAAGAAAAGCGCCGGGACGAACGGCAGAAGCAGATCGTGTAACTGCACGGTGATAACGGCAGCCGTCTTGTTTGCCCGGCACGCCCAGGTGATGAGGAAGGCAAGGATCGTCTTCAATCCGAACAATGGGCTGAACCCGAAAAACATTCCGATGGCCGAGCCGAGGGCGATATTGTGGGGCGTGTCCGGCAGCGTCATCAAGGTCATGTGACGCGCGCGCATCCAGCGCTTGAGCCGCGTCCACGGTCCGAGTTTCCCGCTATCCGCCGGGGTTGATTTGTTTTCCTCCCCGTCTGAGTTCGCCATCTCTCAGAATAACTCCGTTTGCCGGGTCGTGGTCGGAATCATTTGGCCGAGCGCTTTCCGCATTCGGAGGGCCGCGTGTGGTGCGTAGTCTTCGGCGTTGTTGTTGAAGACTACATGAACTTCCTTCGCTTCCCCTGCCAACTTGCGCGCCCGCTCCGCGACTTCATCAATTTCCTGGTCGCTGTAATCGTAATTGAAACGCGTGGCGACAGTCTTGCCTGTCGTGTAAGCCTTCGCATCGCGGCCGTGCAGCCGGAGATAAGCGAGATCGGGATTGGTGATCGCGTCGAGCTCCGGCGGCATGATCGTGAAGTGCGGCTTCGCTGGCGCGTCCACTGAAACAATCGATACAGAATGTTTTCGGAAAAAATCGATGGTTCCTTCCAGGTTTTCCGGCTCCGCCCAATTCCGATTGCGCAGCTCGAGCGCAAGACGATAGCCGCTAAAACCGGCGAGCAGATCTTCCAGCTCGGCCAGTTCATGTTTCCGAGGCGAAAAACCGGGCGACAATTGCAACAACGCCGCCCCAAGCTTTCCGGCGTCGCGCAAAATTTCCAGCGGGCGAATGAACTCCTTGATCATGGCCTTCTCGATTTTCGGCGTCAGCGTCACTTTCCCCCGCGGATCGGTCTCTGCGATTTTTTGGAGGGACGGCGGAAGGAGTTTCACGTTCGCCGAATGGCGCGAAAGCAACTGGTGTAGCTTCACGTCGAAAACGAAATCATCGGGCGTCACTTGACACCAGCGCTGGACGAGCCGCGGCTCGGGCACCGAATAGAAACTCGAATTTACTTCGACCATCTCGAAGTGCTGCGCGTACCAGGCCAGGCGATCGCCAGCTGGCATTTTCTTCGGGTACCAATGCTCGACGAACCCGGGATCGGACCAGCTCGCCGTTCCGACCAGGATTTTGGTGTGGGGTTTCCCTTTCGCCACGTCGCGATTCGATTCGTTTTCGCGAACAATGTAAACCGTTGAGAATCACACGGTCCCCGGCCGCCTTTTCAGGCGCCACCATTTGGTTGCGGGGGCGGGATTTGAACCCGCGGCCTTCAGGTTATGAGCCTGACGAGCTACCAGGCTGCTCCACCCCGCGTCTTGAGATGGGGAGTATGCCGCATCGAAGGGCTAACGCAATCTAAAAACGCGCACGCGGCGTGTTGTCATCGGCGCACAGCTTTTTCGCACCTCTCCAGCAAACGTGGCGCTTCCATCCGCTCTGCCCAGGCCGCGAAAGCCGGGGTCGGACCGCGCCACCGCAGCTTCTCGACGTTCTTAAACAGCCGTTCATCGGTCCGCAGGGTCGCCAGCTTCTTGAAGAGCAACGCCAGGTCGCGCTGCGCGCCCAGGATATCGGACGGGAAGCTCTCGATCGTTCCGTAAAGGTTCAGAAGGTTGGCTGCGGTCTTTGCCCCGATGCCGGGAATGCCGGGGTATCCGTCAGCCACATCGCCCACGAGTGCGAGCAGGTCGGGAATGAGCGGCGGATCGACCCCGAACTTCTCGCGTATCCCGGCGGCCTCCCGAATGATTTTTCGCCGGCCGTCAATTTGAACCACTCGCGTGCCCTCGACACATTGGGCGAGGTCCTTGTCCGGGGTCCAGATCGCGACTTTTTCGACCGTGGGGCTCCGAGAAGCGATCCGCGCCGCCGACGCAAGCGCGTCATCAGCTTCCAGATCGATCATCGGCCAGGTAACGACACCCATAGCCGTGAGCGCTTCTTCAAGCGGATGAAATTGCGCGAGCAACGCGCGCTCGATGCCGGCTCCCGTTTTGTATCCCGGCCAAAGCTTATTCCGAAATGATTCGATCACGTGGTCGGTCGCAACACCGAGGTAAGTATCCCCGCTCTCGATCATTTGGAGGACACCCTGCAGGACGCCCACGACTGCGCCGTATGGCCGGTCCTTCCCTTTGTTGAACCGGCGCAGCCCGTAGAAGTGTCGAAACAACTCGTAGGTCCCGTCGATCAGATGAACGATCATCAACGTGAACGTAGGAGTCCACCGCTCCAGACGCGAGGCCGGACAGAGTTTGTTGCGTCGCTCACATTTTCCTCAGGGAGCAGAAGCCGCAGACGCCCAACAATGGACAGACCGGAGTCAGCGCGCCGGCGCCGGTCGGACAAAGATCGCTTGCCGACGCCTGACGTGTGGGCAAAATATACGGCCCGTCATTCGACGGCTCCTCGCGATCCAGAGTAGCTCAGTGGTAGAGCGGTCGGCTGTTAACCGATTGGTCGTAGGTTCGAATCCTACCTCTGGAGCGGCTGCCCCACCCTTTTACCGCGGGGGATTATTTGGTCGGTTTTCCGGGCGAGGATAGCGGCGATTCGGGATCGGCGTGTTGTAGGGCCGATGATAGGAATTTTGCGCGTCCATCTGGCGCCACTTCTCTTCGGTGCTACGCAACTGGTCGCGCTCGCGCGCTTCACGCTCGGCTTTGGCGCGTTCCGCTTCGTAGGCCACTTCCCGGTTCAATTGTTCTTTCCGGGCGATCTCCTGCTGTTCGGCGACCGAAGCCTGCCAGGCCTTGTCGGTTGCAGCCGAAACGAGCTGCTGTTTCCGGTTGGCCTGGATGTTTGTCAGCTGTTCCTTCTGGACCGCGTTGTTAATTCTGGCGTCGTCGTAAGCGTCTTTCTGCGCCGGGGTCAGGATGTTCGCCGGATCCTTCAGGGCGGCGAGCAATTCCGGTTTCGCGAAGCTCTTGAACTGGAGCTCTTCTTCTGCGCTCAAATGTTCCGGGATGTGCCGCTGGGTCACCGCGTCCAAGGCGTCCTTGTGGAACCCCGTCCGGGCCAATAACGAGACTTCATTAATCGAGATCGCTTTCCGGCCGATTCGGATGTCTTCCGCGGTAGGGACGGGGCGCTCAGCTGCCGTCTCGGTCGTGCGTTGGCAGGCGGTAAAGGTCAGAAGGACGGCGGAGAAAATCGCGGCCGTAGCAGGGAACATTGATTTCATGGGTCTGGTGCCTAGCAAAAAGAAGGCCGTAACGGGCTAATCGCTCGAATTCTCGATTCCCGGGCGCGCCTCGGGCAAATGGCCGGCGGTCCGGCCGAGTTTGCTAGTCCCGGCGTTCCTCGCCCCGAGGCTCCTGAGATTCAGTCGGCAGCGGCAAGCTCTTGAGTTTCGCCAGGTCTTCCCGGGCCCGGGCGGCTACGTCGGGGCGACGGAAGGCGACCGCTGCTTTTTCGAGGTTTTCCAGTTCGTCAGCGGCCTCGTGGTGGGTGACCTCCACCGCCTTTTGGTAGAATTCGAGCGACTTTTGCTGCGCATTTTGGATCAGCGTAGGGCGGCTCCGATACAACGCCGCCAGATGCACGTAGGCCCCTGCCAAATCCTTTCTGTAGGAGAAATTCTGCGGGTCGGTGTCGGCTACCTCGAGGGCCAGCGCAAGCCTATCCTTGTAGGCCTGCTCCACTTTGCGCGCGAGCACCTCCTGCTCGGTCTTGGTCGCCCAACGTTCATCCAGCAGTTTAATCTCATAGAGCCAGCCGATGTTATTCGTGGTGTAAGCAACCAGGCGCTTCCTGGCGACCGACGCCCGGTCCTCGTTCAGCAGCTGACGACGCAGATCCAGCGCCCGGGTAAAGTTGGTTTCAGCCTTGGTGAAATAATTCTGCCGCTCGTCAGACCGTTGATAAGTCAGCAACGCGTAGGCTGTTCCCGTCCGATTATAAATGTCGGCAAGAAGGAGGCGCACTTCGGGTTTGGTAGCGGGCAGGGTCGAGGCGATTTCTAAAGCTTCCGAATACTTTGCCAGCTCGTTCTGGAGAAGCTGGCGTTTCGCGGCGATCTGCGTTCCTTCCACCGCTCGGACGCGGCGCCATCGGCTTTCGATGACCGTCCCCAATTTTACCAGGCACCGCGCCTGTTGCATCCGGGCGACTTCCGCGTCGCCGCCAGGGATGCGCGCCAATTCCAGGGCCTGATTGTAGTAGCTGTCGGCCCGGTTGAATAAGGAGTCGATCTCCGTGCCGGCGGTGGCTTCAGGCGCCTCATGCCCCCGTCTGGCGTGGATATCGCCGAGGGTAAGGAGGATTTCGCTTCGCGCTTCCGCAACGGGCGGATCTTGCGGCAGCCCGGCCAGGGCTTCCGCCGCTGCCTCCGCACTCTTCTTCGCTTCTGCAAAATGGGCGTGCAATCCCTGGGCGATAAACGCCTCAGCCGAGGCGCGGAGGAGCTTGGCCCGGTTGAGCCGGAGCCGAGCGGCCTTCGCCACCTGCGGCGGAATGTTATCAAACGCCACCAAGCCTGCGCTGATGACGCGTTGAAGAGTGGCAATCTGCGCGCCGTCCTTGGCCCCAATCTCCTGGAGCACGCCCGAGGTCACGCGATCGATAACTTGTTCCGCCGCCTCGTTCGCCTTCTTCGTCTCCTCGACGCTCTCCTTCAGTTTCTGGTTTGCTTCAATGACGCGATCCTTCTCGGCCAACCACCCCGCATGCGTCTCTCGCAGCTTTTCGCTCGCTTCCAGATAGCTTTTGCTTGTCTTGTAATAGCTCCGGCCGAGCAGGGCCATGGCAACACCCAGTAAAAGAAAAACGGCGCCGGCTGCCGCGTAAGCCAAACGCGCCTTCCGCAGATGCCGGATCTGGGCGGCCGCGCGCTCGGCGCGATCCCGGGCTTCTGCCAGCTCGGCCAGCTCCTTCCCGCGTTGGGCCTCGACCGCGATCCGCTCGTGGCGGCGATCGCGATGCTGCGTCACAACCTTGGTCAGGACGTCGTGTGCCAGCTCGACGCGCTCGAGGCGATGACGTTCATCAACCTGCAGCAGGCGCCTGTGCACAAGCTGCGGGATCGCCTCTCGATCAACCCCCGCCGCCCCTAACTCGGCCCGCGCCGTCTCCATCGCGAGGATTCCGCGGTGTCCGGCCGGCGTGAGGAGGCGGTCTTCCACAAAAGCGCGCGCCGCTTCCCGCTGGGTTTCCGGGAGAAATTCGAAACACCGCAAATAAAATTCATCCAGGATCCGGTGACTGCGTCCGTGCAGTAACTCGGAGGTGATTCGCGGGAGCTTCTCTGCAATCCGTTGAGCGTTCAGCTCGGAACAAATCAGGCTGAGCAGGGCCGGATCGATTTCGATTCGACCTTGTTGCGCCTGCGGTTGCGGGTCGTCATCGGGGCGGGCGCTGAGGAAGGAGATAATTTCGCGCGCGACCGGCTCCTCGACGATCTCGCCACCGGGCCCCAGGATGGCTTCGAGGGCCTGCTCCTGGTCCATTGGGCTGAGCCGAAACCGATTGTCCATGATCGAGGGCAACCGCGCTTTCAGATCTTCGAGGTGCGGGAGGAAGTCTTCCCGCAGGCTGATCACAATCCGGCAGTTTTCGCTGGCGAAATCGTAATTGCTCACGATCGAAGCGTCGCGCTCGAGCCGGGTTTTCAGCTCTTCCGGAGGCCGGTTTTCCACGAGTGACGCAAGCTCGCTTAAAAAGTGGCGGCGGTTCGATTCTGCTTCCGGCGAGCCAAGCCAGCGCGTGAAGATTTCTTCGAACTGATCGAACACCAGGACCACCTGGAGATGCTGTTCTCCGCGACGGAGCAACCCGGCGTCCCGGCGATGAAAAATGCCCCAGAGCGATTCCCCGGCCGGAAAAGATGGCCCAGCCCCGGGGGCACGCAACGTCAGTTCTCGCGCAACGGCCGCCTTGACTTGTCCAACGACGTCGACGTCCGCCGCCTCGTGGTCCAGCCGAATGAGAATCGGGACGTAATCAGATTGCGTCAGAGCCGGGAAGACACCGGCCTGGAGAAGCGACGTCTTTCCCAATCCCGACACGCCGAACAGCACCGTGAGAACTTCGCGACGGATCCGCCGCACCAGTTCCCCAGTCTCCCTGGTTCGGCCGCGAAAGAAGGCATGGTGCTGCTGGGTGAACGCATGGAGACTCGGCCACGGATGTTGCGCATCGAGAACGATCCGTTCCTTTCCGGACACCTCACTCGGCTCGGCCATCACGACTTCCGCACGCTCGCCGCTACCTCAACCCCGCGCCGCGGCCGGGCCTTGGCGCTCGCCACCAGCTCGTGGAGCCGGGCGATGAATTCCGGCCCGGGCACGCCCTGTGGAATATGCTCGAACTGTTTCCGGCGAAAACTGGGAGGCACAAACGCCTCGTCCACCGCGATCGGGTCGAGCGCCACCGGGATGATGAACGGCGAGCTCGGATCGCTCCGTTTCGCGATCGTGTCGGCAAAGTTCCATTCCGCTCGAAAGAAAACATTATGGAGAAGCGCATCCGTCTGCCTCGAGATGACAGGGAGAAAGAGAAGGCTGCGCTGAATGTTGCGCTCGATTTCATCTTCCCAGTCGCTTCCCGCCATGAGCTGGTCTTTATCGAACCAGACCGTGAAGCCCGCGCCATCGAGCACCGTTTTGAGGCGTCGCACAGCTTCCACGTTTTCACTGGCGTAGCTAATGAAGATCGCGTCGTTAGGCATGCGCGACGGCGGAGGGATGTAGGGCGGGGTCGCCGTTCGCGGCAAAGCTCCGTGGCGGGCCATCCAGCGACTGTGCAGCTGGTCGACAAATGCGATCGGGTTGTGAATCTCGATCCGCGTCTTGCTGGCGTAGGTGCGCAGGAACAGCACCAGGTTCGCGTCGCTCGCCAGCGCATCCGCGGTGAGCAGGTCGTAGCTTTTTTTCTCCGAAAGGCGGAGACGTTTTGCCGTGCGCAAAAAAAGACGCGCCAGCCAGTCGGAAAAAGCGCCGCCTAGAAAGAGCAAATGATTTTCGCCGAGCGCGTCAAACAGGTTAGGGAATCGATTCGAGGTCGCCTGGAGCTTGAAGAAAAATTCCAGGAGATCTTCGTCTGAGGCGACAAACTGGTCCGGGATCCGGGAGAGCTTTCCGAGAAGATGATAAACCGTCGGGGATTCCAGCTGCGCATACGGCCGGGGCAGGTCGTCTGCTTCGCGGGGCGAGAACGACAACGTGGCAGTGCCCTCGACCCCGCCAAAGCGTGCGGAGTTGATCGCCTGCTCGAGCAACGGGTCGGGCGTCGTGGTCAGGAACAATTGGAAATGCCGGATCTCGGCGAGCTTTGTCAGGGCTGGCGGGGGCGAGACCGCGAGATCGGCGAAGACTTCGCAGAGCCGGCCGTAGACCCTATCGGTTGTGTTTCGGACCCGGTCCGCCGCCACGTAACCGCAGACCACGTCGTTGAGCGTTCGGCTCTCCGTTAAAGGCTTGGCCGAAAGTCTCAACCGTTCAGCCAGCTTCTCTGCCAGAACCCGGTAAAGCGGCCACGCCTTGCCGTCGACCTCCGTGGTCAAAAGCTCAGTGCCTACGATCGGAATGATGCTGCGGTCCGCAACGTCTTCGAGGAGGTGGTCCCAATCCCGTTCGTCCCATTCTGCTGGCTCGATTGGGTTCGGTTCGGCGCTCATCAGCAAAGCGGGCCCAGCATTGCAGCCGCTCTTCCCGGGTCAAGATCATTTGCGCCGGAACCTTCCCTCGCTTGGAAACCGTTGTTTCATTTCTCGGGGTGCTCTCCGGAAAGGCGATGGCAACTCGGCAATGGTGAAGGCGGGAATGTTCCTGACGGGTTCGCTGGCATTGACGGAACTGCTCCGACCCACTACATGATTCGCCGCAATGGCGGCCGTCGCTGAAGGCAAACACACCATCTCGCCCCTGACGGCCACCTGCATTGTCGTGGCTAACATGGTCGGCACCGGCATCTTCACTAGCCTTGGCTTTCAAGTCGCCGGGCTCCCAACCGGGTTCGCGATCATGGCGCTATGGATCGCCGGCGGGCTCTGCGCCCTTTGCGGTGCCCTCTCCTATGCAGAGCTCGGGGCCGCCCTGCCGCGTTCGGGCGGCGAGTATCATTTTCTCGGCGTTATTTATCACCCCGCGGTGGGGTTCCTGGCTGGCTGGGTCTCGGCCACGGTCGGGTTTGCCGCGCCCGTCGCAATCGCCGCGATCGCGTTCGGCACTTACTTCGCCGAGGCGGTTCCGGGATTAAACCCGCTCGTTCTCTCGTTGGCAGTCGTCACGATCTGCACCGTCGTCCTCTTGCGCGACCTCCAGCTCGGCAGCGCGTTCCAGAACGGTTCGACGATTTTGAAAATTGCCCTGATCGTCATCATCATTGCGGCCGGATTCCTGGTTGGCTCTTCCCAGCCGGTTTCGTTTTTGCCGGTAAAAGGGGACGGCGCATTGATTATGAGCGCCCCTTTCGCCGTCAGTCTTTACTGGGTGATGTATGCATATTCAGGCTGGAACGCTTCAACCTACATCGTGGGCGAGCTCCGTAACCCGGCCCGGACGATCCCGCTTTCGGTCGGCCTTGGGACAATCCTGGTCATGGCGCTCTACCTTTCCATGAACGCAGTCTTTCTGCGGACAACGCCGATGGCCGATATGGTCGGCAAACAACAGGTCGCCGTCATCGCCGGCACCCACATTTTCGGCGGCGCCGGCGCCAAATTGACCGCGCTCTTCATTTGCCTTGGGCTGGTCTCTACGGTGAGCGGGATGATGTGGATCGGCCCGCGTATCACCGCCGCCATGGGCGAAGACCTTCGCGCCCTGAGCTGGCTCGGCCGGCGGAATCCCCACGGGGTCCCAACCATCGCGATCCTGACCCAGTTCGCCATCGTCGTGATGATGCTGTTAACCGCGACGTTTGAAACCGCAGTGAACTACGTTCAGTTCAGCCTGACGCTCTGCTCGACCCTCGCTGTGCTCGGCGTTTTCGTTTTGCGTTGGCGTCAGCCAAACTTGCCGCGGCCATATCGGACCTGGGGTTACCCGATCACTCCCCTGATTTTTCTCGCGATAAGCCTCTGGATGCTCGAGCACATGCTCGCCGACGCTTCAACGCGGGCGCCGTCCCTCTGGGGCTTGGCCACCATGGCCCTCGGGCTGATCGTCTATTTTCTTTCCCCGAAAAACAAACCGGCACGTGCGTCTTAACGAGTTCATGAAACGATCTTTGCTTATCCTGCTGTTTGTCCTTGGCACCTCGTTTGCGCGCGCCGCCAGCCTCGACGAAACCGCTCGCTTCCTTGCCGGCATGGAGGTTTCCGGGTCCACTCTCGAGCCGCTTACGCGCGACGCTGCTTGGCTCGACCATGCCAGAAACCTCGACAGCGCATGGATGAAGAAGGACCACCACCAAATCCGTCCTATCCGCGCCTGGATGCTTGCGAACGCACCGCAGCCTTACAGCAGTAATGCGCCGGTTTATTACATGTTCAGCGGCCCGGATTTCCTTTACGCGAACTTATTCTATCCCCAGGCCCGGACTTACATCCTGGCCGGTCTCGAGCCGGTTGGCACCGTCCCCGACCTTTCACGAATGGATCCGGCCGCCCTGCGGACCGATCTCAATGCCTTGCGCGCCTCGATGCACACCGTCCTGCAGACCCATTACTTCATCACCAAGGACATGCGGGCCGAGCTTACCCGCCCCAATCTCGGCGGCACCCTCCCGATCCTCTACGTTTTCCTCGCTCGGATGGGGTGCAACATCGTCGATACCACCTACGTCAAGAGCCCGGCTGATGGTGTCCGCATCACTTTCACCACCCGCGGCGGTCCGCCCCAGACCTTGTTTTATTTCAAGACCGACATCTCCGGTGGTCCCAGCCCCTTCTTGAAATGGTGCGCGGGCCACGGGCCGGGTAACGGCATCCTCAAGGCCGCTTCCTACCTGATGCACACCGAAGGTTTCAACGGTGTTCGTAATTTCCTTTTAAATAATTGCCGTGTCGTCATCCAGGACGATTCCGGGATTCCGCTCCGCGCCTTTCCCAAGACCTGGCAGGTGAACTTCTTCGGCCGTTACGTTCCGCATCCGGAATTTCTCAAGTATCAGCAGCCCGACCTGGCGGCGATCTACAATCGGCAACCGCCACCACCGGAGCTTGGGTTTGCTTTCGGTTATCACTGGCAGAAAGATCGGGGCCTGCTCATGATGGCTACGCGTAAATAGGTTGCGCGCTTCGAACCGCCATTACTCACTCCTCCTTTCTACTCTTGTCGTGCACCTAAGGTTACTCTTCTCTCTTTCCTGTTTGGCGCTGGCTAACGCCTTCGCCGCCGATCCTATCCAGGACGCGACTGCAAAGTTTCTTGCCGGATTACCTGTCCGGGACACACCCCTAGAGAGTTACGTCAACGTCGCGGGGTGGACGTCTCACGCGACGGAGCTCGATAAAGCGTGGAAGCAGGTCGACCAGCGGCAACTGGCAAAGGTTCGCGCCTGGGCCCCGCAAGCTCTCGGGCCGGCCTACGAAGACACCGGGACGATGTATTACATGTTTAGCGGCCCGGATTTTCTCTACGCTAACGCCTTCTTTCCGAATGCCAGCACCTATATTCTATGCGGTGTGGAACCGGTCGGACCGATTCCCGATATAACGAAGGTCCCCCACTCCGCGCTTGGCTCGGCGCTTGGGAATCTCCGCAAGTCGCTCGACGCGGTCCTTAGTTTTAGCTTCTTCATCACCAAAAACATGAAGGTCGACCTGAAGCAGCAACAGCTAAGCGGGACCCTGCCAGTTCTTTATGTTTTCCTGGCCCGCGCCGGTTGCACGATCGACTCAGTCGAGCCCGTCGCGCTGGACAAAACGGGGACCTTTGTCCCCGAGGGAAAAGGCACAACACCCGGCGTGAAGATCATGTTTACCGGACCCGCCGGACGTCCGCAGACTCTTTACTACTTTACGACTGACCTGGCTAACTGGGCCATCAAGATCAACCCAAACTTTACCAGGTTCTGCGAACAACAAGGCATGGGCGTGAGCCTGCTAAAGGCGGCTTCTTACTTGATGCACTCGGATAACTTCTCCCAGATCCGCGATTATCTTCTTACTCATAGCAAGGTCATCCTCCAGGACGATTCGGGGATTCCTTACCGCTACTTCGACCGCGATAAATGGAACATCCGATTCTACGGCCGCTACATTGGCCCGATCCCGCGTTTCCTCAAGCATGGGCAGCTTGATCTAAACAAGGACAACGTTGCCGCGAACCCGACCTATCTCCCGTTCAGCTTCGGCTACCAATGGAAGCCCAGCCAGTCCTCCCTCATCGTGGCGACGCCGAAGTAATGTAGAGGCGCTTGTGCCAAGCGCCTTCTTACCTCCCCATTAACAACCTTAAAAACTGCCCGTCGGAAAACTTCCGGCCTGAACCGTTCCGGACGACAACCAGGTTCATCGATGGGATAACGTAAAGCCGCTGGTAACCCGATCCGATACACGCCACGACATCACTGGGCGCGTTGCGGCTAAGCACCGCTCCTCCCCAGCTTTGCCGCTGCCATCTGGGAACAAGCATCGATTCGATATCGAACTCCCGTCCACCCGGCGCGTTTCGATTGTTCCACCAGCCTAACGAGAACGCCCGGTTCGCGCCGGATCCCCGCCAGCATTGCGCCATCGAACCCGCGCCTACAACCGGCGCGCCTCCATTCAACGCGGCTTCGCCGATCTTTGCCCACTGTCGCGCACTAAGGATCCATCCGGCAGCCAGCAGCGGATTGCCCGCGCTGTCCTTCAGGTAACGTTGCGACCCGAGTCCTAGCCGCCGGAGAACGCGCCGTTCGAGGTAACGGGTAGGCGATTCGCCTTTCAGCTTTTCCTTAAGCACCGCATGGAAGACCTGCAACGCCGCCGGTCCATAAATAAAGGTGCTCCCGGGATTCGCCACCAGCGGGGCCCGGATCGCGATCGCATCCCGGTCTCCGGGATTATCGTTATGGAGGCGATTGACCGGCTCGAGGCCGGCCGAAAAATCGAGTAATTGCCGAATCGTGACGCGCGCTTTCCTCGGATCGGCCTGCCAGGCTGGGATCGTATTCGCTACCGGCTCATCCAGACTTAGGAGGCCATCTTCAGCGGCAGCGAGAGCGGCCAGACCCCAGAACGCTTTGGTTCCGCTATAGATTTTATTTCCTTCATTCGCGTTTCGTTCCAGGAGTGTTTGCCCGTTCTGGATGGCCAGAAACGAAGTCCCCCCGGCGCTATTCGAATAGGCCGCTGCCGCCTGCAGCGCGTTGGGATTAACCGGCGCACCGAACGCCGACGCACCGATTACCAACAAGACCACCACAAGCCACCGTGTCATCACGGCTTCATTCTGCGTGACCGGCAGAGGATTTCCAGCGGAACTACTCCAGCGCGTCCGCGCAACGGAATTTGCGCAGGCTGCAATGCGCGCCCTTCGCGCGTTCACTCCATGGTTCGTGTCCACAAACCAGCGATGCTCTTTCGCAGCGAGTGTGGTCGGCAAGCTGCACCGGAACCCGTCCCAAGGCGGCCATCGTTTGTTCCTAGCGAGGCGTCGCGGGGTTGCCGGAGCGAAATGACCTAACAAGTCCAAACAACCCGATGGCCATCAGGACAGCGCCAGCGATTAAATACACTTCCGCCGCTTGCAGGTGATAGACCACGCCCTCTCGCGCGTCGAAGAATCGCCCGTCTTCATAAGGAAGCTGGAGTCGTGAAATCCCCAGAATGACTCCACCGGCTCCGCTCGCCAGGAACGACGCGCAGGTTAGCCGCCACAGCAATGTTCCAGGCTTCACTGTTCGGGAATCAGAGGGACGGAAATATCCCTTCGAAAAAGACGAGCAGAGCAATCAAGCTGATCACGGCTGCAATCAGGGGGCGACGCGGCGACGATTCGCCCGAGAGCAAGCCCACTGTGCCGTAAACCATCCCGGGAAACCAAAAGTAGGACAGGCGAACCATTGCGGTTTCCGAGAGCGTGTTGAGAAACAAACCGTAGAGAACGGCCGCCATGGCCAGAGCGGTCACCAGAACAACTTTATAAACTGCCTTCATCGTCACCGGCCTTTTAGGGATTCGGCTCGGTTGTCGCAATGCCATTTCCAGTGCGCAGCCCGGGAAAGCGGCGACCGAGCGCCGTCGCCACAACAAGAAGGCGCACAGGGCGTTTCCGAGTAAACTCAGCCGGTGCCGCTCATCCCATTCATCGCGGGGCTCCTTCTGATTCTCCTTATGGTCCTGTCCATGCCCCTCCTCCTGGTGCTGCGATATCGAACCGGGACCATGCGCCGAAGAGCGCGGATCGGAGCCACCACTCTGAATCTTATCTCGCTCCTGCTATCGGCCGCCCTCTTTGTCTGGTTCGCTGCGCTCAGCAATTTTTGGGTCCCCCACGCCTTCAGCTATTCGCTCCTCGGGCTGTTCGGCGGGTCCATCCTTGGGTTTTTTGGAATTGCGCTCACCCGATGGGAGAAACTCCCGCCTGCCCTTTATTACACCCCAAACCGCTGGCTCGTCTTGCTCATCACCCTCGGCGTCGTAGCCCGTCTGATCTACGGAATCTGGCGCGCCTGGCATTCATGGCACGATGCCGGCCCCGATTCCTCCTGGCTCGCGACTGCAGGGGTCGCCGGCTCGATGGCGGTGGGCGCGGTGGTTCTCGGATATTACCTGGTTTACAACGCGGGCGTCTGCTGGCGCTTGCGCGCTACTCGATAAGCAATGGTAGGGGCGCCGCGCTGCGCCGTCCGCGGCTCGGCCGGCAACCAATTTCGACGCCGCAGCGCCGCGCCCTACCCGGCAGATTCGACGCTAACGCCTCAATACGGCTTTTCCTTCGTCGCCTTATGCACCACGGCGAAGTTCGTCAGCACCGTTACTCTCTCGATCGGATAGTCAGTATAAGCACCAGTAACCGTCGGCGCCTGGGCATGATCGAGCAGTTGCTTAACAAAACCGATCATCCCGTTCTGATGGTTCGGGAACACCTTCATCATGCCGGGCAGGCCAATCTGCGGCGGCTCGAAGGGCGCGGCGTCCCAGCCACCGCCCGAGGTAAACGCGGTGCAGGTATCTTCAATAACGTAAATCCCCCCGGGCTCGAGTCCTTTCCGGAACAGATGAGCGAACGATCGCGCGGTGTGACAACCCAGATGGGAGCAGTCGTCGATTACGATATGGAACGGGCCGCCAGCCGCTTCGATCGCCTGGTCCAACAAATCCGGATCATCCTGGGCGCCATGCATGAAATGGAACCGAGGATGGGTCGGGAAGATCTCCGGCTTGGCGTCGCCATCCAACCCGACAACTGTTGCGCGCGGGAAATATTCTTCCCACATCTTCATTGATAACCCCTGGTGGACGCCCAGCTCGAGAAACCGGATCGGTCCGAGTCGTAGCGGCTCGAACAACCGATTGTATTCCTCGAGGTAAATCTCAGGTTTCCGGTACGGGTTCGCTCCATAAAGACGATCCGCGAGCTGCATTAAGAGGTTGGTCTCGCCCATCGGAATACCGCCACCCTTACCGCGGAAAAAAGCGGAGGCAATAGATCGAATACGCTCCAACCACGACCGCAATGATGGCCACGCCGGTGAAAACCTTCATTCCCACGCTGCGCCACATTTCGCCCCTCGTCCCCGACGCCAGCCCGGATACCTCCGCCGGCTTGAAGTAATTAACCTCCCACGCCGCGCCCATCAAAATGGAGAAAGCGAGGACCAGATAGGCGATCAACCACCAAAGTTGCCGCGCGGGAATCTCCGTCAGGTGCAGCCCGTTTGCCGGCAAGAGCCGAACGTCCGCGAACAGGATGCACACCAGCCCTTCGAGCGCGACCAGCGTTAACCACGTCATGATGAACCGCGTTGATCGCGACCCGAGCATCGTCACCCAAAGGAACAGGCAAAGCGTGTGATAGAGAACGAGGATGTGGAGGCTGAAAGCCCACTCTATCCGGTAGATGAGCGCCACCATCAGTGTGGGCACCAAATAAATGCACAACGCTACCTTCCCGGAATGTTCTTTCGCGAGGCTCTTGAACAAGCCACAGATGATCAGGGGCGCGGCGATCACTGCCAGGCCGCATTCGATGCAGAACCTTTGGGAAGCGAACAAGGCGTTAGCCAGACCCGGCAGACTGATCGGGCCCGCCATTGTCATCCACGCCTTGATCGCCCGCAGTAGTTCGATCGGCAACCAGCTAAAGAGCAGGTTCTTGATCGGAAACAACGAGAGGCTGGCCCAGGTATGCTTGTCGTAAAAAGCTTTCGCTAGCTCACTCACTGGGCGGGTCTGCGCCTCGGTCAGGCCCGCCCCATAAATGTAGTAATAGAAGAGCGGTTGCTTCGAACCCACCCAGCGCACGATTACAAACCAGGCGCCAACAAGAACCACTCCGGTTATGGCGACAATACTTACATTTCGCAGCGCCAGGAGACGACCCGCTATTGCATAACGCAGGTTCATTAACTGTAACAAGCCGAAGCCCGCAAGGAACGGCAGAACTGAGCCATGAATGTAGTAGCTCATCGCGCAAAGCGCCGCCTGTAGGACTGGCCCCCGGTTCTCGAGGTATAACAGGAAGGCCAGGAGGAACGGATATGCGCCGGCGAACTTCATCCAGCTGCCGGCTGTGCAAATAAAGAAGAAACCGCCCAGCGTGGTTGTGGCGACTGCTATGATCGCACCGCGATAACCGAACAGTTTCCGAAAGAGCGGGGCAAGGCCGGCGAGGTAAAGGTTATTCAGCAGCCACCAAAGACAGTGATAAAAGCGCAACCCATCGGGTGGATAGACGAAGTGCGCTTCGCTCAGCGGCAGGCCAAAGAGCTTGAAGAAAAAGAGCGTGATATAACCGCCGAGCTGCGGCCGGTCGTATAGGTCCATGTCCGACAAAAACGGATCGCTCGGATACTGGCGATGTTGATCGGCGAACATCGCCTGGTGCCAGGCGAACATCTGGTCGGGCGGCGGCGTGCCCGTCATGTTGAACAGACTCCAGACCTCGTGCGGCCCCGGGTAAAGACGGCTGAATAATCCGAAAAGCAGGATTTGCATCGCATACAGCGCGAGAAAAGTGAGGACCGTGAACCGGAACAAACGCCACGGCTCGTTTTTCGACATCGCCGCCGAATGCAACCGCTTCCGGAAAAATACCGCAACGATGGCAACGGCCACACAAAACGCGCCAATCAACCCCGGCTGATAGGAATGGACCGCGCCGTAAGCCACCACCCCGCAGATTCCCGCGCCAAAGGCCGGCGCGAAATAAATGCAGTTCTCGTCGCTCACGATCCTCGCGAAGCACAACTTCGCCGCGACCCAGCCCACCCCCGTCAGGAGAAGGATTGAAAATAGGGCGACGATTTCTTCCATGGATATGCGAGTCTGCGGGCTTCAGCCGGAGGCTCCGCGACTAAATCAACGCCGCACGAGCAAGCAAAGCCTTTTCAGTTGGTCTGCCCGCCAATCACGCAAATGGACGCGAATTGAGGAGAAGGGCCCTTACGAACGAAAACTCCGTCAAGCGCCATTTATCGCCCTATCGACCGTCACGTTTCTACCACCGCCCCAACCCCACGGAAGGGTCGGAGACTCCCCTTGGCCCGTCCTTTCCCCATTCCGATTTCGCGTCATTCGCGTCATTCGCGGGCAGTCTCCTGTAAGTGAGGACATAGGCGCGTTGGAGCCGTTGGGCACGTTCGCAAGGCTCCGCGCAGCTTCCTTGACTTTGCCAGGCCCGCTTCGGCCGCAGTTGCAAACGCGCGCAAGGTGACCATGCTTGCCACGCCTCGGTGCGCCAACTCTAACGACGCATCAAAATTCGTAGCGCAAATGTCCGGTCCACCAACCGGCGTCGCTTGTTATCCGGAGGCCGAGTAAGCCCACACCGGCAAGAAGGGCGACCACGAAGACAATTGTGACCAGGCCCCTGCGCTGATGCGCAGTGATCTGCCTCGAAATCGCAATCTTTCCGAGAATCAGACCGGCGATCATTGCCAGGTCCAACCCGATACTCATATAGACGACGGCGACCGAATCGTACTCGTGCGCCGTGACAAGCACTCGATACAGAAAGGTCAGGATAAGATAAATCGCGAGGAAAAAGAACCCCTTCGCACCACGAGGAAGCGGGGTATTGTCGGTGAAATCAACCTTGGAGCCGGCGTCTGGTGACGGGACCGCGGCCGCCGCGGACGGAGCCGCGGTTTTCCTCTCGGCCTCTAATTGGCACAGCTCGTCGACCGTGTAGTCGGTGGAATCGTTGTCGTTCCGGATTTTCCAATCACCCTTCACTCGCCCCTGCTCCCGTTCCGCAGCCAGCGAATCAGTAACGAGAGGTTTCCACAAGAAAGCGCCGGGCGTCTTGATGTGATATCGCATAAGCCGATGCCTAACGAAACGCGAAGCTCGTTACAAGTCTTGCCCGCACTTCCCCAGTTCTCGTGACGGAGTCGGATTCAACGCGGTCGCGGCAACCCGACGGCCTGGTCGGCTCAGGCGTTAATAACCTTGGTGCTCGCAAACAAATCGTGCAGGCATCGGCGTTCCTCGGAAAAGATGAAACAGATATCGACCAGGCCGAAGACTGGGCCGACCAGTGGAATGTTCGAGATCATGCCCGGCAGAATCGCACGATAGACAACGGCGTGGAGGAACCCGGGCAGTGAATCATCGGCATATTTCACGATCCGGATACCGAGAACCCTCTTCCCGATGGTCTGCCCCCGGCTTGTCAGCCAGACGAGCTGAAGGGCAGCCAGCGCGATGAAGCCGATCGCGCAAACGACAACCCCAGCGGTCACGGTCGTCTCATCGTTTCCGTCAGACCAGATCACCACGAGCCCGGGGAGAAGACACACGGCCAGAGCGAGCAAATCCAACAGGACAGCACCCAGGCGTGCGCCTCGCCCGGCGAGGTTCTCATCCAGCCGGGGCGGGCTGATTTGCGTTGAAACCACCGGCGGCGAATCAGTCCTAGCCTCGAGCGGTGCAATGATGGTCGCCACTGGGATCCAATCCGTTAGGCCGTCGCGCCAGGCGAGGTCCGTCAGCGCGATGGTACCTGCCTCCACCATTTCCTTTAGCTGGGTCTCGTCGTAGGGGCCCAACTGCTCGCCGTCTTTCGCGATAATAATTTGCATAAGTTGAGGGAACCGGGTTTTAACAACGTGCAGCGCGGATGTAAACGCTTCCGTTTGCCCTTGTTCCTTTTCGACTTCGGCGTGACTTAACCGCCATGGCCGTGTCAGTCTGGGAGATCATGCGACTACACAGAACCTTTCTCGCGTTGGCAGCCATCACCGCGCTCATTCATCCGCTCCGCGGGGAAGACGAGCATGACTCAGAAAACAAGTTCCCCTCCCCTGACGGAAAATTCGCTTTCCGTTACGAGAAAGCCGAGCCCAAAGAGGAAACTGACGACGAGATTGAAGTCCTGAGCCTGATCGATCCGGCCTCCGGCAAGGTCCTGCTCAAAGTGGCCGAATCCGATCCCGACCTGGGACCCAGCGCCCGCTTCGAAATGGAGGTGTTGTGGAAGCCGGACTCGAAGGCGTTTGCAGTGACCGCAACGTTTACGAAGCGCGGAAGCACTCTTCTGGTCTTTCTCCAAAAAGGCACCGAGTTTCGGGCTGTAAAATTGCCGGACCTCGAAGTGGAGATCCCGGACAAGGCAAAGCAAGGGAAGACATTCGCAAAGACGACTCAGATCAATTCGCAGACGGCCAGGCGATGGCAAAAAGACGGCTCCCTCGTGGTCGATGTCGAGACCCAGGAGGACGGCGGCTACGGTTCCATCAAAGCGACCCGCACCGTTGTGCTCGGTTTTGACAAAACCGGTAGGGCGCGGGTTTTAAAATCCAGCGTTAAATTCGCGATCGAGAAATGGTAGGACGGGGGACAAGCAATCTGCCCGTGAATGGACGGTAACGAACGCGAATTCGCGAGAGCTAACCATCGGCCGTTAATCGGGAATTGGCCACGCATAAACACGGATACGCACGGATTCAGAAGTACGACCGTGGAATGATCCGTGGAAATCCGTGTTCATCCGTGGCAAGAAATCCGCGCGAACTACAGCGGTGCCGGAGCGTGCGTTACTCAACCGCTACCGTCTCATCCATGAGGGATTCCCAATCCACAAATGGTAGGACGGGGACAAGCAATGTGCCCGCGAATGGACGGGAATTTGCGAGAGCTAACCATCGGCGGTTAATCGGGAATTGGCCACGGATAAACACGGATACGCACGGATTCAGAAGCAGGACCGTGGAATGATCCGTGGAAATCCGTGTTTATCCGTGGCAAGAAATCCGCGCGAACTACAGCGGTGCCCGAGCGTACGTTGGTAGGACGGGGGAGAAGCAATCTGCCCGCGAATGGACGCGAACGAACGCGAATTTGCGAGAGCTAACCATCGACGGTTAATCGCGACTTGGCCACGGATAAACACGGATACACACGGATTCAGAAGTAGGACCCTGGAATAATCCGTGGAAATCCGTGTTCATCCGTGGCAAGAAATGCCGGGAGAACTTCAGCGGTGCCGCACCGTACGTTACTCATCGCTACCGTCTCATGGATGAGCGACGCGTCCGGAACAGCAAGGCGGTTAATCCGCCGGGACTTCAGGAATGGGCCACGGATACGCACGGATTCAGAAGTAGGACCGTGGAATGATCCGTGGAAATCCGTGTTCGTCCGTGGCGAGAAATCCGCGCGAACTACAGCGGTGCCGGACCGTACGTTACTCAACCGCTACCGTCTCATCGACGAGCGACGCGTCCGAAACGGCAAGGAAAGGCGCGAAGACTTCAAGGCTCCGAGTTGGGATCGCTGCAGCCACTCGGGTAAAGCCTTCCTCATAACCAAGCTCCCTCACCGAGCCTTCGCGGTGCAGTCGCGCCACTAAATCGGCCCGCTCGGAGGGCAGGCGCAAATCGACCGTCATGGTGCCTCTTGCGACGAATTCGGAAATGCGCTCAATCAGCTCGTCCATCCCCTCTCCGGTTGTAGCTGAGACAGAGACCGCGTCTGGGAAATGCCTGCGTAACGCAGACAGGGCAAAAGGATCGCTGACCTTATCCATCTTGTTAAAGACCACCAGCATCTGTTTGGTATCCGCGCCAAGATCCGTCAGGACCTTCATGGTAGTGTTATAGAACTCAATTACTTCCGGGAGCGAAGCGTCCAGGACGTGGATAAGGAAATCGGAAAGCGCGGCTTCCTCGAGCGTGGCATTGAATGCCTCGACCAGCTGGTGCGGCAGTTTCCGGACAAAGCCGACGGTGTCGGTAAGCAGAAGTGGTTGCTTGTTAGGCAGCGCGATCTTGCGTGTCGTTGTATCGAGGGTGGCGAAGAGCTTGTTCTCAACCAGGACTTCGGCGCCAGTTAGCCGGCGCAGGAGCGACGATTTGCCGACGTTGGTGTAACCGACGATCGCCGCGTTCGGAACCGGTGCGCGCTTCCGGTCCTTCCTTTGCGTCGCGCGCGATTTGCGGACGGTTTCCAGTTCGCGCTTCAGCCGGTCGATCTGGAGGCGGATCTTGCGTTTGTCCTGTTCCAGCTGGCTTTCGCCTTCGCCTTTTGCCCCGATCCCGCCGCCCTGTTGGCCTAGGTGACTCCAGGCACGGGTGAGCCGCGGCAGCGAGTATGCCATCCGAGCCAGGTCCACCTGGATTCGGGCTTCGCGGGTTTGTGCGCGAGCGCCAAAGATATCAAGAATGATCTCCTGCCGATCCGCGACCGTGATCCCGGCGAGCTCTTCCCAGTTCCGCTGCTGCGAAGGGCTCAACTCATTGTCAAAAACAAGAACGTCGCACTCGTGTTTCTTTGCCAGATCGACGATCTCCTGGGCCTTCCCCGATCCGATGAGATAACGGGCATGCTGTTCGCGATGAAACACCAGTGTTCGCTCAACCACCGGAATGCCCAGGGTATCGACCAGCTCTTCCAGTTCGCCCAGCAAGCTCTCCGCCTCGGTCTTCTTACTGGTATCGGTGTAAGCGCCTACGAGCAGCGCGCGCTCAACCATTTTATCCTTCGCCTTGATCTCAAACATCCGGCCGCAACATAGCAGAGACGGTGCTTTACCGCGCGGAAATACGTCGTGCCACGGAGCCGTCTTAAGCCTGATTCCCCCGTCCGCATTATTCCGGTAACGGATTTGGGTACGAGGGATGGGCAGGATGATCCCGGAACACGCGGCCGCCTGGCTGTAGTCGCCGCGAGCAAGGAGGGGGCGATTTCCTAATCGCCCTCTTCGGCGGTTTGGAAATCGCCACTCCTTGGGGGCGGAGCACGGCCGTCTCGGCTGTGCGGAGGTCGGGCGTCCTCGCCTGACATGCCCGGGAAGAAAAAACAGGCGAGACGCCTGTCTGCCGCACAGCCGGGACGGCCGTCCTCCGGCACTTTTCCCTGTCCGATCGGGGTATGTTATGTATGGTTGCGGCTTCGGACAGACCGACGATGGAATCCCCTTCCCTAACAACAAATACTGCTACCGCCCTGCCGGGATCGACGATCCCGGCTACAGGAACGATCCCGACCGCAACGAAACGGTTTTGTCTGATCCTCCTTAAGCCGTCGCATTACGACGACGACGGCTACGTCATCCAGTGGTTCCGTTCAACGATACCGTCCAACTCGCTGGCGGCCGTTTATGGGCTCGCCTTGGATTGCGCGAATCGGCGCGTCCTCGGCGACGACGTGGCGATCGAGATCCATCCATTCGACGAGACGAACACCCGGATGCACCCGAAGAAGATCGCGCGAATGATCGAAGCTGCCGACGACGGCATGGTCATGTTCGTCGGTGTCCAATCAAACCAATTTCCGCACACACTCGACCTGGCGAAACCGTTACTGGAGCGCGGGATCAAGGTGGCCGTCGGCGGGTTCCACGTCTCGGGAACAATGAGCATGCTGGGTGGCAACGATCCCGATATTCATCGCGCGAAGGCGATGGGCATCTCGCTTTTCGCAGGCGAGGCGGAAGGCCGGCTCGAGATGGTTTTACAGGACGCGCATGCCAACAAGCTCAAGCCGCTTTACAATTTCATGGCGGACCTGCCGGGCATCGATGGAATGCCGATTCCGCTTATCACTTCAGTCCGGGCCCAGCGCACTGCCGGTCACGTGACCAGCTTTGACGCCGGCCGCGGTTGCCCGTTTCAATGTTCGTTCTGCACGATCATCAATGTCCAGGGCCGGAAGTCCCGGCGCCGGACACCGGACGACGTTGAGCGGATCATTCGCGAGAACGTTGCCCAGGGCCTGCGCAGCTTCTTCATCACGGACGATAATTTCGCCAGGAACAAGGATTGGGAAGCGATTCTCGATCGGATCATCCACTTGCGCGAAGTGGAGAAGCTTAAGATCGGGTTCCTCATCCAGGTCGATACGCTTTGCCATAAGCTCCCGAATTTTATCGAGAAATGCGCGCGCGCCGGAGTGCGTCGCGTCTTCATCGGGCTGGAGAACATCAACCCGGACAATCTGGCCGCGGCCCACAAGCGCCAGAACAAGATCACCGAGTATCGCAAAATGTTGCTGGCCTGGAAGGCCGCTCGAGTCATCACCTATTGCGGCTATATCACGGGTTTCCCGAACGACACCCTCGAATCCATCAAGCGCGACGTGGAGATCGTGAAGAAAGAGCTTCCGCTCGATATCCTGGAATTCTTTTTCCTTACTCCCCTGCCTGGTTCCGAAGATCACCAGAAGCTGGTCCAGGCGGGTGTCCAGATCGATCCGGACTTAAACAAATACGACCTGAACCATGTCTGCGCGCCCCACGCGAAAATGTCCAAGGCGGAATGGGAACAGGCTTATCTACAAGCCTGGACGACTTATTACACAATGGATCATGTCGAGACCATCTTGCGCCGGCTTATCGCCAAGAAGGGCCCCGCAAGTAATGCGATCGTGCTGATTACATGGTTCATGACGGCGATTCATATTGAAGGTGTGCACCCGCTGGAGAGCGGCGTGTTTCGCCTTAAGTATCGGAAGGATCGGCGGCCGGGCTTGCCGATCGAGCCGGTCTGGACGTTTTATCCGAAGTACTGGATCGAATCCGCGATCAAAACCTGGAAGCTCCTGACGTTGTACAGCCGGCTGCGGCGGATGTATGCGCGGCTGAAAGAAGATCCGAAGCGGTTCAAGTATATGGATGTTGCCCTGACTCCGGTGACGGACCACGACACGGACGATCTGGAGATGTTCCAAACGCCGTCCGCGCCTGCGTTTGTCGCGCAGGAGCAACGCCGCGAGCGAGCAAACGCCGAGGCGCGCGAACAAGCCCGCGAGCACGCGGCAGCGTAGGTACGGACGCCGTGCCGCGGAGCCCGGTCGCATCTCGCGACGGTTAAAGGAGCGGACCGCGCAGCGCGCCGTTCCTACCAATGTGAGGCGCGTCGCGCTGCCATAGGATGACATTAATAGGTCGGTGCCGGTCGGCGCGGAGCACGGCCGTCTCGGCTGTGCGGACGTCAGGCGTCTCGCCTGACATATTCGAAAAGAGAAACAGGCGAGACGCCTGTTTGCCGCACAGCCGGGACGGCCGTGCTCCGCGGCGTCTGGCACAGACGCCCTACAATTGTCTTGCCAGAGGTGCGGTCATCGCCAAGCAATGGAAAGCGATGGGCGATCTTCACACCACGGCCGGAGCGATCCATGGAATGCAGGCGCTCGTTTCGGCGTTTCTCGCGATCCTGTTCCTGCAGTCCGGGATCGATAAGGTGGTCGATCGGCGCGGGAATCTGGATTGGCTCAAGGGGCATTTCGCGAAGAGCCCGCTGGCGGGCATGGTCCCGATGATGGTCACGATAATCACCATTCTCGAAATCGCGGCTGGCGCCCTGAGCTTGATTGGATGCGTCATGATCTTGTTCCTTCGCGATTCAACGTGGGCGTTTTACGGCGCGATCGGATCGGCTGTCGCTATCGTGGCGTTGTTCTTCGGGCAACGGATGGCCAAGGATTACGCGGGCGCAGCGACCCTGGTGCCTTATTTCATCCTGGCGCTGGCGGGAATTTATTTGCTCGCCCTCTGATCTGGAGGGACGGGCGCCGTCCCGTCCTTCGAAGCGCTAGATGGATCATCGAGGACGGCACAGCGGCCGTCCCTCCAGAAGAAGCGAGCCGGGTCGTTGGGAACGCACAGCGCCGTCCCTCAAGACTTGACTTAGAGAGCCTCGCCCGGTGTGATGGCGAGCTTAAACAACAGGAGGCAATATGGTTAAGACAATGGCGGTTCTGTTTGGTGTCGTGTTTCTGGTGATAGGCGTCCTCGGGTTCGTCCCGGGCGTAACGAAAAACGAAATGCTGCTCGGCATCTTTCACGTCAACGCCGCGCACAACGTGGTCCACCTGCTTTCCGGCGTAGCGGCATTGTTCTGCGGAATGACCAGCGTCGGGGCGTCGCGGAATTATTTCCGGATCTTCGGCGTCGTTTACGGCCTGGTTGCGGTCCTCGGGTTTATGAACCCGGGCGAACACACCATGCTCCTCGGCCTGATCAGCAACAACACCGCGGATACATGGCTGCACGTCGCGATCGCGGCAGTTTCGCTCTTGCGCGGCTTCATGCCGTCGAACGACCGCAGGTAACGGTTCGCCCTCTTGGAGGGACGGGCGCTGCCCCGTCGCCGAGATGAGGCGCGTAAACTGAACGCGTTGGGACGCCACGGCGGCCGTCCCTCCACGCAAGCGTCCTTCAACGTTATTTTGTGATGCGACGCCTACTTGGAGGGACGGGCGCTGTCCCGTCCCCGAGATGAGGCGCGTAAACTGAACGCGTTGGGACGCCACGGCGGGCGTCCCTCCAGGCAAGCGTGAGGCTATAACGCGGCGAACTTCTCCAATCGATCGATCGTCCGAACGATATCGTCGTCAGTCGTACGCGGATTAATCGTGCAGAGCCGCAAGGCGGTGACGCCTTTCAAGGTTGTAGAAGTCAGGAACGCGAATCCGTCGCGCAGCATTTCTTCCACGAGCCGGGTCTGGAGAGCGTCGTTGTCACCAAAACGGAACGCCACGATTGCCATCTCCGCCGGGGACAGGATCTCGCAACCCGGCCGTTTTCGAAGCTCGCGCTCAGCCAGCTCGGCCAGCTCGAACCCGCGGGTGATCGCGTTGCGAAACGCGTCCAGCCCAAAAGTGTTGATCGAGAGCCAGACTTTCAACGCGCGAAAGGACCGGCTCAGCTGGACTCCGTAATCCGCCGGGTTTGTCTCGGCCACGTTGCGATGCACATCGCGCATGTATTCGGGCATGAGCTGAAACGCGGTCTTAAGCAGAGCGGCGTCGCGGACGAGGACACAGCCGCATTCGAACGGTTGGAAGAGCCATTTGTGTGGATCCAGCGAAAGCGAATCGACCCTGTCGAGCCCGATGAGCTGCTCTTGTCCGCGCTTGGAAATGATGGCGGCCGCGCCATAGGCACCGTCCGCGTGAAGCCACATATCTTCGGCCGCGCACAGATCGGCCAACGCCGGCAATGGATCGACTGCGCCGGTGTTCGTGGTCCCAGCGTTCGCGATTACGCAAAAAGGACGCAGGCCTGCTTTCCGGTCGGCGGCCACGGCTTCGCCCAGCGCTTTCGGTGAAAGACGATACCGCGCGTCCGAGGGAATTTTCCGCACTTGCTCGCGCGAAAACCCAAGGACGCGGAGGGCGCGCTCGACCGAGTAATGGGTTTGATCGGAGAAATAGATCGTAGCGCCCCGAATATCATCGCCAAGTTTCGAAACGCGCGCCGCATGCAGCGCCGTGAGATTCGCGGCTGAGCCGCCGCTGACGAAAAGCCCGCCGGCGCTCTCCGGATATCCGCAGAAACTTCGGAACCATTCGATCACAGTCAGCTCGATGGCGGCAGCGGCGGAACCGCCGAGCCAGGTGCCGTTGAAGACGTTGAACCCGGACGCGAGCGCGTCGGCAATCGTGCTGACGAAGTTGCCGGGGCCGGGCACGAAAGCGAAGAAGCGCGGGTGATCGACGTGAAGCGTGTTTGGAAAGACGTTCTGCTCGAGGCCGGCCAGCAATCGATGAGGATCGGCCGGGTGGTCGTTAGGCGGGGCCGATAAAAGCTTCATCAGTTCGGCCGGCTTTCCCTTCGCGCCAACGGGTCCGTCCCGCATCCCGGCGAAATGATCGACTAACACGTCAATCGCGCGATAACCGAGTCGCCGCATCTCGTCCGCTGGGAGCTCAAGCGGGGCGGGAGAGTGAATGTCGGCGCTCACGCCGGAATTGTAGGGCGTTTCTGTGAAACGCCAATTACGACGCGGAGGCCGTAATGGCAGGCGCTCAACGAAACAGAGTTTCGGCACGAGGAGGATGGAGAGCGATCCGGCGTCTGACACAGACGCCCTGCCCGACTGCGATACCAGGCATCCCGAAAAAGCAGCGAGGAGCGCCGCTGCGACAGCGCGTGTCCGAGAACCGGAAAGCTATTGCGCGAGATCGATTGTCTCGCCGCTGCTATCGATCTTCACCTGGAGCTTTGAGTAGGTCCATTCGCCGGCTGATTTCGTGGCCTCGGCATAGATGGTCCCCTTCCCTTTCGGCCCGGAGATCGGGATGCTCAGGTTAGCGGTCCCAGAACCTCCCTCGACTTTCGTGCTTCCCGAAAGGAACCACCCTTCTTCGATCGGCTGGCCGAGCGCTGCAATCACCTGCGAGTTCGATTTCGCGCGCGCCAGCGCGGTTTTGTAAACATCGGTTTGCTTCAACGCTCCGAAAATCACGAAGACAAGAAACGCACCGAACGCCAGGCCGAGAACCAATGGAGTAAGACAACAACCGGTGGGGACGAACCATTTCCAATTACGGCTCCACCAACCCTGGGGCGGCGGAGCGGTGGTTGTATAACCAGGGGGCGGCGGCGGGGTTGTTTCCATCCACTTTTCTTTCCTGTCGGCGCCACGCCCGTCGAGCATTTTCTTGGAACGACGCGCGCTTTTGGATTGTGCTCGGAAAAATCGATAGCTAACGTCGCGCCCATGATTTCGAAACTCCTTCTCACCGCTCTCTCCGCATTCGTCCTCGCTGTGGCCCCCGCCCGCGCGGCCGACGACACGGTGCTGCTGAACACGCTTGGTTACACGACCGGGCAATCCGTGTTGCTGACCCACATGGCGGTGGGAACTCTGGCGGACGCGTTCGTGGGCAAAGCGTACAAGCAGGAGCAAGCCACAACGTTCGTGAACACCTACATCAACGTGACCAAGGGGATGAAGGACCAGATGTCGAAGCTCGTCGATGCGGGCACCCTGACTAAGAGCGATCAGCAGTTCGTGGAGAACACGATCGAAGTGCTGGACCTGGTCTTACGTGAGGCTGGAGACCTGAAGGATTACATCACCAGCGGCAAGCAAGCCGATGCCCAAGCCTACGATAGCTCACGCAAAAAAGCGCTGAAAGAGATCAAGACGCTTCTGAACATCAAGGATTAGGCGCTGTCGGTGTAGCGTACTCCCGGATTAATCCTCCAGGGCCGACGCCAGACGGTCGCGAATTATCCGGCGGGGTACGATAATAGCCCAGTGCTTTAATGCACTGGGTTAGAATGTTCCTGGTGAAAGTCCCCCAAGGGACGAAAGATCCCTCTGCCGTCCCTGCGGGACTCGAATCATTGCCGACGTTTTTCCCAGCCTTAAAAGGCTGGGCTATTGTCGCACTCTCTCTCTGTCATCCTGAGCGAAGCGCCGCGAGTCGAAGGATCTCTGACTATTTCCTAGGCTCCAAGAGCTGGGATTACCGAGGGACGGCAGCCAATTTACCGCCCGGATCAGCGGTCACACTGATTACGAATACTACAAATAATCTATCGCAACTCCCTCTACCGTTTCCGTTAACTCATAAACTCCGCAACGGGCTCCATCGGCTTGATGTGTTCGCAGAAAATCTTGAAGGTCGCAAGAATCGGGACCGCCAGGATCATGCCGGAGATCCCCCACATCCAACCCCAAAACGCCAGCGCGATCAGGATCAGAACCGGGTTCAGGGTCAGCGACCGGCCCAGGACAAGTGGGGTGATGAAGTTGCCCTCGATGACCGCGAGCAACAGGTACGCGGACGGAAAGACCATGGCGTATCCCAGGCTGTCGTAACTGAGGACCGCCCCGAGCGTCATACAGATAATGCCGGTGAGGGCCCCCAGATACGGCACGAAATTCAACAGCGCGACCATCGCTCCCCACATGATGGGATTGCGCAGCCCGAGAAAGTGGACCGTGATCCCGACGGACAATCCGAGCCCGAGATTGATCGCTGTGATGGTCAGAAGGTAACGCGACACGTGGGCCTCGATATCGCGCATGATCGAGACGGCCCGCTTTTTATCGCCGAGCTTCGGTGTGATTTTAATAACTTTTTCCAGGAACACCCCGTCGTAAGCCAGAAGGAAATAGAGCAGGATGAACATCAAGACGGTGCTGGCGACAAACTCCGGCCCCTGGGTCAGGAAAATCTCGGAAAGGCCGCTGTGTTTCACGACTACGGTCTGGGGTTGGGAGGGCGCCGTGGGTTGGTCGGGAGAAGTCAGCTTGTCGAGTTCGCCCGTCGCTTGAGCGACCTTTTCCATCGGTTTTTTGAGCGGAAGCAGCTTTTGTTTGAGCTGAGAAATGCTGTAGGGCGCTTTTTCGATCCATCCAGCTGCCGGCTCGGAAAGGTATGAAATCCCCCACCCGATCGACCCGACAAGGCCGAGGAGAACGATAGCCGCGCCGATGATTGGGCGGATCCGCAGAAGGCCAAGCGCTCTCACCAGGGGAACCAGCAGATAACTCAAGAGCAGCGCCAGCACGAGCGGCAGGAGCATCGAGCGCAGGAAATACATCGTGTAGAAGATCGCGAGGACAAAGAGGCCCGTGACAGCGACCCTCCTCATATCAAACGGACGCCGAACCCGGGGCGCCTCCTCGAGCTTCTCCTCGGTCAGCGTTTCTACCGCCAGGGCGATCTTATCGCGATCATCGAGAGACATCGTTGAATGAATCGGGGCTCGGGTTGAATTCGCGCGCTCGTCTTTCTGCTTCTGTCCGCGCCGGTTGCATGGCATAATCTCCTCGATGTTGCGCCGCCTGGCCTTTGCTCTTTTGGTCGGTTCCGCGATCTCGTTGCAGGCAGCTGAGGAGCTGCCGAAAGATCCCGAGCCGATCGACATCGAGCCGCCCCTGTTGATCCAGGAAGCGCCGAATCGAAACGTCGTCTATACCCGGCCCGACAAGGCGGCGCCACAGGCCGGGCCGGGGGATCCGGCAGTGATTACGATCGCGCTCGAGAAAGCGAAGAAGAGTGCCGCGTCTGGTGAGCGCCTCTATAAAGCCGGGATCATCGCCAAGGTGGACGCCGAGAATCGGGTTCTGAAAGTGATCAGGCTGGAAGCGGATCTTGCGGCCGCACGGGTAGAGGAGGCCAAACAGAGTCTGGCCGCGGCGGAAAGTCGCCTCGAAGCCGGCGAAATCGTTGAAAGCGATTTGGAACCTGCCCGGACCGCGGTCGCGACTGCCACCCAGGAAGCCGAGGCTGCGCTCGCGAAGAAGAAAAAGGCCGAGCGCGAATCAGCCGAGATCAACCTTCGCCGCCAACAGAAACTGCTGGCGATGGGCAGTGGGGGTAGAGCGGCAGTGAATCGGGCCCAGGAAAAAGTCGCGGCGCTTCAGGACGAGGAAGAGTAGAGGCCGCGGGGCGATTGACTTCGCCAGGATCCTGAACGATGAAGCGCGTTCCCGGGGCTCCGGTGGTCGCAAACTTCCCACCCCAACGCAGAAGACGGCGGATTGTAAACCGCCGATCCTTGAAGGTTTGCGACGAAAATTGTGCTTGTCTGGCCGGCCGCTTTTTGAAAAACAACAGGCACCTTATCGAAATAATTGTGAAGCTTCTTCTTCGAAATTCTGTTTTGGGCATAGCGCTGTCGCTCAGCACGACGGCATTCGCTTCCGTTGGCCAATTCCCTGCATCCGGCCCGACCGTCCCCGGCAACGACGCCGTGTTGCGCAATGGGGTTGCCCACGCCCCGGTTAACGCGCCAGTGTCGGTCAAGCGCGCCATCTGGGCCGCGAACCAGCTCCGGACCAAGCCATACCGCTTCGGCGGCGGCCACAAGAAGTTTCACGACACCGGTTACGATTGTTCGGGCACCGTTTCCTACGCGTTGGCCGGCGCAGGGCTGGTCAGCATTCCGATGAACTCAAAGGAGTTCCGGAATTACGGCACCCGGGGCCCTGGAAAATGGATCACGGTGTATGCCCGGAACGGCCACACCTTCGCGGTTATCGCGGGACTTCGCCTCGATACCACGTCGCCGCACAATCCGTCGCGCCGCTGGGCGCCTCGCTGGCAGCCGACCGAACGCATGCCGCGCGGCTTCGAAGCTCGTCATCCGGTTGGGCTGTAGTGCTGTAGCGACGCCGCTTTGTCGGCGTTACTACGCCTGGCAAACAAACGAAGCGTATTACGGCGACAGAGCGCCGTCGCTACACAAGAAGCCGCCTGAGATTACGACGTCGCGACAACGATAAGCAGCCCGAGTTTGCCTATCGGCACGACAATGAAATCGCTGGCAGTGCGTCAGCGCTTCCCTAAGGTTCACGACCTATGAACCTTGCTGCTCGCTGTTCTTTGTTCGCTCTCGTCGCAACCACCGCCACGCTCTCCTCGACGCGAGCCGACGAAGGAATGTGGCTCTTCAACAATCCGCCCCTGCAACAGTTCAAGGACCGATACAAATTCGAGCCCACGCCGCAGTGGCTCGAGCATCTTCAGAAATCCAGCGTCCGCTTCAATTCGGGCGGAAGCGGCTCGTTCGTTTCTTCAAACGGCCTGGTCATAACGAACCATCATGTCGGCCTCGACACTCTCCAGAAGATCAGCAGCGAAAAGAACAACTACGTCCGGGACGGGTTCTACGCCAAAGCGCAAAAGGACGAGGTCAAAGCGACCGATCTCGAGCTCAACGTGCTCGATTCCATCGAAGACGTGACCGCGCGCGTGAATGGTGCGGTCCAGGCAGGAATGTCACCGGAAGACGCCTCCAAGGCGCGGGCGAACGCGATCGCGCAGATCGAAAAGGAGAGCAAGGAAAAGACCGGGCTGCGCTCGGACGTCGTCACCCTTTACCAGGGCGGAGTTTACAATCTGTATCGCTACAAGCGCTACGACGACGTAAGGCTCGTCTTTGCGCCGGAGGAACAGATCGCATTTTACGGTGGCGATCCCGACAACTTTGAGTATCCGCGCTTCGATCTGGATGTCTGCATTTTCCGCGCGTACGAAAATGGCAAGCCGGCCAAAATCGAACACTTCCTCAAATGGAACGCCAAAGGCCCCGCTGATGGCGAGCTGACCTTCGTCAGCGGACATCCCGGGCGGACGGACCGGCAGTTGGCCGCGAGCGAGCTGGCCGAAACCCGCGACGCGGAAGTGCCTTACCTCCTCAGCATGTATCATCGCCGCGAAGTTCTTTTTCATTCCTTCGGTCAGCGCAGCTTCGAGAATGCGCGGCGGGTCCAGGATGACGTCCGCAGCGTGGAAAATAACCGGAAACGTTACGCCGGCTATCTGGCCTCACTGCTCGACCCGGAAGACTGGGGCGCGATCGAGCAGCGGGAAAAAACGTTGCGCGACGCCCTGAGCGGGAACGCCCAGTTCCAATCGACCCTTGGTGCCTACGACCGAATCAAACAGGCGCAGGAAGCCACCGCTAAGATCCTGCCGGTTTATCATTACTTCGAAACGTTCCGCGGGCGCTCGGGTTCCACCTACCGGGCGCCGCGCGGGTTCAACAGCACGTTGTTTAAATACGCGCGGCGCCTTGTCCGCGCGGCCGATGAAGCGGCAAAGCCCAATGGCGAACGTTTCCCTGAGTTCCGTGACAGCAACAAGGAATCGCTCGAGCTTGATCTGTTCTCGAGCGAACCGGTGCACGCCGACGTGGAGCAATTGACCCTGGCCGATTCGCTCACGGACATGGCGTCGCGTTTTGGTTACGCTGACCCCCTCGTTCAGAAAGTGCTCGCCGGGAAATCACCGGCCGCGCGCGCCGCTGAGCTGTCCAAGAGCAAGCTGAGCGACGCCGCGTTCCGCAAGCAGCTCTACAGCGGCGGCGCCGCTGCCCTCGCTTCAGCCAACGATCCGATGATCGAGCTCGCCCGGATAGTTGACGGCCCGGCGCGCGAAGCGCGGAAAGCGTGGGAAGCGCAGGACGAGGTGAAACAACAGGCTTATGCGGAGATTGCGAAAGCGCGTTTCGCGATTCAGGGAACCAACACGTATCCAGACGCGACGTTCACCCTTCGTCTTTCCTACGGCCCGATCAAAGGTTACGAGGAAAACGGGACGCAAATCCCCGAGCTCACCACCCTGGCCGGGCTCTATCAGCGGGCCGAGGAGCACAAGAACCAGCCACCCTACGATTTGCCGAAACGCTGGCTCGACCGCAAAGGGAAGCTGAACCTGAGCACGCCGTTCAACTTTGTTTCCACGGCAGACATCATCGGCGGGAACAGCGGCAGCCCGGTGGTGAACAAAGACAACGAATTTGTCGGCATTATTTTCGACGGCAATATCCAGTCACTCGCGCTCGACTGCATTTACACTGAGAAGCAAGCCCGCGCCGTCAGTGTCGATTCCGCCGCGATCACGGAAGCGTTGCGCAAGGTTTACGATGCCGGCGCCCTGGCCGACGAGCTGGGGAAGTGATGGTAGGGACGCCGCGCTGCGGCGTCTGGGAGCCTGCATTTGAGGTCCGGGGGACGTTCGGTCGGACGGCGCAGCGCGCCGTCCCTACCACGGATTCGCAATGAATACGTAGGGCCAATCTTCCCATGTCTCCACCAGACCAGCCCGAACTGGATTCGCTAGGGTATAATCTGCTTTCTGCCGGAAACTTTCGTCCCTGCGCAGTCGATGCTCGAAGAAGTCGCGCTGCCAGCAGATGCCAAGTTTTTTTGCCGTCCACTCTTTCCATTTACTAACGATAGCCTGAGCGCGCCGCTCGGCGTCTGGAAACGCTACCACGAGGTGAACGTGATCCGGCATGACAACAGTAAGGTGGGCGTACCAAATTTGGCGCTCGTTTCGATTAACGCTGGGCCGATCTTTGGGTGGGCCAACTGATTCAGTCCGCGCTGCGCGCAGCAGACAGTGACGAAGTAGTTCTCCTGACTGGGATCGATCCACAAAGGCACGTCGTGTGGCAACCGCTTCCGGGCGTGCCTGGTAGGGACGCCGCGCTGCGGCGTCTGCGAACGTGCATTTGAGGTCCGGGGGGACATTCGGTCAGACGGCGCAGCGCGCCGTCCCTACCGCTACAGTTGTTTTAACAATTCCTTCCACCGCGCCCACGCGTCGTCCCGCGCCTTCTTGTTCTCGGGCGTGCCAGTCGGGGCTTCGCCGTCGCGCATGAAACCGTGGCCGGCGCCTTTGTAAATGATGGGCTCGTACTTCTTTCCGGCGGCTTTCATTAGCTCGTCGGCTTTGGGGATCGTCGCGTTTACGCGAGCGTCGTTCTCGCCGTAGAAGCCAAAGACCGGGCAGACAATCTTCCCGGCGTCCTCGGCGTTCTCGACCGCGGTGCCGTAAAACGAATAGGCAGCCTTCAACTTCGGGTTCGCCCGTGCGTATTCGAAGGTCCGAGCCCCGCCCCAGCAGAAGCCGCTGACCGCGAGCGAGCCATTGGCTGCCGGAATTTTTGTCAAAGCATACTCCGCCGTCGCATCGAGATCCGCCTTCACCTGTTCCGGCGGCAATGCCGAAATCGCTTTCCGCGCCCCATCCACATCAGCGAACGTCTGCCCGCTCAGCATATCGGGCGCGATGGCAATCACGCCCGCTTCCGCGAGCTGGTCGCACACACCGCGCACCCAATCGGTCAGTCCAAAGATTTCGTGGATAACGATTACGACCGGCGCCTTTTCCTTCCGCTCGGGAAACACGACGAAGGCCTTGAGCGTGCGCTCGCCCGACTTGAACTCAACCCACTCCCCGTGCCGCGATGATTTTTCCAACCGCGCCTTCGCCCAATCCTGACCCGGCAGCGCTGAGGCGCAGAGCAGAAAAGCGAGAGAGAAAATGATCCGTTTCATTAGTCCGATCGCTTTTCTTCAAGGAGTCGGAGTAGGCGACGCCGGCGCCCCGCGGCGGAGAAGGAGCGCGTCGACGCTCCAGCGTCCTGGTCCGTAAAAGCAGATGAAGAGAAAGACCCAGCAGTAAACCACTGCGAGCTCGCCGCGGTTCACGATCGGCACCCAGCCGGTGCCGCCCGCCTTGAAATGCGCCATGAAAAACGCGACTGCCATCATGCCGCTGGCGATAAAGGCCACGATGGAGGTGAGGAGGCCGAGCGCGATAAAGAGCCCGCCCACGAGCTCGATCCATGCGCCTACCGTACCGAGCGCGTCGAGCGCCGTAGGAGTTTTCCCGGGCGGGGTGAACCATCCGAGAAGTTTCTGGGCGCCATGGCAGGCAAACATTAATCCAACCATGAGGCGCATGAGGCAATAAACCGGATCGGCGAAGCGCTTGAGCGAGTTCATCAGGCGAGGCTGTGCGGCGGGGTTCGTCATGTCAAGATTGTCGTAGCGGGACGGGATGGCGACCGGGCACCCGCGTCTCTCGCCGAGACCAGCGATCCCGTCTACAATCTCCTGTGCAAATCCACATCGGTTGCTCCGGCTGGTTTTACTGGCACTGGCGCGGGATCTTTTATCCGGAGACGAAACGGACCGACACCTGGTTTAGGCATTACACAGCCAACTTCAACACGGTGGAGTTAAACGCGCCGTTCTACAGTTGGCCGAAGATCGCGACCGTGAAAAGCTGGGTCCGGAACGCACCCGAGAATTTCCGTTACTCGGTCAAGGTCAACCGGTTGATCACTCACGAAAAACGTCTCGTTCGAACCAGGATGCTGGTCGAGGAATTCTGCAAATTCGAAGAAATCCTCGGACCAAAGCTCGGCTGCTTTCTTTTTCAATTCCCCCCAAGTTATCGCTACACCCCGTCGCGCCTGGCCAGCATCCTCAGGCAGCTTGATCCGCAGTATCGCAACGCCGTCGAGTTCCGTCATAAAAGCTGGTGGGGCGAATCGGTTTATCGGCGCTTCCGCGAACGCGGTTTAATCTTTTGCGGGGTAAGCGCGCCACGTTTGCCCGACGATTTGATCCGGACGAGCGACGCGATCTACGCGCGTCTCCACGGCCGAAGCCGGTGGTATCGGCACGATTACAGCGACGACGAGCTGAATGAATGGGCGGACAAAATCGAAAAAAGCGCGGCGCACGAAGCCTGGATTTATTTCGACAACGACCGCGACGCTTTCGCGATCAAGAACGCGCAGGAACTAAAGCGGATTCTGCGAGCCCGCGGCCACGACGTTCGCTGACGTGGCGGAAAAAATCGCAATCGTCGGCGGCGGCGCAGCCGGATTTTTCGCCGCGATAGCCTGCGCCCGGGCTAACCCCGTGAATGAAGTTTCGATCTACGAACGAGGCGCGGAGTTCCTGACAAAAGTCCGCATTTCCGGCGGCGGCCGGTGCAACGTGACCAACGCCTGTTTCGAGCCGCGAACGATGAGCGCCAGCTATCCGCGCGGCGAACGCGCCCTGATATCGCCGCTCCATCGGTTTTCCGCGGCGGACACGGCAGCCTGGTTTGAAGAACGCGGCATAAAACTTAAGACCGAGCCGGACGGGCGCATGTTCCCGGTGACGGACTCGTCGCAGACGATCATCGACTGCCTGATAAGGGAGGCGAACTTGGCCGGCGTGAAATTGTTTGCCCGAAGAGGCGTGGATGGAGTGCGGCGGACTACGAAAGGCTTCGAACTGGATTTTGGACGCGGAACGGCGGCGACCTGCGACCGGTTATTGTTGGCGACAGGTGGAACGCGCTCGACCAGTGGCGCCGCCATCGCGGAATCGCTCGGCCATACAGTTCTGCCGGCGGTGCCTTCGCTGTTTTCCTTTCACGCCGGCCCCACCTGGTTGCAAAGATTGCCCGGAGTGGCCATCACCGATGTCGAAGCCACGGTGCCGGGCAGTTCCCTTCGCCAACGCGGTTCGCTCCTGATCACGCATCAGGGAGTCAGTGGACCGGTCATCCTTCGCCTCTCCGCCTGGGGCGCCCGCACCCTCCACACGACGGATTACAATTTTCCGCTGCGGCTCAACTGGCTGCCGGGATGGTCCGAGAACCAGGTCCGCGGACAGCTTCGGTCGCTTCGCGATTCGAATCCGAACCGGCTCGTGATCAATTCACCACTCGGCCCGCTGCCTTTCAGGCTTTGGGAGGAATTGGCGTTGGCCGCCGGCGTGACGAAAGACACGCGCTGGACGATCCTTTCGCGTGACAACATGAACCAGCTCGTGTCGCTCGTGCAAAGGACGGAGCTCGCCGTGAATGGAAAGTCATTGAACAAGGATGAGTTTGTGACCTGCGGCGGCGTTTACCTCCGCGAGGTCGATTTCAAGACCATGGAAAGCCGGATCGTGCGCCACCTCTACTTCGCCGGCGAGCTCCTCGACATCGATGGCATCACCGGCGGATTTAATTTCCAGGCGGCCTGGACCACTGGCTGGATCGCTGGGAACGCGATGGCGGACGCGGTGTAGCCGGGAGGGTCGATCCCGGCTAGTTTTCTCCCAGGATGGACGCAGCCCTTAACGAAGTCCGCGCAATCTATGACGACCTGGCCGCGCGCCCGATCGATCGAAACTGCGCACGGATAAAGGAATGCTGTCACTTCAAATTGACCGGCCGCACTCCGTATCTCACCAAAGGCGAAGCGTTGCTCGCCGCACGAGCGTTGCGCGCGACTGGGCGGAAGGCACTGCCGATCAATCCGGACGGCGCGTGCCCGTTGCTCGATCGCGCGACAGGAAATTGTCTGATCTACGACGCGCGGCCTTTCGGATGCCGCACGCATTTCTGCGCCGCGGCGGGGGGGCCCTACGCCCGGCGCGAGGTCATCGACTTGATCCGGCGACTGGAAACGATCGACGCTTCGTTAGGCGGCGACGGGCCGCGGCTTTTTCAGAAGGCGCTCGCAGACGCGCTAAAGATGTAGAGGCGCTTGCGCCAAGCACCTGGGCGTTCGGAAAAGGCGCTTGGCACAAGCGCCTCTACATCTAGGCGGCCTTCTTCTGCTGCTTCGCTTTCTTCGCGGCGGTTTTCTTCTTTCCGCCTCCACCGCTTTGCGCTTTCAGGCTTTCCTGCAGCACCGCTACCAGATCGATCACCTTGGTTGAAGGTCTCTTCTCCTTCGGCTTTTCTTCGATCTCCTTTCCGCCCGCTTCGACTTTCTCTTCAATCACATCCATGAGCGCGTCTTTGTAATCGTCCTTGTACTTCTCGGGATCCCACTTCGAGCTCATGCTTTTGACGAGCGCTTCAGCCATCTCTTTTTCGCGTTTCCCGACTTCGGTCGTTTTTGGGACGTTCAGTTTTTCCGCATCGGACAGCTCTTCGGCGAAATGCATGAGCTCGAGAACGAGGGCGTGCTTCAGCGCTTTGACCCCGGCCAGGTATTGCCGCGTTTTGATCACCACCTTGGCAATGCCGACTTTCTTTCCGTCCGCCAAAGCTTCGCGCAGCAAAGTGTAGGCTTTGTCGCCCCCCTTCTGCGGCTCCAGGTAATACGGCTTATAGAAATACATCGGGTCGATCTCATCGAGATCCACGAAGTCCTGGATATCGACTGTCTGGGTTGCTTCGAGGTCCACGCGCTGGAAATCCTTTTCGTTTAAGACAACGAATTTTCCTTTTTCGTATTCGTAGCCCTTCACGATCTCGTCCCACGGGACCTCTTTCCCATCCTTCTCCGCGACCCGTT
The DNA here is from genome assembly GCA_035536995.1 of Chthoniobacterales bacterium. GTDB lineage: Bacteria > Verrucomicrobiota > Verrucomicrobiia > Chthoniobacterales > UBA10450 > AV80. The sequence continues at coordinate 52,383 of DATLNB010000067.1, read as the reverse complement.
TGTAATTGACCGGGCTGTGGTCCTTGGCCCGGAGGAGCCGAAATTTGAGGTCTTCTTTCCGCGTCGCCGGGTAGAGCGCGATGGGAATGTTAACGAGGCCGAAACTGATACTGCCTTTCCAGATAGCACGCATAACGTAAAGACTTCGCGGCTCGCGGGTTGATCGCGTGGGTGATGTAGAGGCGCTTGTGTCAAGCGCCTGAGGGCGGCATCGCTTAGGCGGGTCAATTGGGCGCTTGGCACAAGCGCCCCTACATTACGCTGCGGCTTCCAGCTCTTCGCGCGAGATACCTCGCAGCTCGTATAACCGGACCAGCGTCTCTTCGATCAGGTTGTTAGGGCAGGATGCGCCCGCGGTAATCCCGACGACGATACGGCCGGAGGGCAGCCAGTTGCGCGCGATGACCTCTTCTTTCTGATGAAGATCGTAATGCAAGATCTCGTCCTGGGAGACGAGCCGCGAGGCGTTGCGCACGAAATAAGTGGGCAGCTTCTCTTCCCCCATCTCCGCAAGGTGCGACGTGTTCGAGCTGTTGTATCCACCCACCACCAGAAGCAGGTTCAGTGGGACGTTCAGCAGCTCGCGGAGCGCGTCCTGGCGTTCCTGCGTCGCGCCGCAAATCGTATCGAAGAACCGGAAGTTGTTCGCCGCGCCTTCGGGGCCGTCCCGGTCGATGATTGCCTGGCGAATCCGGCGTTGCACCTCTTCCGTTTCCCCGCGAAGCATGGTGGTCTGGTTGGCTACGCCGATCGTCCGCAAGTGCAAATCCGGATCGAACCCGGGTGAATGCGCGTTGCGAAACCGCTCCAGGAAGGCGGCCTTATCGCCCCCGTGCCGGATGTAATCGCAGACGTAATCGGTATCGGGGAGAGTCAGGACAACAAGGTAATGCCCCTTGCCGTCACCGAGAGCGCGCGAGCTGGTGGCCTTGGTTTCCTCGTGCTCGGCTTTGCCGTGAATGATGGAGGTCGCGGACTCGCTCGCGTACTTGCGAACGCGTTTCCAGACGCTCATCACGTCACCGCAGGTCGTGTCCACGATCTGGCAACCGCGGTCCTTGATTTGTTGCTGGATGGAGAGCTCCGTCCCGAAGGCGGGCACGATGACGACGTCATCCGGCCCAAGTTCGCCGATATCGGCCTGCTTATTTCTCCCCATCAGGTTCTTGATACCTAACGAGGAGATCTGCTCGTTGACCTCCGGGTTGTGAATGATCTCGCCAACAATAAAAAGGCGCCGGTCCGCGAAAACCTTGCGCGCGGCATAGGCGAGATCAATGGCGCGCTCGACCCCGTAACAAAAGCCGAACTGCTTCGCGAGCCGCACGGTCACCTCGCCGCAATGGAGGATCCCGCCTGCCCGGCGGACCTTGTCCACGATGTCGCTCCGATAATGCGATTCGACCTGTTCCTGGACAGCCGTCATCACCTCCGGCGTGCGCAGATTCACTTTCTCGCGCGCCGTGGTCCCGCTGGAGATCAGGTTTGTGCTCATTTGCTTCGGAAAAAAGGGCAGGGCCGGGGGCGACCTAGCACCCGCCGGCTAACCGAAGCAATTTAGCCCTGAATCCGGATCAGTCTACCAGGAGCGGCCCGGCCGGGTCCTTGAACCAGGCGTCCGACATCATGAAGGAACGCGGCGGATCCGGATCCTTGCTCTGGTCGAGTTTCATCACCTGGCTGCCGTAGAGCTTATCTTCCGGGAGCGATTGCGCGATGGTCACCGGCGTGCCGATGCGGGTTAGCGCGAACATCCGGGCCACAGCCTCCCGATGCATCCGGACGCAACCATGGGTGTGCGGATACGGGTGGACAAAGCCTTCATGGAATCCATAGGCGGATTTAAATTCCTGCCAATAGGCCATCGGATATCCGGCGTCCGGTTCGCTGTGGCGGCGGCGCTTCTTTTCCTTGTTGTAAATGGTGAAATTGCCGGTGGGCGTGGCCGCGCCTGGTTTGCCGACGTTGGTCACCGCGGCCATCAAGAGGCGATCGCCTTCCATGATGTAAACGTTCTGGGTCGAGAGCGAGAGCTTGACCCTGACGTTTTCGGGGTTGTTCGGCTTATGCGCGATGACCCGGTAACGTCCGGTGGATACGCTGCTCGTGGTGCCGCAGCTCGTGAGGAGAAAAGCGGCCGGCGCGCAGAGGCAGAAGAAGAGGCGGGAAAAATGTCTCATAGTTGGGGAATGGAAAAGCGCATTGGCGGGTGTTTGTCAATGACTCACCGGGGTTTCTCGGTGTGAATCGCTCTCGCCGAGTGGGCTCCGATTCCCTTTCGGAACGGCATGCCTCCCTCCACTTGCACCGGACAATATCCCGACCGGGGTGAGGGTATGGGCGGCGCGGATGTGTGAGATTGCACGCGCGCCAATTGAGACCAGGACGAGAACAAAAAACAGAGCGCACCAGCTCGCGCCGCCGTTAGCGCGCCAGTTGCCCCGCTGAGAGGCGAGACCTATCACCCAAAACGGCAGGGAGAGCGACGCGACAACCAAAGCCAGGGCCGCGCCGAGAAACACCCGTTGCCGCGTGGTGCCGTGAAAATGCAGGATGGCAAGGCCCACTGTGTAAATCAGCATCAGCAGAATCATATGGCGCGCCGTTGCCTGTGGACTGAACGCCACGGCGACGAAAACCAGGATCGCCCATTCCAGATGCATTACCGCCGCAGTCCCGACTTCGCTTTCGTCGCGCGCGGCGTGAAACAACCGAATACCATGCCGGCGGCTGATCCAGATCAGCACCGTCAGAATCGCAATCAACAGCAACAACAAACAAATCGCAGTGCTCACCCCGGACAGATTGGCGGCACGAGACATCCGCGCTACCGCCGAAGTGAGAGAGATCGAGCGGTCCCAGCTCACTTCGAAAATATGGACCCGCTGCGCTGAGACCGTCACCAGGCGAACCAGCCCACCCAATGAGGTTGCCGCATATTGCAAAATTTTTTCGGGTCCCACTTCGATGATGGGCAGGAGGACCAGGCCGGCGAAAGCGAGGGCGGCGCTGCAGGTCGCATTGTAGTTTCGTTTCAGCAAAAAATAAGGCAGACAGATCAGGGTCAGGTACTTGATGTTTCCGCTCGCGCCGATGGCGAAACCGGCAAGCCACGGCTTGCGTTGCATCCAGCGAAGCGCGCAGGCGAACCCCAGCAGCATCACACCATCGGTCTGTCCCAGACGGACAACGGCGTAGATCTTGTCCGCACCCAGGACGATTGCGGACGCCGCTATTCCCCAGGGCAAGGCTGGATCTGCCGCGGTTCCGCCCGGCAGCCAGCGGACCGCTGCCTCTTTGGCGGCAATGAAAGCCGCGGCGCAAATCAAGGTGACGCTAATGAGCGTCCATACTGTAGCGGCGATTGGCGCCGACAGGAACGTGAGGGGCTGGAGAATAAAGGCAAGAAAGGGCGGATAAAGATAGCGTCCCTCAGCCGCGATATAAATGTCTTCGCCTCTCCGCATCGCACCCGCCGCGCGATAAAAATGGAGAAAATCGCCCAATTCCCCTTCCGAAAATTGCTTGATTTGGTGTGCTACAGCCGCGCCTACAACCAGGAGAATGACGGCAGCGCAAATCGACGGCTGCAATGCAGCATTGGAGCCTGGGGGAGCTTTTTCAATCGGTACAGGTTCCGTCAACACAGGCGCAAACCGAGAGAACTAGAGGAACACGCCGCCGGCCACAAGTCCGGTTCCGCGCGGCCGCGGCCACGACTATTTGCCGGCCGCACGGCGGGTTTGGCACCGCCCCGGTTCCACTCAGCTTCGATCCAAGACAGCGCCCCGCCGCCACCTCGACAAAAGCTCAGGCGCCGGCCGACTCAGTCTCTTTCAATCGCTTCTCGAAGTGAGGCGAAACATTCGCATAAAATGGGTAGCAGCTCGGGTCGGCGGTCGCCGGGCGATAGCGCCAGTGTTTGTACATCCAGAGCCATGGTGCGGGATTGCGTCGAACAACCGGCTCGAAGGAGTCCCAACAGGCCTGCGCAATCTGCTGATGCGTGGCGCCGGGCGGGAGCTCAATCTTTGGGTGGGCCACAAATCGCCACCGGCCGCCCGGCAATGGTTCACAGATCAGCGGAATCAATGGCGCACCCGTGCGCTCATGCAGCCAGGCATGAGCGATAGGCACGACTTTCTTTAACCCAAACGACTCAATGATCACCGTAGGCTGTTGCGGCGCCAGCGTCGTATCCACGAGAAGCGCGATTCGCCCCTTTTTTCGAAGGATTCTATAAAGCCGAATGATCGCCCCCTGACGCGGGACCGACGTGTTTCCGGCGTGCTCGCGCAACTCCCGAAAAATTTTGTCCAGGAGCGGATTCTTGAATTCCTGGGTAGCGATATCGCAGGTCAGCCCCGCCCACGCGACACCTGGATTGAGCCATTCAAAATTCCCATAGTGAAATCCGGCCAGGATAAAGGTTCCGGACGAAGCCGTGTCCGCCCGCAGGCGATCGACGTTCTCGAAGTCGACGTAGCGCCAGAAATTCTTCGAGGTCAGGCGCGGCGTCCAGAAGAGGTCGATCAAGGTGCGCGCGAACATCTGGTAACTTTGGCGCGCAATGTCAGCGCGCTGCGCGGGTGAGAACTCATCCCCAAGAGCAGCTTCGAGGTTGCTCAAGGCGACGCGGCGATTGGGACGATCAAGCGCGAAGGCCAGGGAGCCTGCGAATTGCCCGGCCCAATAACAGAGTGTCCGAGGCAGGAGTGGAATCACCGCGGCGGCGGCTTTCACTGCCAGCCATTCGACCCGATACCGAAAATTTTTCCATGAGACGGTCATGAAAGGGTCATCTGCAACGCGGCGCTCCGGTCGAGCTTCGCGTAGTTCGGTCGGGAGGCGATTTGTTCGAAGAATGGCGACTCCTGCGAATAAAAGGGATACGGCCGGTCGGCTGCGATGGGTTTGTAACGCCAGTGTTTGTACATCCAGAGCCACGGAGTCGGGTTTTGCCGGACGACGGGTTCAAAAGCGTCCCAGCAGGCCTGTGCGATCTCCTGGTGGCTGGCGCCGGCGGCAACCTCGATTTTCGGTTGGGCTACTACCCGCATTCTCCCGCCCGGCAGAGGCTCGCAATATACGGGAATCAGGGCCGCCCCGGTCTTCTCATAGAGCCAGGCGTGGGCGACCGTGACGAGCGTCTTCAGCCCAAAACAGTCGATTACTACGGTGGGATGGTGCGCGGCCAGCGAAGTGTCGACAAACAGTGCGACCCGGCCGCCTTTTAACAGGGTTTTGTATGACCGAACGATGGCCTTATTGCGCAAGACGGAAGTGTGCCCCGCATACTCGCGGAGCCGTTGAAAAATTCCGTCGAGCAGCGGGTTCTTGAATTCCTGCGCGACGACATCGGTCGGCAGTCCTGCCCAGGCGACGCGATGAGCGAGCCACTCGAAGTTTCCGTAGTGAAAAACCGCGAAGATACAGCGGTTCGATGGCGCGATGTCGGCGAACAAGCGCTCGGGGTTTTCGAAATCGACGTAACGCGAGATGTTTTCGGGAGTGAGGGCCGGCGTCCAAAAGAGGTCGACCATTGTCCTGGCGAACTGGCGATAACTTTCCCGCGCAATTTCCTGCCGTTCGGCCGGTGAAAACCGATCGCCGAACGCGGCCTCCAGATTACTTAAGGCCACGCGGTGGTTGCGCCGATCAAGAGTCGGGGCCAGGCCGCCGATAAATTGCGCGAGATGGTAGCAGGCCGTTCGCGGAAGGAGCGGAACGATGCGTCCCGCGGCTTTTACTGCAAGCCACTCCAGGCGATATCGAAATTGTTTCCAACCCGCGCGCACCCGGCGATTCTAAACAGGGTTTCGGGATTCGCGAGCGCACAACGAACGCGCGTCATCCCGAGCGGAGCGCAGCGAAGTCGAGGGACTCGCAGTCGCACCGTTCGTCACCGATCTCAGGCCTCCGCGGTGCACGCGGCGGAACTGGGCACGTCGGCGCTCTACCTGTCTGATCTGTTACCGGCCGGGAGGTCCCTCGACTGTGATCGGGATGACCTGTTCTTCATTGCCGGCTCTTCATTCTCCGGGCTGAATGCTGGCATGGTTTCCCGAGGACGGTTCGGGTCGCGGCTCGCCGAGTTTTTTGGCCTGAAGCGCAACCTCGTCATTTTGCTGATCGCGACCTTCACGATCGGCGCCGGGGAAGAGCTGTGGCTGCGCTTTCTTCCAAAATATCTCCAGGCTCTGGGGGCCGGCATTTTCGTGATTGGTCTGTTCGACGCCATCCGGACCCTCCTCGGGGCGCTTTACGCTTATCCCGGCGGAGTGCTGGTGGATCGCTGGGGGCATCGCCGCGCCTTTCTTGCCTTTAATCTTTTCTCGATCGCGGGATATGCGCTGGTGCTGGCCTTTCCGCATTGGGGCGCGGTCATCGCCGGCATGTTCCTCTTTCTGTCGTGGACCAGTTTCTCGCTGCCGGCCAGCTTCTCCCTGATTGGCGCGACGCTCGGCGCGAACCGCCACGCCATGGGAGTCGGCGTCCAGATGGTGATCAAACGGGTGCCGATCATGATTGCGCCGATCATTGGCGGGTATCTTATCGATGCCTTCGGAATCATTAACGGAACCCGAATCGGTCTCGCCGTCTCGATCGCGCTCTCCGCAATGACGCTGCTCGTGCAGCGGCAGTTACGCGACCAGCCGATGGACCCGAATGCGTCCACCGAGCATTGGAATTTCTGGCAGAGCCTTCGCTCCCTGGGCGCGCCCCTGCGCCGACTGCTGGTCAGCGATATTCTGGTCCGCTTCTGCGAGCGCATCCCGTTTGCGTGGGTTGTCATCTACGCGATGGACCACATCGGTGTCAGTGCGAAGGAAATCGGAGTGCTGACCACGATCGAGGTCGTGGTGGCGAGCGCCTGCATCCTTCCCGTTTCTTATTTTGCCGACAAACATGGCCGCGAGCCGTTCGTCCTGATCACGTTCGGATTCTTCACGCTGTTTCCCCTCGCGCTTTGGTTTTCGGACAGCTTCGCTCTGCTCGCGGTTGCGTTCGTGATCCGTGGGTTGAAGGAATTCGGGGACACTTCGCGAAAGGCATTGATCATAGGGCTGTGCGACCCGGCGCGGCGCGGACAAATGATCGGGGCCTACTACCTGGTGCGCGATCTTCTGGTGAGCGCCGGCGCATTTATCGGCGCCTGGTTATGGAAGATCGGATCGGGCGCGAACTTTCTCGGGGCTACCTTCTTTGGGCTGTGTGGGACAGCCATTTACCTGCTTTCATCCCGCGCAAAGCCGCAGCGGGAACGAGAGCCCGTCCAAACCGGCGTTTGACCTTTGTGAATAACTGTCCCATGCTGATTCCGAAGGAGACCCACCTCGATGCAGATGTTTTCAAGCAGCCGAAAAGTTGAACCCGCAATGCCCATGGCGCCGACGCCACCTCCCCCCGCGCCCGCACCTGCGGCCAAACCGGAACCGACGCCGAATGGCGCTAGCGAGGTAAATCGCGCCGGCGGGACGCTCTCCAGCGGAGTCTCCATCAAGGGCAGCGTCAAGTTCCAGAAAGAACTTACCCTCGACTGCGAAGTGGAAGGCAGAATCGATTCGCAGGGTCGGCTCACGGTGGGCAAACAGGCCAAGATCAAAGGCGACATCAAAACGCGATCGGTCATTGTCGATGGCAACGTGACCGGAAACATCACGGCGGCTGAACGCTGCGAGCTGCGGGCTGGATGCACCGTGAACGGCGACATCGAAGCGCCCCGCCTGGTCGTCGATGAAGCGGCCAGCTTCATCGGGAGCGCCAAGATCGCGACCCAGAAGCCTGCGCCCGCTCCGACTGCTTAGTCGGCAGCGCGTATCTGTGATCCCGAGCCTGTCGAAGGCTCCGCTGTCCGAGTATCACCCCAAAAATTTTCGCGCGGATACCGTCATTGCTTCGTCAATGCGGTATGAACAGGACATTTTCTGCGCGCTCATCCTGGCCTGCGCGGCACTTAACGTTTTCGCTATTACGCCGATCACGCCCGACCATGACCTGCGTAAGGCGGCTGTCTTCGCGATGGGCGGAACAGGCTACGCCGGCGTGATGTCGTCGGGTGAACGTGCTTTGCGCCAGGTGGTGAAAGCGCCCGACGCCGCCGCTCGGCTCCAATCGATGCTCGCTGCCTCTACGCCGGCCGGACAGCTTTACGCCCTTCTCGGTTTGCGGGCACGAGATCGGGCGGCTTACGATCGGGCCCGCGAAAAACTTTCGGACAACGACACGGAAGTCAAAACGATGTCCGGCTGCATTATTCATCCCCAAACGTTTCGCGAACTGCTCAGGCAGATCGACGATGGGCGATTTGATGAACTGCTCGCCCGCGAGTGGCCGGACCAGAAGCGCTAGCGGGTCCAGCTGTTCAAAATCGGTCCTTCCCGGTTATCCCGTGCCGAAATAGCGATCACCGGCGTCCCCCAGCCCAGCCACGATGTAGCCGTGGCTGTTCAACTGCGGATCGATCGCGGCCGTAATGATCGGAATATCCGGGTGTGCGGCTTGAAACCGTTCCACCCCGGCCGGGCACGCCACGATCGAAAGGAACTGAATAGCGGTGGCGCCCTGCGCTTTCAGAATCGAAACGGCTTCGCACGCGCTGTTGCCGGTCGCCAGCATTGGATCCAGCAGAAGCACGCGCGCCGCCGAAGTATTGACCGGGACACGATCGTAATAACTGACCGGCCGGAGCGTTTCCGGATCGCGGTAGAGGCCGATGTGCCCGATAGCGGCATCGGGCGCGACCCGCTGGATGCCGTCAAGCATGCCGAGGCCTGCGCGTAGAATCGGAACGAGCACTATCGGCTGGGCCAGCACCGCGCCACCACAGACAGCGAGCGGAGTTTCGACAGTGATGGCGTGGGTCGCCCAGGTTCGGGACGCCTCAACGAAGAGGAGAACAGAGATGTCCTGGAGATGCCGGCGGAAAACGTCCGGTGGCGTCGTCTTCGCGCGCAGAACAGAAAGGCCCGCGAGAACAAGGGGGTGATCGACAACCTGGACCATTAGCCGCGCATTCCTTCCCGCATCCGGACAGGGGACGCCGGAATCCGATCGAGAACGATGCGCCGTCCCTCATCGTAACGTCCGAAGGCAAGCACACCCGTGGGGCATTGCTCCACGCAGGCCGAGCACCGGACGCATTGCGGGTCCTGCATCGGGATGCCTTTGTTCGCGAAATTCATGATATCGATTCCCTGGTGGCAAACCGAGGTGCAGACATTGCACGAGATGCATTTCGATTTCTCCGGGAAAATCCGGAACCGCGTGAAGCGGGTGTAGATGTGCATCAAAGCGGCAAGGGGACACGCGAAACGACACCAGACCCGCCCGCTAAAATGCCAGTAAAAGCCGACGCCAATAATTCCGGCCCAGAGGAGATCGACGAACCACACGTAATTGAAGACCGGCATTTCCTTGAAGACGTATTGAAACGCGCTGCCGAAAACGGAGCCCGGCATGGCCCAGGCCAGACTGCGGGTTAGCAAAAGGAAGAAGGCCATCGCGAGAAAAACCTGGCCCAGCATGTTGAAGCGGTTCCAGCCCGGGCCGTGCGGCATCTTTGTCCGATGCGCGTCCCCGAGCGTTTCAGCGAGCGCGCCGCAGGAACAGATCCATCCGCAATAGGCGCCCTTGCCCCAGCGAAAGATGATGAGCGGAATGAGCACGAACGTCTGGATGAAGGAGATGATCAACCAGGTCCACATGGGCTGCTCGGTGAAGACGTTCCAGATAAACAATGGCCACGCCAGGACCAGCCCGAAGGCGCGCCAGTATTCGCGGCCGTGGCCGTAGTTCGCGACCGGGAAGAGCGCGTCGGCGACGGTTTTGCCAATGCCGGCGTCGAACCAGCCGTTATTACCAGCCCACGGGAGCAGGATGTACGGGAGGAAAAAGAGCGGAACGATTTGGAACGCCATAAGCGTCAGCGTCTGCGTAGTGATATAGGGTGTGCGACGGCGGCGGATTCGCCGGATGCCGAAGAGCGTGACGCAAAGCGTATAGGCTAGCGAGTAATAGAAGCCCGCTTCGCCGAGGGTGACGCGCAGGGTGCCGAGGATATTCGCGCGATTTGCAAAGGCCGGTCCGAGCGCGGCCCACCAGTCGGGAATATTGAAAGGGAACCAGCGGTTGCGCTCGAACAACTCGGAGACGCCGAGATACACGCCCCCTTTCTTCCAATGGTAGAGAATAATGCAGACCAGGATGATCAAGCCTAGGCTCAACGCTTTCGGCGGTCTCCAGTCGCCCCGCACTTCCAACCCGGAACGGCGAAAGAAGTCCAACGGCGCTTCGCGACCGAGCATCGTGAATACCACATCGTTCGGCAGGAATGCGTCTCTGCCATTCTTCAGAAAAACCTGACCGTGGTCGATCCGGGTGACCTCGGTGCCGAGGGCGAGGTTGAGCGATCCCGGCGACTGGTCTTTGCGCATCCCGGAGGTCATCGCCGTCGTAACCCGCTCGGAAGTCGGCTTCTCCACCTGCACGTCAGCCGACCCGTCGCGAACCAGGGCCTCCACTTTCTCAATGTTCTCTGGTTTCGCTCGCGAGAACTCTTTGCCGCGGTAACTCAGGGTGACGTTCGCGCCGCAAGTTGCGAGCGCGATCGCGGTTTCCAGGGCGGAATCCCCTCCTCCAACGACCAGCGCGTTTTGCCCGGCGAATTCCTTGGGATCGAAAAGGCGATTATAAACCTTGTCCAGCTCTTCGCCGGGCACGCCTAATTTTCGGAAATTCCCGCTGCGGCCGATCGCGACAATGACATTACGCGCCGTGACGGTGGTTCCGCCCCCCATGTGGAGAACGATGGCGCCGCGGTCCCGCGCTTCGAGCCGCTCGACGCGGGCCGGCGTGACTGTGATTCCGGCCGCATCGCGCTGCGTTTCCATCTCCTCGACCAGCGCTTCCTTGACCTCGGCGGAGAACTGAAGCCCGCCTTCGAGCTCCATCTCGGTCGGGTAGGTATAGATCGGCTTGCCCTTCGGAAAATTGACAACGGTCGAGAAAATTTCCGTTGCCTCGTAAATCGCGAAATTCAGCCCCGCCTTCCTCGCCTCAATCGCCGCCGAAACGCCGGCTACACCAGCCCCGATGATGGCCAGGTCGAGGCCGCTCTCTTCGGACTTCCGACCTCCAACCTCCGACCGCACTATCTCCCGCACCGCCTCCGCTCCGGTGTGCGACGAGAACTTCAACAACGGAATCCCCGTTAGATCGCCCACGATTCGCACCCCGGGCACGCCGGTTACTCCGCCCGGGCCGGAAACGGGAAGTTTTTCCACCGTCCCAGCCGGCCACTGCGTGTGGAGCCATTTTGTGTAACGTGACAGGATTCCGGCCATCGCGAACTCCGCGCTGCTTTTCTAGCTCCGCGCTCCCGCGGCCGAAAGCGAAATAATCATGAACGCATCGATGAGACAGGTGGATCGAGCGCTCCGCGCTCGGTGGGAGTTGCCCTTGCTGCATGACCGCAACGCAATCGCGCGACGGAGCACGCGATCCACCTAAAACCGAAATCATGCACGACCATACTATCAGCGTCGAGCGAAGGGTTGGGATGACGCAGAAAACAATGGAGCGCCGCTACCCGATCGGGGCGGAGTTGATCGGGGACGGGCGCGTCCATTTCCGAATTTGGGCTCCGAAAGCCGAGACGCTCGAGGTGGCGGTGGAAGGGAAATGGAGGGATGGGCACGGCGAAAAATCCCCTGCCACATTTCATGCGCTCGACCGCGAAGAAGGAGGCTATTTCTCGGGCGCAATCCAGGCTGAAGCCGGAACGCTCTATCGTTTCCGCTTAAACGGCGAAGGGAATCTCTACCCTGATCCGGCGTCGCGTTTTCAACCGGAAGGACCACACGGGCCGTCGTGCGTCGTCAATCCGGCGAGCTTCAATTGGACCGACCAATCCTGGAAAGGGATCAGGATGGCGGGCCAGGTCATTTACGAAATGCATATCGGCACGTTCACCGCTGAAGGCACCTGGCGCGCCGCCATGACGGAACTGGCGGAGTTGAAACGGATCGGGATCACGGTCATCGAGATGATGCCGGTCGCGGATTTCCCAGGGGAATACGGCTGGGGTTATGACGGGGTCGACCTGTTCGCGCCGACCCGTCTTTACGGAGCGCCCGACGATCTCCGGGCTTTCATCGATCACGCCCACTCGTTAGGCCTGGCCGTCATCCTGGACGTCGTCTATAACCACTTCGGCCCGGACGGAAATTACCTTGGCATTTATTCGGCTGATTATCTCCATCGCGAACGGGGCAATGACTGGGGCGATTCGATTAACTTCGACGGCGACAATTCCGCACCGGTCCGCGAATTTTTCATCAGCAACGGTTGTTACTGGATCGACGAATTTCATTTCGACGGCTTCCGTTTCGACGCGACCCAGAGCATTCAGGATGAATCGGACGAACACGTGGTCGGCGCGATTGGACGCGCCGCGCGCAAGGTGGCCAGCGAGCGCTCGATCATTCTGGTGGCGGAAAACGAAAACCAGGAGGCGAAACTGCTCTGGCCGCGGGAGCGCCGTGGCGACGATTTCGACGGGGTCTGGAACGACGACCTGCACCATAGCGCCTACGTTGCGTTGACCGGGCGGCACGAGGCGTATTATTCGGATTTCCGCGGACGCCCGCAGGAATTCATTTCGGCCCTGAAGTACGGCTATCTTTTCCAGGGCCAAACCTATTGGTCGCACCAGGCCGAGCGCGGCATGCCGACCTTCGGCGCGCCACCCGAGGCGTTCGTTTGGTATCTGGAAAACCACGACCAGGTGTCGAACAGCGCCCAGGGACAGCGCATGCGTTTCGATAGTTCGCCAGGTGTCTATCGCGCCCTGACCGGGCTTCTTCTGCTGGGACCAGGAACACCGCTGCTTTTCCAGGGCGAGGAATTCGGAGCAAGCGCGCCGTTCGTATTTTTTGCCGATATCGGCGACGACAACTTGAAGGAGGCCATCCGGAAAGGGCGGTTCGAATTCCTCCAGCAATTCCCCTCGATTCGCTCTCCCGAGATTGTCGAAACCCTTCCTGTGCCCGCGCGCCGCGAGACGTTCGAGCGCTGTAAGTTGAACTTCGCTGAACGTGAGACGATGCGGCCATTCTACGATCTGCACTGCGACTTGCTCCGCCTGCGGCATGAGGACTCGCGCTTCCAAAAACAGATTCCGGGCGGAGTGGACGGCGCTGTTGTCGGGGAAAAGAGTTTTGTCCTGCGCTATTTCGGAGAACAAAATGACGATCGCCTTCTGGTGGTAAATCTTGGCCCCGAACAGCCTTTCATTCCGGGTCCCGAACCGTTGCTGGCGGCGCCTTGGAATTGCGAGTGGGAGCTGCTCTGGTCGAGCGACAACGAACGTTACGGCGGCCCGGGCGTGAAGGCGCCATTCTCGGACGATGGCTGGATCCTTCCGGCCGAATCCGCGATTGCTCTTCGCGCAATCCCGGAAACAAAGCCGCGACGAAAACTCAAGCTGCGCAAGATATAAAGCGGCCTCGGCGGCTACTGATCCCGCAGCGGCAAGAACGGTCACGCGAATACCGCTGACGCGATACACCGAGATCGGCGTGAAGAAGGAGCTGCGGGTGGGATTGCGTGATCGCCTGGGCCCTTGGGAGGTCCCTCCGTGTGCTGGGCCAGCCTCTCGTTGACAACGCTTTTGAGACCCCCGGGCGGTCATACAAGCGCGGTCCTTCGATTCCCTAATGTATGCCGGAGACCCTCACCCAGCTGAAGCAGAAGACCGACGTGCGCGAGGCGCTCGCGCAAACGGGCGGGAAGCCGAAAATCAAGGCACAGACCAGGGACAAGTTCTGGTTCGGGACCCATATCCTGGTGCTCCTCGGGTGCGCCGCCGTATCGCTGTTGCTCGGTTTGAAATGGATTCCCCTGCCGCAAATTCATCTCGACGTGCTCCAGCGCGCGACGCGGGCGACCGTCTTCATCGTCGTCGTTCTCGCCATCGCCAAGGCCATTTCAGTTTACGGCATCGGGCGAATCGAAGACGCCTCCACCACGTTCACGCTCCGGCGCATTCTCAAGCTGGTCACCGCCATCGTCATCGTCTTCATCGGCCTCTCGATCTTTTTCGCGAACTGGTACACGGCTCTCATCTCCGTCGGGGTGGTCTCGATCGTCGTCGGCTTGTCCGTGCAAACGCCGATGTCGAGTTTCATTGGCTGGATCTACATCCTCGTCCGGAGGCCTTACCGCGTCGGGGACCGGATCAAGATCGGAGACGCCACCGGCGACGTCATCGATGTCAGTTACATCGACACCACCCTGTGGGAGTTCGGAGGATCATTTCTTTCAACCGACCATCCCACCGGCCGGGTGATCAAATTTCCAAACGCGAAAGTCCTCGACACGATGGTCTACAACTATTCGTGGCCCTTGTTTCCGTACGTCTGGAACGAGATCAAATTCCAGATCGCCTATCAAAGCGATCTCCAGTTCGTGGCCCAAACGATGGAGCGGATCGTTGAAGAAGAGATCGGGGAGGAGATGCAGGAACGAGTCAGCCTCTACCGCGATTTGCTCGCCAAGACGCCGGTCAACGAGCTCGAGGTGCGCGCTCATCCACGCGTCTTCTTCCGCGTGGACGAACTAACCTGGATCGACGCGATTGTGCGTTACGTCGTTCCTCCGCGGGAAGCCGGTTCAATCAAGACACGCCTGATTCCGAAGTTGCTCGCGGCCCTCAATGCCGAGCCGAACAAGGTCATGTTCCCGGCAGGCAACGCTCGCTGAGGGTTTGGTTGCTTGCGCGACGATTCCAGTCGATTACTTCGCCGATGCATTTCCGAATTTTGATTCTGCTTGCGGCGATCGTTGCGCTCGCGGCAAAGCCCGCGCCTAAAACATCACCGACTCCTGGACCGAAGCCCGATAAGCCGAAAGCGACCGCCCAGGGAACCATCCCCGTCGCCCTTCCGAATTACGACGAGGAGACCAGCGTTAAGCTCCAGATTTTTCTCGATAACAACTGCTTTGGCCCGGGCAAGATCGATGGCCGAATGGGCGAGTTCTTCCGCAAGGCCCTCGTCCATTACAAGCGCGCCCACGGAATGGCTGAAACGGGCGGCATCGATTCCTCGCTTCTCGAGCAGGTTCCGGAAACGTACACCAACTACGTGATTCCGGAGGAAGCCCTGAACTTCGTGGGTGAGACCGCGAGCAAACCGTCCGAGCAATCGAAGCTGAAGAAGATGAAGTATGGCTCGCTCCTCGAGTTCATCGCCGAGCGCTACCATTCCGCGGAGGATTTCCTGAAGAAGATCAATCCCGAGCTGAAGATGGAGGACCTCAAGGTCGGCGACGCGGTGAAAGTCCCGAACGTCCTCCCGTTCAAAGTCGAGGATTTGAAGGAAGGTTTCCTCGAGAAAAACCCCGCCTTTGTGAACCGGAAAATCTATATCGATACGAAGGACCGGTTTCTCCTCATCTACGACGACAAGCAGTTGGTGGCCGAATTCCCGATTACGCCCGGATCCGCGTCCCTGCCGGCGCCGATGGGGCTCTGGAAAATCCTCGGGATTGCAACGCTCCCGGTATTTCGGCACGACGAAGGCGTGCTCAATCACGGCGAAAAATCGAGCGTGTTTTACAATCTGCCGCCGGGACCCAACAACCCGGTCGGCGTTCTCTGGATGGGGTTGAACAAGCCGCACGTCGGCATTCACGGGACGAACAATCCCGAGACGATCGGCCGGGCTGCGAGCCACGGCTGTATTCGAACCGCGAACTGGGACGCGGCCCGGGTGAAGGAGCTGGTGACGGTGGGGAACCCAGTTTCGATTTTCAGGTAGCTGTAGCGGCGGTCTATGACCGCCGACCCGTTAGCTCCGGCTGGCTTCCGCGCCGCATAACCGCCGAACGCGCCCTATCCGGATCCGTCGGCGGTCATAGACCGCCGCTACAGGGCGAAACTTTTTTCGCGCGGAATCGCTACCTCGTGCGTCTAGGCTGGTAGATCGACGAAAATGGACACAGCCGAACACGCTATTTACCGGGCCGCCGTCCAGGGCGACCGGGAGAGTTTCGAGAGGGTAATTCGCCTGACGAGCCGGAACCTGTTCGCCATCGCTTACGGCGTCTTGCAAAACCGCGAGGAAGCGGAAGACGTCGTCCAGGACACTTTCGTCAAAGCGTGGAAATCGCGCTGGCGGATTCGGGACTCGGCGAAATTGCCGGCCTGGCTTTCGACCATCGCCCGGCACCGGGCCCGGGACCTGGCCCGGAAACGCCGTCCGGAGCCGCTCCCGGAAGACTTTGAATCGAACGAAGTGGTTACGTTCGAGGGTGCAGCAACAGGGGAAAGAGCGGACCTCGATGGCGAGGTCCGCTCAGCCCTCGCCCAGTTGCCGGAGTTGCACCGCGCCGCCGTTACGCTGCGCTATTTCGAAGACCTCGATTACGGCACGATCGAGCAGACCCTTGGCCTGACGAACGGAGCGTTGCGCGGAATTCTCGGCCGTGCCCTTGGACGGATGCGGAAACAACTTAAACCGGCCCTGGCCGCAATTGGATAAGGGATATGGCTACGATTCACGAACAACTCGACGAACTCCTGGCGGCCGATCTCCATGATGAACTAACCGCCGCCGAGCGCGATGAATTCCACGCCCACTTGGTGGAGTGCGCGGAATGCCGGCAGGCTTTCCAGGAAGGAAAAACTATGAACAGGATCCTCAACGAAACGATGGCGGAGAAAAAAGCGGATCCAGCTTTCGAACAGCGCATGGTCTCGCGCTTTCGCGACCGGGTTCCGAAACGAACCGGAATCATCAGCCTTATCACCGACCTGATGCGGGTCCGCGCGGTGCAGCTGACCGCGGCCGCGGCAATCCTGCTCGCCCTCGCCCAGACGGGGAAGATGATCACTGGGGAATCAGCCAGCCCGAAACTGCGCCGGAACGAATCAGTTGCGCTGATGGAATATCGAAGCGACCAGGACAAGCCGGGCGAAAGCCAGCAGGCGCCTGGACTGCTGAGCAAGACTGATGGGCGGACCCGAGATGTGGTGACCCAAACTGCGCCTCCACCTCCAGCACCGGAGGCAACCACCGAGCTGCCGGTCACGACCTACAGTGCAGACACCCTCCGGTCTAAATCCAAGAAGGCGGCTTTCGAGGACGACAAAACTCCCGCTTCCACGGCCGAGACTAATAGCGAAACGGAAGACGCTCCGGCCGCCCAAGGTCCATCTGACCAGGTAACACCCGGACCTGCAGCGAACCGGAAACTGATCCGCAACGCGACCGCGGAACTAGAAGTAGGCAGCTTTGACGAGTCCATCCAAAAGATCACGGCGTTCGCCGCGGAAGAAAAAGGTTACGTCTCGACCACCAGCTCGGAGAAACAGGCGAACGGCAAACTGCGCGGCGAGATCATCGTGAAAGTTTTGCCGGAAAACCTCGATCGGTTTCTCGGAAAACTGCGCGGCATCGGTGAGCTGAAGAACCAGGCGCTTACCACCGAGGACGTAACGAAGGCCTACTTCGACACAGAATCGCGATTGAAGAGCGCGCGGATGATGGAGCAGCGGCTCATCGAGATCCTGAAGACGAAGAGCAACAAAGTTGCCGACCTGCTCGAGGTCGAGAAAGAGCTCGGCCGAGTCCGGGAACAGATCGAGACCATGCAGGGCGAGCTGAAGTTCATGGATTCGCAGGTGGCGTTCGCGACGGTGACGATCACTCTCGCGGAAAAGAACATGAACATCCCCGCGGCGTTTCTGCTAAAGGAACGCGCGCAGTTGTCGCTCTACGCGACCGAAGTCGAGAAGACCTATAACGAGATCAAGGCGCTCGCCTCGCCCAAGGTGCAGATCACGACTGCCCAGATCGACCGCGACAACACTGGACGTGTTTCGGCGCGGTTGAGTTTGTTGCTCGCCCCCGAGGAAAGCGAAGCCGTCATCAATCGGATCAAGGGCATGGCGCGCGTCGAGAACTTCCAAGTCTCGACCGAACGCGTCTCGCAGGGCGGCGATGGCCTTGGCGAAACCGCAAAAACGGAGCGGGACAAAGTGGAACTGAACATCACCCTGTCGCGTGACGAACAGGAGATCGCGCTGCAGCAGACGTCCCTCCGGATCCAGACGCCGGAAGTGAACGACAAGACAAAGCAGCTCCGCGCGATCGCGGAACAACAGGGCGGCCGGATCCGCAGCTCGTCGTTCTCGCGCGACCCGAATGGGCGCGAATACTCAAACGTGTCGCTCCGAGTGCCGATGAAAAACTACGGCGCTTTGATGCAGGCGTTGAACGGCCTCGGCAAAGTCGAAAACGTCAGCGTGCGCCGGGACGACCGCCCGAACTCGCAGGTGGACGAAGCCAATGCCCCGGCCGATGTCTCGATCCAGGTTTACTCCCAGGGGAACATCGTCTCGGCAGAGACCGGGATCTGGGCGACGCTGCGCCGGACCATCGGCCAAGGCGCCGCGGCCTTGATGTGGAGCGTGCGGATGATCGGGGTTGCGATCGCGTTTCTCGCGCCGTGGGCCCTCATTCTCGGGGTGGTTGGCTGGGTGATGCGGCGCGTTTCGCGCGCGCGGGCGGCGCGGAAGCAGGCGACCGACGTCGAAGGCGGAGTGTAGCTGGTCGAACGCGCTGCTACGTTCGACGCCATAACTCCGATTTCAGCATCCCGAGTCGAAATAAATCCTGGCGAGCCAAGGTAAAACCTTCGACGCGGAGGAACGGCGACGGGTCGATTAGCTCGTGCGCCTTGATCCCCGCCACGGTGCGGAAAAACCAATACATAGCACCAAGCCAGGCGCGGGCGTGTACGCGCGCGAACCCACGGTCCGGGACTCTGAAATCAGCGACGAGCCATATCGCATCAGTGGCTGCGGCCTGGGCCAGTTTGGCGACAATCAGACCGACCTCCTGGGTGCGGAAACAATCGAGAAAGAAATGGGTCACGATCAAATCGTAGCGATCGTTGGGCGTCCATGACAAAGCGTCACCGCAAAAGAACTCAACCCGGCTAATCTCATTCGGGCACGCCTCCAGGACATGCCGCCGCGCCAGGTTGAGCATTCGTTCGCTGCTGTCTACGCAATCGATCCTGACCAGCGCAAGACGTTGCAGAAGTGCGGCGAGGAATCTCCCATTCCCCTCGCCCACAATCAGTGCCCGGCGGGGAAAACCAATTTCATCGAGACAAGAGATTCGCGCTCGTTGGAGCGCGTTCCCGAACGCGAGCGTCTCCAGCGTTCGATACCAGGGTGCAACGGCATCGAAGCTCACAGCGCGGCCAGGAGGAGGACAATCACCGGAGTAAGCAGAACGAGATCGGCCAGTGCCGCGCGTCGATCGCTAGTTGTAGCCTTCGACCGACGAGACGCATCCAAATAATCGAGCAGCAATGCGCTCACACTAATGCACGCGAAAAAAACGGCAGCCGAACGAAAAACAAGGGCGAGGACCAATGCCCCAACCGCCAGACCCAGGCAAAGACGTTCCACCGCACTCACGACTCCCGGATGCACCGTAGCAATCGAGACTTTTCCCTGCACGCGATCGAGATCTGATTCCCAGGCCGCAATGCTGATGCAGTTCAATGAACACAAGGCCGCAAACGTGACGACAGCTGCGACGAAGGGCGCGGTGAAGTCACCGCCCGGCAGCAACGCGACCACCGTCCCCGCCGCAAACAAGATTCCGACCGCCAGTTCCTTGGCAGGAAGCGACCGCCAGATCAGACCGAGCGGGTGGTTCGCAACCAGATAAATCAACGCCAGGAGCCCTACCACCGTACCGACGAGAAATGTCTGCAGGGCCGCGGTTTGCCAGATGACGTAAGCGTCGAACCCAGCGAGGACGGCGAGAGTCGCAATCCAAATTTCGCGATGGCGAATACAAAACTGTTGTCGAAGGGACCGCGGCAGTCCCGGTTTCAGGGTGAACGCATCCGCGAATCGATCCGCGAGATAAATCAGCCACGCCGTGAGAAAAAGGGCCAGGCCGTTTCCGATTTGGAGCGGAATGTGAAACGTGCGGGCAAAGAGCCACAACCACGCAACCGCCACGAGCGGCGCGTCCAGGCAAACGAGATTGAGCCAAACGAACGGAGGGACTCGCCACGGCGAGTCCGTCGATGCGCGGGACCGCGTCGCTCCAGGTGAAACGGCTTGCTGAGTCTTCAATTGAACTTATTTTAGATTCGGTCCCGCCCGGGAGCTACTGCCTATGAATTCGAACGCCATCTCGATGAACAACAAGGCGGTCGCTTCCCTGCCGAAACACCTCCTTCAATTCGCGGTTGACCAGCGCTACGACGAATATACCCCGGTCGATCATGCGGTCTGGCGCTTCATCATGCGGCAGAACACGTTTTTCCTGAAGGAGTACGCCCACAAAGTCTATTTTCAGGGGCTGCTCGAGACCGGCATTTCCTTTGAGCGCATTCCGCGCATCCAGGAGATGAACGACATCCTGGGCAAAATCGGCTGGGGCGCGGTAGCGGTGGACGGGTTCATCCCGCCGGCCGCGTTCATGGAGTTCCAGGCTTACAAGGTCCTGGTGATCGCGTGTGACATGCGCCAGATCCATCACATCGAATACACCCCGGCCCCGGACATCGTCCACGAGGCCGCGGGCCACGCTCCCATCATCGTGGATCGCGAATACTCGGATTACCTCCAGCGTTTCGGGGAAGTCGGCGCGAAGGCAATGCAATCTCGCAAAGATTTCGAGCTCTACGAAGCCATCCGCCATTTATCGATCCTCAAGGAGTTGCCAAACTCCGATCCGGAAAAGGTCGCGGCGGCCACCCGTGAGGTTGAGGAGCGCCAGCACAATCTCGGCGAGCCATCGGAAATGGCGCTTCTTTCCCGGCTCCATTGGTGGACCGTGGAATACGGCCTCATCGGCACCTTGGAGAACCCGAAGATTTATGGAGCGGGTCTTCTCTCCTCAATCGGCGAATCGGTTTCCTGTCTCGAGCCGAAGGTGAGGAAGCTTCCGTATTCCGTGGATGCCGCGAACCAGGCGTTCGACATCACCACGAAACAGCCGCAGCTCTTTGTCTGCCGCGACTTCGAACATCTGACCAATGTGCTCGAGGAGTTCGCGAGTAAAATGGCGTATCGGGTTGGCGGCCTCGAAGGATTGACGAAAGCGGTCGAATGCAAACGCGCCGCGACGGCCGAGTACTCGTCCGGGCTGCAGGTGACGGGCGTTTTCACCGAAGTGCTGACGGATGACAATCAGCAGCCAGTCTATTTGCGGACGACAGGGCCCACGGCGCTCGCTTATAAAAACGAACAGCTCGAGGGCCAGGGCAAAGATCGGCATGCCGAGGGGTTCGGCGCGCCGATTGGAACGTGGCAAGAAACGACTTTGCGCGCGGGCGAGGATGCGCGGGTCGAGTTCAGCACCGGCGTGACAGTGACTGGACGCGTGGAACGGTTGACGGAACGCGAGGGCAAACTTCTGCTGGTTACGTTCTCAAATTGCACCGTGACGCGGGGCGATCAGGTTCTGTTCGATCCGGCCTGGGGCGAATACGACATGGCGGTGGGCGATCGGGTCACGTCCGTTTTCAACGGTGCGGCCGACAAGGACGCCTACCTCGAAGTCGCGCTCGTCCCGAAGGAACGCACCATCAAAGTGCCGTCGGACGAGAAACGGAAGAAGCTGGAGAACCTTTATCAGCAGGTGCGCGACCTGCGCGAACGGAAGGTTGGCTACGAACGGCTCGGCGAAATTTGGGAAACACAGCAGGCTGAACATGCCGACGACTGGCTGCTTTCGATGGAAATTTTCGAGATCCTCGACGACGCCGGCGAGCAGAACGATCTGAAGCAAAAAATCGTCACGTTCCTGAACCAGAAAAAGCTGACGGATAAGGAGAAGGCGACACTGATCGAGTGGGGCTTCCGGCTGGTCACATATCACAAGACCGGTCTAGAGACGGCGGTGCAAACGCGCTAACGTGCGGAGGGACGTGCTTCTGCACGTCCTTGTTTTCTTTGTGGCCAGGCGGACGTGCGGAAGCACGTCCCTCCGACAGCTACAACGTCCCGCCTACGTTTTGCACGGTGATATTCTCGACCGCCACCTCCGCCGGCCGCGCGAGAGCGTAAGCAACGGCGGCGGCGGTTTCCTGGGCTTGCAACATTTTGTCGCGCGGCCATTCGCCCTCGATCCCCTCCCAGATTTCCGTATTCGTCGCCGCCGGATAAATGTTCACGACCCGGATCCCCTTCGGACGCAACTCTTCGCGAATCGACTGGGAAAATCCTTCGAGCGCGAACTTGCTCATGCTGTAGCTGCTCCAATTCGGAAACCCTGTCTTCGCCGCGATAGAAGAAATATTTACAATCGTCGAACCGCGGCCGAGCCGGGTGAGCAACTGTTGAGTAAGGAGAAAAGGAGCGGTGACGTTGACCGCGAGAGTCCGCTGCCACTCGTCGAGTGACAGTTGCTCCAGAGGCTTCACGAAGGCGACCCCGGCGTTATTGATTAGCGCATCGAGGCGCGCATCGCCCAGGGCGCTCACCATGTCCTGGATCACGCTCGGATCGCTCAAATCGTGGCAGAGCAACACCGCCTGCGCGCCTTTTGCTTCGACGATCTCGCGAGTTCGCCCGAGCGCTTCTTTATCCCGCCCATGCAGAATGAGCGTCGTCCCTTGCGCCGCCAGTTTTGCGGCGATGGCCCGCCCGATACCGCGGCTGGCGCCGGTGATTAAATAGCGTTTCATCTGCGCAGGGTGAACCGGTTGTTCGCTGTCTCCCACAACCGCATCCGGACCAGCCTTCCCTGGAGCCCGGAATCAAACCGCGGCCAGAGCGAATGCACGATGTTCTCTCCGGTTGAGGTCCGGTGTTTGAACTCCTCCATCTCCAGGTCGAGATGCTTGTTTTGCCATGGCTCGAGGGCCCGGGCGACTCCGGCCTGCAGGGCGTCAAAATTCATCAGGGCACCGCTGCGTTCGTCGAAATCGCCGCCGACCGTTGCCTCCGTGATGTAGAGATGCCCATGGCCGCGGGCGTTGTTGCACTTGCCGTAAAGCGCCGCGTTTTGCTCCGGCGAAAGTTGTTGGCTCTTCAGGCAGTGGGCGGCGCCGAAGGAAGCGCGCAGACCCAGAAAAAAACGATCGCCATTCCAATATTCCGCAAAGAAATCCGAACGCTCGTGGAGTCGGACCCGATGCACAGGCAGGGTGCGGGCGGCGCTTTGAAAAATGTAGCGAGCCAGGGTCTCGGTAGTCACTGGCTGATTCGCGAGATCTCCGACTTCGCGATTAAGATTTTTGTGATCGAGTGCCGCCCGGACCCCTTCGAGAGAGCGCGCCACCTCCGCCGGCGGCACGCTCTTACCTCGAAGCGTGACCCGGGCGCGATAGTTGTGTCCATGGCCGAACGGCGAAGCGGCCACGCCAAACTGCGCCTCGTTTTCCGCCTGGCTGAGATTGGGCGACGCGGTCTGGCGCGCGGCCGAGAAATCAAACCAGTAATTCGACTCGGAGACTTCGTCCGCGTACCAAGTCGCGCTCGTTTCTTCGGATTCGGAAACATGACAGGCCGCGAGCCGGGCGTTTCCCCGGGCGAAGAGTGGCGCCGCAGCTCTAAAAAGCTCGCGAGCCACGTGCTCCGGAGTAGGCACGGTGCTGGCAAAGGCGGGGTTATCCTCGTTCAGGAATTTGTGGTCGAACCCCTCCTGCAGGACCTGGCCCGCGCGCTCCTTGATTTCGCTGATGTTCATCAGCATGCCGGTAGCGGGATCCACCTCCCCGGAAAAAATGAAATAAGCGACGTAATTGCGGCCCGTCCCGTAGCGCGCGGACGTTTCCGGACCAAACGCAGCCAGGTTCTCGGCGTCGCTCCACTCCTTTACGGACAGGCGCCGGGAGGCGGAAAATTCGAGGCGTTTACTGACCGTCAGACGCATCAGGAATTGTAGGCCGTCTCTGTGAGACGGCACGTGAAAAGGAGAAAGCGTCTCGCAGAGACGCCCTACAATGGATCCGCACTGCCGCGCAGAAACGCCGTGCTCCTCAACTGAGGAGCGCGAGAAATTCGGAGCGCGTTCGGCCGTCTTCCTTAAACGAGCCAAGAAGACATGACGTCTTCATGATCGAATTCTGCTTTTCCACTCCGCGCATCATCATGCAAAGATGCTTTGCTTCGATAACAACTGCCACGCCGGTGGGCCGGATTATCTTCATGAGCGCGTCAGCAATCTGGATCGTCAAATTTTCCTGGATCTGAAGGCGGCGTGCAAACATGTCCACGATCCGCGCCACTTTGGAGAGCCCGATGACCTTGCCGTCCGGAATGTAAGCGACATGCGCCTTGCCGACGAAGGGCAGCAAATGGTGCTCGCACATCGAGTATAGCTCGATGTCTTTTACCAGAACGATCTCGCTCGCGTCGGAATCGAAAACCGCGTCGTTGATCAGCGTGTCGAGATTCTGGCGGTATCCATTCGTCAAAAAATCGAACGCCTTTGCGGCGCGGCTTGGCGTTTTCAACAGTCCCTGCCGCTCGGGATCTTCCCCCACCGATTCGAGCAGGTTACGGAACGATTGTTCCATCCCCGCGAGCTTGGCTGCGCCGCAGGGACGAAGGTTCGCGAGGCGGCGCTCGGCCGCCTGCAGCTCGGTCTCGTGATTTTCTCCCGGCATAAGTGCCGACCACTATAAGGCGGCGAAAAATCGTGTAAAGACGGGCGGCGTTCGCGCTAGTCGAGCGCGTAAGCTTCGACCACCGCGATGCCGGTCCCGTCGTTCACGCCGCGCACGATCGCGGTGTAGGCCGCGGGCTCGAGAGTTTCGACCAGGGCGGATTCCGCGTCATGCGCTGGTGGAATGGTGGTGGCGTTGATTTCGGTCTCCTGGCGCGAGCGCCAGTTGTCATTGGCGGCGCGCAAGCCGCCATTCGCATCGCGCAATTCCAAGGTGGGATCCGCCAGACTGTCGGACCGGCCAAGCGACGGGCCGATCGCCCGCACGAGCACGCGCCTGGGCAACTGGCCGTCGAAAATCACGCCGCCGATCAATACGTTTTCAAGGGTCTCGACAAAACCGCGGGTTGAAATATTGGCCAGCCTCGAATCCGAACCGGCCTCCAAATCGTAAACCTCGACCAGCGCGATCCCGGTGGAATTATCGGCGCCGCGAACGACCGCGGTGTAACTGCCGGGCGTTACTGTCCTCAGGATGGCCGCTTCGAGAGTGTGCTTCGGCGCCAGCGAGCTGTCGGTAATTTCCTGTTTGTTGGCCGCCTCCTGCCAATTGTCGTTTGCTGCGATCAACTGGCCGGCCTGATTGTAAAGTTCCAGGGTCGGATTGCTCAGCGTCCCGTTGAGCGGGACGGACGGACCGATAGCCCGGAGAATGATCCGCTTCGGCCCCGCGCCGGCAACGATGAATCCGCCGATCAGCGCGTTGTCGCCGGTCCCTACTTTGAGGCGAGTCGCGATATTGGCGAAAGTTGCCGGACTCGTGACCACAAAGGCGTCGTTACGCGCAGTCGGGAGGAAATTTTCGGCCACCCCGCCGCCCGGGATGTAAATCTTATTCCCAATGACCGAAGCCCAGATGCCGTGCCTCGGCACGACCATGTCCTGGACTCTCCGCCAACTGTTCGTGCCCGGATTATAGACCTCCACTTCCGGATGGACGCCGCCCACTTCGCCCCCGAAAACGTAGAGCTCGCCATTGACCACGCCGGCCGCAACGCCCGACCGCGGCGTAGGCATCGATGCCAGTGTCGTCCAGTTGTTCGTCTGGGGATCGTAAACTTCAAGCGCTGTCGCCGCGCCGGTCGATCCGCGCCCGGCCGCGACATAAAACTTGCCGTTGATAACGCCGCCGGCGCAGTGATTTCGGCCGACCTTCATCGGGGCGCGCATCGTCCATATATTAGTCGCCGGGTCGAACACCTCGACCGCTGTGCCGTCCGGTGTCCCACCAGCCACATAGATCAGGTCGTTGATAACGCCGACGGCCGCCGTGTTGCTGTGGGCGACGTTCATGGTCGCAACCGCCGCCCAGGTATTGGTTACCGGGTCGTAAACCGCCGTGGACCTCGCCAGCCCGCCAAAGCTGTAAAGTTTTCCGGCAGCCACGGCCGCGGCGTTGTGCTGATTCCCGGTCAGAAGATCCGCGGCGGTCGTCCACGAATTCGTCGCCGGGTTATAGACTTCGACTGTTTTCGTGGCGCGGACATCCGCGTCGTAACCACCAAGAGTGTAAATCTTGCCATTGAGGACAGCGGTGGCCAACTCCTGCCTGGGCGTTGGCATATCGCTTAAAACCTTCCATTCGCCTCCGCCGGTTTGGCCACTGGCTTCGGCAGCGAACAGGAACGACGAGATCAGTCCGGCCAGGAACTTTTGCATCGCGGCCCAGAATAACCGCGTCCTACCGAAAAAGACAAGCGCCGTCGTCTCCCGTTGCAGCGAATTCGGCCGCCGGCTTAAGCCCGGGTTAATCCAGCCAGCTCAGCGGATATTTCTCGTCGTCCAGAGCGACGGCCTGCTCGGTCAGCTCGAGCGTGTGCTCCGTATCGAACATCACGGCGAGCTCTTCAGTCCGCTGCGCATCCTTGCTGGCCATGATCGTCCCGGGATGCGGCCCGTGCGGAATTCCGCGTGGATGCAAGGTGATCGAGCCGGCTTCGATTCCTTTCCGCGAACCGAAATTGCCGCGGACATAGAACAGAACTTCGTCCGCTTCGACGTTGTCGTGGACCCATGGGATCTTCACCGCTTCCGGGTGGTAATCGAGCATGCGCGGCGCGAAGGTGCAGATGACGTAGCCTTTGACCTCGAAGGTCTGATGGATCGGCGGCGGCTGGTGGACGGTGCCTGTGATGGGCTCGAAATCCTGCGCGTTGAAGGTGAACGGGTAGACGAAGCCATCCCAGCCGACGACGTCGAAAGGATGATGCGCGTGCACCACACGCGTCCAGCGCGCGCCGTCTTTCACCAGGACCTGCACGTCTTCCTCCTTGTCGATGGTCAGCAGCTCGCTCGGGCCGTGGAAATCACGCTCCGAGTAAGGCGAGCCCATCCGGATTTGGCCGTCGTGATTCAGGTAGCGCCGTGGAATTCGAATCGGGCCGGTCGATTCAAGGATGAGGTAATCCTCCTCCGCTACGTTGTCGGGCACGAGCCGGTAGGTGATGCCGCGCGGGATAACGATGTAATCTTCAGCGCGATAGCGCAGCTTTCCGAACATGCTCTCGAGCGTGCCGCTGCCTTTGAAAACAAAGATGACCTCGTCGGCGCCGCCGTTGCGGTAGTATTCATAGTCGCTGTAAGTGGTCGCGGGCTTGTGGCGATACGCGACCATGTCCTGATTGAACATCATCGGAATGCGACCGGTGTAGAGATCGCCCTGCCGCGGAACATGGGCAGCCTTCAAGTGATGATGACGCAGCGGCGCTTCGCCCGCTTTCTTCAGCGGCTCGTTCTTCAGCAACTCGACGCTCCGGACGCGGGTCGGCGGCCGGGTGTGATACATGATCGAATAGGCCTCGTTGAAGCCTTCGGTCGTGATGACATGCTCGTAGTAGATGCCTTCGTTTTTGTAACCAGGACCGGCTCCGTTCCGATGAAACCAGATATGGTGCTTCCGCGGGATTTCACCGAGCTTTTGATATTGCGGCATGACTTTACCCTCTCGTTAGGCTGTTACAGGTTCCCTCGCGCGTCCTGTTCTTTCTCGAGCGCTTCAAAGAGGGCCTTGAAATTGCCTTTCCCGAAGCTCTTTGCGCCTTTGCGCTGGATGATCTCGAAAAACAGGGTCGGCCTGTCTTCGACCGGCTTGGTGAAAATCTGGAGCAGGTAGCCTTCGTTATCGCGGTCGACCAGGATGCCGAGACGGGCGAGCGGTCCGAGATCTTCATCGATCTGCCCGACGCGCTCCGGCAAGGTATCGTAATAGGTCGTCGGGATCTTCAGGAACTCGACTCCGCGATTTTGCAGGTCTGTCACTGTCTTGACGATGTCGTTGGTCGCCACCGCGCAATGCTGGACGCCTTCGCCGTTATAGAACTCCAGGTATTCTTCCACCTGCGATTTCTTTTTTCCTTCGGCCGGTTCGTTGATCGGGAACTTCACGAATCCGTTGCCGTTGCTCATGACCTTGCTCATCAGGGCTGAGTATTCCGTCGAGATGTCCTTGTCGTCGAAAGTCAGGATGTTACGGAAACCCATCACGTCCTCGTAAAACTTCACCCATGGGTTCATTTGGTTCCAACCAACGTTGCCCACGCAATGGTCCACGTAGAGCAGGCCGGTGTCGGGCGGATTGTAATTCGATTCCCACTTCCGATAACCCGGCATGAAGACGCCGTTGTAATCGCCGCGCTCGATGAAGAGATGGACCGTCTCCCCGTAGGTATGAATGCCACTCATGACAAGGCGGCCGTTCTCGTCCTGGAGAGTCTTCGGTTCCATGTAACTCTTCGCGCCACGCCTGGTCGTCTCATTCCAGGCTGAGGTAGCGTCTTCGACCTTCAACGAGAGGAACTTTACGCCGTCGCCATGAAGCGCGATGTGGTCCGCCATTTCATTGTTCGGGCGGAGCGGCGTGGATAGGACAAAGGTGAGCTTGTTCTGCCGGATCGCATAGCTGGCGCGATCTTTCACGCCGGTCTCGGGCCCTGAATAGGCCAGCGACTGAAAGCCGAACGCGGTCTTGTAGTAGTGCGCGGCCTGTTTGGCGTTACCGACCCAGAATTCAACGTAGTCGGTCCCTTGGAGCGGCAGGAAATCCGTCTCAGTGGACGGTTGTGGTTTAGGAGCAGCGATAGTCGTTTCCATAGGCTAATTGGATTCTTTCCGAAGATTCACGTTAACCCGAAAGCACCGAGCTTTCAAACCTGCCGCGGGGTGAGGAAGGTCTCGCAAGCCTGGTCAGACCGCCTCGGCGCTGCGAATGATGTCCCAGACGCGGCGAAGATGATCCTCCGTCGTCAGCACATTCCCGAGCCCAAGCCGCATGACGCTGCGCCCCTTCAACTTGGTCTGCATCAGGTAAGTCTGGCCGGTTGCATTGATCGACTCCACCATCCGCGCGTTCTTGCGATCGGACTCGGCCGGATCCGGAGCTTTGAGGCGAAAACAGACGACGCCCATCATGACCGGCGCTGAGAGCTCGAAGCGCGCGTCTTCTTTTATCCACTTGGCAAAAAGCTGGGCGAGCCGCACCTGCTCGCGGATCCGGGCTGCCAGGCCTTCCCGGCCAAAGGCGCGCCAGACCATCCATGCTTTCAGCGCGCGAAAACGGCGCCCAAGCTGGATCCCATAATCCATATAGTTGATTTCGGCCCCGGCCGCGTCGCCTCGCAGGTATTCCGGAACGAGGGTAAAGACCCGGCGGAGCCGTTCGATCTCGCGAACGTATAGGGCGCTGAAATCGAACGGCACAAACAACATTTTGTGGGGGTTGACCACGATCGAGTCGGCCAGATCGAACCCGTCCGTGATCGATTTAAATTCGGGGAGCAAGGCGAGGCCGCCACCGTAGGCCGCGTCGATATGGAGCCACATCGCGTGCTCGGCGCACACCCCAGCGATTTCCCGCACTGGATCAACGCTCGCGGTTGAAGTCGTGCCCACCGTCGCGACCACCGCGAGCGGTTTGAATTCCTTTCGAAGGTCCGCCGCGATAGCTTCGCGAAGGGCGCCGACGTTCATCCGAAAGGCATCGTCGCTCGGGATCTTCCGGACATTATGTTCGCCAAGACCGAGAGCGATCGCCGCTTTCTCAATCGAGCTGTGGGCCTGGTCCGAAACGTAAATTCGAAAGATCGGGAGTTCGGTTCGCCCGGACAAACCGAGGGTCCGCACGGAGATGCCAGCTTCTTCCCGGGCGACAGCGAGCGCGTGCATCGATCCGATTGAAGCGGTGTCATAAACGACCCCGCCAAATTCGTCCGGCAAATCGAGCCATTCACGAAGCCATCCGAGGACGACGGTTTCCAGCTCCGTCGCGGCGGGCGACGTGCGCCACGTCATCGCGTTCACGTTCAAGGTGGCGGCAATCATTTCCGCGAGGATGCCCGGCGCCGTCGTGGTGCATCCAAAGTAACCCATGAACTGGGGATGGGCCCAATGAACAATGCCCGGGACGACAATTCGGTCCACGTCCGCCAGGATTTGGGGCAACGGCTCGGCCTGCTCCGGGGCGGACGCGGGGACGGCCCGGGCGATCGTGCCAGGCTTTTCCGTCGGTGAGATCCGGTGCTGCGCAATCTTTTCGCGATAATCGGCGATCCAGTCCGCGGTGCGGTGGAGCTGCCGCCGGAATTCGTCTGGTGGAAGGTCTCCTAAATGAGGAATCGGTTCGTTCATCGATCGGTCTGGCGGGCCGCGGCTTTGGCGGCGATCCGGCCACCGCTGATCCAATCGCGTCCAATCCCTTTCGACAAGATTTTGTCGCCGAACGGATAACCGCCGTACACGAGATGCCAATAAAGCGCCCAGTAGGTGCTGGCTGAACGTTCCAGAACCCAAAGCGGCGCAGAAAAGCAAACCGAAAACGGGAAACAGTGCCGGGCCACACCCCGGAGCCTGCCGGCGACCGCGACGAAAAAAGAAACGAGAAATATCAGGCCAAGCCATATGGCGATCCCCTTCCAGCCGGAGAACAGCGCCGCAACGGTCCCAATGATGGGGATGGAGAAAAACAAGGCGGTCTTCGTTCGGAGCGCAAAATCCTCGTAGGCCTGGCGGGGCCGTTGCTCCATCCACTTCCGGAGAGTCGGCGGACGTTTCCGAACGAAGAGGTCGATCGCGTACTTCACCGTTGCGCCTTCTCGCGCGAAATGGCGGATGATCTCTTCGTTATCGAAAAGGACGTCGCCGTCATAGGGGCCGACGCGGAGCATGGCCGCGCGTCGAAAGGCGCAGGTGCCGGGATAGTCGGCGGTCCGCAGCGTGGCGCGATTGATCAGCATCCGCGCGGCTTCCATTCGCCCCCACCACGGAAGCGGCGAAAGGAAATTCTGGGGACGGACAACTTCGAAGTCATCAAGGATCGCGCATACCCGATCGATCTCAGGAACGCCGTAGCGAATGTCGTCGTCCGCGAGGACGATCTTTTCAGTCGCTGCTAGATTTACCCCGGTGTGGATGCCGTTCACCTTATCGTTAAGAAATCCGAAGGAGCGGTCGACGCGCTCATGGCGACAGACGGATCGCCAGGCTGCGTCATGTTGCGTCCACACGTCCGCGGGGGATCCATCAACCACCAGGACATCGCAGCCCGCGGCCGCCAAACCTCGAAAGTAATCTCCCAGACGCGCTGTTTCCTGCTCGGAGAAATTCGCGCGTCTAATCGGCAGGAGATAGGTGCGGCGTGTCATTGTAGGCGTCTGTGTCAGACGCCGGGCAGATAAGACGGCGTCTCACAGAGACGCCCTACAAAAAACGTTTCCGCAGGCCGCGGTGGTCTTAAAACGCGAAACCGAAACTGAAATGGAACGCGCCGATGTCCTCACCGGCACGACGATCGGGATTGTAGCCGTAATCGATCCGGACGGGCCCGATGGGCAATTTATAGCGCAAGCCCACGCCGATGGCGTAGCGCATGTCGTCAAGCCCGGCGGTCACCTTTTCGAACGGGTCGGCCGAGTTCGGCAGGAGATTACCGGCATCGAAAAAGACGGCGCCAAGCAGTTCGCCGTAAACCGGGAAAGTGTACTCAACATTGAAGACAGTGAAAAATTCGCCGCCGATCGGGTGATCGTGGTCGTGCGGGCCGAGATCGCGCTCGGTAAAGCTCCGGACGGTCGTGCTGCCGCCATTGAAGAAACGCTCATCGATCGGGATCTCGGCCGGCGAAGTGCCATCGCTGTCGAGACTATGAATGATGCCGGCCCGAGCTCCCACCGCGAGGAGGGTGCGGCGATCCGGGAATCCCGGCTTTGGTTCGTGGCCGATCGGGAGAAAATAGGTGAGGCGACCGGTGCTGCGAACAAAGTCCACGTTGCTGCCGAGCGCGCTCGTCGCGAAATCGATGGTGTTATCGATGACCAGCCCGCGGGTCGGGTTCACCTTGCTATCGCGCAGATCAAGAGTCTGGGTGAGGCCGATTGAGCTCACGAAATAGGAGGTGTCGCCGAGCAAGATCGGATCGATGTCTGCGCTCGTCACGTCTACGTGGCGGGCGGAAAAGACAAGGCCGAGCTCGTATTGCTTGCTGATTTTTCGAGTCAGATCGAGGCGCAAGCCCGTTTCGAATTTCTCGTATCCATCAAAGTCGAAAGTGAGCGCCGAGAGTTTCGCCTTGAACCCGAAATCGCTGTCGAAAAAGTACGGGTCTTCCCAGAGGATTTCCCATTTGTAGCCGCGACCCGACCACTCAGCGAGGGTGGAGATCGGCCGGCCATAACCAAACAAATTGCGATCGCGAAAGCTGGCTCCAATGATTGGGCCCGCGTAGGAGCCGTAGCCGAGCGCCACCCCGAACTCCTTGCTCCGCGCTTCTTCGGCGGAAACGTCGAGCCGAAGCGCGTTGCCTCCCACCGGGGTCGGCTTGATTTGCAGGACCGTAAACAGCCCGGACTTCATCAGTTCCCGGAACTTCTCGTCAACCAGCTCCGGGCTATAAGTTTTCCCGCTGAATTTGCTGAACCGTCTCGTGATGTAGCTCGGGCGCAACTTGCTCAGCCCTTTCACAGTCACGCCATCGAAGTGGTAGAGCGGGCCCGGGGTGACCGACACCAGCACCGGAACCTTGCCGTGGCGGTGAGCGGGCGGGTTTCCGATCGCCTCGACCTTCACTTCATAATAACCCCGGGCGCGATAATAACTTTGGAGACGCCGCGGGATGTCTGAGACGCGGCCGTCGGTGTAAGGTTGCTCGACCAGATCAAGAAGCTGCCCGTGCAAAGCCTCGGAACCGTAGATGGTCTCGCCGGAGAAACTGATCTGGCCAAAGGAGTATTGGCGGCCCTCGGTTATTGGAATTGTCGCATCAACCCGGGTCCCGTCATCCGCGTAGTGATAGATCGGCTTTTCGACCGCGGCATCGAGGTAGCCGTTCGCGATGTAAAGGCGATGAACCAAATCCGCGCCCTCTTCCACGTCCGCGGCCACGAACGGCAGATTCTTTTGCATGCTGGAATACCGCTCACGGGTGGGCCCGACCGCATAATCGAAAAGGATCTCTGACGGCTGGTGCTGATTGCCGACAAAATTGACGAGGCCGAGCGTGACGAGCGGCCCCTCATCAATATCGAGCCGGAGCCGGTCGCCTTCGATGTTGTAACGGACGCTCACCTTGGCGTAGCCGTGCTTGCGATAAAAGAGCTCGAGAAAGAAGGCCGTGTCGTCTCCACGGGCCGGGGTCAGGCCGTAATCATCGATCGTGGTGATCTGTTCCTTCAAGATGGAACGCAGCTCCTTCTCCTTGAACGCCGCATTGCCCCGGAACTCGATTACGCTGGTTCGCTGCGCCTTTTTTTCCTGCTCCTTCTTGACCGCCTTTTCCGCCTTATCCTTTTCCTCGGGGCGCGGAACCTTCACTGCGGTCTGGGCAAAGGCGGCCACGCCGAGGAAAGAAATCGTCACAGCGGCTACAGCGTTTTTCCCCTGGTTCTTCGCGGCTCATCTCACTTGAATCGGATCAGATACTTTACCATGCCGCGAAAATCTCCCCCCACCCCAAGATCGCCAATTAAGACAAACTGTTCGTTCAACTTCAACCGCGCGGTCGCGGTCTGTTGTCCTGTTCGCGGATCGACGTTACCAACATCGACCTGCAACCGATCGAAGACCGAGTTGCTCTTGGTCGCTTCGCCCTTCTTGAAAACCTTCCGGTAAAGCTGCTGGACGAGGAGCATGGCGGCCCGGCCGGCCAGGACGTTGTTGTTGCCGGTCAGCTCTTCGCGGGTCGTCCCGGTAGCGAGGAGCGAGATGATTTCCTCCTGCGGCAAAGGGGGTT
Source organism: Chthoniobacterales bacterium (assembly GCA_035536995.1). Taxonomy (GTDB): domain Bacteria; phylum Verrucomicrobiota; class Verrucomicrobiia; order Chthoniobacterales; family UBA10450; genus AV80. The sequence goes on along the minus strand of DATLNB010000067.1, from coordinate 18,453 downwards.
CGCTCGTGAAGACCGCTTCCGGCGCGAGCGAGGTCCCGTAAACATAAACGTGCACGGTGTAGTCGCGGATGAGCGATGTGCCGTGCAAATCGATCTTCGGGTTAAACGAATCACTCGGATCGAAGTAGAGAAGACCCGAGCCGATCTCAAGGCGGCTGAACGGCAGGGTGGCCTCGACATTCTCGAGCCTGACGACTCCCTGAAGCGCCGGACGCAGCCCGGTCCCGGTCACCTTGATGTCCACCACAGCGCCGCCGTTCGCCAGGTTCCCGCGAATCATGAACGGGTCCTTCGTCGTCACCGCGATGTCGAATTTCCAGTCCCGAATCGGCGGATCGGTCACGGAGAAATCGGGGCGATCGGACGGAGGCTGCGGAGCTGGCCGGCCAGGAAGACCGATGGGAATGAGGTCGAGATTTTTCAGGAGAGAAGAATTCGTCAGGGCAACGCTGCCGGTCACCGTCGCGGCCTTGAGCGGGCCAATGACCCGCAGGTCGGCATCGGCGCGGGCCGTGAGGGTATCGTTACGCGCGACCAAAACGCTCTGGGCCTTGAGCTGAAAGTCGAGGTTCGGTTCGGTCAGCTTCGGGAACGTCACTTGTCCGGCGACGGAGAAGGGGCCGCCCGCGAGGTCCCCATTGAAACGCTCGAAGCGAAGAACATCGCCGTCGAAGGTGAGCCGCGACTTGAAACCGCTCAGCGACGGCAAAGTCGGATTCGTAAATCGCGCCATGTTGATCGTGATGTCGCCGGAGCCGCTCAAAGATGGTTTCGCGATGGTGCCCCCGACGTTGACGTCCAGCACGAGATCGCCGTCGAGCTGGGTGACGCCCGGCACGAATTGCCGGAGGAAATTCACCGAGCTCCGCGGCATCTGCACTTTCGCGGTCAAAGGCGTGTCCTCATCGAGCCGTTTCTCTTCGATGATCTTCGCGATGTTAAACGGAACGTTTCCGGTTAGCAGAATCGGCTGGATCTTGGTTTGCTGGAGGCGGCCATTAAAGTTGAGGGTGTTGTTCTGGAGCTCGGCCACGAGATTAAACGTCGCCGGCTCGAGCTTTGGATATTCCGCGCTGTGCAGGTCACGCATTTGCACCTCGAGCCGTCCGTTCACAGCCTCGAGCGTGCCCTCCGCGTCGAGCTTTACGTTGAGCAAGCCAGTGCCGAGCGCAGGAGCTCCCAGATCGGCGAACAACTTCTTCAGGTCCAGATTTTCGGATTGGAAACTGACCAGCACCTTCCCATCCGAAACAAAGAGCGGTTCACCCGTTCCAAGGCGGCTCCAGACAAAGGGAAGCGCGATGTAGCCGGCCGCGTACTTAGCCTGGCCCTGGTCGATCTGAATCTTGCTGACCTCGAGCGTTTCTCCCTTCGCGGTTAGAATTGCCTGGAAACTCATCTTGTCGCTGCCGAGAAAAATGGTGGGAACGTTGAGACCTTCGGGCGAATAGTCCGCGTCGATGTTTGCCTGGAGGGCGCGGAGATTCGCGTAGCGCCCTTTCTCGAGTACCAGCTTGAGCCTGCCGGAGTTCTTGAAATCGGCGGCGTCACCGCTCCCCTCCCAATCGATAACCAACGAGCCCGCGATGTCGTTGTTATTTCCGGCCGCCGCAAGGATCGGTTTGAGACGCGCCAGGTCTCGGACGTTCGCGGACAACTTGCCGCTGTAGTGCCACGGCTTATCGAGAGAGAAAACACCGTGCCCGGCGATGAAATCGATCTCGTTCAGCTTCGCCGTGAAATCGTTCACATAGACGGCGTTGTCGGAAACGACGACCTGCGCGCTCACCTCGGGCACCACGACCGTGCGAAATTTCAGGTTCGAGCTGTAAAGCGAGAGCTGCCCGTTGGCCCGTCCATTCGTTAGGGTGACTTCGCCGGAAACCTGCATCGGGCCGGTAATCCGGTTCGGGGAATCTTCCGGCCAATAGTCGCCCAGCTCGATCGCTCCTATGGAAAGACTCACGCTTCCCGGCTGTGTTGCGATTTGATCGAAGTTTTCCGGCAGCAGATAATCGCCTGAGGCAACGATCGAGTTGTTCTTCCGCAAGCCGGCGAAACGCTCGAGCCTGACGTTTGGTCCCTCGGTGACGACGTCCGCAGTCACTGAATCGAATATGTTTTCCGCACTCCGCACATCGGTCATTTCGAGGTGAATCTGCGAGCGCAAATCGGAGTAGTAAGGCTTGGTTTGGTTCGGGGGCGGCATCTGCTTGGAAGCTTTCAACGTCCCAGCCACCTGGGCCGCGCTGGCGTCCCCGTAGGCAACCGGTCCACCGGAAAACGAAAGATCGGCGCGGAGGACAGCGTCGCGAATGTCCGCCGTGCCGGTGATTGACGCGGTGCCGGTCAACGGTTTTGGAAACCGCGCGGTAAGCGACTGGAGATCGGGAAGCGAACCACTGATCTCGAAATTGGCGCCGTTCCGACCGAACTCACGAATGTGATTCGGCAAGTCGGTTGAGCCCTTCAGCGCTATCTTGTTCGCACCGTTGTTCGCCTCGGCGCCGTCCAATGTGGCGGTGCCGTCACGGGCCGTCGCCGCCAGGGTGACCCGGTCGAAGAACAACGTGTCCTGCCGCAGATTGTTGATTCGCGCCTGGAGGGAGCCGACCCAAGTGCGCGGGGAATTGATCACGCCATCGGCCTCGATCGCCAATCGTTCGACATCGCCAGCAAGGAACTCGGGCGGGCGGCCCAGATATCCGCGCAAAGTATCGAGGGAAACATTCTCAGCCACGAGGCGCAGCTTTGTATTCAGGGATTGCTTCGTCTCACTCAAGGCGACCGACCCAGCGATGGTGCCGCCAGCCAGCGACGCATCGAGAACCACTTCCAGGGAGCCCGCCGCGATATGCGACGCGTCGAAGGCGATCAGGCGAAACTGGTTTTGTTCGTCAAAAACAAGCCCGCTAATGACCAGGTTTTTATTCGTGTAGGACGTCTTCCCCGCAATGTTTTTCCAGGCGTCCGCATTTGGAATCTGAAGGAGCCCGGCCCGCAGTTCCCCGGGCCGTTTCGGATCGAGCTCGAGAACGAGGTGCTCGAGGACGAAATCAGGTTTCTCCGTCGTCGAGCGGACCAGAACGCTCGCATCAGAGATCAGGAGCCGCTCGGGAAAGACCGGGAACAATTTCATCGGCTCGTCCGGGGGCGGGACCTTTGGCTTAAGCGCGGCCTTGGTAGGATCGAGAATGACCCGCGCGTTCCGCACTTCCGCACTCTTGAGGACCTCCGTCATGCCGCGCCGAACCAGGTCCCAGAGGCTGTATTGAACCCGGATGGAATCGACGTCGATCGATTCGACGATTGTCGAACCAATGGGCGAAACGTGGAGGTTGCGCACCCCCAGGCTCGTGAAAATGGTGCCTTCGAGGGTGCAATCGATCTTCAGGTTTGCCTTCGCCGCGTAGTGGTCCGCCAAGGCGCGCCCGATCCGGAAAAGGATCGGCCGGTGAAAGATCAGGAAGAGCGCCAGGAGTAGGATGAGGGCGCGACCGGTCCACCACCACCATGTTCGAGGCGGTCGGGAAAGGCCAAGGAAGTTTTCATCCACGAGGGCGGTAATCTATTTCCCCGGGGGAAAAGGGCAACCGGCACCGGTTTTCTGCAACCGGCCACCGGAGTTAATGCGTTTTCAGCGTGAAACGAATGAAGGCCGATACGATCGCGGAGGACGTCGCGGGCAGTCACGGACCAACAGATCCGGCTTTTGCCGCCCAGGCGGATAAGATGTTCCGTGAGTTGGTCTTGGCTAATGAGTTCCCCTGTCTCGGCGCCAAAGCGGCCATCCATTCCAGCCTGTTCAACGTCCGTTGTTTCCCGGAAATGGCGAGTGATCAGGCGACCGCCGACCTTGCCGCGGGCCTTCTCGAATTCACCATAACGCAGCGCGCCGCGCCTTCGGATTACGCCACTTTCGTCGCCATTTTTGCTGGCCCACAGGAGACCAGTGAGGCCGAATTCGAACAATTGCTCTGGACGCAGCTCCGCGCCCTGCACAGTGAGGACGCGCCCAATTTCGACTGGGATCCGAGTGTTGGCTCCGACCCGTCCGATCCGCACTTTTCGTTTAGTTTCGGCGGCCAGGCCCTCTACGTGATCGGCATGCACGCCAACAGCTCGCGCGAAGCCCGGCGATTTCCCTGGCCCGTCCTGGTGTTCAACCCGCACGTCCAATTCGAGCGCCTCCGCGCGGACGGGAAATGGAAGCGGATGCAGGACTCCATTCGGAAACGTGACCTCGACTTGCAGGGATCGATCAATCCGATGTTGAACGATTTCGGCGAGCGATCCGAAGCGCGCCAATATTCCGGGCGCGCCGTGGGTGAGAACTGGCAGGCCCCGTTCAAGGCAGAGCCGGGGAAATGTCCTTTCGGGCATTAGCTTCTCGGAGGGACATGCTTCCGTATGTCCGAATATTGGGGCACAGTCTGATCTGAAGTTTCGGACGTGCGGAAGCACGTCCCTCCGATAATGAATCGTCTCCAACCTCAAACTGGCACCGCTTTCGAATTGCGAAGTGGCCAGCTCTTGCGCGTAATCGACCTCGAAGGCGAACAAGTCGCCGATCTTATTGCCTTCAACTCGGATGATAAAGCCGAGTGGCTTTCATCCGGGCGGAGCATCGATTACGCAAACCGGATCTACCTGACAAAGGGGGACATCCTTTATTCCAACCGGAGCCGCCCAATGTTCAGTATCGTTGAGGATGACGTCGGCCGGCACGATTTTCTCCTGACCCCGTGCAGCCCGGAAACGTTCCAAATTATTTACAAGAACGATGCGCCCCACCCGAGCTGTTTCGGGAATCTCGCGACTCATCTTGCCCCGTTCGGGATCGCGCCTGATTCGATTCCGACCACGCTTAACATTTTCATGAACGTGGAGATCGATGAAAAAGGAGAGCTGAAGATCCTTCCACCGCGCTCCAAGGCTGGTGACGCAATTATCCTCCGATCCGAAATGGATTTGATCGTCGGCCTGACCGCCTGCTCGGCCGAGATGTCGAACAACTACCGATTCAAACCAATCGGCTACGAAATCACTTAGAGCTTTCGGAGGGACATGCTTCTGCATATCCGAACGTGGGGAAGCACGCCCCGCCGGGATTGCTTGCCCGCGTGGCTGCCCGTGACGATGCTGGTCGTCCACGCATGAGCCCGGAAAAGCTGTTCGATTATCTCGAGGGAAAATTTACGGTCGAGGAACGGCAGGCGTTCGAGCATCAACTCACCGTCGACCCACAGCTCCAGCGCGAGCTCGAGATCGCCCGGGAAATGCACCGGCGCTCCCCACGGTCGCGCGAGGTCATTGCCGAGAACGAGGATCCGGAAATTCCGCTGCCGCCGAAACCAATCGGCAGACGCCTTATCACCGCTTTCGCCGCCCTTGTCCTCCTCAATGTCATCGTTGGTATATTGTTTATCATCGGCCGGAAAAGCGGCACCGGCGAAATCAGGGCCCGGGAAGAGGCCGCCCGTAAACAACTCGAATCTTCCCTGCAAAAGACGGCGGAAACGTCAATGCCGTTGCCGACCATCGGAGACGAGATTCACCTCCCGGCGCCGGCGAACGATCGCGAGCACGTGGCCAGAAGCCTGATCGTGCTCGCCCAACAGGCCGGCGGTTCCGCGGCAATGGCGCCGCCCGACAGCCACGGGATTAATGTCGTGGTCGACTTGCCTTCAAATCGAGCCGACGAATTCCGCCGTTCGTTGATCCCGCTCGCCCCGCCTGAATACTCGCCTCCGCCCGCCGATCCATCAGCGACGGCAGAGCGGCGGACCATTTTGCAGGTGCGCGTCGGCGATCGCCCGCCGCTCGCGCCGTGACTCCGCCGGGTGATGATCGCAATCACGTTTGCGTTGCCGGCGGAAAGTTCCGACTTCATCCGGCTGCTTGAAAGGCCGAGCGCCAACTCCCGCGAAGGCGTCGAAAGCGTCCGCGGAATTTTTCGAGGCAAATCCGTCGCCGTCATTCATACCGGCGTCGGGCGAAAAGTTGCCCGCGAACAAATGGAAATCATTCTGAGGCGGGAACGCTTTCAATACCTGATCAGCGCGGGGTTCGCGGGGGCGCTCGAAAAAGAGCTGCGGGTCGGCAACGTTCTGGTCTCCGACAATTATTCGACGCCGGAGCTGCTCGCGTCTCCGCGGCTCCAGCTGGACGATGAAGGAACATTTCTAGGAAAACTCCTCACCGTGCCGCGAATCGTGGAATCGGAGGCAGAACGCGCAGATCTCGCAAACAAGACCGGCGCAGTTGCGATCGATATGGAAACCGAGATCATCGCGGAGGTTTGCGCTGCCCATCAATTGCCGATCCTTTCTGTGCGCGCGATCAGCGATACGGCAGCGGAACCGTTTCCCGCGCCGGCCAACGTTTTGTTCGACGTGGCCCGGCAAAAAACGAATTTCGTCCGGCTCGGATCTTACCTCCTCACTCACCCCGCTGCATTTGGGCGGCTGAATAAGTTCAGGGAACAAATTGCGAAAGCGCGCAGCGCGCTCACCCGGACGCTCGAAAAAATCGTGGCCGCTGATCTGGTCTAGGGATCGCTGTCCGTCGGTTCGACGTGGACGAGCACGTCGGCGATGCGGGAGTCGGTATTCCTGATCGCGTCCTTTACCCGATGGGCGATGTCGTGTCCGTCCCGCACGGAGATCGCGCCATCGACGCCGACGTGCAAATCCACGTAGAAGAAGACTCCCATCTTCCGGACGAGACACTTTTCGACTTCGACCACGCCCGGGACAGATGCGGCGGCGCCCTCGATCGTGGTCACGATTTCGCCGCGCGGCGCCGTGTCGAGCATCTCATGCAGCGCGGGGAGAAGAAGGCGCCAACCGTTTGCCGCAATAACCGCGCAGGCGAAAAGCGCCGCCCAGTCGTCCGCCGTGTGCCACTTTTGTCCGCCAATCAGCGCGATGGAAATTCCGACGAACGCCGCAATCGAGGTCAGCGCGTCGGCGCGATGGTGCCACGCGTCCGTTTTCACGGCCATGCTCTCGACCCTGCTGCCAAGGCGCATGACCGCCCGATAAAGAAATTCCTTAATGACGATGACCACGACCAGGACAATGAGGGTGAACGGCGCAGGGCCATGGTGGGGTGTGAAAATTTCGCGTACGCTTTCGATGGCGAGGCCGATCGAGGCGAGCAACACGCCCGCAGCCACGACCGCCGCCGCCATCGGCTCGGCCTTTCCATGCCCGTACGGGTGCGTCGCATCGGGCGGACGCGAGGCAAACTTCAGGCCGCCCCAAATGATAACCGAGCCGGCGATGTCGAGAGTGGACTCGATTCCGTCCGCGATCAGCACGTAGGAATTGCCCAGGACGCCGGCGGAGATCTTGGCCGCGGCCAGCACGCAATTCACGATCATGCCGGTGAGCGCAATCCGCGCGCCGCTTTGCATATTGCTGGCGGGATCGTTCGCGATGGGCTCCATTCGCTCCGCGACCATGAGCAAAACCATTAAGGCCGCTGTTTACGAAACGCACGGAAATCCGGCGGACGTTTTGCGCGTTGTCGATCTGCCTTTGCCCGAGCCGGGGCCAGACGAAGTGGTGGTGAAAATGTCAGCCGCGCCGATTAACCCGGCGGACCTGAACTCCATCGAGGGGAAATATCCGATCAAAGCGGCGCTGCCTGCAACTCCGGGGATGGAAGGCACCGGAGTGGTGGTGGAGATGGGAGCGGCTGTAAAAGGGCTGGCGGCCGGGATGCCCGTGATTTTCCCGCACAACTTCGGGACGTGGCGCGAAGCTGCGGTGATCGCCGCCCACAAGCTGGTCGCGGTACCGAAAGAGATCGAGCCGATCCAGGCCGCAATGTTGAAGATCAACCCAATCACAGCGTGGCGAATGCTGCACGATTTCGTGGCGCTCAAACCCGGGGATTGGGTCATTCAGAATGCGGCCAATTCCGCTGCCGGACAGTGCGTGGTCCAGATTGCGCGAGAATTGGGATTGAGGACGGTGAACGTCGTCCGCCGACCCGAGCCGGTCGATGAGCTGAAGTCGTTAGGCGGCGACGTTGTGCTGGTTGATGGGGAGAATCTGCGCGAGGAAGTGTCGGCAGCGACCGAACGCGCGCCCATTCGACTGGCGCTTAATGCGGTGGGAGGGGACACCGCGTTGAGGGTCGCCAAATGCCTCGCGTCCGACGGGACGATGGTGACTTACGGCGCGATGAGCCTTGCCCCGCTCTCGATCCCAAACGGGATGCTGATTTTCAAGAATCTGCGGTTTACCGGTTTCTGGGTAAACAAATGGTATGAGGCCGCCACGGCGGAGCAACGGGCCGAGACCTTCGCCCCGCTCTTCGACATGGCGAAGCGCGGCCTGCTCCGGAGCAAGGTGGAAGCAACGTATTCGCTTAGCGAACCCGCCGCCGCCCTGGCGCACGCCATGCGAAGCAAACGGAGCGGGAAGATCGTGTTCGCGTTTTAACAATCGCGAAAAGCTCCAAGCACCGAGCGCCAGCGAAGATCCAAGCACCAAACTTCAACTCGGCGTTCGTTCGTCGCGGGCCCACAAAGGTGCGCTCTCCGCTTTGGAGCCTTGGAATTTGCAGTTTCCCTGGAGCTTGGTGTTTGGGATTTGGAGCTTCCGCCCCAGGCGGCTACTGCTGCGGTGCAGCTTCGCGCTTCGGCTGGCGCTTCAGCAACGTGATCTGCTTGATCCGCGCTGAATCGGATGGGCTCCACGTGGCGACGTCCGGATCGTCCTTAAAGGCGTTGTGGACCAGCCGGCGCTCGTAGGAATTCATCGGCTCGAGCTGCAAGGATCGCCCGGAGATCCGCACCCGCTCGGCCAATTCTCGCACTCGTTGCACAATCCGGTCTTCGCGCATCGAGCGATAATGCTCGCAATCGACAATCACCTTCGGCGCGTCCTTGTCCTTGGCCTGGATCAGCCGGTTCAGCAAAAACTGAATCGCCTCCAGGGTCTCGCCATCGCGACCGATGAGGGTATGCGCTTCCTCCATGTAAATCTGGAGGGTGTGATTACCGCCTTCGCTCTGGGTCTCGTCGATCTGCACGACGAACCCGAGATAGCCGAGGATCGTGTCGAGTAATTCCTTGGGCGTCATGGTCGTCCTTTACGCTGACGCTTGCCTGGCGGTGCAACTTTTTCCAGGACCGGGGCGGGTTGCTTCTGGTTCTGGTAGAGCTGCAGGATCGTGAACAGGTTCTGCGTCGTGTAATATAATGCCAAGGCTGCCGCGAAATTGTAGCAGAAAATCAAGAAGATCAGCGGCATGAACATCATGACGCGGCGCTGGGTGGTGTCCCCGGTCTTCGGCGTCATTTTCATGAGCCAGATGTTGCTCGCGCCCATCAGGAGCGGGAGGAGGTTGATCTTCCAACCCAAACCGGGAATGATCGCAACCGTGTCGGGCTGCGACAGATCGTGGACCCAGAGGAAGCCCGCGTTCCGGAGCTCTGCCGCCTGGCCGAGCATGCTGAAGAGTCCGAAGAAAATCGGGATCTGGATCATCATCGGCAGACAGCCGCCGACGGGATTCACCCCGTGCTCCTTGTAGAGCTTCATGACCTCCTGGTTCATTTTCGTCGGGTCGTCCTTGTACTTTTCCTTGAGCTCCTGCATCTTCGGAGCGAGCGCCGACATTTTGCGCATCGATCGGTTGGCCTTGTTTTGGAGGGGCCATAGAACGCCTTTCACGCAGGCGGTCAGAATGATGATCGACCAGCCGTAATCTTTGACCCAGCTGTGGATCAGATTCATGAAGTTGAGGAGGAACTGGCTGACCAGCTTGAACCAGCCGAAGTTCATGATCTCAGCTTCATCGTGCTGAAGTTTGGCAAGACGCCCGTAAAGTTTCGGGCCGGCATAAATCTGGAATCGCTGGGTCACCGTCTGGCCCGGCTGGAGCTGGAACCCGGGCATTCCCATCGCGCCCTCCAGTCCGAGAAGGTTTGGACCCTGCGGCTGCTTGATGTCGAACGGACGCGCCCAGAGCTCGACGGCCTTCGCATTCAAAGGCGTGACCAGGTCGGTGAAGAACTGGTTTGTCATGCCGGCCCAATCCGCGTTGTTGATTTTTTCTCGGTAGAAGGGCTTCGCCTCTCGTTTCTCGACGCCGATAACCGGATACGTCTGGGCGGGGAACCAGTTGACATCGATCCCGTCGGCCTTGCCATTCGCGAACCAGGCGAGGCGCGTGTAGGCCGTCATGTCGTTCGGGTGGATCGGACGGGTCGAGCCGAGGGTGACGAAATAACCGCCGTTATTGTACGGCTGCGTTCCGTCATTCCGAAAATCGACCTGCATCTCCGCGACGAAATTGTCCTTTTTATCAGTAGTGGGCGCGAAGAAGAACCGCTTCCGAATGGTTACGCCTTCCGGAGTCTTGTGTTCGAAATGGACGCTGCCGTCCGCCTGTTTCTCCATTGTGAACTCGGGCAACGGGCCATCCGGTTGCTCGACGATGGCGCCGATTGGGATCCGCTCCGGGGCGTTGAGACTGACGCGATTGGTATTGTCGAGGACGTGGTTCAGCAAGACGGCTTCGGTGATGGCGCCGCCGCGATTGGTCAGGCGCAGCTCAATGTCGGCATTGGCGAGAACATCGGTTTTTTCGGCGAAGGGGGCGGCGGAGGGGGATGGCGCCGCCGGCGGGGAAGGCGCTGTTGATTGGGCGGGAGATGCGGAGGGCGCCGGCTGGCTAGCGGCCAGGGCCGGTTCCGCGGTCGGGGTCGGCGCAACGCGCGGTCGCGGAGGCGGCAAATGGGAGGCGGTGTAAGCATACCAGCCGATGAGCCCGAGGATACAAAGGGTAACGGCAATCCAGGCTTGTCGGTCCATACACGATGCCCGCCGGGCTATTCACAAACGAGATGATGGCAGCGCTCGGCCGGCGGCACCGGGTCGTGCCCGCGTCCGCCCCATGGATTGCAGCGCAAGAGACGCCAGAGACCAAGCCGGGTTCCGCGGAAGATGCCGTGCGTTTCCAACGCCTCGAGAAAGTAGGCGGAACAGGTCGGCGTGAACCGGCAGCCGTTGCCCGGTCCGGCCAGAAAGGAGAGGACCGGGGAGACCAATAACTGGTAACCGCGGATGAAAAGACGCGCGAGAAAGAGCATCAGGGCGCTAGGATAGAAGCGCGCTCTGCGAGGCGCAACCACTCATCTTTTAGATCCTTATAACTCGCGTTTGCGGCATAAGCCCGCGCCACCAGCACGATCCAAAAGCCGGTGTTCAAACCCGCCTGGTGGGTCCGAACGAGATCGCGGAGACGCCGTCGAACCCGGTTCCGGACGACCGCGCTGCCGATGTGTTTGGGCGTAATAAACCCGGCCCGGAACGACTTTTCATCCTTGTCTTTCATGGCCCCGAGAACCATCAGCCGGCCGCGCTGCGTGGTCCCCTGCCCTTTCACGCGCGCGAACTCCGAGGAGAGGGTGAGCCGCTTTGTTTTCGGAAACGCTAGTTCTTTCCTGCTCATGATCCTGGTCGTGCTCCTGATCCTCCCGGAAAGATTAGGATCATGATCACGAGCAGAGGCAAGAGTACAAACAAAAAGGCTTCCAGCCGCGCTAACAGCTGGAAGCCTTTTGCAAACAAACAGCGCCTGATTCTACGGGCTCGGGCTCGAGGTCGTCGTAGTTGTGCTGCTGGAGCTGGAACTCGACGAGCTCGGCGGAGTCGACGTCGTCGTGGTGTTGGTCGTCGAGCTGCTGCTCGATGGCGGATTTACCACGGTGGTATTGTTTTCCGTCTTTTTCTCAGCGGGCGACGTGGCCGGAGCGACGACGGTGGTATCTTTTTGCTCGCAGCCTCCGAGAAGCGCGGCACTGGCTAAAATGCAGAGTAGTTTTTTCATAGTTAGGATTGGTTGCCCATTCTTGGACAAAGCTGATTCGCAATAGGTTATGGGTTCGGCCTTGCCGGAAGACGAGTTTGGTGGGGCAGTCCCGCTACCCTCATGCTCATGATCTTTCGCGAAAGAGTAGGATCAGGATTAAGAGCATGAGCAGGACAAAGCGCCCTGCGGTGCTCTTTTAAAGCGGCGGCTCGAACGGGAGACCGTGCGCTTCCGCCACTGCGGCGTAGGTCACCTTGCCTTCGCGCGTATTGATCCCGCCGATGAGCGCCGGTTGTTTTTTGCAGGCGCCTTCGAGACCCAGATCGGCCAGCAACTCCGCGTAACGGGCCGTCGCGTTGCTGAGGGCCTGAGTTGAGGTCCGCGCATAGGCGCCAGGCATGTTGGCCACACAATAATGAGTCACTTCTTCCTCAACATAAACCGGGTCCTCATGCGTCGTCGCCCGTGAGGTCTCGGCACACCCGCCCTGGTCGATGGCAATGTCCACGAAGACGCAGCCCGGTCTCATTTTCCGAAACATTTCGCGCGTGATCAGTTTCGGCGCTTTCGCCCCGGGCACCAGGACCGCGCCGATCAACATGTCGGTGTGGGGCATGAGCTCGGTCAGATTCGCTTCGTTCGAGTAGAGCGTCTTCACGTTCGGCATGGTCAGATCGAGGAACCGCATCCGCTCGCCGTCCACTTCGAGGATCGTGACATCCGCTTTTAAGCCAAGGGCCATCCGGGCAGCGTTGACCCCGGAAGTGCCGCCGCCAATCACGACCACCTTGCCTGGCAGCACCCCCGGAACGCCACCGAGCAGAACGCCATTGCCGCCGTTGTGCTTCGCCAGATAATAGGCGCCCATCACCACCGACATCCGCCCCGCAATCTCGCTCATTGGTTCCAGGAGCGGCAGCTTGTTTCCCACCTGGATGGTTTCGTAGGCGACGCCGATCACCCCTGACTTCACCAGCGCCTCGGTCAGCGGTTTGCTCGCGGCCAGATGCAGGTAGGTGAACAGAATCTGCCCCTTGCGGAGGAGCCCGTATTCCGCCGGGAGCGGCTCTTTCACTTTCACAATCATGTCGGCCCGGGCGAAGACTTCCTCCGCGCCGTCGATCATGGTGGCGCCGGTGGCCACGTAATGATCGTCTAAAAAACCGGAGCCGATTCCAGCGCCCTTTTGCACCAGGACGGTGTGTCCTTTCCGGGTCAGGGTCGAAGCGGTCGATGGAATCAACCCGACCCGGTGCTCTTGCGACTTAATCTCTTTCGGAACGCCGATGATCATTTGGAAGAGAGTGACATGTGACGAGCGACAAGTGACAAGCTAAAAACGCAGAGCCGACTTCTTTTCTCGTCACATGTCACACGTAACTCGTCACTTTCGTCAATTCAGTGACGGATCATCCGGCGCGGCCGCCAGCATCTTGTACCACGGGCCGAGGTCGCGCATGATTTCGAACCAGAGTTTTGGAAGGCGCGACGGCGCCAAAGCAGCCCGGCTCGGTCTCTGGACGATCCAGGCTTTCTGTTTCATCTCGGCTTCGAGTTGTCCTGCGCTCCAGCCGGCATAACCGACAAAGGCGCGGATGGATGCCGGATCCTGATCGACCAGTTGATGCGCCTCATCCACGCCAACGTTGTGATTTAGCTTCAGGCCTTCGCCCTTTTGCCACTCGAAAGCGGCGAACATCAGCTGATTTTTCCCGACCGGCCCGCCAAGGAAAACAGGCACATCGGCCAGGCCTTCGGGAGGCGTATCGTTCACCAGATCGGCCACCTGTTTGTCGAGGGGCCGGTTCAGGATAACTCCGAGCGCGCCGTCCTGGGCGTCATGAGCCGAGATGAAGAGAACAGCACGCCGAAAATTTGGGTCGAGCATGTTTGGATGGGCGACCAAAAGTGAGCCCGCGAGGCTCAGCGGCATACCATCACCCAGGTTACGCATGAAAAACTAAAATGCCGGGCTGAACAGCGCGCAAGGTCTTTCGGTAGGGGCGGCGTGCAAGGCGTCCCGTGGTAGGAACAGCGCGCGAATCGTGTCCTGGTAGGGACGGCGCGCTGCGTCGTCCGAAAGGGGTCGGAGAGAAATCGCTCTCACCGGACGCCGCAGCCCGGCGTCCCTACCTTCGAACCAGCTGGCGCTCCCGCAGCTCGAAGACAGGTCCTTCCATCGCAGACTCGCGCCAATCCATTGTCGTCGCGGTCACTAGCTTTTGCGATTCCGGCGGCAGATGCTGGAGCAAAGCGTTTCGCCGGCTCGGGTCCAGTTCGCCGAAAATGTCGTCGATCAGGAGCAGAGGAGCGTTCCCCTCGTCCATGAGGAAGATTCGGGATTGGGCAAGCTTCAGTGCAAGGGCGACCGTCCGTTGTTGCCCCTCGGAAGCGAATTGCTGGGCGGGCTTACCCTGAACCGAAAGCTCGATGTCGTCGCGGTGCGGGCCCACGATGGTTTGCCGCAACCGCGATTCCCGGGCATGCGACTCGGCCAGGTGTCGCGCGAAATCATCGGCTGCTCCGGGAATAAATTGAAGCTGAAGCGTTTCCTCCACGCCGCTGATCCGGCGATGGGCGTCCGCCGCCAGTGGAGCAAGCCGTTCGACCAGGCGCGCCCGAATCGCGGTTAGTTTGCTGCCATGCTCGATGAGAGGAAGGTCGTAGGCAGCGAGCTCGCGCGGACGAGGATGAGCCGACTTTAGCAACGCGTTCCGCGATCGAAGTGCCCGGTCGTAAGCGCGTAAAGTTGGCCGATAAATCGGGTCAATCTGCGCCGCCAGAAAATCGAGGTAACGCCGGCGCGCATCCGAGGTTCCCCGGACAAGCTCGATATCGGTATTGGCGACTGAAACAACGCGGCCAAGCCGGAGGTACTCACCGAGAGTTCGCTGCTCGACCTGATCGAGCGTCACTTTTCGACGGAGGACGCTATAACGAAAATCGAGCGCGTGATTCTCAATTCGCGCCGAAACAGCAAACGCGTTGCGGCCAAAACAGATTGCCGGAACAAGGGAAGCGCTTCGCTGCGATTGTAGGCGTAGAACCACGCAGGCCGCCTCGAGAATGGAAGTCTTCCCCTGCCCGTTTTGGCCAACAAAAAAATTGAAGCCCGGCCCGAACTCGACGCGGAGTGCCTCGAAGCAACGAAAATCCCGGAGCTGAAGGTCGGCGAGCATGGGGATTGAATTACGTTCACCTGGACGAGCGTGTCATCCCGAGTCGCGCAGACGACGAGGGACCTCACAAACGGTCAATCGCTTCCGCGAAAGGCCACGCATCCTCCGACGAAGCCCGCCTGTTGTTTCGCGGAAGCGGATGAGCGCATGCGAGCTCCCTCGCCGTCTGCGCGGCTCGGGATGACGTGCATTTTGGCAGGCTTACAGATTGATCAATTCCAGCTTCGCAATCATCTCTGTCGGAACTCCCTGGTCGTGATAATAAGCGCCGCTGATCGGCGTGATGTCCGCGGGCTGCAATCCAACTGCGGCCGCGATGAAGTTGTGATTACAAAAAACGCCATTGGTCGCGTCGAGCCCGACCCAGCCGGCGCCCGGCAAAAAAACTTCCGTCCATGCGTGAAGCGATCCCTCAGCGCGTTTCGTCTCCGATTCGCTTTCGCGCAGATATCCACTGGTGAGCCGGGCTGCCAAACCCATTTGTCGAAGGACCTCCGCGAGGAGAACGGTCACATCGCGGCAGGCCCCGCGGCCGCGCCGAAGCGTTTCCTCGGGCGCAAGCGCACCGCCCTCTTCACGCCGCTCATATCCGATGCATTCGTGCAATCGCCGGTTGAGCTCCACCAGCGCCGAAACAGTCCCCCGCGGTTTCCCTTTTGACGGCGCCTGCCAGCCCGGAAGCCGCAGGTCCTCTTTCACCCGCCGCTCTCGGTAGGGCGCCAGCAATTTGGCGATCCCTTTATCGTACTCGAACGGCAATTCCACGGCCTCGCGCTCAAGAATGAAATGGAACGGATCTTTTTCGTCGAGGTCCAGGTTGATCGCGAGGCGAAACGTTATCTCCTTCGCGCGGCCGGGAAAATAACAGGACGCCACGATATTTTCGAAAACGTCGCGCGAATATCGAATCGTAGCTTTCGGCGTCGTGGAAAAATCGAGGCGACGCACACGACTGAACCGATCGCTCCGGGGAAAAAGCCGGACGTCGTGGGGCGAAAATCCAACCGCTTGCTCGTAACGGTAGGTGGTTTGGTAACGCAGCCCCAGTTTCACGAAAACAATTATTGCACGCCCGCGAAAAAAACGCTGAAGATCATTAAGAAATCTGTTGCAGCCGTGCGTAAGGTCGGTTAATACGGTCGCAGTTAAACATTGTTCTGGGGGGAACAGCCGCCCTTCACGTCCATCGGACGTGGGGGGCGGTACTTTTTTGGGGACATGACATCGTGAATCCTGAACCGTTCACACCGCGACGGCGATTCTCCTGGCCGCTCGCCTTCACCCTCATCTTTCTCGTCATCGCGGGTGTCGCCGCCTTCATTTTTTATCGAATTGAAACCTGGCCGGCGCGGACCGCACGGCAGGGCACGAACGAGTTGGAACGCCTGGGGCGCGATGTTCGCGATGCCCTCGTCGAGATGGCGCAGCTCAAGCCGCGAGTGACGGTTAACAATCGAATTTACCTCGAGAAAACCACCGCCACCGCGCAGCTCGCCATCCTTTCGCGGCAGGTCGAAGTAGAGCACGAGTTCCTCCACACCTGGGCGGGAAGCACCAAGCGGATGAAGTTGCACGGAACGTTTGCGGCTAAAGCGGGCTTCGATTTGCAACAGGACGTGGCGGTGGACCTGCAGCCAGACGCAATCCTGATCACGTTACCTCGCGCAACCATCCTCGGGGTCGAGCAACAACAGGTGGAGGTGCTCGCCTTTGAAAACGGATTCTGGAACCGGATTTCCGCGGCCGACCTCGAAGCACAGCTCGCGGTTTTGCCGGATCTGGCCCGGCAGAGAGCGGCGGAAAGCGGAATTCTCGCGGAAGCAGAGAGCGCCCTCCAGGTTCAGCTGAACGATCGTATCCGCGCGGAACGGCCGGTCCGGCTGACCTTTCAGAATTCCTCAGCCAGGGAATAGCGGCCAGCGCGGCGCGCCGGGCCGGCGCTTGATCCACCTTTCCGGCACCGGCTTTTCCGGCTAATGCATTGGACCGCAAATGGGTCCAAGACGAACACTCGTCATCCTCGCCGCCGCTTTCCTGGGCGCGGCGATCCTCGCCCTTTGTTTTGCGCCGATTCTGATCGCGAGTGGATTACGGTGGTGGGCGCAACGAGCCACCGCCCGCGAGGGCGTGACCCTCAATCTCGGCGAGATCGACGCGCCCTTGCTTCGGCCGGTCGTGGTCACAAACCTTCATGCTGTGACCGCGCCGGGCGCGCCATTTCGCGTCGAGTGCACCGCCGCGCGCCTTGAGTTCGACCTGAATCTTTACGGCATCCTGACTGGTTCTCGCCGCTCTCTCCGGGCCCTCACCATTGAAGGGTTGAATCTCGATATCCGGCGCGATCTGAAGGTAACGGATTCCGCCCGGCGTATCCCATGGTCGTTTCTCGAAAATCTGCTGGCGGATAGCTTCAAGTTTTCCGGCCTTCAGGTTCATGTAGAAAGCGGAGGGACGACGTTTGACTTGAACGGCGGCGGGTTAAGCGGCTCAGAAATGGAAACCGGCGTCCTGACGGCGCGTCAAATTTCTGTCGCAGCCCCTTGGTTCCGGAAAGATTTTGCGAACGTTCGCGGCGCTACGTCATGGCAGGAAACGCGTCTGGCGATTGGCGCAATCAACCTGATGCGCGGGCTCGACGTGGACAATATCATCATCGATTTGTCGCACATCGGCAGGAGCCAGATCGGTATGGAGCTGAGCGTTGACGCTTTCGGGGGCAAGCTCCGGGCGCGCGTCGCAAGCGACGATCGGGCAAACGTCCGGACGTGGGACATCGCCGGCAGCGGTTCCGGAGTCTCGCTGGCCCAGATGTCCGATGCGCTTGATTGGAGCAACCGCGCCAGCGGCACGTTGCACGGGACAAAATTTACCTTTCGCGGCGCGACAACCGACCTCCGCAACGCTACCGCATCAATCTGGGCTGAAGTCACTGGGCTGACCTGGCGCGACCGCACGGCCGATACTGTGATGATCGGGGCATCGGTCTATAACCGCGAGGTCCAGGTTGAGCATCTCTACATCAAACAGCGAAGCAACGAGCTCAACTTCAACGGCGAATTTGCCTGGCCCGAAAAATCCGCGGACTGGATCAAGCCCGCTTTTCATGGCGACATCCTGGCGTCGATACACGACCTGGGAGATTTCGCCCGGCTCTTCGGGCAGACGCCGGCGGATTTTGGAGGCAAGCTTTCCGCGAAGGGACATGTCAGCGCAGAGGGAGGAAAGCTTGGCGGTCAGCTTTCGGTAACCGGCAACTCGCTGGTCGTCCTCCGCTCGGAGATTGATTCGCTCGACTTAAACCTCGAGCTGAAGGAGTCGAAGCTTGCAGTCACTCGCCTCGATCTGCGGCGGGACGAGGATTTCCTCCGTGCCGAAGGAACATTCGCCCTCAACGATCGGGGACTTTGGACAGGCTCGCTTCAGACTTCGGTCGGTGATC
>DATLNB010000066.1:0-8579 GCA_035536995.1 Chthoniobacterales bacterium | reverse complement strand
GCGTCGATCGGTTATGTCAGCGAATAGCGAAACAGAGCAGATTCGTGGAGTTTCTTTATTACCGGGCCCGCTACCCACATCTGGTGCGCGATCTCCTCGGGCAGATGCAGATGTTCTACGGCGACCCGGCAATCATGGCGCGGCACCTTGGCACTTTGGAAGAGTTTCGTTCGGTCGTGGCGCAACGTTATCACGCAAATCTCCTGGTGGTGGTGCTTCCGTTTCTCCACAGCGATTCCTTGCTGCAGAACAAAGATTTTTACGCGGCCTTTCTCCAGAAGCTCGAGGAGCGAGGTTTCAATTCGGTCGATCTCCAGCCGATCATGGCCCAGCGAAAGGCTGCTGAACTCAGGGTGAATAAATTCGATCCGCATCCAAACGCACTCGCGAATGGGCTCATCGCCGAGGCGATCGTCCGTTATCTAGACCAGCATCCCGAAGCAATTGGCAATCCCGGGCCCGGCCAATGATCAAGCCGCAACCTTGTTAGCGGCCATGCTGCCAAAAGCGTAATGGAAATTCCCGGCTCCCGAATTTTCGGCCGAATCCTGCTGGGCTTTATCTGGGCGCTGCCAGTCATTGGTGCGCTCTATGTCGTCTGGAGATACTGCGTGCCGTTCCCGTTCTGGGATCAATGGGATTCGCCGGGCGGGCAGCTCGCCTCTTATTATCGCGGCACGCTTGGGTGGGCCGAACTTTTCAGCCAGCACAACGAAAGCCGGGCATTCTTTCCGCGTTTGGCCTACCTCGCAATGACGATTGCTTCCGGCGCCTGGGACACGAGAAATCAGATCGCCTGGACCCTGCTCTGGGCGTGTGGCGGTTCGCTTGGTCTGTACATGATCCTTCGCCAGACCAGCCCGTTGTCACGCGCTGTGCCGTTCGCTTTTGCCGCGATCAATTTCCTCCTGTTCTCGCCCAGGCAGTACCAAAATTTTCTCGACCCGTTAATCAGCGAAGCTTTCATACCCGGGGTCACGCTCATTCTTGCTTTGTGGATGAACCTCACGGGTCGCTCCTTCCGGACGAAAACCCTGGTCAATGCGGGCCTCGCATTTTTCGCCACGTACACGTTCGCGAACGGAATGCTCGTTTGGGTGCTCGGATTTCCCCTGACCAGCGCCGGCCCTCCTCGGGTTCGCGACCGCCGGCAAATTCTCTGGACTTCCGTTTACCTCGCGCTCGCGGCGATCGCGCTAGGGTTCTATTTCGCTTCCTACCGACACCCGCCACTTTCTCCGCCGTTTGTCTCCCCGCTGACTCGCCTGCCGGAGTTGTTCAGCTTTCTTCTCGTCTGGATCGGATCGGTCTTCAGCCTGGGACCGCCCGACGTTTTGGGCGGGTTCATCCTTATTCTTTTCACGGGCCTCGTGATTGCGGCCGTGGTGCAGGCGCGACGGAAAACGGCGGAATGGCGACGGTATTACCCGTGGCTCGTTTTAGGTTGCTACGCTCTCATCTCGGGCTGCGTCGTGGCCTTGGGGCGGCTGGGGTTCGGTGCGTCGATGGCCGGGGACGCCCGTTACACTGCATCATCGGTATTCCTCTACATTGCAGTTGCCGGCCTCGGATTCACGCTCCTCGCGCGAACCGACGAGCGGCGCAGGGCGCCCGCAATTACCTGGTTAGCCGTCACCGGCTCGGTCCTGCTTCTCATTCTGTGCTGGGTCGTCACTTTCCAAAAGGAACGCCGGATCTGGCGGCGTCTGGCGCGATGGTCCGGCCACCTGTCACTGGTTGTCCGCTGGAGTGAGGCGATTCCGCAAAACCCTGATCTTGTGTTTCTGTCGCCCTACCCACTCCCCGAAACTGCGCGGACCATTCGGACCCTCTCAGAGAGAGACATCTTGCGCCCGCGTTTGGTGGGCCCGGCGCTGGCAAGCGCGGTGAGAGAAATTCCGGCTGAGCAAAGCCCGAATGCCGGCAGGCTCGAAGAAGTAAAAGGGGACACGCACAGCCGTCTTTTTTGCCGGGGCTGGGCCTGGATTCCGGAACAAAATCGGGCCGCCGACTGCGTTGTTCTCGGCTGGGAGAAGAGCGACGGACGCCTCGATCCTTTGTATGTCGTTGAAACCGGCGGGAAACGTTCGGATCTCGTCCCGCAAATTGGAGCTGCGCACAGCAGTGCCGGCTTTTCCGCAACCCTGGATGCGCGAACCCTTCCTGAAAACGCAACCATTCGGGCCTGGGCGATCGATCTCAAAACAGAGCAGGCGTTTCCGATGGATGGCGCGGTTAAGCTCCCGCTGCACCGGTAAATCGGCCTAGCGGAAAATACTCCGGAAAACGTGGTGAATGGTGCGACCGACCGCCGCCGGGAAATTCGGCGGACGCTTTCGATGCCGCGATGGCCGGCGAACTCGTGCTTCCTTGATCGCGACGATCTCGAGTGAATCGCCGCGTTTAGCCAGGCTAAAGGTATCGTCGGTCCGGCCATTGGCCTTGCGTTGGTGTTCCGCATTAGCGACCTGGAAGGCGACGCGAATCCGCGCGGCTGTGTTGTTTGCTTTGCGATCCACGCGGAGCGAATCACCGAGGGAGTATTTCCGGATCGGCCAGCGCTGAACGTAAACCGCGAGCTCGTTCCGGATATACGGTTTGTCCACGACCCCGTGGTCGAAGTATTGAACTTTGTCCGCGTAGAAGGCCAGCTCGTCGTCGGGATTGCCGGACTCACAGGCATCAAAGTAGCGCCGAAGGAAATCGCGAATCTCCGCCTTGCTCACTGTGCCGGGAGTCTGCGGTGTTGTCGGGAGGACCGTCTGACTTCGGGTCGGCTCGCGGAAGGCCGTGTCGCTCTTCAAGACCGGGACGTCCGGTAGCTCCGGCGCGCCCTCCGCGGGTGCGGCCGGCTCGCCGATGCCTAACGAGTAGAGCGTGATCTCATCCGCGACGCCCGTCTGCGCGAAACCCTTGCGTTGCTGGTAGCGTTTGATGGCGAGGGCGTATTCCATGCTGGGGCGACCGTCGATGTCCCGGAAAAACAGGTGGCGCTTCCGCAATTCCTCCTGGACCTGCCGGGTCTCCTCATCGGCACGGATGGCAGAGGCGCAGGCGAGTGCGCAGATCAGAAAAAGGAAGAACGGTCGGTATCGCACGTTACGATCTTCGCGGCTCAGCGCCGGGTTGGACGGGAACCACTGTCGAACGCAATTCCTCCGCCGCAAGCGCCGAAACGCGCCGCTGACACACTATCGGGTCTCGCGGCCAATGGCCCCAGGTCCGGCATCAAGTTTCGGAATCCGGGTCGCCATAAACATGGCGACGAAAAGAAGAAGCGCTCCGAGGAACCACGGCGCGCCAGGGAAATTCCAGCCCCGCTCCTGGTTGATGAACCAGGCGAACGTAAAAGTGAAGAGCCCAGGCCCGATGATCCAGGCGAGACTCGACAGACTGCCGAGCGCGCCCTGCAATTCGCCTTGTTCCGATTCACTGACCCGTCGGGTCATCATTCCCTGCGCTGCGGGATTGGAAATCGTCCATAGCATCATGACCGGGATCGCGAGAAAGAAATAGAAGCCGGTGGGCGCAAGCCCGGCGAAGGCCATCCCCAGCGCCGAGAAAAATTGGCCGATGTACAGCGTCCGGCGTTCGCCGAATTTCGAGATCATCGCCGGCACCAGCCAGGTCGACATGACGACGGAGCAAACTCCAACCAGCGCCAGTGAGAGCCCGATCGTGCCCTCCCGCCAGGCATAACGGAAAATCGCGTAGAGCGCCCAGACATTGAAGACTTCGTGGGCGAGGGAGCCGATGAATTGAATCGTGGAGAGACGGAACAACTCCGGGTGCGAGCGCAGGAGCAAGAGCGAGCCGATCGGGTTGGCACGCCGAAGGGTGAACGCTTTTCGCTTTTCCGGCGGCAAAGACTCCGGCAGAACGAAATAACCATAGAGCGCATTAGCGAGGCTCAAGCCCCCGGCCACCCAGAATGGGAGGCGCGGATCTGAATCGCCGAGCAAGCCGCCCAGGGCGGGGCCGAGCACAAACCCGACGCCGAAGGCCGCGCCAATCATCCCGAAAGCGCTGGCACGTTTCTCCGGTTCCACGATGTCCGCGAGATACGCCGTACCGGTATTGATGCTCGCGGCGGTGATTCCGGAGATCACGCGCCCGACAAAAAGCCAGGTCAACGTCGGCGCCAGGGCCATCACGATGTAGTCGAGGCCGAGTCCGAGATTCGAAAGAAGAATAACCGGGCGCCGGCCGAAACGATCTGACAGAACGCCCAGCATCGGAGAAAACACGAACTGCATCAGCGCGAAAACGGTCCCGAAAACGCCGAACATCTTCGCGGCGTCCGGCGCGTCGCCCTCGAGAAAGTTCAGCACGAGCTTCGGCAGGACCGGCATGATGAGCCCGAGCGCCAGCATATCGAGCGTGACGGTAATAAAGATGAAAACGATGGCGGCCTTGCGTGGCGTCATTTGGGTCGCGCAACCACTCAGTCGGAATCAAGCCCCCGTCCAACTCTCTCCGCAAGCGCGCTCCGGCCACCCGTATTGTTGTTGCTCACGCGCACTCAAATCCAGCAATCTCCAAGACCATGCCCGACGCACCGCCGCCGCTCCCAAAATCGCAGCCGTTTTTTAAACGCCGTGGCAGCAGCACCATGTTGAAACTGCTCGGGGTCGGCGCGCTGATCCTCATCATGTTGATTCCGCTGGCCATGATCGAGGGAGTGCTGACCGATCGGCTCGCCCGCCGGAATGAGGCGGTCAACGACATCACCTCCTCCTGGGGCAAAGACCAGCACATCATCGGGCCGGTCCTGGTTATTCCGTATCTCCACCACGGCACCGTCGTTCGCTCGGTCACGCTTCCGGATGGCCGGGTTGAGACGCGAGAAGTCGCGGAAACGACTGTCGCGTGCGCGTATTTCCTGCCGGACACACTCGAGGTCACCGGAGACGTCCAAACCCAGACACTGCACCGCGGAATCTATGACGCCGCTGTGTTCCGGGGACAGATCAAGATCGCCGGGAAATTCCCAGTTCCGGATATGGCGGCCTTGAAGATCGATGCCGCCGACATCCTCTGGAAGGAAGCCGCGCTCACGCTGGCCGTGAGCGACCTGCGCGGAACCCGGGAAAGCCTGATGCTTGAGTGGGCCGGAAGAAAGATCCAGCTCCAGCCCGGCTCGCAATTGCCCGGATACACCACCGGCGTCACCGCGCCGCTCGTCAGCGAACAACCGATCGCGGAGCCGATGACGTTCTCAATCCCGCTCGATCTGAATGGAAGCAGTGGAATTTTCTTCGCGCCCTTCGGAATCCAAAATGTAGTGAACCTGAAAGCGAACTGGCCCGACCCGGCCTTCCGCGGCGCCTTTCTGCCGACGGAGCGCAACGTCCGGCCGGACGGGTTCGACGCAGTCTGGAAGGTTTCCTATTACGGCCGCGACTATCCGCAGCGCTGGACGAGCCGCACCGGGAACGAGCGGTTCACCACCGTGGCGGTGTCGAACTCGCTTTTCGGCGCGCAGTTCCTCCGGGTCCTGGATGCCTATCGTTATGTCGAACGCTCGATCAAATACGGGGTCCTGTTTTTCGTCCTCGTGTTTACGACCTTTTTCCTGTTCGAGGTCACGGCCCGGCAGAAAATCCACCCTCTCCAATACCTGATGGTGGGAGCGGCGCTTTGCCTCTTCTATCTCGCACTGCTTTCGGTCTCGGAGTTCGTTGGGTTTACCCTCGCCTATTTCATCGCCACCATTGCGGCGACCGGCTTGGTCACGTGGTACTGCAGCCACTTCCTCGGCGGTCGCGGTCGCACTCTGATAATCGGGGGGGGATTGATCGGCGTTTACACGTTTCTCTACATCACCCTGCGCCAGCAGGATTACGCGCTCCTCATGGGAACCGTCGCGCTGTTTATTCTTCTCGCCGTGGTGATGTGGGTGACTCGGAAAGTGGATTGGTACGCCCGGGACGTGGAGTAGGGCAGACGCCCAAAGCTCCAAATTCCAAGCTCCAAGCTCCAAGCTCCAAGCTCCAAGCTCCAAGCTCCAAGCCTCAAACGATGAAACATTAAACATCAAAAAGCGGGCCGCGTGTTTGAGCTTCGTTGTTTGGAGCTTCTCTGGTGCTTGGAGCTTGGAATTTGGAGCTTCGTTGACAGTTCCCCGCCCGAATTCCGTCCTTGCCTTATTCACCGGCTAAAGCGTCACTGACGGATGCCTGACGCCGATTACGTTCTTGGCACGCACGACGAAGAAGTCGCGCGCCTCGGATTGCAGCACCGTGTCTGGCGGCCGGTAGCGTCTGATTGCTGGCGCCGTGCGGGCATCACCATCGGCTCGCGGGTTCTGGACGTCGGGGCCGGGCCCGGATACGCGACCGTGGACCTCGCGGAAATCGTCGGTCCCACCGGAGAAGTCCTGGCGGTGGAACGTTCCGCGCGCTTTCTCGAAGTCGCCCAACGACGGTGCGCCGCGCGCGGGCTTTCACAGGTGAAATTCCGGGAGGCGGACCTCGTCGAAGAGGAAATTGGCCGGTTAAATTTTGATTTTGCCTGGTGCCGCTGGGTCGCCTCGTTCGTTTCCTCCCCGGCAAAATTGATCGCCAATATTGCCGGCGCGCTTCGGCCCGGCGGGTTGGCGATGTTTCATGAGTACAGCCATTACGAGACGTTTCAGTTCTCACCGCGCCGTCCCGCGCTCGAAACGTTTTCCGAAAAAGTGATGAAGAGCTGGCGGGATGCAGGCGGAGAACCCAATGTCGCGGTCCAATTCCCCGCTTTACTGCATGAGGCGGGTCTCGAAATCGTGGAAGCGCATCCGCGCATCGTCACGATCCCGCCCTCGAGTTATGTCTGGCAATGGCCGGCCAGTTTTATCGAAATTAATCTCACCCGCTTGCGCGAGCTCGGCCACGCCACCGACGAGTGGAGCGATTCGGTCCGTCGCGAATTCAAAGAGGCCGAAGCCGACCCACGCACCTTCTTCACGACGCCGCTTTTTCTCGAGATCATCGCTCGCCGCCTTTAGAACCTCGTCATGAACCGACGGCAGATTGCCTACGCCGCTCTTGTCGCGGCGGTCCTGACGCTGCTTTGCATCTTTTTCCTGGACCGCCCGATCGCGGCCTATGCGCAGTCCGCTGGCGGCAGGCAATCACCATTGCTCCTTCAAGGCACGAACTGGCTCGAAATCGCCTCGGGATTTCCAATCGATCGCTATTTCCTGACCTACCTGTTCCTCGGGGCCGGTTTGCTCTTGTTCATCTCGAGATCCACCCGTCCAGTCGCATGGATGCTCTTTTTCCTCGCCACTTCGCACATCGTCAGCCGCCTCGTCGCGGGCACCCTCAAGAATGTCTTTCATCGTCTCCGGCCTTTCGAGGTAATCCAGGCTGGCGATTGGGATTGGAAATTCTTCGGCGACCACGGCAGCTCTTTCCCTTCCGGTCACGCCGCTCATTTCTGGGGATTGTTTTTCCCGCTCGCTTTTCTGTTTCCTCGCTACCGCTTGCCGCTCGCGATTTTGCCTGTGTTCATTTGTGTGGCGCGCGTCGGGGTGAACGATCACTGGTGCAGCGACGTGATCGCCTCGGCGGCAATTGCCGCGCTAATCACACTCCTGTTCATCTGGCTGTTTCGAATAAAACCGGCCCAAGGCAGCGGCCTCGGTGAAACTGCCGTCACGACGACCGATGGCTCGCTTCGTTAGGCTCGTCGCGATCAGTCTGGTTATCCTGGCCCCTGGCCCGGGGGCATCTGCCAAAAAGACGAAACCGGCCAAGCTTCCTCAGGATTTCTTCCCGCTCCAGGTGGGCCATTCGTGGACTTATCGCAACACAGAGGAGGGCGGCTATACCTTGAAAGTTCTAAGTGAGGAGCCGCAGGCCGGCGGCCCGACCCGCTTTACGGTCGAGCTTTCCTCCGGTGTAAAGATTCTCCACGTCTTCTCGAAAAGCGAAGGTTGGGTCCTCTTTCACTCGGAAACTTATTCCGAGCACGAAGGCCTCCAGGCCACTTACGACCCTCCCAGGCAGCACCTGCCCAATCCGCCGGCCCGCGGCCAGGAATGGTCATGGGCGGGCAAAGATCCGACCCGGGTTGACCAGCGGGAAAGCAGCCGCGTCGCCGGGCTCGAGGAAGTAAAGGTGCCCGCCGGAAAATTCCGCGCGATCAAAGTGGTAACTGAGATCACCGGAGGGGGCGCCGCGAAGACCAGGACAAATTGGTATGCCCCGGGCGTCGGCCTCGTGAAATCAACAACCGTCGGCGGGCAGATCAAGTACGGCTCGGAGCTGGTCGATTACAGCTTCAAGAAGCGCTGATCGGACGCGACCTTCGATTGCGGGCGGGGCGCATTCGTGACGCTTGGCGGCCAGGTGAGTGCACTTAAGTGATTCGGCGATGCTGAGAAGACAGGTTCATCCACAGATTTCGCAGATTAACGCAGATTTCGCGGAGCCTGGATGGTGGCATTCGCCTGTTCTTCGAATCTGTGAAATCTGCGTAAATCTGTGGATAAACAAAACCGCCGCCAGATTGCTCCGGCGGCGGTTGTTTCTAATTGGATGGGCGCCGTCGAGACGGGCAATGATTAGTAGCGGTAATGCTCGGACTTGTAC
>DATLNB010000065.1:0-29835 GCA_035536995.1 Chthoniobacterales bacterium | reverse complement strand
GCTGCGGCGTCCGGTCAAGTCGGGCCCTCCCGCGGACGCCGCAGCGCAGCGTCCCTACCCTACAACCAACGCTTCTTTTTGAAGTAAGCGATCTGGAATATGGCAACGCCGAGCATGAAGAGCACACAGATGACGTAGCCATATGGGTGAAGCAGCTCGGGCATGTTCCAGGGCAACCGTTTCCCATCGACTTCGTGGGCGAAGTTCATTCCGTAAACCCCGGCGATGAACGTAAGCGGGATAAAGATTGATGAAATCACGGTGAGCACCCGCATGATTTCATTCGTCCGAATGCCAACCGCCGAAAGATAAAGCTCCATCAGACCCGAGAGCACGTCGCGATAACTCTCCACCAGGTCCATGAGCTGGACGGTGTGATCGTATAAATCGCGCAGATAGACCTTGGTCGCCTTGCTGACGATGCCCGTTTCATCGTGAAGAAGGAAATTCACCAAGTCGCGCACTGGCCAGATGAAGCGACGAATCTGGCTGAGCGTGCGCTTATGTCCGTGAAGCAGGCCCACCGGGCTCGCTGTCGGAAGATCGACGAGCTGGTCCTCGATCAGGTCGATCTTCGCGCCGACATCCTCCAGGACCGGATAATAATGATCGATGATGGAATCCAGGAGCGCGTAGGCAAGATAGTCAGGCCCCGATTTTCGAATGCTGCCGTTCGCTGCGCGGATGCGTCCGCGGACCGGTTCGAAAACATCGAACTCCGCTTCCTCCTGCAAGGTGATCAGGAAATGTTTCCCGAGGAACATGCTGACTTGCTCGCCGCACATCGCCTTGCCGTGATCCAGGTAAAGCATGTGAGCAACGATGAAGAGGTAGTTGTCGTACTGCTCGACCTTCGGACGTTGCGTCGTATCCAGAACGTCCTCCAGGGCCAGCGGGTGAAGATTAAACTGCGTCCCGAGGGAGCGGAGAATTTCTACGTCCCCCAGCCCGTCGATGTTGATCCAGGTCACCCGCTGGTTGTCCAGATGCGGGAGCAGCTCCTGTTTATCCTCGATCCGTCGCTCCTCGAGATGCGTGCGGTCGTATTCGATCAGGGTGATGATCGGCTTGCGATAAACAGCCTCCGATCGCAGCCGCAGCGTTCCCGGCGATTCACCCGGGATCGGTGTTCGCATCTTGAACATGATCAGGGCAACGGCTCAGACGCGATTGCCGTAACCGCGACGTTTTTGCGGCGGCGCAATTCCATTACCCACAGGGCCGCAATCGTCAGCAGATCGCTGATCAAATGGGTGGTGCGCGTAGAACCGATCGAGGCGGGATTGAGCGTCGGCTCGAGCAGGTCGCGAACGGGTTTTATTTCGGGTGCGGTGGAGCCGGGATCGGACTGCTTGATCGCGGCGAGGGTAGCCAGACGCTGCGAGGCCGTGGCCTGAATCGCATCCAGATTCTCGAACGCGAACAGACCGAAAAGGATCGACACGATCAGCGTGGTCAGCGCGGCCGGCTGTCTACGGAGCGAAGAAAAAGCGAGCAGACCGCCCACAATAACAACGTAAAGCGTCCAGTAATTCTGCAGGGCCGTCGTCCGCTCAAAATAAAGCTGAATGAGATCGTTGTATTTCATAGGGTGGCCTGATTATTGGAGGAGCAGAGAACTGGACGCGAGGACAAATGCGCGACGTAGCTGTTGAGCGCTTCCATGATTTCCGGTCGGACGACGATTGCTGGCCGGGCTCGCCGGGTCACCTCGATCGCTTCCGCGACTGTTCGCGCCTTACCGGAGCGCAGGAGATAGGCGGCAGCTGCGCCCGCCGTACGAGAGAAACCAATCTTGCAGTGAACGTAAACGATCCCCGCCTGCGACTGCTCTTCGATAAAATCAGCGATGGCGATCAGCTCTTCCGGTGCAGGCGCCGTCAGGTCGAGCACTTGAATGTTCCGGTAATTGAGATTTCGAAATGCTGCGGCTTCCGAAAACTCCGCGGTAAGATCGAGGACAGCGGTCACGCCGCGGCGAAGCAGCTCTCCCGCCTCGCGTTCCGCCAGGACGCCGCCGATGAAAACCGAGGGAGTTAATTGATCCCAGGCCCGCGCTTTCTGCCGGTAATACAAACGCGAAAGATGGAGGCCTGCCAGGACTGGACCCAGAGCCCACCAACTGGTCCAGGGCAAACGCCCCTCGCGCTTTTGAAAGATAACGGGGACCCCTCGGAGATAAGCTGCTGCCACGAGCACGAGCGAAATTGCAGGCCAGAGGAGAAACGCGCCCCAGGGCCACCAAAGTAGAACAAACAGAATGACGACTGCGGCACCGCCCGCGTAAAACATGCCGACGCGCGCATTTCCTGTTTTGCGCGGGAGCGAGGGCGCTTTCTCGCCGAGAGCCGGCTGCGTTCGGGGAAAGAAGTAAAGACAGTAGGCGCCGAGGGCGAAGCCGGCGACCACGTCCATTACGTGGTGTTGATAAGTCAGCACGGCCGAGAGGCCGATCAGGCCAAACCAGATATTTGACGTGAGACGGACCGCGCCCCAGGTATGGCGAGCATAAAACTCGGCCAGGACTGTCCGAAACGCGATATGAAGTGAGGGTAGCATGTTATAGGGCCGATCCATCGCTCGAAACCAATCAAAGACCGCGCCGAGCCAGCCGGCAGCGTCCGGCCGATCGAAGGCGAACCGCAATGGGAACAAAAGAAAGCACGCCCCCGCGACCAGAATCGTCGCGATAATTCGCTTCGACAAAGTCGCCAGCTCGCGGTCGCTCCGGCAGAGAAGAGGCGCCGCGACGAAAAGCAGATCGATCGACATGTAGGGCACGATCATCAGCGGGACGAACGGGATCATGCGTTCCCACTCGAAGAACAGGGTGGAAACGTCCCGGCGTTGAGCGGTGAACCAATTGGACCATCCGTAGACGATCAGGAATAACGCGGACAGCCCTGCCGACGCGGCGATCTGCTTTAAGGTCGATGGACTCCCGTGACCGCGGGACTGCTCGGTAAAATCAGGCGCCATTGCGGGCGTGACAAACATCGGGCGATCCTGCGGCTGCGGGATTCGACCCAGCATCGCGACCGGCACGCCGGGCAAGAGACACCGAAAACATCCCCCACTCGTCTATTTCCATTGCGGTCTTTTCGAACCCAGCAACCCGCACCAGCTCGTCCATCTCGCCGGTCGTCCGCCGCCGCATAATCCAGGGCTGGCCCTCCCGATTTCTCAAGACCCGCGCGATGAACTCGACCTGCGGATGCCATGGTTGATTCGTGTAGATCAAATGGCCGCCGGGCGCGATCGCGTCGGCAAGGCCGCGCAACGAATCGAGAACCCCGGCGTTTTTCGGAAACAGTTCGAAAAGACCCGAAACGATGCCGATCGTCGGGCGCGGCTCGGAGGCGGCGAGCGATTGGCGATCGAACGCATCCCCCTGGAGCACCGTCACGTTCGTTAGGCCGAGTTCTCCGGCAAGCCGCCGGGCAGCTTCGACATTCTCCGGTTTATAGTCGCGCAACACCGCAGTCATCGGGATCCCGGCCAAATCCCGCATGACCTCGAGCAGATACCGGCCACCACCGGCCGCGATGTCCACGATGTGGACTCGTCTGCCTTCGCCGTGCGTCTGTTCGATGACGTGGCGAAGCACCTTTTGAAGGTTCACTTTCCGTTGACGAATCCCGCGCCAGCCGGGGCTGTTCAGATAGGCGCGATCGATCAGCCGGCCAACTGCGGTGGCGCCACGTGGCTCGTTCTCGTAAACGTAATCGAGGGTGAGCCCCGAATCGAAGCCGGTCCGCCAGCCAAGCCGGACGCCTTCACTCAATCGGCCGCCCGTTTTCATTCCGGCGCGAACAAGCGCGAAATGCGGGCTGCCGCGCAATTTCAGCCGCTCGTGTTCTTCCCAGGTGTGGCCGTATTCGTCGGCCTCGAGGAGTGACGTTTTCGACGGGGTCCGGGCAAATTGCTCGATGAGAAAATCGCGCGCACGTTCCACCACCTGAGCTCGCTCTTTCTCGTGAAAGATGGCGTGAAAGGCAGCCGGGAAAACGTGCATCCGTTTCATCGGCGACGAGAGGCGATTGAAGAAGTCACGTTGCGCTTTGAGGCTCACGACCCAGTCGCGCCCCGCCGACAGCATGAGGGTCGGGACCTGAATTGCCCCGGCATCCGCGAGCAAGCGAGTGCCGGCGTCGTGCAATCCGATGAGAACGTTGACCGCGATCTGGCGGAAGATGAGCGGATCGGCATCGTATTTCGCCGCCTCCACGGGATCGTGGGTCAGCATCTTCGCTTTAACGTAACTTTTCACGAAACCGGGCCCGATGAATTGCTGCTTCAAGCGCAACGATGGAATGGCCAGCGGGACGTAAAGCCGAACGCGCAATGCGGGCGTGGCCAGGATCATGGCGCGGATCGGCGGGGCGTAATCATGAACCCATGCACAGACCGTGACCGCGCCCACGCTGTGCGCGAGCACGATCGTGTTTTCGAAAGAAATGTTGTGCTGATCCCGAATGTGCCGCGCGAAAGCGTCGACGTCCTTCACCAGCGTCCCGAAATTATCCGCGGCGCCCCGTTCCCCGGCCGAGCGGCCATGCCCGCGCGCATCCCAGGCAAAGACAGCGACGTCATCAAGGCCGAGCATTTCGACGACTTCCTGCCACCGTCCGGAATGCTCGTGACCGCGATGGAAAAGCAAAAGGGCTTTTTCGCAGTCCGGGCGCGGCAACCAGGCTCGATAAAAAAGCTGGGCGCCATCCCAGCTCGACATGGTGTGCTCAGACGCTTGCATGCTGTTTTGCGAGCTCCTGCACTGCTGATCGCAATTCCGCCGCGATCAGATTGCTGGCGGACCGGTCTGGAGGGATGTCGGCAAAATTACGAGCCGGGCCGACGATGAGGCGCACCTTTCGCGGACGCGGAAAGCGGCTTCCCTTGGGCCAGGCCCGGTGGGCCCCATCAAGATAACAGGGCAACACCGGAACGTCTCGACCCGCGACCAGTGCCCCGATGCCGCCCTTGAACTCCTGGAGCTGGCCGTTTTTCGAGCGGGTCCCTTCCGGAAAAATTATGAGGACGTTCCCAGCGTTGGACAAAAGCTCGCTGCAGATCGCGAGGCTGTGGCGCGCATGAGTCTGGCGTGCGAACGGGAGCGCGTTTACGACCACGGTCGCAAGCCAGGTGCGCGGGACGCTTTTGAAAAAATAATCGGCAGCGGCGACCGGAAAGGCGCGATGCAATCGGCGCAAGGGCAAGCCGGCGAGAAGACAAACCGTATCGAGATGGCTGGAATGATTGGCGACCAGGACGAAGGACCGGTTGCTCCGCAAATGCTCCTCGCCAATGATCTCGAAGCGGCACCAGGTGCGGAGCAATCCGCGAATGATCAACGCCATCAGGGACCGGGCGCCGTAAACCAGCATGTCGGGTTCGCGCGGAAAATGGCGGAGCCGCTCGATAAGCGATTGATCGAGATCGGCCGCCGAATCGTATTGCCAGCGTTTCATCAGCGGAGCCTGGAATAATAATTAGCCATGTGGAGGAACAGCGGAGCGACATAAATCAAGCTGTCGATCCGGTCGAGTATGCCTCCGTGGCCGGGGATAAGCGCGCCCATGTCCTTGGTCCCAATGTCGCGCTTGATCACGCTAATGGAAAGATCGCCGAGCTGGCCGCCTATTCCGACAATCAGCCCGGTCAGGATCAACTGCCAGGGTCCGAAGTCCGGGAAGGAAAAGCGGAGGAGCCACGGAAGGGCGAGAGAGACCACGAGGGCGCCGAGGGCTCCTTCCCAGGTTTTCTTTGGGCTGATCTCAGTCCGCAAGGGATGCCGGCCAAAGAGCCGGCCAAATGTGAAAGCCGCGATATCGCTCACCTCGGTCGCGAAAACGACGTAGAGCAGATAACCGTAGGCGTTCGTGGAATTGGCCAGGAACCCGAGGTGGCCAAACATCCATCCGATGTACACGAACCCGACAACGCCTAACGACATTCGTTGCAGCTCGCCGCGCGCACGATTTCGCAGGATCGGCACGAGGAGAATCAACGCGATGGCGTAAACCGGGACCGCTACGAAAAGTCCATACCAGCCCGGGCCCGGCTCTTCTGCGCGCGGATGGGAAACCAGGGACGCAATCCCGACCGTGACAATCCCGGCATAGACAGCGCCCGTCATCCACCAATCTCGATACAGGCCGGATGCGCGGGCGAATTCCTTGAACGCGAAGACCGCCAGAAGCGTCGCGCCGACGATCGTCGGCACCCGCCCGGCGAAGACAGCGGCCAACCCAACCGGAGCGAGAACCAGCCACGAGCGATAGGTGCTCCAGACCGAGCCGAGATTTTTCCTGAACCCCCAATGCAAAAGGGCGAGGACGATTCCTCCGCCGGCGAGGCAGGCAGCGATGATCCGGAGATAGGCGAGAAAGGTCGGATCGCTTAGCGCGCGTTGCGGGGACATCAATGGTTCGCCGACTTTTTTTGCAACGCCGCCATGATTCGTGTGAGACGGACCACGAGGGTTTGCATGCAGCCAGCGACGATAATAACGCAGGTCAGATCGAGAATCGTCAAATTGCCCCCCATCGTGACAGCGCCGGTGGCCCAGAACAGGCCGGCGGCGGCCCACGCCCCCATATGCAAGGCCACCATCCGCCACGGTTTGGACATGAGGCCGCTGAATTCGCGATGGACGCCAACCGCCTGCCCGAACATGCCGACGTAAGCGGTTAACAAAGCGCAGATGGCGGCCCAGTAGCCACAGAACGGGTTCAGCCAACCGCTGTGCGCGACGCCAGCGAAAATCAGGACATCGGAAACGCGGTCGGGGAGATCGTTTAGGATTTCGCCGCGCCAGCTCGCTTTACCGGAGGCGAGCGCGACCATGCCGTCGAGCATATTCAGCCAGAGCCGGACGTAACAGAAGAGCGGCGCGACGAGGAGAAGCCAGGGGTGCGGATACGATCTCCAGAAGCACAGCGCCGCGATCCCCGCGGCAACGATCGATGCGTAAGAGATCGTGTCCGGATTGACGTTGCGGCGAACGCACCAACTCGTCGCGAACCGGGCCGTCGCGCGAAAGCTCTCCCCGATGCGCCGGCGCGACGTTGGTTCGTATTCGGCCATGGGGCGAAAGGTCTGCCACGCGCTAAAGGAGCGGGTAATAAATTACCGCAGCCAACACGACACTAAAAACGCCGGCGACGACGAACTGCCACGAGCGCTCGGGCGAGACAACTTCGAGCATTCGCAGGCCGTAGCGCGGGAAGACAAAATAGAGCGTGCCTTTGATGGTAAGCCCCCAGCCGATCACGGTGACGATAAGGGGGATACCATGCCAGACGTTGTGAAACGCAACTATGAACGCGCCCAGAGGGAAATGGACAAAGGCGTTAATGAAGCTGCCGACTTCGCCCTTCTCGCGAACCCACATGAAAAACCGAACCCAGACCAGCGGCTGAAAGATGTGCGACAACCCGATAACCAGGAAGAAGATCGCGGTGAGCTTTTCGACGGAGGCTTCCATGTGGTGACCGTTACATCGTGAATTGTTAAATCGTGAATCGGAAGCTTTTCGACAATTCTCAATTCTCTCTCACGCCTGCGTCCCCCCTTCAGGCAAAGAACTTCGCGGGGGACAGCAGGGGCTGCGGGCGGCAAATCCGGGCCACGCAATGTTCCCAGCTTTCGTGTCCACTTAGGATCTCGATCTCGACCCGGAGAAAATAAATCGGCACATCGGCTTTTATGAGCCGGGGGAAACGGACCGCATCTTTCTCCGTGGTCACGATCATTTCGAGGTCGCGCCGAACGCAGCGCGTGATGAAGCTGTTCAGCTCGGCCTCGGTATAGCGGTGATGGTCGGTGTAGCGTTTCGATAATTCGATTCGCGCCCCCAGCTTGCGCAATCCGTCCTCGAAACTCTCCGGCGCGGCGATGCCGCAAATGGAGCCCACATAGGTATCGCGCAACCGGTCGAGCGGGACCAGCTCGCCGGTCAACACGTTCTGGAGATGAAGCGGCTTGTGGGCGCACTCTATGATCTCTGCCGTGCGATTATAGCGGCGGATCCGTTCGATCAACTCATTGTTAGGCTCGCCCGTGCTCTTGGTGATGAAGATGTAGCTGGCCCGGCGAAGATTGCGCGGCGGTTCGCGCAAGGTCCCGCGCGGCAGAAGGTGCTCATTCCCGAAGGGCGCCTGGCGATCGATCAGGACGATATCGAGCCGATGCTTCAGATGGAGGTACTGGAGACCATCATCCAGGAGAAGGGTGTCCGCCTTTAACTGCTTGATCGCGAAGAGGCCGCTCTTCACCCGGTCCTTGTCCACCAGGACGATCACGTCCTTGAGGTTGTTCGCGAGCATGTAAGGCTCGTCACCCGCGGTCAGCGAATCGAGGAGGAGCGATTTCCCATCCGACACAACTCGCGGTGGCGATGGCTCTTTCCTGCCGAACACGTTCCACCATCTCCGGGAGGAACGTTGCGGGACACTCTTGTAACCCCGGCTGAGGATGGCGACGCGCCTTCCCCCAGCCCGCATGGCGCGCGCGAATTTCTCCACGATCGGTGTTTTCCCTGTCCCTCCGACGGTGAGATTGCCGATGCTGATGACGAGACACCCCAGAGTGTGTTCCCGGAAAATCCGGTGGCGGTAAAGAAAGAGACGGAGCTGGACGAGCCGCTCGTAAACAAAGGAGAGCGCATAGAGGAGCCCTCGCAGAAGCGAAGCGCGGACGCCGTGGCGACGCTCGAGGATCACGTCGATGGCGAATTGCTCGAGACTCTCAGTGCGCTGGGACATGGGAATTTTCGAATTTCGATTTTCGATCTTCGATATGAAGAAGGCGAGCGCCGCGATTATCGGCGGTGACAAGCAGAGTTCGGGCGCCGGGGGACCGTGAGGCCGAAAGCATGGCGGCCGCAACTGATTCGGGAGAGCGCAGAGTGATCGCACAAATCGTGGAACCGGAGCCGCTCAGAAATCCGCCGAGAGCGCCGGCTGATTCCGCCGCGCGGATAACGTCGTTCAAAAACGGGATCAGTTTTTTCCTAAACGGCTGGTGAAGGTGATCGGTGAATGCGCCGCGGAGCGCGTTGTAGTCGCGGGAAGCGAAGGCCGCGGTGATGGCGCAGGCGTTACGCGAGTTCTCGACAGCTTTCAGCCGATCGACGCGAGCGGGCAGAAGTTCGCGGGCCTCGCTCGTGGCGATCTCGAAATCTGGAATAAGGAGGACCAGATGGAGGCGGGCTGAAACAGTGAACGTCTGCCGGTCCAAACCGCGGACCACATTGAATCCGCCGTAACAAGCCGGGGCCGCGTTGTCCGGGTGGCCCTCGAGGCGAACGCAGATCTCGAAAATCTCCCGGCGGTCGAGGGGACGCCCGGCCAGCTCGTTTAAACCATGGAGCGCGCCGAGCCGGACGGTGACGCTGCTGCCGAGACCTCGCGAGGGAGGAACATCGCCCGCGATCGAGCAGGCGAACGAAAACGGCTTGATGCCGGCGCGTTTAAAGAATTCGTTGCCCGCAACCCGTGCCATAGAACCCGGCCGCCCCCCTCGCCCGCGCGAGACGGTAACGTCGTTATAAATACGAAGCGCGATCCCGAGGCAATCGAACCCGGGGCCGAGGTTCGATGTGCTCGCCGGAACGCGGACGGTGACCTGATGCATGCTTGAGGCGATCGAAAGCGAAACGCGAGGCATTGTAAACGCCGCGGCCTGACCGGCAAGAGACGGGCAAAAAGAGCCCGACGCGCGAATGAGATAGTGACCGGCACGCCCGTTCAACCGCCCCGCTATGAGAATGTCCGAATGGATCGACCCGGAACTTCACCGGGAATTCGTGGCCGAACAGACCGATGCGCTCCGCCTTTGCACGGGCCCGGATGGATGGGTTGAACGCTTCGGGGTGGACGTCCTCATCTCCCATAAGACCGATGCGGCACTGGAGCGGCTCAAGACGGAGCTTTGTCTTTGGGCCTTGAACGTTGATTTCAAGTTCAGGCGCGTCTTTGCGCGCTTTTTGCCCAAACAAAATGCCGATCGGCAGACGCCGTTCATGATCCTCGGCGACCCGGACACGAACCTGCAAAGCGTCGCGCTCGAGCGCAACCTGAGCTACGGCATCGATTTCGGCGCAGGATATTCGGTCGGTCTTTTTATCGACCAGCGCGAGAATCGGCGGTTCGTTCGCCAGCTCGCGCCAAAAACTCTGCTGAACTGTTTTGCGTACACCTGTTCATTTTCGGTCGCGGCCGCAACCGTCGGCGCCACCACGGTGAGCGTTGACCTTTCGAAAAAATCTCTGGCGCGCGGGCGGGAAAATTTTGCCCTCAACTCATTGCCCACAACAGACCACCGCTTTCTCGCGGACGATGTAATGTCGGTGCTTCCGCGGCTCGCACGGAAGGGCGAGAAATTCGATGTCATTATTCTCGACCCGCCAACGTTCTCCCGGACTCATCGCGGCAGACCTTTCCAGGTCGAGCAGGATTTCGAGACCCTCCTCCTGGCCGCGTTAGAAGTAGCGGAACGCCGTGCCCGGATTCTTCTTTCGACCAACTGCTCGACTTTGAAGGAGCGCGCCCTTGAAGTGATGGGCCGGTTTTGCCTGAAGGCGACCCGGCGAGCCGGCGCGTTTCATCAGGAACCGTCGTTGCCGGATTTTCCGCCGCACGTGGGAGCTGCCACGATATGGATGACTTTGCGGTAGCGGATTTGTGTTGCGGCGCCGGACGGGCGACGTCGCGGGAGTAGCCAGGTCTTCACTCGACGCTTCGCACAGCGAAGCGGCTACAGGGGAGGCTTTACTTGCTAATCGAGCCCTGGGCCAGAGTCTCGCGTCTTCTGTAGGCGCCGCCCTGTGGGCGGCGTCGAGCGAATTTTGCGCCTGCTCTCACGCTTCGCACGGCGAAGCGGCTACAGAAGAACCCAATTTTGAAACACGCGATAACAGGCCGGAATTCGATAGTTAAGTAGCATGGACGAAGAGATTTCAGGAACCTCGGGCGACGTCGCTGAGCGCGGGCTTCGCTACACGAAAGACCAACTGGAGCAGGTCCTCGAGCAGACCGAGGATTATGTGCGCGAAAATCCGGCGAGATCGCTCGCCTACGCGCTGGTGGCCGGTTTCATCCTGCACCGGCTGCCGATTGGACGAATCCTCGGAGGGGTGGTGCGTTTGATCTTGATCGCGTTCAAACCCGCGGTCCTGGCTTACGGCGCGACGAAAATCTACCAGGCCACCCAGAGCGAGGAACAATAGCTACGAGTGCCCCGACGAGTGAGGTGAGGAAAACTCTCTAACTCGTCACTGCCGGGTCACACGCCACTCGTCACTTTCCCCAACCCTACTGGTCGAGGGTGAACCCGACTTTCACGGTCACCTGCCATTCGTTGACTTTGCCGTCCTCGATATGGCCGCGCGTTTCGACGACCTCGAACCACCGCATGTTGCGAATTGTTTTCTCCGCCCGAGCCAGGGCATTGGTGACCGCCTCTTCGATGCTGGCGGTGGAGGAGCCGACCAGCTCGATCTTTTTGTAAATGTGATCGCTCATGCCGCCACTGTTCGCGGCCCGGTCGCCGAAGACAAATTAAATTAAGTCGAGGCGGGGCGGATTCGACGCAGCTACAACTGCTGTCTCTAACTTTGGATTGAGTCGACGCAGCAGAGCGCTAGCCTCTCTTTTGTAATGGCCGAGAACATCGAGTCGCACCTGATCGAGAAACGGGTCTTCAAACCGTCGAAGCATTTCGCGAAAGCCGCCCGGATTCGGAGCCTCGAACAGTACCGGCGGATGCATCGGGAATCGATCAGCCGGCCGGAAAAATTCTGGGCTCGCGAAGCCGCGGAGCTTGCCTGGGCGCGCCCGTGGAAAAAAGTCCTGCAATGGAAAGCGCCTTTCGCGAAATGGTTTCTCGGCGGGAAGCTGAACGTCTCTGAGAACTGCCTGGACCGGCATCTAAAGGGCCCGAGGCGGAACAAGGTCGCGATCCTCTGGGAGGGCGAGCCCGGAGATAAACGCGCCCTGACTTACCAACAGCTGCACCGCGACGTCTGCCGTTTCGCAAACGTCCTCAAGCGAAACAACATCGGAAAAGGCGATCGGGTCATCATTTATCTGCCGACAATACCGGAAGCGGCCATCGCCATGCTGGCGTGCACCAGAATCGGTGCGGTTCATTCAGTCGTTTTTGGCGGTTTCAGCGCCGACAGCATCCGCGACCGGATTGCGGATTCCGGGGCAACCGCGGTGATCACCGCGGATGGCGGTTACCGCCGCGGCGCGATCGTCCCGCTAAAGAAAAACGTGGACGATGCGCTCCGCGGGGGCACAACGATCAAACGGGTCATCGTTTTCCGCCGAGCAGGCAACGACATCCATATCGAGGAGGGCCGCGATGTCTGGTGGCACCGCGAGCTGGAATACGTGGACGCTCATTGCGACCCGGTTCCCCTCGATAGCGAGCATCCGCTCTACATTCTCTATACCAGCGGCTCGACCGGGAAACCCAAGGGCATCCTGCACACCACTGGCGGGTATCTGGTCGGGATTTATTCGACGATGAAGTACGTCTTCGACCTGCGCGAGGACGACGTTTATTGGTGCACGGCGGACGTCGGCTGGGTCACGGGCCACAGTTATGTGGTTTACGGTCCGCTGGCCAACGGCGCGACGACGTTGATGTATGAGGGCGCGCCGAACTGGCCGGAGCCGGACCGTTTTTGGCGGCTGGTCGAAGAATACGCAGTCACGATCCTCTACACTGCGCCGACCGCGATCCGGGCATTCATCCGTTGGGGCGATCAATGGCTGAAGAAGCACGACCTGTCGTCGCTTCGTCTGCTGGGGTCGGTGGGCGAACCGATCAATCCGGAAGCCTGGATGTGGTATCGCGACAAGGTCGGCGGCGGACGTTGCCCGATCGTCGATACCTGGTGGCAGACTGAGACCGGCGGAATGATGATCACCCCTTTGCCCGGCGCGATCCCAACCAAGCCGGGCAGCGCGACCCTGCCATTCTTCGGGGTGGACGCGGCGATTGTGGACGAACAAGGGAAAGAAGTGGGCCCGGACGTGGGCGGGAAGTTAATTGTGCGCAAACCGTGGCCTTCCATGCTGCGAACGATCTACGGCGACGCGGAGCGGTATCGAAAACAATACTGGAGCGAATTCAAAGGGATGTATCTGACCGGCGACGGCGCACGCCGGGACAAGGACGGATATTTTTGGATCGTCGGCCGGATCGACGATGTCCTGAACGTGGCCGGGCACCGGCTTGGGACGTCGGAGATTGAGAGCGCGCTGGTCAGTCACAAGCAGGTGGCAGAGGCGGCGGTTGTTGGACGTCCGGACGAATTGAAGGGACAGAGCGTCGTTGCGTTCGTGACGGTCAAAGGCGGCGTCACGGTGAGCGACTCCCTTAAGAAAGAGCTGCGCGAGCACGTCGGCGTGCACATTGGAGCGATTGCAAAGCCCGACGAAATCCGGTTTGCCGAAGCGCTCCCGAAAACCCGGAGCGGCAAGATCATGCGGAGGCTGTTGAAAGAAGTTGCGAGCGGCAAGGCAGTGACTGGTGACACGACGACGCTGGAAGACCTTGGTGTTCTGGCGAAGCTGAGCAGCGACGAGTGATCCGGCGCGGCTTGCTCCGCTCACCGACAGCCGTTGCCGGATGGCTCGAAAAGCCTTTGTCAAAACCCGACTTCAGGTAGCGTTACCCCCGTGAGTTTCATTCGGACAGGGCTGCGCGAGATCGGCTTGAAGATCCGCCGACAGAAGACGCGGCTGGCCTTACGACACCAGAAACGCGTCCTTCAAAAAAGTGAGATCAATCTCGGGCGCGAAGGCGTCTCGCAGGCGGTGAATTTTCCCGAGGTTCGCAACGAAATCGTGGCGCTAAAGAAGCTGGAGCAGGAACAGAAGGAGGTCGGTGTCCGGATCGCGACGATCGAGGAAGGAATCCGCAAGATCGATTTGCAGCGAGAGCAGAATGCCAAGGAACAAAACGCCGCCCTGGCGAAGCTCGAAGAAGAAAAGAAACCTCTTGTGGAGCAGCGCGGGGAAGCGAAGGCCGCGGCTGACGTCTGCGACCGCGAGCTCTCGAGCGTGGAGCGGCGGCTTCAGGAGAACGATACCGCGGATCGCGATCTATTGAAGAAGCTGGCGGAGTTGCAGGCCCAGGCGCCGCCCCCCGACGATTTGGAAGCTCAGATGGCGGCGATCGGCGCGCAGCGCGTTCGCCTCCCGGAGCAACGCGCGGAAGTGACCCGCGCGCGCATGGGCGCGGCCGACGCCTGCCGCACGGCCCGCGAGAAACTCGGCCAACACGACGCCGCCATCGCCGCGGTGGACAAAAAGATCGCGCAAGTCCGCGAAGAATTCGAAGGCCGGGACCGGGTTTTGAACGAAAGCAGCCGGACCCAGCAGGAGGCCCTGAAGGAAGCACGGAGCCATCATCAGATCGTCGAGGAAAAGAAAAATCCCGCTTATTTGAATATCGGTCGCCACCTTGCGACCCAGGGGATCGCGCCGCCGAACGCACCGCATCTCCTCGCTGAGGTGCAAAAGCACAGGGTTGCGGTTGAGCGCCATTCCCAGCACACGGCCGAGCTCGCGGTCCTTTCCAGCCAGATCGACAAACAGGAGCTGAGGAAGTTCTATTTCGCGGTCTTTTCCGTGGTGGTGGTCCTTGGGATCATCGTGGCCCTGGTGTTTCAATCGCCGCAAAAGCGCGAGTGGTTGCCACGCGAAACGGAAACGATTTTGTCGATCAACCTGGAGCAGATGGAGCGCGAAGACCTGCCCAAGCGCTGGCATAAAGACCAGGCCCAGGAATGGCAGGCCGTCTGGATGGGTCTGGTGGCCAGTGCGCAACGCACGCCCGTTCTCAATTTATCTCGAGACGCCGTCCGGGTGACGCGCGCCCTCGCCGTGACCGAAGCGGGCTCGGCCCACGAGTATGTCCTCGTGGAAGCGCGCGGCGACGTCTCACGCGTCGTTAATTCGATTGAGCGGGACAGGGCTTTCGAGCGCCGCACCATCAGTGGGCTTCCGATGTGGCTTCGGCCTGAATTCGCGCTCGCTCGGGTTGGTCCTCGCACGCTGGCGGTCGGCAGCGAGAAGGAAGTCGCTTCCCTGGCCCGGGTCCGCCTGGGAATTGATCCCGACCTGAAAATAAGCGCGGCGCTTTTCGATCAGCTTCAATCGCTGAAAGAAGGAACGGCGTTGCGGCTGGTTTCCCGCGAGCCGGCCAAACTCGCGCGAATGTTTACCCCGCTTTTCAATGGCGAGCTGGTCGATAAGTGCGATTTGCTCGGGCTGTCCCTGACCCTGCAAAACCCCGTGCGGGCACGGTTGATTTTAAAGGCCAACTCAGCACAGGCCGCGAGCGAGCTCGAGGCACGCGTCCGGAACGATCCGCAACGGCTGCTCCGTTTGCCCGATACGGATCTGGTTTTGTTCACCCAGCCGCCGGAAGTCGAGGTGCAGGGTGCGAATGTCCAGCTTCGTTTCGATCTCCCCGAGAACGCGGCCCGCGCGTTTTTGCAGCGTCTCGCGAAAGCGGGTCCGGCCCCGGCGGTGGTGACCAATTGATCTACGGTTGGCTCTGATGACTCGAACGAGCCCGAGATTGGTTGCATCCGGAATCCTTGCGGTGATGATCGCGGCAACCGGCGCCTTTGCTGCGAACAAGGTCGACTCGGAGCAGGACGCGGAATTCGTGGACATCGCGAGAGTCGATTCGTCAATCAAGGTCGAGCTTCGCTACGCCGGGGAGAACAATGTCGCGCGGCGGTCCCTTTATCCGCCGGGAACTCCGGCTTTGGTGCGGGCGGGTGTCGCCCGGCGGCTGGTCATTGCGCAAAAGTATCTCCGGGACAAAGGATATGGCCTCAAAATCTGGGACGCCTACCGGCCGCAATCCGCGCAGGAGCAACTTTGGCAGGTTACCCATAATCGTTCCTACGTTTCCGACCCGAAAGAAGGGCGCGGCTCGATGCACATCCGCGGCGCCGCTGTCGACGTCACTCTTGTCGACGCCGAAGGACGGGAACTGCCGATGCCAACCGATTTCGACAGCTTCACGCCGGCCGCTCTCCTGGAATACAAAGGCGGCAATCCAGTGGTGCGCGGAAACTTGAAGCTGCTGCAAAAGGCGATGGCCCATGGCGGGTTCTACGGTTTGCGCACGGAGTGGTGGCATTTCACGGCGCCTGACTGGAAACGTTACCCCGCCGTGCCTGACTTGAAGTTGGCTGCTCAATAATGGAGACCATCCTGCGCGATCTGCGGCAGCCGGAATATCTCCACGTCCTGCTGAATCCAATTCCAGTTTATGGCCTGGCGATCGCGTTGTTTGGATTGATCGCCGCGACCTACCTGGGAAGCCGCGGGGGCCAGCTCACCGCACTCGTTTTGATCTTCGCGACCGCACTCTCCGTCTGGCCAGTCATGCGGCAGGGCGATCTTGCCTACAACCCGGTGCTTTCCCTGGCGGACGAGCCGGGCCAGGCGTGGCTCAAGGTCCACGAGCATCGCGCCGACAAGTTCGCCTATTTCTACTATGCCCTCGCCGCTCTCGCGGCCGCCGCGATCTTTGTCCCCAAGAAATGGCCGCGAACAGCACGCCCGCTGGTCTATGCGACCATGCTCCTCGCGTTGGTCTCGTTAGGCGCCGGCACGTATATCGCCTATGCCGGCGGGAAAATCCGGCACCGCGAGTTTCGGAACGTCCCCCCGCCCCCGCCGCCCGAGGGTGCAACCCGGTAACGACAACTATTTCCGGCCCTGAGCCGCGCGAAATAGTCAGAGAGTTTCTCGGGCTCCGCGGGATCAACATGACAATGTTGAAGACAGGGACCGCAAATTTCGATACGACGGCGGGAGGTGGCGACTGAACCGAACCACGGAGAGAGGGATGTCGAAAGCCGCAGCGTAGCGCTAAAAAAGCCGCTGGGATTATTCGATCTCGTCCTCACCCAGATCCTTTTTGTCGTGGGCTCCACCTGGGTGGGCGCGGCCGCAAAACTTGGACACGCCCATCTCTTCTTCTGGCTCCTCGCGATTTTACTTTTCTACATTCCGCAGGCCGCCGTCGTAATTTATTTGAACCGGCGAATGCCTCTGGAAGGCGGTATTTATCAATGGGCGAAGCTTGGCTTCAACCAGTTCGCGGGGTTCATCGTGGCCTGGAATCTGTGGCTTTTTTCCATCACGGTCATCGCGCTGCTCGGAATGATCGTGACCACAAATCTGGCTTACGCCATTGGTCCGGGCGCGGCGTGGATGCCGGAGAGCAAGTGGTGCGTGTCGCTGATCAGTTGCACGCTGGTCGCCGGTCTGGGGTGGACCGGGGTGCGCGGCCTGTCGTTAGGCAAATGGCTCCACAACATTGGCGCGTTCGCCATGCTCATCGTGTATGGCGCCCTGATCTTGTTGCCATTCCTCGCCCTGGCTCGGGGCGAATTGAAAAGCTATCAGCCGCTTCAGATGGTCGCGCCTACCGTCTCGATTTTTTATTGCCTTAACATCACGAGCAAACTCGCTGTCGGCGGGTTAAGCGGCTTTGAATACATCGCCATTCTGGCTGGAGAAACGCGCTCCCCGGCGCGGGACATCGGCCGGTCCGTCCTGATCGCCTCGCCTATCATTGCGTTGATATTCATTCTTGGGACCAGTTCGGTCCTGGCATTCGTCGGCGATAATCCCATCGATCTCATTGGACCGGTGCCGCAAACCCTCCGGCTCGGGCTGCATTCCTTCCCGATCGCCGGCGCAATCGCTTCGATCGGCATTCTCCTGATGACGGCGCGAACCATCTCAGCGACCAGCGTGCATGTTACGGGCAGCTCTCGGCTGCCGATGGTTGCGGGCTGGGACGGTCTGCTCCCGGGCTGGTTCTCACGCCTGCATCCCCGTTACAAGACGCCGGTTAACTCGATCGTTT
This sequence comes from Chthoniobacterales bacterium, assembly GCA_035536995.1. Classification (GTDB taxonomy): domain Bacteria; phylum Verrucomicrobiota; class Verrucomicrobiia; order Chthoniobacterales; family UBA10450; genus AV80. The sequence continues at coordinate 11,916 of DATLNB010000065.1, read as the reverse complement.
TCGTCGGCGGGGTCACCTTGGTGGTCTCGATCTCGAGCCAGATCGGCGCCGGAATCCAGGAAGCATTTCAGTTGGTCGATAATGCCATCAATGTCTTTTACGGAATCGTTTATCTGACGCTGTTCGCCCTTCCTATCGCGGGCTCCGCGGTGGTCCGTTCCGGCGCGCCAATCTGGCTGCGGATCGCGGCGGTCTCGGGAGCGAGCGTGAGCCTGGTCGCCATCTTTTTCACGGTCTACCCGATAATCGATGTTCCGAATCCTCTGATGTTTGGGGCAAAAATCGCTGCCGTGACGATCACAGCGAACGCCATCGGCGTGGCCATTTATCTGGCTGGAAAACGGCGGAGACCAACCTGACGGCTTTAAGCCGTCAAGTTCTCGGGCGTGGAGGAATCGATGACCCAGCGCAGGTATTCGGGCAATGCCTGGGCGACGGAGCAGGCAACGATCTCCGGCACGTCGTACGGGTGTAACGCGCGCAGCTTCGCCTCGAACTCGGGGTAACGCTTCGCGCTCAATTTGAAAATAGCGAGCGCTTCGTCGCTCGATTCAATCTTGCCCTGCCAGCGATAAACGGAATGGATTTGCGGCAGCACATTTCCACAGGCGGCTAGTTGCCGCTCCACGAGTTCCCGCGCGATTCGGCGCGCGGTCTCGGCGTCTGGAAAAGTGCTAATCGCGAGCAGGATTTCGTCCATCGATCAGGCCGGCTGCAAAGCTGCGGCGCGGCAGATCCAGCCCCCGCCCAGGACCAGGTCGCCATCGTAAATGACCGCCGCCTGTCCGGGAGTGACAGCCTTTTGCGGTTCGTGCAATTGAACTCGCGCGCGGCCGTTCTCGAGCGGAGTGACCGTCGCTGGCGTCCCGGGGTGGCTGTAACGAATCTTTACCGTGGCTTCGAACGGCGAGCTGTAGCCGGCATCGGTGATCCCGGCGGCTGCAATTTCGTTCCCGATTCGGCCGGGGTCACCGACCCCGGCTACAGGAGCGATCCAGTTCGCTCTCTCGATCTCGAAATCATCTGAGACGAGGTCGTCGGCCGATCCAACAATGACGCGGTTGGTTCCAGCATCGAGATCAACCACGTAACGCGGCTGCGCCGAACCGCCGGGCAACCCCTTGCGCTGGCCGATTGTGAACATCTCGATGCCTTCGTGTTCGCCGAGAAAATTTCCTTCCAGATCGTAGATCCCACCCGGATGAAATTCGCCTTCCGCGAGATGAGACCGAAGAAACGCCTTGTAGTCGTTTCCGGGCACGAAGCAGATTTCCTGGCTGTCCGCCTTGTCGGCGACTTTCAGGCCTAACGAACGCGCGATTTGCCGGATGGCGGGCTTGGCCATCGCTCCGAGCGGGGTCAGGGCGCGGCGTAATTGCTCCTGGCGCAAACTGAACATGAAATAGGACTGGTCCTTTCGCGGATCGGCTCCCTTCCGCAGGATAGCGCGATCCGGCCGGTGTTCGATGATCGCGTAATGGCCGGTCGCGATGTAATCGCAGCCCAGCGCCTCGGCCTTCGTCCAAAGGTTGCCGAATTTCAGTTTCTCGTTGCACATCACGCAGGGATTCGGGGTTCGTCCGGCCTGGTATTCGCTCGAGAAATAGTCGATCACCAGGCGCTCGAACTGGTCCGCTTCATCGACCACGTAATGCGGAAAACCTAACGAGTGGGCGACACCGCGCGCGTCGGCCACGGCCTGCGGACCGCAGCATTTGTCTTCGGCGCGCGAGATACAGTCCTGGGGCCAGACCTTCATCGTGACTCCGATGACGTCGTAGCCTTGCTCGCGCAGGAGGTAGCCGGCGACGCTGGAATCGACGCCGCCGCTCATGCCGAGAAGAACCCGCTTTTTCATGGGCGGCTAAGGTAATCCATGGGCCTTATAAGTCACATGGCAGCTGACCGGACCGGCCGGCTGACATATCGGCTCCCTTGAAGGGTGAAACGCCAGGGAAACTCCTTCGAGCGGCTAATGCCGATGCGGGGATCCGCAACCACCCTCACCCGAGTTTCAGTCCGCGGGAGGATGCAACGCCGCGCGTCCGAGCAGATGCTGAGCTCGTGATGCTCCTTGGTGATATCAAGCGCCTGGGCGAGTTTCCCCGGGCCGGAACAGAGTTGGCGGATATCCTCCACGCCACGGCGTCGCCGCATGGCGGACAGCCCGCGGCGCGGCTCCAGCGCGCGGACCAGGATCAGGCCACTCCGCGGTCCACCTTTAACCAACAAGTTGAGCATCCAATGAACCCCGTAATTCATGTAGATGTAAATGGCGCCGGGAGGATTGCACTCGACGAAGGCGCGCGTGCTCGGCCGGGTAAACGTGTGGCACGCCTCGTCATTTAAGGTCAGATAGGCTTCGGTCTCGACAATCACTCCCGAACAGCTGCCCCAAATGAGCTCGGTCCCAATCAAGGCGCGCGCGCAATCCAGCGGGTCGCCCTCGAAAAAAGAAACTGGAAGAAATGGCGCCTCGGCCACGGGAAATCGCGCTTCGACTCCAGGCCGGCTTCTACGGTTCGTAATAAACGGGCAGGGTCACGCTGCACTCCACCGGTTTACCCTCACGAAAAGCCGGGATGAAGCTCGCCACGCGAAAGTCCTCAGCCGCAGCCCGCCGGAAACCGACCAACGGCGGATCTTCTGAGACAACCCTGAGGTCCATCAGTTTTCCGGTTGCGTCGATTTTCATCGCGAGCTCAACAATCCCGCTGAGCACGGAGGTCAGGGAATCGTTTGGATAATGGAGCCCCTCGAACTTGGAGCCGCGCCCGGCGAAAGGCTGCGGCCCGACGAAGTCGCTCTCCTTCTTCAGTTCTTCAGTCTCCTGGTTAGCGAAAATCCGCAGGCGCGGTTTTCCGTTGACCACCTGGAAGGTGACGGTTCCGAAAAAGAGGACGTGGACCGGCTGATGGTCATAGATGCCGGGCACGAAGACCGCGGTATCAAGGCAACGGACCAATTCCCGTTCCAGCAGAGTGGAATCGGGAGAGGCACGGTAGGTCCAGGTGTTGGCGATTTCACCGTTGGGCCGGACCGAACTGCAAAAGGAAATCTTCGCGTCCTTCTGGCCCTCAGCAATCAGCTTCGCCGTATCTATCCGATTGATGACCGATGCCGGCCCGGTCCCGAGAAGCGCCGGGCGGTATTGAGGCAATTGCGTTGCCGGTGAAGGCGAAGCACTCGCGGGCGACGTGGCCACGGCCGGAGTTGACGGACCGGGAGACGGCGTGGCCTTCGTCTGCACCTGGACTTCCGCGGCGAAAAGCGAGCCGCAAAAAGCGAAGGCCGCGGCCGTGAACAAACGGATTTTCAGCATGAGTGCCTACGCAACGCAGCGGCTCGACTTTCGCAAGACCAATCTCGCCGCGAGGGCGGCGCGCACCGCCTATTTCTTCCGGCCCTTGCCTGGATGAAAATTCCCTTTCCCCTTGCCGGGACCCGGCGAGAAGAACCGCGGTGATGGCGATTTGGAATGACTGCGTTTGATCGTCCGCTTTCGTTCAACCGGTTGGGTATTTGCCGGAGCCTGCTCGACGTTGCGCTGTGCTTCACGCTGGGCCTGGAGCGCTTCCGCGTTCGCAGCCGAGCGCGACAGCTGGAGCGAAGTCGGCATGGAGGTATCAACGGGAAGGAGAGTGCCCGGCCGCTTCGCCTGGGAATGAAGGGTAGCCGCATAGTTCGACGCGCGCGGCAGGTGGTAGATCACCTGTGGTTTCGAGCGCGGCAAACCCCCTGCCTTTGCGTTCGTGCCGGGATCAGACGGGGCAGAGGGCGGCTCTGCGCAGGCAGTCGCTCTTAGAAAGAGCCCTACGCTTACCACAACAGCAAAGCTGAGACGGTGGCTGGGAGTTTTCATACATCGCGAACGGCAAACTCGCGAAGGGGAATTAAGATACCTCATCTAAGATTCGTTCGAAACTAAAAAGCGGATGGGCACCGCGCGAAGAAAAGGCTTGTCAGAAGGGACGCGCGCTCGCGAGAATCCGCATGCCCGCCCGAAGCTTTGAATCCACGTCCTCAGTCATTTACGCAATGTCGTGCCCCAGCGCGGCACGCGCGCGCTGCCGATCCGTTGCGGCGGCGCGAACCGGCCTCGGGGCGGTAATTTCCAAGAAAATCGACCACCATGAAAATGCAAAACCCCGTTACCAGAATTGGCGCCAGCCTGCTCGTTACGCTCCTCCTGATTTTCATCACTTATCTTTTGCTGCCGAAAGATCATTCCGTTGGGGCGGCGGCCAGGGCGCCCCAATTCGGGACGCCGAAAAGCGCGATGGCAGTTGCGGCGCAAGCGGATCAAAGACGCGCGCGGATTGCCCTGGGGCAGCTCCCGTTGTCCTTCGAGATGAACCGGGGCCAGTTCCCGGCCGAAGTTCAATTCGCTTCTCGCGGCGCGCGGTCGAAAGCGTTTTTCACGCAGACAGAGGCTGTTTTCGTTCTCAGGAAACCGGGCGCGGCTCCATCCTCCGAAAACCTGATTGGGCCGTCGGGCGGCTCAAAGAATCTGAGTCCGCAGGACGCGCTCCGGGTTCGACAAGAAAGAGCGGCGCAACGAGCTGCCGCGAAGGCCGTCGTGCGAATGAGTCTTGCCGGAGCGAACGCGGCGCCGGTGGCCAGCGGGCTGGAGCCGTTACCGGGCAAGATCAACTATTTTCGTGGGAACGATGAGGCCCGGTGGGTCAGAGGCGTGCCGACCTTCCGCAAGGTGATGTTCGCAGGTGTTTATCCCGGGATCGATTTGATTTACTACGGGCAGGGCGGGCAGCTCGAATACGATCTGGTGGTCGCACCGGGCGCGGACCCCAGCGTAATTGCTTTAAATTTCGAGGGCGCCGAGCAATTGACGGTAGACGCGGCGAGCGGCGCTCTTGTGGTCACCGGGGCCGGCGGCGCCGAAATGCGCCAGGGCAAGCCGCTGATTTATCAGGAGACGAATGGCTCGAGGTACGCCGTCTCCGGCGGATTTACGACCGATGGGAAACAGGCGCGTTTCACAATTGGCGATTACGATCGTTCCCGTCCGCTGGTGATCGATCCGCCGATCATCACCTACTCGACTTACCTGGCTGGTGAATTCGACGAACGGGTCCATGACATAGCGGCCGATGCCGATGGCAATGCCTATGCAGTCGGGTGGACCGACTCCGAATTGTTCCCGACGAAGAACGGTTATCAACCGGGGCAAAACAACGATACCGAAGAAGCATTCATCACGAAGTTGAATCCCGATGGGACGGGGCTGATCTGGTCGACTTATCTGGGCGGCGGCCAGCCCACATTCGCGGGCGAAGGCTTCGTTCTGGCGAACGACGGGGCCTACGGCGTAGCGGTTGACGCGAACCGAAATGTTTACGTTACGGGCTGGGCTTTTTCTCCTGATTTCCCAACCCGGAACGCAATGCAGCCGCATCTGTCCGACGCGTGCTGCAGCGGCGACAGTTTCATCACGAAACTAAACCCCGCCGGCAATCAGCTTGTGTTCTCGACCTATTTCGGCGGACCGGACGGAGATGACGTAGGCCGCGGCATTGCGGTCGATGGGAACAACAATGTTTACGTCGTCGGTTACACGACCTCGTTTGCGTTCCCAACCACCAATCCGATTCAGGCCGAGATCAACAAGCGAGCCCAGCACTTCCACACCTTCCAGGAGAACTGGGACGGCTACCTGGCGAAGATTGACGCCTCGGGTCAGTTCCGGGTTTATTCCACCTACATTGGCGGCAACGCGGACGACGTTGCGCTCGGAGTGAAGGTCGACGGCCAGGGGAATGCCTACGTCACAGGCTGGACGGAATCGACTGAACCGACTCCATCGCCGGACCCGAACGTTTCCCCCAGCCCGTCGCCCAACCCAAGCGCCACGCCTACGCCAACGTCAACGCCCACGTCGTCACGCTTTCCAACCACCGACCTCGCCTTTCAGAAGGATCCGGGCGGAAACGGTTTCACCCGCGATGCCTTTATCACCAAGGTGAACGCCGCCGGAACGGAATATCTCTACTCCACCTTCCTCGGTGGTGCGGGGAGCGATGAAGGATGGGGCATTGCGCTCGGTCCCGATCGGAGCGCCTACGTAACCGGCTACACGAATTCGGGAAATGTATCGAGGCGGACAACGGTCGATCCCAACGGGGTCCAGGTTGATTTCCCGACGACAGCGAACGGCTTCCAACGCAACAACGCCGGCGCCTTCGATGCCTTCCTGACCCGCCTTGCCCCGGATGGAGGTAGTCTCGTTTATTCCACCTACATCGGTGGCGATAACAACGAGGGCGGTGAAGACACTGAATGCCGTTCCTGCGCCGATCGCTACGATGGCGCGGCCGTCGCGGTAGATCTCCTGGGGAATGCCTACATCACGGGCTGGACCGACTCGACCTTCGTTCCGGCGCCGCCGGCTTCGCCGACTCCGACCGCTACTGCCACGGCCACGGCCACGGCCACGGCAACGATACCACCGGGGGGTCCGTCCGCGATCGGACCAAACGGCGCGCCATCGCCCTCGGCAACTCCCTCTTCCACGCCCGTGAACTTCCCAACAAAAGATGCCTTCCAACCGGAGCCCGGGAGCGGTCCCGGAGCGACCTCCCCCGGGGGCCGGGACGCTTTCGTGGCGATGTTCGACACGAACGCGGCGGACGGACCGTCGTCGTTGGTTTACTCGTCGTTCCTTGGGGGCAGTCATCCCGACGAAGGCCAGGCCATTAACGTCGATCCGGGCGGCAATCTCTTCGTCGCCGGCTGGACTGCTTCCGATAGTCAATGCGATTGCTGCGATTGCAGCACGCCCGACGGACCAGCGGTCTTTTTGCCAACAAACGATTTCCCGACCACGAGCGGAGCTTTCCAGGAAGACCCGAACTTCGGTAACGATGGCTGGGTAGTCGGCTTCGTCGGCGGAACGGGTGTGGACGGACAGAACCAGGGCTTCACCATCTTCGGCCAGGTAACCACGGCCGACGGTGATCCAGTCGCAGGCGTGACGATCACGCTTACCAAGCCTGATAACACGACGATGACAACGACAACCGACGCACTGGGGACCTACTCCTTCTCGGGCCTGCCGCCGGTATCAGAAGCCCCCTACAAGGTGACCCCTTCGGGTCTTGGCTTTGTCTATACCCCGCCGGAGCGAGTCGTGATCATAACTACAAAAAATGAGCGCGCCGACTTCGTCGCCAGCTTCCCTGAGCCGGAACCAAGTCCGACGGAAACGCCGACGCCGGAACCAACCACGACGCCTACTCCGACTCCGACCCCAACCGCTACGCCAACGCCGACGCCAACTGCGACCCCCACGCCGGCATCGCAGACCGTCAATCTATCGACCCGGCTTCACGTCCTGACCGGCGACCAGGTCGGCATCGGTGGATTCATCATCACGGGTTCTGCGCCGAAGCACGTGATCATCCGGGCGATCGGCCCTTCGCTGTCGCGTTTCGGCATTTCGAATCCGTTGCCCGATCCAGTGCTCGAGCTCCATGGGCCGGGCAACTTCGTTACCATCACCAACGACAATTGGCGCGATACCCAGGAAGAACAGATCAAAAACAGCGGCATTCCACCGACGCACGATCTTGAAGCCGCGATCGACATCACGCTGGCCCCCGGCAATTACACCGGAATCATTCGTGGGAAGGGCGGATCGACTGGGATCGGTTTGATCGAAGTCTACGATCTGAACCAGAACGCGGCGTCGAAGCTGGCCAACATCAGTACGCGCGGCTTTGTCGGAAGCACGCCCGGAGACAGCGTCATTGCCGGGTTCATCCTCGGCAACAACAATGGGCCGGACCGGGTGGTGATCCGCGGCCTCGGCCCGAGCCTGGCCAATGCGGGGGTGCCGAACACGCTGCAGAACCCGACGCTCGAGCTGCATGACGGTGATGGCGCATTGCTCTTCACAAACAATGATTGGAAGGATAATGGGGCGAACGCCGCCGAGGTTTCCGCGGCGGGGCTTGCTCCAAGCGACGATCGTGAGGCAGCAATCGCGATTACCCTGCCGCCGGGCGTTTACACTGCGATCCTCGCCGGTCTCGGCAACACGACTGGAAACGCGCTGGTCGAAATTTACGATCGCGGCGCCGGGCCGTAGAAATTTAGCGCTCCGCTGAACGGCGGTTCGGCCCGCTAGACGATTGTGCAACTGCGCGATAAAGTTCGCGCGACGCAATGCCACAGTTTTCGTATCGCGCACGGAACGCGCAGGGCGGCCTGGTAGAAGGCGTGCTCGATTGTCCGGATCGCTCGGTGGCGATCCGCCAGATCGAGCAGTTGCACTACATGCCGGTGCGGATCGAGCTGGTGGGCGCAACTCCTCCGCCGCCGGTGAAGGCCGGCAAGAAGAACGGTGCGCCCAAGCAGGCCGCTGCACCCGCGGTGGCTCCTGCGGCACCAGCCGGGGCGACGCAAAAACTCAAGATCCCTCACAACCAAATCCTCATCTTCACCGAGCAACTCGGCCATCTCCTCAAGGCCGGCATGACCCTCGACGAAGGCTTGGCCGTGTTGGAGAAGCGATTGAAACAGCCGCGCGTCCAGCAGATGACGCATTCTCTGCATCAGGCGCTCGTGGATGGGCGGAGTTTTTCCCAGGCCCTCCGTGATTTTCCGCGCGTCTTTCCGCCCATCTACGTAAACCTGGTCGCGGCCGGTGAAGCGAGCGGGACGCTGCCCGAAATTTTATCGCGTCTCGTCGAACACCTGACCCAGGCGAAAAACCTCCGCGATCGCGTTCAGCAAGCGCTCATTTATCCGGCGTTTCTGGCCTTCGCCGGCATGGGTCTGATCACCATCTTCATCACCTTCATGGTCCCGCAGCTGGTCGGGTTCATGTCGCAAACCGGCGGCTCCCTTCCGCTGCCCACGCGATTGCTGCTCGGCGTCAATAACCTGATCACGAGCTATTGGTGGGCGGCCCTTGCCGTGGTTGTCGCAATTATCGTCGGCTTCCGCGCTTTCGTCCGAAGTGACGAAGGCCGAATCGCGTGGGACCGTTTCCGCCTCGCCATCCCGGGGTACGGGCGGGTCATTCGCCATCGCTTTTACGCCCAATTTTCCCGCACCCTCGGCACCCTGATGGAAAATGGCGTGCCGCTCCTTCGCGCGATCGACCTGGTAAGCGAGATCGCCGGCAACCGATACCTCGAAGTAAAGATGACGGAAGTTCGACGGGCCGTGATCGATGGCGCCACTCTCTCAACCGCCTTGACCACCCAGAATTTGTTTCCCGACTTGCTTACCGACATGATGGCGGTCGGCGAACAAACCGGCCATTTCGCTTCCACCATGCAAACAATCGCCGACGTCTATGAGCGAGAGCTCGACCGTACTGTGAAGACGATCTCGGCCCTGATTCCTCCCGTCATCATCGTCCTTATCGCCATCGTCGTCGGCTTCGTCGTTTACAGCATCCTTTCGGCTGTGTTCGAGATGACGCATAGCTTGCAGATTCGCCCCCACTAAGGTAATCTCCGCCCTCAGATGCTCTTTCGAGCGGCGCTTTTCCTCGTTTTGGTCGCGGCCACCTCCGCACGCGCGCAGGAATTCTTCAACCACAGCCTCTCCATCCGCGCGGAAAAGACCACGCCGCGGAAAGTGGACAGTGCCTGGCTCGATTTACGCCAAACCCCCGCCGCCGCGTCCAAGCCGCAGATCACACCGGATTGGGTTGAGGCCATCTCCATTGTCCCAGCGGAAAAAAAGCCCGGAGAACCGGAAAAGACCGTGTTCCGGATCCGCGTGACCCAGCCGAGTCCGGAAGCGCAGGTTCTCTTTTTCCGGCTCTTCTTTGACGATCATCCCGATCGCAAACCGCAACTGATCGCGTGGGACGAATCGGCAACGGTAGTCATGCAATCCGGCCCGCTCGGAGCCGGGGTCAGCCTGGCCACGTCGGAAAGCGTGATGGTCCCGATGGTCGGCGTGTCGACAATTGACATTGAAGTGCCGGGCGACGGGAACACAGTGCGCGGCGCGTACCTTGATTGGATGGCGGAAGCCGAGGTGCTCCATCCGATGGCCGCCGAACATCGCGATCTAATCCCGGAGCCCTTCTCTGCGGCGGCTCCGCTCCGGAACGCCTCGCAGGACACGGAGCGGTTCGGGACCGTCACCGCCTCTTTGGCCGAGGAAACCATTCGAATCGGCGCGAGCGTCTCGCAGGGCGCTGCATTTCAATTCGGCCTCGAAGCGCAGCCGCTCGTCGCGCTGATCACGTTCGAGGTGGCCAGCCCGAACATCGCGTCCCCGCCGGAAGTTTACCTTAACGGCGAGAGCCTCGGCCCCGTTTCGGTTACCCTGCCGGACCTGGCCGATCCCGCGTACCGCGGCGAAACGGCGTCACTCGTCCGCGGAATGCGTTTCCTTTATACTGGTTGGTTGCGGGCCCAAAAGCTGGTCCCGGCAAGTCAGCTCAAGGTCGGGACGAACGATCTGCTGATTATCGGCGGCCCGGGTACGAATGCCTCCGCCATCCGGGCGACACAGATTCAGTTGAAGTATCTGTGGGATAAAACAGATTACCAGATACAGACCGACCGCTAAGTGATGATGAAAAAGAAAGAGAACGCCTTCACCCTCCTCGAGATCATGCTGGTTATCAGCATCATCGTGATTCTGCTGGGGGTAGCCATCAACAAACTTGGAGACCAGGTCGGCTTTACCAAGGGTGTCGCAGTGCGCTCGGATGTTCAGGCCATCGGGACGCAGCTCAAGCTCTACGAGAGCGTGAATGGCTTCCTCCCAACTACCGAACAAGGTCTGGGGGCGCTGGTGACCGCGCCGAGCACCGAGCCCAAGCCCACGCGCTGGTATCAGCTCTTCAAGGAAATCCCGAAAGATCCCTGGGGGAACAATTACATTTACCTCTCCCCGGGCCGGAAAAATCCGAACGCCTACGATCTCTATTCCGCAGGCCCGGACCGGAAAGCAGACACGGCGGACGACGACTGGGGCAAGTAGTCGCGGACCTGCCGGGCTGAGTTGGGTTTACAACTCCGGCTCTGGCGTGGCCGGCGCTGGAATCGGCGTTATTGGCTGAGCAGTAGTGGGGTTCTTTGGGATCACGCCGCGCACTCGCGCGGGCGGCGTTGGTAACGATGGCACCGGCATTGGCTTGGTCACGTTCGGCTGCACGACCGTGTTGGGCGGCGGGACGATCGGCTGGGGCTGCTGCTGGAGCCCCGGTGTCTGCAAAGGCTGCGGCTGGTTCGCCACCGTTTGCCGGAGAAGCGCTTCGTTAAACGTCAGGGTCGCCGTCTGGCCGTCCTTGGAGATGGTCACCTTGGTCGCCCCCACTTTATCTGACCACTCAATGTTGGTAATGCTGTAGCCGTCTTCCGGGGCATTCGTGCTCAGGTATTTCTTGAAGTTTTTGTCCGCGCTGGAAGCGATCGTTACGAGGTCGCCATCCTTTGAGCGCGCGGCGTTGGCGACATAAAGGTCTTTGGCGAAGTTCGGCGTCGCCACCGGCGCCGCGACTGCCGTCGCCACAGCAAACGGCGATCGGTCCATCATTGCCTGGTAACGGTCGAAGCCGAACGTCTTCGGGACATCGTCGGCCAGGAGAAGAGACAACGGGACCACCGCGAGAAGGGCCTGGGCCAGGTGCTTCGTTTTCATTGCGTGCTTGGTCTTACCGACAATAGGCGAGCTTTGCCCGTTCGAATATCGCTATTTGCCGGCCGGCGCGAACCACCGCGCGATCTTCAGTTTCCCCCGCATTTGCGTCGGGTCCGCCGGATCGATGTTCAGGGTAACGCTTTCGAAAACAATGAAGGACTCCGGTTGCTGCAAATCGTAGAGGAACTTCACCAGCGGCGGCCACGGGCTCTTCACTTCGATATTGGCGAAAACCGCCTGCCGATCGCGGGTTGCTTCACTCGTGCCGATGGCCGGGTTTTC
>DATLNB010000064.1:0-55831 GCA_035536995.1 Chthoniobacterales bacterium | reverse complement strand
AAGCGCCTGATAGATTCGGCAGGCGCTTGGCACAAGCGCCTCTACAATGGACTTCTTCCAGCAAACTTCCAAAGTCTTCACCGTCGGGGAGCTCACCCGCCAAATCCGGGGCAGCCTTGAAACGAAGTTCGCCGCTGTCTGGGTGCAGGGCGAAATCTCCAATTTCCGCCTTCAACCGTCCGGCCATCGCTACTTCACGCTGAAAGATCAGCGCGCGGCCATTTCGTGCGTGGTCTTTCGCAATTCGCTGCCGCCCACCGCCCCGCCGATTTCCGACGGCATGCAGGTCCAGATTTACGGCAACGTCACCGTGTTCGAGGCGCGCGGGCAGTACCAGGTTAATGTCCAAGTCCTGCAGACGCGCGGCGCCGGTTTGCTCCAGGCCAAGTTCGAAGCACTGAAGCGCAAGCTCGAAGCGGAGGGCCTCTTCGACCAGGCCCGGAAACGCGCCCTGCCAAAATTTCCGAGGCGCATTGGCATTGTCACCTCACCGAGCGGCGCGGCGATTCGCGACATGCTCAACGTCCTGCAACGACGGGCGCCAAATGTCGAAGTCCTGATCAGCCCCGTGCGGGTCCAAGGAATGGGCGCCGCGATCGAAATCGCGACCGCGATTCGGGAGCTGGCGAACCCGAACAAAGCATGGGAACCGCTCGACCTGATCGTGGTCGCTCGAGGCGGCGGGAGCATTGAAGATTTGTGGGAATTCAACGAGCAGAGTGTGGCGCGCGCTATTTTTCATTCGCCAATCCCAGTCGTCAGCGCAGTTGGCCATGAGATCGATTTTACGATCGCGGATTTCGTCGCCGATTTGCGCGCCCCGACTCCAAGTGCGGCGGCAGAGCTCATCGTGCCGGATTCGACGGAGTTGTTGCGCCGGGTGAATGAGCTCCGGAATTGCATCCAGAAGTATCTCCGGAGTTTTCTGCAACAGAATCTTACCCGGCTGCGCTTCCTGTCCGAGCGCACCCTTGGCCGCGAATTGGTCCAGCGGATGCGCGATGCGCAACAGCAGCTCGACCTGGCGGCGGAGGCTTTGCGGCGACGCGCGAAGCAGTTTGTCGCCGACTCGCGCGCGGCCCTTTTGGAGCGGGCGCAGACCGTCAGGTCGTCCGATCCGAAGCGCGAGGTCGCCCTCTGCCGGGCGAAAGCGCTCGAGCTGGAACGGCGGATCACGGCCCAGCCGCCACGGTTGCTGGCGACAGCCCGGCAGCGCTTCGAACGGGTTGAGGGAATTTTGCGAGTGCTCGGTCCGGAGGCCACTTTGAGACGCGGCTACAGCATCACGACCGATGCAGCCGGGAAAGTGATCCGGACAATCAAAATGGTGAAGCCGAAGTCGCGTGTCCGCACTCGGGTAGCGGACGGGGAGTTCGAATCGGAGGTTACCAAACAGAAGTCATCGCCGTAGCCATTCCAATTGGCGTCCGATCGCTGTAGCAACGGCGCTCAGTCGCCGTCTTCCACGCTTGGCGTAGGCTGAGCGTGTTATGCCGACGGAGCGGCGTCGCTACACCGCGCCGCGCCAACGCGTTTGGCACCTTTGGGAGACCGCCCGGTTACTGCTACGGGTGTTTCAGCGTCCCGGTCGGATCCCCCGTCGTCACGGTCCCATCCGCCTCACCGGGCTTCTTGCCGACGACACTTTGAAAAGTCGTCTCCTGACCCGCTGTCACAGTTGCGTTATTCTTTTTCAGAACGGCCGCGTCGCCACCTTTGCGCTGCACGACGAATCCCTTGTCCCCGTAAGGCACGCCGGTCGCGGTCAGCGCGCTGTTGTAGGTGTAATTCGAGGTCGCGGCGAAGATGGTGTTGGTCGAATCTGATTCCTTCACAGGATAAACTTTGAGCGAGCTGGTCCCGCCCAGGGTTACCGTTGTCACCGGCGGCGAACCGGCCGTCGTGCCCGTCGCGGTGCACGTGGCGCCCGGCGCGCTCAGGATCTTTTGGAGATCTCCCGCCTTCAGGTAATCGCCGCTCACCAGGCGCGAGCAATAAATGCTCAACGAAGTGATCGTGGCGTCGTCGCCCGGCCATGTGCGGCTCGGGTCCGAATTCGTCGACCCGTCGAGCGCCATCTGCTGGCCGGCCAGGTAGAGCTGGCGTGAATTGTTCACGCTCGCCGTCATTTGCCCTTTCGTCAGCGCGCTGAAAAGCGCGGGGCCGGCGAAAGCGGCGAGGACGACAATGATCGAAATGACCACGAGCATTTCGATAAGGGTGAAACCAGCGAGAAATTTCTTTTTCATGAGATTTGCGTTCGAGAGCATGCGAACGCTCGCCAGCGCGGTCAAGAATAATGAAGGCGGTCTACCGATCTGGTAGGGACGCCGCGCTGCGGCGTCCGTGGACCGTTTTGGATTAAGCTTTAAGCCTCTCGAGACGGTCGTCGCAGCGCGACGACCCTACCCTTCCTGCTTGAAAGCCACCGCCGCCAATGGCGGCAGGCTGATCATGAGCGAGTGGGTCCGGCCCTGCCACTCGAATGCCTCGGCCTCGAATCCGCCCATGTTCCCGACGTTGCTTCCTCCATAGGTCTCGCCATCGGTGTTGATGATTTCTCGATAAAAGCCCGCACCCGGAACACCGAGGCGATAGCCGTGCCGGACCATCGGGGTCGCGTTGATCACAAACACGATCACGCCGTCATCCCGGGAACGCCGCATAAACGCGACGACGCTGTTCTCGGAATCGTGGAAGTCGATCCACTCGAACCCTTCGTGGGTATCGTCGCACTCCCACAGTGCCGGTTCCGTTTTATAGACATGGTTGAGATGCTGGACCAGCCGCCGAAGTCCATCGTGGAGCGGCAGATCCGTCAGGTCCCAGTCAAGCTGGCCGTCATGGTTCCATTCCCGGCGCTGGCCGAATTCGCTGCCCATGAAGAGCAGTTTTTTGCCGGGATGCGCGTACATCCAGGCCAGAAACATCCGGAGATTCGCGAACTGCTGCCATTCGTCGCCCGGCATTTTGTTGAGGATCGACCGCTTGCCGTGGACCACTTCATCGTGGCTGAGGACGAGCATGAAATGCTCACTGAAAGCGTACATCAGCGAAAACGTGATGCTCGAGTGGTGGAATCGCCGAAAGATCGGGTCGAGCGCCATGTAATGGAGAAAGTCGTGCATCCAACCCATGTTCCATTTGAAGCCGAAGCCGAGGCCCCCCAGATACACGGGGCGTGATACGCCGGGCCACGCAGTGGATTCCTCGGCAATCGTCATGATCCCGGGAAAGCGCTCGTAGCAAACTTCGTTGAAACGCTTGAGAAAGTGAACGGCCTCGAGGTTTTCCCGCCCGCCGAAGGCGTTCGGAATCCATTCCCCGGCCTTGCGCGAGTAATCGAGATAAAGCATCGACGCCACCGCATCCACCCGCAGCCCGTCGATGTGATATTTATCCAGCCAGAAGAGCGCGTTCGCGATCAGGAAATTGCGGACTTCGTTCCGGCCGAAGTTGAAGATGAGGGTACCCCAATCCTGGTGCTCGCCCTGGCGCGGATCGGCGTGCTCGTACAGATCGGTGCCGTCGAACTCGGCGAGCGCGTGGGGGTCTTTCGGAAAATGCGCCGGCACCCAGTCCATGATGACGCCGATCCCGGCCTGGTGACATTTATCTACGAAATGGCGGAACTCGTCCGGGTTCCCGAACCGGCTGGTTGGCGCGTAGTAATTGGTGACCTGATAACCCCAGGAGCCTTCAAACGGATGCTCCGCGATCGGGAGCACCTCGATATGGGTGTAGCCCATGTCGACGACATACGGGATGAGCGTCTCGGCCAGCTCGAGATAACTCAGGGCGCGGTTGCTCTCTTCGGCCTTGCGGCGCCACGACCCGAGGTGCACTTCATAAATGCTGATCGGGCTCTTCTGCAGGTCACGCGCGGCCCGCGCGGCCATCCAATCGTCGTCGCTCCACTGATAACGATCGAGGTTGTAAACCAGGTTCGAGGTTTCTTTGCCGTGCTGGCTGAAGAACCCGAACGGGTCGGCTTTCAAAAGCAGTGCGCCGCGCGGGGTTCGGATCTCGAATTTGTAGTGCGCGCTCTCGCCCACTCCGGGCAGGAACAATTCCCAGACCCCGCTGCCGAGGAGGCGTCGCATCGGGTTGACCCGGCCGTCCCAGCCGTTGAAGTCGCCGACGACGCTGACCCGTTGCCCGTTCGGGGCCCAGACCGCGAAGTAAACACCGCGGATCCCGCCGATTGTGCGCAGATGCGCACCGAACTGTTCGTAGAGCTCGAGGTGATTTCCTTCGGAAAACAAATGCAAATCCACTTCGCCCATGATCAGGCCGAAGGAGTAGGGATCTTCGACTTCCGCGGTGGAGTCGTCCCAGCCAGTCAGGCGAATGCGGTACGCGGTGTCGCGCCGCATTGCGGGCAGAGTCGCCTGGAAAAAACCCTCCGGCCGCAAGCGATTCGCCGGAAAGCGCTGGTCGCCCACAACAATTGCCGCCTCCTTCGCGTCCGGCCGAAAGAAGCGAACAACCAGATCGTCGCCAACGCGATGCGGACCGAGAATCCGGAACGGATCAGGGTGCGCGCCGGCCAGGAAGACGTTCAACTCGTCCACGGGCACGCCGGTGATTTCGAAAGAGCTCATGCGTGAACGACCAATCTAGGGCGTCTCTCCAGAATGTCGCGCGCCGGTTTCGGGCTCAGGCAGCAACCGCAGACCGCGTCGTGCGCACAAGGTGCACGAACGGCTCGCCCACCGGCCGAAGCTTCGCTTCGAAGGCGTCACCGCAATTCCGAAGGGGACATCCGGCAACGCGCGACTTTCCGTTTCCCTTGCGTGCCGACCACGCGCATACTTTCCGCCCCAATGGAATCGCCAATGACCGACCCCGCCGGCGACTTGCTGCAAACTTATACAGAAGGCGGCGGCATAAATTATCTGGACGCCGCTGCCATGCTCCCGTCGCGGCCTGCGATTGAGGTCGCGTGTGTGGACCTGATGAGCCTCATGTTCCCGGGATTCCACGGGGAGCCATTGGTCGATTCGAGCGATCTGCCCGATGTGACCCGGAGCCGGATCAAAAGTCTGCATGCCCGGATGAAGCCGGAGATCGCGAAGTGCTTCAACGAGCTCGATCGCAACGAGGCGGAAGCAAAGGCCGAGGAAGTGCTCACCTGGTTCATGTCCGAGCTGGCCCGTTTACGCCAGGTGCTTTGGACCGATGTGGACGCCGCTTACGAAGGCGATCCCGCCGCGACCAGTCACGAAGAAGTCATCGTCGCTTATCCCGCCATCGAAGCGATCGCCATCCAACGCATGGCCCATCTCCTTTACGAAAAGAAGGTCCCGCTCATTCCGCGGCTCATGACGGAATGGGCGCACACCCGCACCGGCATCGACATTCATCCCGGCGCAAAGATCGGCCCGCATTTTTTCATCGATCACGGCACCGGCGTTGTCGTCGGGGAAACCTGCGAGATCGGTTCTCGAGTAAAGTTGTATCACGCCGTGACTCTGGGGGCGCGGAGCTTCCAGAAAGACGAGCACGGCAAAATCAAAAAGGGCGGCAAACGCCATCCGACGTTGGAAGACGACGTCACGATTTATCCCAATTCGACGGTCCTCGGAGGGGGGACGGTAATCGGCGCACGAAGCACGATTGGCGGCAACGTTTTCCTGATTGAAAGCGTGCCGCCGGACTCGCTGGTCTATTACGAGGAAAAGCAGCTCCAGATCGTGCACAAACGCAGCGCCGGCGCGCGGGATTTTACCGCGTAGAAAACAGCCGTCCTCCTCGTTCCCAAGCTCCAGCTTGGGAACGCACTTATCCCCGAAGCTGCGCTTCGAACGGCGTGTTTCGCAGGCAACGTTGGGGCAACAAGCCTTCCCCGGCAGGGCACGTTCCCAACTGCACTAGGGTTCAGGGCAACCAGGACGCTCACTAACCCTCAGCCGCCACCAGCCGGTCAGAGTCGGCAGAGACGATTCGCAAGATTCGCGACGGCTCCTTCTTTCCCGGCTTAAAAAAGGCCAGACGGTCCTTTCCCTGGAGCTCCCATTTCCCCCGCGATTCCTCTCCGGCGTCAGCGGCGCCAGGCTGGATCTCAACCATTGACCGGTCGGGACGCAGCTCGAATCCCGTCCGCCCTCGAGATCGTGGAAAATTAAAGCCCGCCGGGCGAAACACCAATTCGCCCGGCGTGTCCTCCTCGTGGGAATGGATCCAGCGGTTGATCAGCTGTTTTGCCGGATCGTTCGCCATGTCGTCAGGTGCCGAGGGAGCTGCGGGGCCCGGCGAGCGTCGCTTGCATGCGCGCAACCTGGCCGGCCGTGAACATGACCATCGCGGCGTCGTTCACGTAGTCCATGTAATTGACGAACATGTCGCCGTTCGGACCGTTCTTGCAACTCACATGCGGGAAGACCGGCTCGTCGTAATTCGGCAACTGCGCGCCCGGCGTGTCGCTGACATGGTCAGTGCCGCTGCAATCGCTTCTGTCGCCCCAGATGTGGTTCAGGTTCAGCCAGTGCCCGACTTCATGGACCGCGGTCCGGCCAAGATTAAACGGCGCCGAAGCGGTGCCGGTAGTACCGAAGGCCGTATTCAAAACCACCACGCCATCCGTGGCCGCCGCCCCGCCGGGAAATTGAGCATAGCCGAGAAGGCCGTCGGCTAACGTGCAAACCCAGAGGTTAAGATATTTTCCGGTCGGCCACGCGGTCGCGCCGCCGGTCGCTTTGCGTTTCACCGCGTCGTTTGTCCCGAAAGAGGTTTCCTTCGTTTTCGTGCGAGTGATGCCATTGGTGGGTTTGCCCTTTGGATCTTTTTTCGCCAGGACAAATTGAATCCGGGCGTTGGTGATGAGCCCCTGCCAGACCGATGGAGTCTTGATCTTGTCGGGATTCGCCGCGCTGAAATCGCGGTTTAAGGCGACGATCTGGCTTTTGATCTGCGCGACCGAGATATTTTCCTCCTCGGTGTTGTAGACGACATGCACGACCACCGGGATAGTCAGGACTTTTTTTTCGACGCGGCGCATCGCGACGCCTCGCCGAACCATGATTTCGGTCTCCGCGTGGATCTTGCCGCGGCGGACGCGGAATTCGGGGTCGATTTCACAGAGGCGCAAATGCGCTTCCATTGCGCCACACATGCGGCGTTGTGGGGTGTTGGTATTCTTCGTGGGCATAGGAGTTCAGGGTTGGGTGGAATGAATTCCGGACACGGAATTCGAAAGGTTGCGGACGAAACGGATCCTTCGCGGAGAGGGAGATCGGGGGATCTAATCATGTCTGGGGGTGGTCAATAATGGGCAGCGCGGACCTGGATCGGCAATTCTTTTCTAATGATCTACGGAATCACGCGGCTACAGTTCCTCAGCGGACGAAATGATTTACCTGGATTACAATGCGACCACTCCGCTTTGCCCGGCGGCGCGGGAGGAAATGGGACCGTTCCTCGATCGATTCTATGGAAATCCGTCGAGCGTCCACGCGGCGGGGCGCGAAGCTCGCGCGGGGATCGACGATGCGCGCGATCGCCTCGCCTCTTTGCTCCGCGTAAAACCCCATGAGCTGATTTTCACCGGTGGCGGCACGGAATCGAACAATCTGGCCGTGCTCGGGCTGGCGCGCGCGCACGCGGCGCGCGGGCGGCATTTGATCACCGCGGCGACCGAGCACCATGCCGTGCTCAACGCGTTTGAGCATCTCGCTCAGCACGAGGGCTTCGACGTTTCATTTTTACCCGTGGATCCACTGGGCCGGATCGATCTTGATGAACTCGCGGACACGATTCGGCCCGAAACGATCCTTGTTTCGATCATGGCCGCGAACAATGAGACCGGTGTTCTCCAGCCCATCGGTGGGATCGCCGGGATTTGCGCTGAACAAGGCGTCCTCCTGCACAGCGACATGGTGCAATCCTTCGGCAAAACCGAGACGGACCTCACCCCGCCGGGACTCACTGCGGCCAGCTTTGCCGCACACAAGTTTCACGGGCCGAAAGGCGCGGGCTTTCTTTATCTTCAGGCTGGGCACGCGATTGAGCCGATGCAGTTCGGCGGGGCGCACGAGAACCAGCGCCGGCCGGGGACCGAAAACGTGGCAGCGATCGTAGGAATGGCCGCGGCCGCGGAGTGGAGTTTGCGCGATCGAGGTTCGAAGCAGGACCGCCAGAGGATGCTCCGGGATCGCTTGTGGACGGGGATCGCGGAGCGTTGTCCGAACGCGGTCCAGAATGGCGACGCGCCCCAGCGACTTCCAAACACACTCAACGTCTCTTTCGATGGAACCAGCTCGGAGACCATGCTGATGGCACTCGACCTGGAGGGCATTTGTGCATCGAGCGGGTCGGCCTGCATGGTCGGGTCCGTCGTCGCATCGCATGTCCTGCTCGCGATGGGATTAAACGCGGCGAGAGCCGGCGCCGCGGTCCGGTTCTCGTTAGGCCAGGAGACGACGGAGGAGGAGATCGACGAGGCCGGAAGAATCATCGCCGCAGTGAACCAAAGGATTTCATCGGCGGCAGCGCGGAGCAATCAGCAGCTTGAAGGAGCGGTGATTTGAAATCGCCGATAGAAAAGACGGCGGTCATAAACCGCGGCTCGCTGAAGCTGAAGGCGCAGTCCAACGAGCAGCAGCTGGATCTTGTTTTTCCGCCGTTGGCCGGGCCGGTCATCCTCGGGCGCGACTCAGTTTTGGAAGCAACCGCGCGGGCGCTGTTGAGCGCGCTCGGCGCGGGCGAGCTCGCGGGCGCTGTCCGGGTCGAATGGAATGCGCGGTTATTCAGCGCAGCCGGGCGGGCTGACGCGCGCCGCAACCTGGTCTCGCTCAACCCGCGTTTACGGGAACATGATGCTGTAGAAATTGAGCGCACTTTGCGCCACGAGCTCGCCCATTTGCTTGCCCAATGGCGCTCGAAGACACGGCGCGTCCCGCCGCATGGACCGCAGTGGCGCAAGGCTTGTCGCGATCTCGGGATCGGGGACGAGGCGCGTTGCCACACCCTTCCCTTTCCCGTCCGGCAGCGAACGCGCCGTTTTCTTTACCGTTGCGAGCGGTGCGGAAAAGAGTTTCCGCGGGTTCGCCGAATCAAGCGCACCGTCGCTTGCCTGGAGTGCTGCCGGAAATTCAACAAAGGGCAGTTCGATCCGAAGTCGCGCTTGCGCCTCGTTTCCGAGCTATAACCGCCGCCGGTCTGCGCAGCGAAGTCGAGGGATGACGGCTTTTCGTTACCGTCCTGCTAAACGTCGTTGTCCTTCCCCTCGCCTTTTTTCGCTTTCTGCCCGCGCAACTTCGCCTGGATAAATAAATCGATGTCCCCGTCCATCACCGCCTGGACGTCGCTCGTCTCGGCACCGGTCCGGTGATCCTTCACCATTTGATATGGCTGAAACACGTACGACCGAATCTGGCTTCCCCACGCGACGTCCCCTTTTTCTCCGTATTGCCGGTCGATCTCGGCCCGCTTCTTGTCCTGCTCGATTTCGTAAAGTTTCGCTTTTAACATTTTGAGGGCGAGTTCGCGGTTCCGCCCCTGGCTCCGTTCGGCCTGGCAGGCGACCACGATCCCGGTCGGTTTGTGGACGATCCGCACCGCGGTTTCGACCTTGTTCACGTTCTGCCCGCCTTTCCCTCCGGCCCGGTAAGTGTCGATTTCAAGATCGGCGGGATTGACCTCGATTGGGGCTGAGTCCGCGATTTCGGGGACAACGTCCACGCTCGCAAACGACGTGTGCCGCCGCTTATTCGAGTCGAACGGCGAAATCCGCACGAGCCGATGGACGCCGCGCTCCGGGTTCAAGTAGCCGTAGGCGTATTCACCCTGGACAAGAAACGTCGCCGACTTGATCCCGACTTCTTCGCCCACCTGGACATCGATGGTTTGCGAATTGAACCCGCTCCGTTCGATCCAGCGCTGATACATTCGCAGGAGCATGTCCGCCCAGTCGCACGATTCGGTTCCACCCGCCCCGGAATGGATTGTGACAAACGCATTCGACCGGTCGTTCTCGCCGGAAAGGAACTGCCGAAGCTCAAATTCCTCGAGCTGCCGAAGGAGACGGGCCTGCTCAGCAGCGACCTCTTTTTCCGCTTCTCCACGTTGCGCAGGATCGGGTTCCTCCGCGGCCAGCTGGCGGAGTGCCTCGAAATCAGCCGCAGCCCGCTCCAGCTCTCTTAGTGGATTGAGCAACGACCGGAGACGCGACACTTCCTCGACATCGGCCTGGGCCCGCTCCCGGTTCGACCAGAAATCGCCGGCCGCCATGCGCTCCTCGAGCGCGCTTAGCTCATCTTCCAGTCTCGGGACGTCAAAGAAACCTCCGCAATTCGCGCACACGCGCCTGGAGTGCTTCTGGCTCGATCACCGGAACTTCGTTAGGCATGCCAGAAGGTAAATGTAGAGGCGCTTGTGCCAAGCGCCTTTTGTCCTGCCCCGGCGCGCTTGTGCCAGGCGCCTATTGCGATTTTCAGGCGCTTGGGACAAGCGCCTCTACATTTTCTACATTTACTTCTTCACCGCGGGCGGCTGCTCGAGGCGGAAGATTGTTTCGCCTTCCTTCATCAAATCGAGGCGGTCGCGCGCAATCGTCTCGAGATATGTCGGGTCGGTCTTGAGCAGGTTTACTTCGCGCGTTTGCCGAGCGAGCAACATCTTCTGATCGTTCACCTGGGCCTGCAGGTTCTCAAGCTCACTTCGGCTTTGCGCTAGTTTTTTGTAGGGCGGAACGAAGAGGCTAACGATGACCAGCACAACCGCGACGACAAGCAGGGCGCGAAGAATGCGATTGAGACGCTGCCAGACTGTGGCTTCACGTCTCGCGCGAAAATCGCCGTAGTCCGAGTATTCCACTAGCGCATTTTACCGCCGTAAACCGCGTTGTCACCAAGTTCCTCCGCTATCCGCAGGAGCTGGTTGTACTTTGCGGTCCGATCGCTCCGGCAGAGCGAGCCCGTCTTGATCTGGCCGGCATTCGTCGCGACTGCGATGTCGGCAATCGTCGTGTCCTCCGTCTCACCCGAGCGGTGACTGATCACCGCCGTGTAATTATTTTTCGTGGCCAGATCGATCGCGGCCAGGGTCTCGGTGAGAGTGCCAATCTGGTTCACCTTGATCAGGATCGAGTTGGCCACGCTTTCCAAAATGCCTTTGCGGAGGAATTCGACGTTGGTCACAAACAGATCGTCACCGACGAGCTGGACCGTTTGGCCGAGCCGCGCGGTCAGCTTCTTCCACCCATCCCAGTCATTCTCAGCGCAGCCATCCTCGATCGAAATGATCGGGAACCGCCGGCAGAGGGTCTCATAATAATCGACCAGCTCGTCCGCCGTCCGCTTCGAGCCGTCCGATTTCTTGAAAACGTAAGCGTTCTGCTCGCGGTCGAAAAATTCCGAGGAAGCAGGGTCAAGGGCGACGAAGATTTGTTCGCCAAATTTGTAGCCGGCTTTCTCCACGGCCAGTCCGATGCAATCAAGCGCGTCCTCGGCTGACTTGAGTTTCGGTGCGAATCCGCCTTCATCCCCGATCGCAGTTGAAAGCCCGCGATCGTGGAGCACGCCCTTCAAGGCGTGGAAAACCTCCGTGCCGTAGCGAAGCGCTTCGCCAAAGCTGGGCGCGCCCTTGGGCATGATCATGAATTCCTGAAAATCGATCGGCGCATCGGAATGGGCGCCGCCGTTCAGGATATTCATCATCGGAACCGGCATGGTGCGCGCGGAATTGCCGCCCAGATAACGGAAAAGCGAAACCTTGGAGGCGGCCGCCGCGGCATGCGCGGTAGCGAGCGACACCCCGAGGATGGCGTTCGCGCCGAGATGTTTTTTATTCGACGTGCCGTCGAGCGCGATCAGTTTCTCGTCGATCTTTGCCTGCTCCAGAGCGTCCCAACCGGCGATGGCAGGCCCGATCATTTCCTTTACGCTCAACACTGCGTGCGTGACCCCCTTGCCGCCATATCGGGCCTTGTCGCCGTCGCGGAGCTCCCAGGCCTCGTGCTCTCCGGTGCTGGCGCCGCTCGGTACCGCTGCCCGTCCCGTTGCGCCTCCATCGAGAAACACCTCGACTTCGATCGTAGGATTACCGCGCGAATCGAGAATTTCGCGCGCGTGGACTCGTGCGATGCTGGTAGGCGACATATCGGGGACGAATTACATCACCTTTCCAAGGGCAGGCAAATCTAATTGGCAAATCTCCCTGGGCGCGGATAATCTGCCTCGGATGAATTTGCGGACAGCAGTTGGAGCGGTGGTATTGCTGGCATGCGGACCGGTGGCGTTTGCGGCTGAGCCTGCCCCGCTCTCGCAGGAACAATTGGCGAAGGCCATCAAGACCGACGCCCTCACCATCCCGACGCCGGGAGAGCTTTTCGCGGCCCTGGAGAAACCGGGCAAACCGGATTGGGCCAGCCAATATCGGACGCCCATCCCGATGACTTACCGGAATCGCGCCCAGATCGCGCTGAATCTTGGCGGCCTGATCGCGGACGGTTTCATCGCCGTTGAAGCGCAGGATAGTCAGCAGGTCAAAAATATCGGGACGGATATTATCAAACTGGCCAAAGCCCTGGGCGTCAGTGAGAACGTGCTCAGCCGGGGCAATAGCATCAACGAATTCGCCGAGAACAGCGAATGGGACGCACTCCATGAAGAATTGGAAGCGACCCAAAACGAAGTGAAGAGCTCGATGCAAACGCATCGCGATCAGGATTTGGTGATCCTCGTCAGCCTGGGCGGATGGATTCGCGGCACCCAGGCGGTGAGCGCTTCGGTTTTGAAGAATTACGACGAGCAGAGCGCCAAGGTCCTCCGGCAGCCGGCGGTGGTGAATTTCATTCACACCAAGGTCAATGACATCAGCCTCGATCTTCGGAACGAGCCGTTGGTCAAGAGTGTGAACGAGCAATTGTCGGCCGTGGAAAAGCTCGTCGGGTTTCAGTCCACCAAGGGGCCGAGCCAGGACGACGTCCGAAAGTTGAACGAGGCCGTGACCAAAATGATGGAAGAAATTCAGACGAAAGGGGACGCGAAATGAAGATTAGAATTGCGATCCTCCTCGGCCTGGCCCTGGTCTCCGCTTCCCTCGCCGTTCGCGCGCAAACCGACGAGGAAGTGGAAGCCCATAAACAGGTGCTGGACCTGACCGGCGCTTTTTCGAACGAAGGATTCAAGCTGCGGGATGGCCACTGGACCGGCCAGATCAAGCCGGCCGAACGCGCCGTCATCGCCGTCAATCTTTACGCCGGGAACCAGTATTGGTTTTCAGCGGCCGCCGCCAACACCAAAGCGAAGAAGATCGCGGTGGACCTTTACGATGAGACGGGGAAACCGGTGACCACCGAGGTTTATAACGAGGCCGAGAAGGCGTCCGCCGGATTTTCGCCGACAAACAGCGGTCAGTATTTTGTCGCGGTCAGTCTGCTCGAAGGGGAAGCGACGACCTTCTGCCTGGTTTACTCCTATAAGTAGGCTGGCGCGCCACGTGCTTAATTCCGCGCAGTGAAATTCGTGTATCTGACCCCCGCAGCCGTCCTCCTCGCCGCCTTCCTGACGGCGTGCTCCAGTGCACCGAAGACCGCCGAGAAACCGGTTTCGACGTCGAAAACCAACGGCAAACTTTTCGCGGTTGCGGTCGATGACGCGGCGTTCTTCCGGCGCGGGCCCCAGGCCGGGCGCGAGCCAGACCAGAAACTTTCGAAAGAGACACTCGTTAGGTTGATTCGTCCGTCCTTCGGTTACAGCAAAGTGGAGCTGGTCGCCTCCCGCGAACAGGGATACGTCTCGAGCGACGAGATCAAGCCGGCCACCTCCGGGCTGATCGCTGCCTTCGCGCCGCCCAAAGTGGATCCGCTCAGCGCCACCACTCCAACTCCGGCGCCCGAGCCGGCCGGCGAACAGTTCAATCTGAACTCAAGCGATCCGCGCCTCGTTCCTCCGCCGGAAGATCTGCCGCCGACGGAGCTTCCCCTGCCCCCTTCGGGCGAATAATCACGCGTTGCGTGGTTGCCGCCGAACCCCGGCGGCGTCAATCTTCGGATGAGTGACCACATCCGTTCAGGTCTTTTATGAAGGCAACGTCCAGGGCGTCGGTTTTCGGTACTCGGTCCGCCACATAGCAAAGGGCTTCGACGTTACCGGCTCGGTCCGCAATCTTCCGGATGGCCGGGTGGAGCTCTTGGCCGCCGGAGAGGAAGATGAGGTCGGAGCCTTCCTCGACGCCATTCTTCAGAGCCAGCTCCGCGGCCACATTCGCAAGCACAGCAAAGATACGCTGGCGAATCCGCCGGCCTTCCGCGGGTTTGAAATCCGGCATGACTGAAGCGGCCGTCGCCCTCGCCGGCGTTACTAAATTTTTTCCGGTGCCCTTCCAGCGGCGCAGCGTAACCGCCGTCCGCGACCTCAATCTCCAAGTCGCGCCCGGCGAAATTTACGGGCTCCTCGGACCGAACGGTTCCGGCAAAAGCACGACCTTGAAAATCATCCTCGGGCTCGTCACCCCGGACGGCGGGACGGTCAGCATATTTGGCCAAGCAAGCGAACGCGTTGCGAGCCGCGAATCGGTCGGGTTCCTCCCGGAGAGTCCTTACTTTTACAAATTCCTGACCGGCGAGGAAACGCTCCGTTTTTATGGGAAACTGTGCGGCCTTCGCGGGGCGGTGTTGAAAGAGCGGGTCGCGCGCATGCTGGATCTCGTTGGCCTCGGGAGCGCAGGCCAGCGGAGGATCGGTGGTTATTCCAAGGGAATGCTGCAACGGATTGGACTGGCCCAGGCTTTGATCCACGAACCGGCCCTGCTGATCCTGGACGAACCCACTGCAGGAGTCGATCCGGCCGGCTCGCGCGACATTCAGAACCTGGTCCTCGAGTTGAAACGCGCCGGGAAGACGGTCCTGCTTTCCTCCCATTTGCTTGGCCAGATGCAGGAGATTTGCGACCGGGTCGGGATCCTTTGCGACGGCGTCCTGCTTCGAGAAGGTGCGTTGAGCGAGTTGCTCGAAGTGGAGACTCAGACGCAGCTCACGCTGGAAAATGCGCCTCGCTCCCTAGTGGACGAAATCGAGGCGCTCGCCGCGCGGTCCGGCGCGCGGTTGGTGCAGCGGGGAGCGCCCCGGACATCACTCGAGCGGCTGTTTCTCGAGACGACGAGCGGTGCGAAACAGAGCGATCCACCGAACAAACGCGATGCATAGCCAGCCCCATCGCGTTTTTTCCAGCGCGCGCTTCGCCGCTATTTCCGGCAACACGTTCATCGGCCTGACCCGGCTGAAGATTTTCTACGTCCTCCTTCTCTTCGCCCTGCTTCTCATCGGCAGCTCGGTCTTCATGGCGCGGATGACCTTTCAACAGGAATTTCAGGTTTTGAAAGACGTCGCGCTCGGGGCGATGAGCCTGTTCACTTCGCTCCTCGCGGTGCTCGCTACCGCACGCCTTCTTCCCCAGGACGCCGAGGACCGCACGATTTACACGATCCTCGCCAAACCAGTCTCTCGTTTTGAGTATCTGGCGGGCAAACTGAGCGGTGTCCTGACGTTGCTTGCGGTGAGCCTGATCGCGATGAGCGCGCTCTTTTTTGTCGTCCTCTTTTTGCGCGAGCAGTCAGTCCTCAGCGAAACAGCGCGCCAGATGAGCGGCGCACCAGCCGAAATCCAGGCCGAGGCGGTTCGGGCCGTCCGGACGGCTGGTTTCAACTCGAACCTCTTCTCTGCGATCGCTGTAATCTACCTTAAGGGTTGCGTCCTCGCCGCAGTCACGCTTCTCGTCTCCACGTTCGCCTCAACGACAATCTTCACCACGATCACGATGGCGTTTGTCTATTTCATCGGCCACCTCCAGTCGATTGCGCGCGAATATTGGCTCCAAACGAACAGCGCTGGCTGGCTGACGAAGACCTTCCTCGCTGTCGTTGCCCTCCTCTTTCCCGACCTCCAGATCTTTAATCTGATTGATGACGCGGTCGCCGGGACCGCGATCCCGCTGACGCTCCTTCTGAAAACGATCGGGCTGGGCGCGTTCTACATTGTGTTTTACCTGGTGGTCTCACTCGCCTTGTTTTTTCGAAAGGAGTTATGACTCGGATCGCGGGAGCGATTGTGGCCTTGTTGCTTTTCGGCGCGGTGCGCTGGCCGATCGAGCGCCATCTGACAGACACGCATCGCGCTCTGGGCCTTCGCACGCTCGATTTCAACCTCGGTCTGCGGGAACAGCTCGGGCAGCTGGGGTTTATCGCCGCGTTGAGCGGGTTTCGCTCCGTCGTCGCGGACGCTCTTTTTATCGAGGCCCATGTGGCCTGGGAACGAACCGAATGGGGGCGCGTCCTTCTCCTTTTCCGCCAGACCACCACCCTGCAGCCGCGCGCCGTCTTATTCTGGGAGATGGCGGCCTGGCACATGGCCTGGAACGCGAGTACCGCGGCGATGAACGATCCGCGCCAGCCCCAGCTCGCGCTCCGGGTAAAGACCGCCCGCGAGTATTACGACCTTGGAAAAGATTTCCTGGAGCGCGGGATCAGGAACAACCCGGAGCGGCCCGAGCTTTATGAGGCGCTGGGACGCCTGTATCGCGATAAATACGAAGACCACGAGCGCGCCGCTGATTGCTTCGCCAGGGGAGCCGCCCTCCCCGGCGCCCGCGCTTACCTCAAGCGGTTCGCCGCTTACGAGCTTGCCCGCGCGCCGGGCCGCGAGCAGGAAGCCTATCGCCAGTTGCGCGCTCTCTATGACGTGGGCGAGGCGGAGCGGACGCCGGCATTGCTTCGGCATTTAAAGGAGCTCGAAAACAAGCTGGCCATGCCGGCTCAGAACCGCGCTCCGTGACGTTTGGTAACGCTGCCAATCTTTAAGAAAGTCGCGTTCCGAAAATCGATCCCTTTTTAACTTTGTAACGCTTGTAACTATTTTAACATTCCCCCCGAATGCGCTTCGCGATCCTGAGCGACCTGCACGCGAACCTTGAGGCAACGGAAGCTGTGCTGGCCGATGCCCGCGAGCGCGATTGTACCCACTTCGTCTGTCTCGGCGACGTCGTCGGCTACAATGCGAACCCCCACGAATGCGTCGAGATCGTGCAGAAGTTGGAATGCCCGGCTGTTAAAGGGAATCATGATGAACAGGCCTCGCTCGAAGAGTCGTCGCGTGACTTCAACGCCCTCGCCGAGATGGCGATCAACTGGACCCGCGAACAGTTAAGCGCCGAAGACAAACAATGGCTCCGCGACCTCCGCCTCTCCCGGCAGGTTCGTGATTTCACCGTCGTCCACGCCACCCTCGATACCCCCGACCAATGGGGTTACGTCTTTAATACCCTGGACGCGGCGGCCAGCTTTACCTACCAGCACACCACCGTTTGCTTCTTCGGACACACCCACGTGGCGGGCGCGTTCGTCCGCGATGATGGCGTGAAACGGGTCAAGGCCGACCAGTTGATGATCGAGCCAGCCAAAAAGTATTTCATCAATACCGGCAGCGTCGGGCAGCCGCGAGACGGCGACTGGCGCGCCGCCTACTGCATTTATCACGTGGAAAATAACGTCGTGGAGCAACGGCGCGTGAAATACGATCTCGCCATGGCGCAGCAGAAAATTATCGATGCCGGGCTGCCACGGCTTCTCGCGGAGCGGCTGAAGCTGGGGCGCTGAGGAATTGCAGATTGTAGATTTCAGATTGCAGATTGCGCTCGATCCAATCTTCAATCTGAAATCTGAAATCTGAAATCCGTTCGATCCTGATCATCAAACCGAGCTCGCTCGGGGACATTGTCCACACGCTCCCGGCGGTCGCGGCGATCCGGCAGGCTTACCCCCGGGCGGAGATCACCTGGGTCATTAACCCCGAATGGACTTCGCTTCTTCGTGGCAATTCCGACGTTGATCATGTTCACATTTTCCCGCGAGGGGAATTTACCGGTCTGAATGCGCCGCGGACTCTCTGGCCATGGCTCAAGAAAACGAAGGCGTTGCAGCCGGACGCCGCCCTCGATTTCCAGGGACTTCTCCGGAGCGCACTGATCGGCAAGATCAGCCGGGCCCGGGATTTTTGGGGAATGAGCGACGGCCGCGAAGGGTCGCGCCTGTTCTATCGGCACGTGGCAAAAGTCGAGCGGCGCTCCCACGCCGTGGATCGATACCTCAAACTTGCCGAGGCTTTCGGCGTTCCGGTTCCCGATCAGATCCGGTTTCCGCTACCCAGCGGCGACCCTCTGCCGCGCTTCGACCCTTATCCGCCGTTCATCGTCCTCCACCCGTTCGCCCGCGGACGGCGCAAATCACTCCGCAATTCTGTGATCGAAAAGTTTTGCCACGCCTTCGACCCGGTCCGGGTTGTGGTCGTGGGAAAGTCAGCGCGCCGTTTTGCCGTTCCGGAAAACTGCGTGAACCTGGTCAACCAAACGACGTTGCTCCAATTAATCTGGCTGATCCGCGCAGCCGCTTTCACAATCAGTGTCGATAGCGGGCCGATGCACATCGCCGCGGCTGTCACCTCGCAGCTCGTCTCGATTCACACCTGGTCGGACCCGCGCCGGGTCGGCCCTTATAATTCGGAGGCGTGGGTCTGGAAGAATCGACAACTGTATCGCGCCGGCGAACTGACGCCCGCCATGAATCTGCGGAAAGGCCGCTCATTTATGGATGCGGATGTTGAGACGATCGTCCAGTTAGCGAACTCGCAATTCACCGCCATCCCGGTCTAACCGTTGCGGCGGGAAAGAGCCGACTGGGCCAGCAGAAGATCGCGGGGATAGGTGATCTTCACGTTCCAATCGTCGTTCGGCACGAGGACAACTTTCGCGCCGTGAAGCTCCACTGCGGAGACTTCATCAGTTACCGACAATTTTTTTGCTTCTACACCGGCGTAAGCGGCGGTCAGGAGCGAGCGCTCGAAAATCTGCGGCGTCTGCATCGCAAACAGTCCGTCGCGAGAGACGCTCTCAGTCACGATTCGATCGCCATTGGCGCGCTTGATTGTGTCCGTCACTGGTTCAGCCAGGGCGGCGGCGCCCTGCTCCTGCGCGGCGGCAAAAACACGCTCGACTTGTTTCGGCGTAA
Source organism: Chthoniobacterales bacterium (assembly GCA_035536995.1). Classification (GTDB taxonomy): domain Bacteria; phylum Verrucomicrobiota; class Verrucomicrobiia; order Chthoniobacterales; family UBA10450; genus AV80. The sequence continues at coordinate 36,832 of DATLNB010000064.1, read as the reverse complement.
TCAACGGCCGGGCTCCGTCGTGAACGGCAACGTAGCGAGCGCTCGCCGCGAGACGCTCCAGCCCACACCGAACCGAGTCCTGCCGTTGTTCTCCGCCCGCAATGACATGCAACACTTTCCGGAAACGATTTTCGCGAACGAACTCGTCGAGCTCGTCCCGGCGCTCTCCGCGCCCTACGAGGATGATTTCGCTGACGCAATCGGCCGCTTCAAAGGCCGAGATGGTGTGCGCCAGCACCGGCCTCTCGCCAAGCAGGGCGAAGAGCTTGTCGAAGCCCATTCGCTGGCTGCTTCCCGCCGCAACGATGATAGCGCTCAGCATCGGGTAACAATGCCGTCATTGCAGCTGGCGCTGCACTTCCTGGCTGATTGCTTTGCCGTCCGCCCGGCCCGCCACTTTCGCCTGCAGCGCTTTCATTACCGCGCCCATTTGCGCCCTCGACGTTGCTCCAGTCTCCGCAATCGTTTCGCCGACCAACGCCGACAGTTCTTCCGGACTCAATCCCTTCGGTAAATACGAATTCAGAATCTCCAGCTCTTCCGTTTCCCGGGCAGCCAGCTCAGGACGCCCGCCTTTCTCGAAACTCTCGATTGAATCCTGCCGCTGCTTGACCTGCTTGCGGATCACCTGAAAGGCGGTCGCGTCATCCAAACCGGCGTCCGCGGATTTCTCGATCTCGCCGTACTTCATCGCCGACTTCAGCATCCTTAGAACACCGAGCCGGGCGGTATCCTTCGCGCGCATCGCATCTTTCAGGTCCGAATCGATCCGTTCTTGAAGACTCATGGCCTCAAACCTAAAACGCCGCGATTGAGCGGCAAGCCTAGGTTCCGCGCAGTTTCTCAGCGCAGGCGAACAGCGAGGCAGGATCGCTCACGCTAACTACCTCCGCGTCTTTCCGAACACGCCGCAGCAGTCCGGCAAGGATTTCCCCCGGCCCCAGCTCGATAAAGAAATCGCAGCCGCGGTCGAGGAGGCTTTCCATGCACTCAGCCCATCGCACCGTGCTCGTCACCTGATCCTGCAACGCCGTCCGGATTTCCGGCAAGGTTTCCACGGGTGCGCCGGTCACGTTGCTCATTACCGGAAAGCGAGGCACGCGCAGCTCGGCATCGAGCAACGGCTGGCCGAGCTGTTGGTAGGCGCTGTCCATGAGACGCGAATGATAAGCGCCGGCCACGTTGAGAAGGGTTGCCCTGCGAATCCCGTGTTCCCTGGCAAGGCTGATGGCCAGCTCGACCTTCGCGGTTTCACCAGAAATCACGATCTGCCCAGGCGCATTGATGTTGGCCACGTCCACATCGGTATCGGCAGCCAGGCCGCGCACGGTATTTTCATCGGCGCCGATCATCGCGGCCATCGCGCCAGCGGTCGCAGCACAGGCGGCATCCATGAGGCGGCCTCGCAATTCAACGAGTTTCAAGCCGGTGGAAAAATCAAAGGTTCGAGCAGCGCCATGCGCGGTCCATTCGCCTAACGAAAGCCCGGCCGCGGCTTCAATCTCGAATTCCCCGGCGACGGCGCGCAACCCGGCCAGGCACGCGAGCCCATGGACGTACAAGGCCGGCTGGCAATTCGACGTCTTGGTCAACTCCTCGCCCGGACCGTTCCAGGCGATCCCGCTCAGGGAGCGGCCCAAAATGTCGTCCGCTTCCTGAAACACATCTCCTGCGGCCGGATGATGGGCGGCCAGCTCGCGTCCCATCCCGACGCTCTGCGCTCCCTGGCCGGCAAACAGTAGCGCGATCTTCTTTGCCATGTTAATGTAGTAGTTTCCCCGCGGGCTCGGCGCAACTCGCGCGATTAAGCTTGCCTTTTTGTCATCAAACAAAAATACTTTTGCGTATGCAGAAACACGCACGCAAAGCAGCGCTTGCGATTATCGCGTTGCTCGTCGCATTGCCGTTAGCAACGGCCAATGCCAAATGGCTTGAAAAGACACAACCGGACCTCCCGTTCGGTGTGTATCTTCAAGGTATGCAGGGGTCAGTCGTGTTGTCTCTGACGTTGGACAAAGGTGGCCACGTCACGAGCACCAGCATCCTGCGCAGCAGCGGCCATCCAGCCTTGGATGAGCTCGCCCGCAACGCAGCCACGAACTGGCGCCTGAGCGCAGATTCGGTCCTGCCCACTGATATCAGTAAGGGCCGGGTCGAGTTGATCACGTTCAAGAACCCGAGTCCCAGCAAATGGCTCATCCCCGGCACCAAGCCGCGGTGGGCGCAGCTGAGGTAGGTTAGTCACCGCGCTGTCGCGTTTTGGCTGCGACATCGCGGGTTCGGGCGGCGGACGCCCCATCCGCCGCCGGGGGCAGGTCGCTTCACCGTTCCCCGCAGTCTCGCGTCCGAGTTTACGCTTGCGCCTCGCTCGCCTCTCGCGAGCATAACCGCGAGGAAGGCATGGCTTTTAGCACGCGCGAAATCGAATCTCCCGATCCCGGCACTCGCGTCGCCGCGGCCGCGGCCGAGCTTCGCGAAAATCTCGACGACATTGGCGAGAAGATGGTCCTCAACATGGGACCGTCGCACCCCGCCACCCACGGCGTCCTTCGCCTCGTCCTGGAGATGGATGGCGAAACCGTTACGAAAGCCACTCCGGACGTGGGGTATCTCCATCGCGGTGATGAAAAGATCGCCGAGAACATGCAATACAACCAGTTCGTGCCTTACACGGACCGGCTCGATTATCTGGCCCCTCTCGCGAACAACGTCGCTTACGCCCTCGCCGTTGAAAAACTAATGGGCTGGGAGTTGCCTCCCCGCGGCAAAGCGATCCGCGTGATTTGCTGCGAGACCGCGCGAATTTCCGCCCATCTCCTCGGGCTGGGAGCCATGGCGCTCGATCTCGGCGCCATGACTGCGTTCCTCTACACCTTCACGGAACGGGAGAAACTTTATAACCTCTTCGAGCTCCTCTCCGGCGCTCGCTTTACTACTTCCTACACACGCGTCGGCGGCCAGATTCGGGATCTTCCCGAGGCCTTTATTCCGCAGCTCCAAAAGTTTCTCGACGAATTCATCCCGCAGCTCGACGAAGTCGACAAACTCCTGACGCGAAACCGAATCTTCGTCGATCGGACACGCGACGTCGGCGTCATCCCGCGAGACCGGGCGATCGCCTATGCCTTGTCGGGCCCGAACCTTCGAGGGAGCGGCGTCGAGCACGATCTCCGGCGCAAACATCCCTATCTCGATTACGAGAAATACGACTTCGAAGTCGTAGTCGGCACAGCGGGCGATTCCTACGATCGTTACCTCGTCCGGGTGGAAGAAATGCGGCAAAGCGTCCGGATCCTTCGCCAGGTCATCGACAAATTGCCCGCCGGCCCGATCAACGTAGCCGACTGGAAGAACATGCCGCCTCCGAAGTCGCGGGTCATGACAAAGATGGAAGAGTTGATCCATCATTTTATTGTCGTGACCGAAGGGCTCGACGCACCGCCGGGCGAGATTTATTTCGGCGCAGAAAATCCGAAAGGCGAGCTTGGGTTTTACATCAACAGCAAGGGCGGCGGAGTTCCCCACCGCTTGAAAATCCGGTCCCCGTCATTCGTGAACCTCAGTATTCTGCCAGAACTGCTGCCCGGCTCTTCCTTGAGCGACGTTGTCGCGATTCTCGGGAGTCTGGACTTCGTCATGGGCGAATGCGACAGATGAAGAGAATGACGCAGGAACGAATGACGAATGACGAGTTAATGCCGAAGCTCGGATGTCGAAGCCGCGCGGAACCCCGCTCTTCGGGCTTCGTCATTCGGCATTGGTCATTCGTCATTTTGCTCGTCGCTTTTTCCTTCGCGTTGGCTTCCTGCAACCCCTCCAAGCGCCTGACGAAAGCAAACGTGGATGAAGTCGCGGAGGGAATGGCGAAAAAGCAGGTGGAATCCATCCTCGGCCTGCCGACCACCGTGGACACCAAGGACTTCGCCCTCTTGAAGAAGACGGTATACGTCTACAACCAGGGCAAGGATACCATCACCATAGTTTTCAAAGACGACAAAGTGCAGTCAAAGGTCAGCACCTTGTCGGAATAACTCCCGTCGTCTCTGTGGATCCGGCGAAGAAGCAGCAACAAGGTATTTCCGCAGAGCTCGAGCGGAGAATGGACGAAGCGATCCGGCGTTATCCGCTGGACCGGAAGCGGAGCGCGTCGATGCCGCTCCTCCATCTTTGGCAGGAGGAGTTCGGCTACATCAGCGACGAAGGGGTGAGCTGGATTGCGCAGAAGCTCGAGCTGCAGCCCATCAACATTCTCGAGCTGGTCACGTTTTATCCGATGTATCGCCGATCGCCGGCCGGGAAAACCCATATCCGCGTTTGCCGGACATTGAGCTGCGCCATGGCGGGCAGTTATGAGGTCATGAACAAAGCATCCGCCGCCGCTGGAATCGTGCGCGATCACGACGACAACGGCATGCACAACCCCGTCTCGGTGAGCGAGGACGGGAAATACAGCATTGAGTTCGTCGAGTGCCTGGCCAGCTGCGGCACCGCGCCGGTTTGCATGGTCCAGGATGAACTGGTTGAAAACGTCGATGCGACCGCGGCGGCCGCACTTCTCAGCAAAGCTGACAGCGGTTTGGAAACCGCCGCTCCTTGGAAGAATCCCCATCCGCTCGAGCACCGTCTCATTTTCAAAAACCTCGGAAGCCCGGATTGGACGCCGGACATCGATTGCTACCTGCGCCACGGCGGCTACGAGCAGTTGAAGAAGGCGATCACGATGTCGCGCACTGAGATCGTGAACGAAGTGAAGACTTCAGGACTTCGGGGGCGGGGCGGCGCCGGTTTTCCGTGCGGGGTGAAGTGGAGCTTCATCAAGCAGGACGAGAAGAAGCCGGTCTATCTGATTTGCAACGCCGACGAATCGGAGCCGGGGACGTTTAAGGATCGCTACATCATTCACCAGGACCCGCATCAGCTGCTCGAGGGCATCCTGATCTCCTGTTTCGCGCTGAACGCCGGCACCGCCTATATCTATATCAGAGGAGAATTTCCTGAAGGCGCGAAAATCCTGGAGCGCGCGATCGAGGACGCGCGCGCGCGTAATTTCGTTGGCCGCGACATGCTCGGCACCGGGTTCGACGTGGAGATCTACATCCATCGCGGCGCCGGAGCTTACATCTGCGGCGAGGAAACGGGGCTCATCGAATCACTCGAAGGAAAGCGCGCTTATCCGCGGATCAAGCCACCCTACTTCCCGGCCGTGCTCGGCCTCTACATGTGCCCGACGATCGTCAATAACGTCGAGACCCTCTGCCATGTGAAGCACATCATCGAGATGGGGGGCGGCGCCTATGCGAGTCTGGGCACGGCCAACAATACCGGGACCCGGATAGTCTGCGTGAGCGGGGATGTTCAGCGGCCAGGCTATTTCGAAATCGAAGTGGGCGCCGTCACCATGGGCCAGCTGATTTACGACATGGCGGGCGGGCCGCGCTACGGCCGCCAGGTCAAAGCCATCATCCCGGGCGGCAGCTCAGCCAAGGTCTTGCGCGCGGATGAGCGGTTCAAATTGAAACTGAAACAACCGGACGGCTCGATGGCCGAGCAGGACGCTTCGATCTGGGAAATCCCGATGGACTTCGATTCGGTGGCCGCTGCCGGGTCCATGGCCGGCTCCGGCGGCGTCATCGTCCTGGACGATTCACGCGACATGGTCTGGACCCTGAACAACCTCAACGAATTTTATGCTCACGAGAGCTGCGGCCAGTGCACACCTTGCCGGGAAGGCTCGCTTTGGATGCAGAAGATCACCGACCGAATGTTGCTCGGCGGCGGCGTGGTCCAGGATCCCGATACGTTGAAAAACGTCGCCGATAATATTGCCGGCCGAACGATCTGCGCCTTTGGCGAAGCCTGCGCCTGGCCGACTCAAAGTTTCGTCGATAAATTCCGGGAAGAATTCGCCGCCCGCGCCCAAAAACCCGTCCCGCCGCCCATGCCCCCCGAATACACCCCAGGCGAGCTGATCGAAGAAGCCACCATCCCGGCAACTTCATTGCCGCGCGATCCAGGCTGGGAGACAGCCGGCACGGCGGGAAGAATCTAAATGAATCAGGAAAGCAGGAAAGCAGGAAGGGTACTTCGAAATTCGGACGTCACCGACCGAATAATCGCGGCGGCCATCAGGGTTCACCGCGATCTTGGCCCCGGGTTTCTTGAAGGCATTTATGAAGAGGCTCTCGCGGTCGAATTCGCGTTGAGCGGAATCCAGTTTGTTCGACAAAAGCCGGTTGCCTTGTTCTACAAAGACCATCAGATCGGCGAACACCGGCTCGATTTTCTAGTGGAGGATCAAATCGTCGTTGAGCTTAAGGCGATCAAGGCGCTCGAAGACATCCATTTCGCCATCGGACGCAGCTACCTCAAGGCAACGAGCTTGCAGGACGGTTTGCTTCTTAACTTCGCCACCGTCCCCCTCACCGTAAAACGCTTTTGTCGGGAGCGCTCGAATTCGGCCGCGTTTTGATCCTAAACTTTCCTGTTTTCCTGCTTTCCTGATTCATTTAATGAGCGACCAAATCTCAGCGCCCCAAATGGTGAACGTCCAGATCAATGGCGTTTGGCACGAGTTCCCGAAGGGGACGCGGGTGATCGAAGCGTGCGAGAAGGCGGGCAGCTACGTGCCGCGGTATTGTTATCACAAGAAGCTGAGCGCACCGGGGAACTGTCGGATGTGCCTCATCGAGATGGGCATGCCCAAGATGGGCCCGGACCGCAAGCCCGAGCTCGGCGCGGACGGCAAACCGATCATCAATTGGATGCCGCGCCCCCAGATCTCATGCGCTCAGGATGTCAGTGAGGGGATGGGGATCCGGACGGATTCGCCCCTCGCGGTGGACTGCCGCAAAGGCGTGATGGAGTTCCTCCTCATCAATCATCCACTGGATTGCCCGATCTGCGACCAGGCCGGTGAATGCCGGCTCCAGGAGTTTAGCGTCGAGTACGGGCGGGAAGATTCGCGGTTCCTCGAGAACAAAGTGAAAAAGCCGAAGAACATCGAGCTGGGCCCACGCGTCACCCTCGATGACGAACGCTGCATTCTCTGCTCACGCTGCATCCGGTTTTGCCAGGAGATCGTGCAAGACGACGTCCTCGGGTTTATCGACCGCGGCAGCCACAGCGTGTTGACGGCGCATCCTGGGAAACGGCTCGAGAACAATTATTCGTTGAACACCGTCGACATCTGCCCGGTCGGCGCGCTCACTTCGTCCGATTTCCGGTTCCAGATGCGGGTCTGGTTTCTCAAAGAAACGAAGAGCTTCTGCACAAGCTGCGCAACCGGGTGCAACACCGTCATTGGAACCCGCGAGGACGTAATCTATCGGCAAACCCCGCGGGAAAACGATGCCGTCAACTCCTCGTGGATGTGCGATTACGGCCGGCTCAATTTCGAATATCTCCAGTCCGAGCGGCGCCTTCTTCAGCCGGAGATCCTTTCCGGGGATAAGCTGATCCCGAGTGATTGGAACACCGCCATTGCGCACGCGGCCGCGCAATTAAAACACTTTTCCGGTTGGGAAATCGCCATCATCGCCTCCGGCAGAATGACCAATGAAGAGCTTTGGCTTACTGGGCAGCTCGCGCGAACCCTCGGCACCGAGCTGATCGATATCGTTCCCCGGACCGGACCCGGCGATAACATTCTCTTGAGCGTGGACCGGAATCCCAACACCAACGGAGCGCAGCTCCTGGGAATCACCGGATATCCCGGGGCGCGCCTGCGTGACATCGTGGACGGCGTCGCAACGGGACGAATCCGGGGCCTGATCGCGCTCGGGGAAGACGCCACTGCGATCGGTCTCACCCCAGCCCAGCTCGCCGGGCTGCCGGCTTTCGTTGTCATGAGCATTCTTGAGAACGAATCGACGAAGGCTGCGACGGCCTTGCTCCCGTCATTCGGGTTCGCCGAGAAGCGGGGATCGATGATTAACGGGAACGGGCGCCTGCAACGGCTGAATCGCGCGGTCCGCGGTCCGGGTCAAGCGCGAGATGATTGGGAGATTCTGCGCGACCTGATGCAAACCTATTCGGGACGGAACGGCATTTACACGATCGAAGATGTTTTCAAACAAATGAGCGAAGGCGTTCCCTCATTGGCGGGTTTGAGCCTGAGCAAGATCAGCGATCTCGGCGTTCAGGTTCTCAATGTTCAATCTCAAACGCCCGGGCCTCCCTTGGAACCGGCAAAAGACGAAGTGAAGAAACCCGAGTCGGAGAAGGCCGCCCAATGAGAAGATGCGCTGTAGCCGCGGCGCTCTGTCGCCGCGCCCGAAGAAGCGCGGACCAGCGCGGTGAAAGAACGCGGCGGCCACAGCGCACGACCTGACGCGAACCAAATGGACTACGGCTTCATTTTCTCATCCCTGGTCAAAATCGTCGGGCTGCTTGCCGTCGTTCTCGGGATCATGAACTACGCGGTCTACGCGGAGCGACGGATCAGCGCCCTGATTCAGGACCGGCTCGGCCCGAATCGCGTGGGACCCGCAGGCTTGTTTCAGCCGCTCGCTGATGCCGCCAAGTTCCTTCTCAAGGAGGATTTCACTCCTGCCCACGTAAACACGTTCTACTACTGGCTGGCCCCCTGCCTCGCGATGATCCCGGCAATTACGACTCTCGCCGTCGTCCCGTTCGGAAGCACACTCTTCGGTATTCCGATGGTTATCGCTGACATCAATGTCGGCGTTCTCTTCGTCTTCGCGATCGCCTCGTTAGGCGTTTACGGCATCGTCATCGCCGGCTGGTCGGCCAATTCAAAATATCCCTTCCTGGGCGGCGTGCGCTCGACCTCGCAGATGATCTCCTACGAGTTGTCGCTGGGCCTGTCCGTTATCCCCGTATTTCTCCTCATCGGCCAGCTTCGACTTACCGACGTCGTTCGTTACCAGATCGAGAACGGCTGGCTGATCGCGCCGTTCGTCGGTGATTGGGGCAACGGGTTCAAATGGCTCCTGGCCATTCCGATGTTTGTGTCGTTCGTCGTCTTCACCATCGCGATTTTCGCCGAGACCAACCGGCTCCCGTTTGATTTGCCGGAAGCGGAAACAGAGCTGGTCGGCGGCTACCACACCGAGTACGGCTCGATGAAGTTTGGGCTCTTTTTCCTCGGCGAATATGTCGCGATGATCACCGGCAGCGCCATCATCGTGACTCTCTTTCTCGGCGGTTGGCACTTCCCGGGCGTGCCCGACGGTTCCCAGGGCTGGGGCTGGGGACTGCTGAATATCGTCATCTTTTTTTCCAAGATCGCCATGCTCCTCTTTTTCTTCATCTGGGTCCGCTGGACCCTGCCGCGCTTTCGTTACGACCAGTTGATGCGGCTGGGATGGGTCTTCTTTTTCGAAATCGCGCTCGTGAACATTTTTATCATGGCGATCATCCTGGCTTACCTGCCAACTAAATGACGAATTCCCGAATGACGAATGACGAAATAATGTCGAAGCCCGAATTATCCGGCGCCGCTCTGTCCCTCATTCGTCGTTCACTCGGCATTCATTCGTCATTCGGCATTCGTCATTCGGCATTCTTTCCATGGCCATAACCGTCTCACGCCCGAAGCTGAATATCCGCGAGCGCCTCTACCTGCCCGCCATCCTGAGCGGCATGGTGATCACTTTCCGCCATCTCAAAAACATGATCCTGGGGCGGACCAAGGTGACGATGGAATACCCCGAAGAAAAATGGGATGCGAACATGCCGGAACATTACCGCGGCGCTCCGGCCCTTGTCCGGGACGATACGGGCCGGGTCCGCTGCGTCGCCTGCCAGCTCTGCGAGTTCATCTGTCCGCCCCGCGCGATCAAGATTAAGCCCGGCGAATTTCCAGCGGCCGATAAATTCGCCAAGGTGGAAAAATATCCGCACGAGTTCGACATCGACATGATCCGCTGCATCTACTGCGGGATGTGCGAGGAAGTGTGTCCCGAGCAGGCAATTTATCTCCGGAAGGATTACGCCATCACCGGGTTCACCCGCGAAGACATGGTCCACAACAAGGAGAAGTTGCTCGAGATCGGCGGCGTCATGCACGGGGTGGTCCTGAAATGGAACGAGAAGAAATGAGACGGGATTGCAGATTTAAGATTGCAGATTGCAGATTGGCGCAGCGCGTCAGCTCTCAATCTGCATTCTGCAATCTGCAATCTGCAATTCCCCGATGAGCCCTTTCCTCTTCTGGCTCTTCGCCATCCTGATGCTCGTTTTCGGCGGCGCGGTCATCCTGAACCGCAACCCGATCGCGAGCGCGCTCAGCCTGGTCATTTGTTTCATGGGGCTATCCGCCCTCTTCATGTCGTTGGACGCGTTCTTCATCGGCATCATCCAGGTGCTGGTTTATGCCGGCGCGGTGATGGTCTTGTTCCTTTTCATCATCATGCTCCTGGATTTGCGGGTTGAGCAGCTCCGGAAAATCAACCTGTTCACCATGTCGGGAGGGGCGGCGGTCGCCTTCGCTTTTTTCCTCCAGGTTTATTTTGTCATCCGCCAATTAGGCGCCTCTTCCCGGCCGTTTCCTGCCCTGACCGCGGCCAAAGCCGACGATGTCCACAACATTGGGGCGCTGCTCTTCAGCAATTATACGCTGCCCTTCCAGGTCATCGGGGTGCTCGTTCTCGTCGCAACCATAGGGGTGGTCGTCCTCAGCAAGAGGGAGCTTCGCTAGCATGATCACCCTGGGCCACTACCTGACCGTGAGCGCGATGCTCTTCACCATCGGGTTCGCCGGTGTTCTTCTTCGCCGGAACATCATCATTATTTTCATGTCGCTGGAGCTGATGTTGAATGCGGCCAATCTTTCCCTGGTCGCCTTCTCCCGGTTTCAGGTAGGGCCGGACGGCGGGCCAAATTACAACGCCCAGGTCTTCGTCTTTTTCATCGTCACCGTCGCGGCCGCCGAGGTAGCCGTCGGACTTGCGATCATCGTGGCCCTTTACCGCGCCCGGCAGACCACCCACGTGGAAGACATCAACACCCTGAAGTTTTAGCCGCAATGACCAGATCTCCTTCTGATCCATTCGCGTTAATTCGCGTGATTCGCGGGCGATAAAATTCATGAACGACCTGCCCTGGTATATCCTGCTTCTGCCGTTCGTGGCGGCGACGGTCATCGCGCTGCTGACGAAGAAGTGGCCACGGCTGAGTGCCTTCATTTCGGTCGCGACAGTCCTTGGCTGCTTCGCTGGAAGCTGCGTCGTTTTCGCCACGCCGAATATCCAGACACTCGAGCTCATTTGGATCGATCTCAGGCCCGTCCTCTTCGTCCCGCTCGGCCTCGTTTTAGACGACTTGAGCAGGACGATGCTGGTCCTGGTTACCGGGGTCGGCGCGCTCATCCATATTTATTCCCTCGGCTACATGCAGGGTGATTCGGGCAAGTCGCGTTATTTCGCCTCCCTGTCTTTTTTCATGTTTTCGATGCTCGGGATCGTGCTCGCGAACAATTTCGTGATGATGTTCATTTTCTGGGAACTGGTCGGCGCGAGCTCGTATCTGTTGATCGGCCATTGGTTCCAGCGGGACAGCGCGGCGGAGGCTGCGAAGAAGGCGTTCCTGACGAATCGGATCGGCGATTTCGGATTCATGCTCGGCATCATGATGGCCTGGGCCGCGACCGGCTCAGTGGTGTTCCAGGAGATGAATGGGAACATCGGCCGGATCACGAGCTACCCCGGCTACCTGACCGTTACCGCGCTTCTGATCTTTTGCGGCGCAATTGGCAAATCCGCCCAGTTCCCGCTTCACGTCTGGCTCCCGGATGCAATGGAAGGCCCAACACCGATCTCGGCCTTGATCCACGCCGCCACGATGGTGGCTGCAGGCGTTTACATGCTGGTCAGGACCGGCTTCCTCTTCGAAGCGTCTCCGGATGCCCTCGTGGTCATCGCGTGGATAGGCACAATCACCGCAGTCCTCGCAGGCCTGATCGCGACCCAGCAGAGCGACATCAAGAGGATCCTCGCCTACTCCACCTTGTCGCAGCTTGGTTACATGATCATGGCCTTCGGCCTCGCCGCGGGCCAGGCGGCTATGTTCCACCTGTTCACCCACGCATTTTTCAAGGCGCTGCTCTTCCTCGGCGCGGGCTCGATCATCGTCATGCTTCATCACGAGCAAAACATCTGGCGAATGGGCGGGCTCGCCGGCCGGCTCGGAATTACTTTCCTCACTTTCATGGTCGGGACGCTCGCCTTGATCGGTCTCCCGCCTTTCAGCGGTTTCTTCAGCAAAGACGCGATCCTTCTGGTCGCGTATGAGAAGAACCGGGCGATCTTTTGGATCGCGCTGTTCACGGCGTTCCTGACCGCGTTCTACATGCTGCGCCTGGTGGTGGTCGTCTTTTTCGGCAAGCCTCGAAGCGATCAGGCCCGGGCCGGACGCGAGGCGCCCTGGGTGATGATCGGGCCGCTCATTCTTCTGGCGATCCCGGCGTTCGCATCCGGCTTCGGCTTCATCGCCCACTTTTTTCTGCCGGCCCCAGCGGAGCATGCGACGGGTTGGGAAGTTCCCGGGATGGCTTTGGGGGCGGCACTGGCCGGCGGGGTTCTCGCCATCATGCTTTACCGTGGCCGCCAGGAGGACCCGCTCGGCGTTGGACTGTTCCGGAACCGGTTTTACTTCGACGAAATCTATTCGTTCCTGATTGCCGCGACCCAGGGCTTGCTTGCACGGTTAAGCGCCTTCATCGACCGCTGGATCCTGGATGTGCTCGCGATTCGCGGCGCAAGCACGGCAACCTGGGGAATCGGATCCCTTCTCCGATTGTTCCAGGTCGGTAACCTTCAGGCCTACGCGTTCCTCTTCGGGATAGGCCTCATCGGGCTCATCTACTTCACGGTCTTCCGATGATCATCCCCTTCCTGGTCCTGTTTCCAATCGCGGCAGCGATCGCAATCCTTCTGGGAATGCCGGCGCGGCGGACCGCGCTTTGGACTGCGGGTTTCACCCTCCTGGCGGCCCTGCTGGCTTACGCCGGATTCGAGACCGGGCAGCGCGGCTACCAGATGATTACCTCCGTGCCAGTCAGCGCGGACTGGAATATTAATTTCACCCTGGGCGTTGACGGCCTCAGCCTCATGCTCCTCCTCTTGACGGCCCTCGTCACCTTTGCCGCTGTCTGGTGCACCGGCGAAATCACGCAACACCGAAACGCGTTTTACGCCTCACTTCTCTTCATCGCGGGCGGCGCCATGGGCGCCTTCGCGTCGCTCGATTTGTTTTTCTTCTACGCGTTCCACGAGCTGGCGCTGATCCCCACTTTCCTCCTCATCGGAATTTGGGGAAGCGGGAATCGCCAGCTCGCCGCGTGGAAAATCACGATCTATCTCGCGACCGGCAGCTTCGTTCTTCTCCTCGGCTTGATCATGCTTTACCGGGCGGTTCCGGAAGCAGCCCGCAGCTTCGATTTCAGGGTGCTGCAAAAATCAGCGATCCTGATTCCGGGTGCGGCGCAGGGAAATATTTTCCTGCTCCTGCTGATCGGATTCGGCATCCTCGTTTCGCTATTTCCGTTTCACACCTGGGCCCCGGAAGCGTACGCCTCCGCCCCGGCGCCAGCGGCAATGTTGCACGCCGGGGTTTTGAAGAAGTTCGGTTTGTACGGCCTTCTCCGGCTGGCGTTGCCCATGTTGCCGGACGGTGCACAGCAGTACTCGACGCTGTTTATTGTTCTTTTGCTCGGGAACATCATTTACGTCGGGCTGGTTACGATCGCGCAGAAGCGGCTCGACTGGATGCTCGGGTATTCGAGCGTCATGCACATGGGTTACATTTTTTTAGGGATCGCAAGTGGGACCGTGCTGGGGACGAGCGGGGCCGCTGTCCTGATCTTCGCCCACGGCATTTCGATTGCGCTGCTCTTTGCGCTCGCCGGCGAGATCCGGCAACGCACCGGAACGCTCCAGCTCGAAGACCTGGGCGGACTCGGCAAGCTCATGCCCCGGGCCGGCTTCGCCTTCGGGATCGCCGCCTTTGCGTCTATTGGCCTGCCGGGATTCGCCAACTTTACCGGCGAAGTCATGGTCCTTTTCGGCGCATTCCGGAACGGCGCCAACCCGGACGGCTTTGGTATTTACCAAATCGCGGCGGTGCTCGGCCTTTGGGGCGTAGTCATATCAGCGGTTTACATGCTGCGCGCTTATCGCGCGGTTTTCATGGGGACACTCGGCGAAGCGGTCGGTGAGGTCACTGACCTGCCGCGCAGTCTTCGGCTCCCGCTCGGGCTCCTCGTAGCGATGACGATGTGGTTCGGGTTCTTCCCTCAGTCGTTTGTGAAAATGGTGAGTCCGACCTTCAAAACGTATTTCACCGGCAAACCATGACGATCGTCGCCCCTACCCTTGAGATCGCTGTCCTCGTCCTGGGCATTCTCGTCCTGCTTTTCGAGACGTTCGCCGGCCGGATCGATAAAAGGACGTTCGCCTTTACCGCGATGCTCGGGCTCGCTGCGGTCCTCCTTGCCAGCTTCTTTTTGGACACGCTCCCGGTCACCAACCCGAATGCCGGATTCTGGTCGTTCTACACCGCCGATCCCCTCGCCATCTTTTTCAAACGGTTCGCCCTCATCACTACGATCCTGGTGCTGGCCATGATGGTCGATTACGCGCCGGTCGTCCGCGATTCAATCCACGGCGCCTCTCCCCAGGCCGGCCTGGGCGAATTTTTCGCGCTCCCCATCTTTACCTGCGCCGGGTTGATGTGGATGGCGTCCGCGATCGACTTTGTCATGATTTTCGTCTCGCTCGAGCTGGTGACGATGTCCTTTTACGTCCTCGTCGCGTTCATGCGCCGGAACGCCGCCAGTCTCGAAGCGGGAGTGAAATACCTGATCCTGAGCGCGCTCTCCACCGGATTTCTGGTTTACGGAATCACCTGGATCTTTGGCGTCACCGGCGAAACCAACCTCGCCCGCGTCTCAGCCGTTCTCGCCGCGCCCGGCATCGAATCCGGTCCCGCGCTTTTCGGAATGTTGCTCGTCCTGGTCGGGCTCGGTTTCAAAATCGCAGCAGTTCCGTTCCAGATCTGGGTGCCGGATGTTTACCAGGGCGCGCCCACTCCGGTGACCGCCTTTCTCTCGGTCGGTTCGAAGGCAGCGGGGTTCGTCGTGCTGCTCCGCGTTCTCCCGCCGTTCCTGGTTCTGCCCCAAATGCACCGGCTTCTTTTCGTCCTGGCGCTCCTCACTCTTCTCTACGGAAATCTTGCGGCCCTTCCTCAGACGAACCTCAAACGCCTCCTGGCTTACTCGAGCATCGCGCACGCAGGTTATCTTTTGGTCGGCGTCGTCTGCCTCGCCGGCGAAGCGGTCGTCTATTATCTCGCCGCTTATTTGCTCATGACGCTGTTAAGCTTCGCGATCCTCGTCGTGGTTGCCAAACAGACCGGCGAAAACATCGAGGACTTCAACGGGCTGGCGAAACGTTCGCCGTTTCTCGCCTTCGGCATGATGATCGCGATGGCGTCGCTCGCGGGCGTGCCGTTTACCGCGGGGTTCCTCGGCAAGTTCTACATTTTCAACGCCGCCATCGCTCAACGGCAAACGACTTTGATCGCAGCCGGCGTGATCACCGTGGCCTGCGGCTTTTACTACTACTTTAAAGTCGTTCGCGCCATGTACTGGGAAACGCCCGTGGGCGAGGATGCCGTTCCGATTAGGTCCGTTTCGCGCATAGCTATTACGGCCATGATTGCGGCGATCGTTTTCTTCGGGATCTATCCGGGCCCGATCGTTAACGCGCTCCGGCCGTAGCCCGGCAAATGCGCTATACGCGCTAACGTTAGGTCGACACCCAATCAGTTGGCGACGGACGTCCCTGCGATTCAGGATGAGAAAGGTTGACAGTCTTCCTCGGTAACAGGTAAACCGTTTGAAACGTTCGTTCCGCCCCACGACGAAATGGCGCGGCCGCGACCTAACAAAAGGAGGAAGCAGTTATGCCAGTAGTTTCTGAAACAGGATTTACCATGAACCTGAGTCACCGGGGGACGGGATTCGCAACCGGGCCGACCCGCACGTTCGTGCATAATGTCATACCAGGATTTCTTTCTATCCACACGGGACTTTCATTGATTCAAGCCACCACCGGCGGCCCCCTCGGCGCGGCCGTGGGCATCATGAAATTCGGGGCTCAAGATTTTGGACCGAATCCCAACCAGTGGCGAAATACCGTGTATGGAACAGTCGGAACATGGACCTTCGCCGGGCAGGTGACCAAAGGCGATCTGTCCGGGTGGGAATTCATTCAAGTTTGGCAATAGGAGATAACCAGATGGATTCAATCGACAAATATCTCGAAGTAGAATCGGAGCAGACTTTTGTGGTGTATCACAGTAAGACTGGGCAGATCGCTCATGTTCACACGGTATTTAACCACAGGGGAGCGACCGCCACTCGCACGTTTGGCAAACAGCAGGAGGGACAGGCGCTGGAAATGGCTGGCCGCTTCGGCCATCCCGTTAAGGCCTTGAGCGTCCTAGCAGTCAAAGCCTACGACGCAGCCCAGCATCACACTGTCGATCTGAAGACGAAGAAGCTCGCTTCCACGAAGCCCTCCCGTCCGAGCAAGACAGCTAAGCGGCCGCCGTCAAAAAAGACGAATCGCCGGTAACGGCCGATGATGGGCAGGGTTGTGAACCGAATGCCCGCTGACCGCAGAGCGTCAAAGCGTGTGTTCCGTTAATCGCTTAACTCGACGTTCCAGTAAGCCAGATCGACGAAGTGCCGCCAGCTTTCGTGGTGCTGCGCGCTGAAGGTCACGTGCACGAAGGGGCGCCACTTCGGGCGCTTCGGTTTCCGGATCAAAGCCATGTGGGCCTCGTGCGGCAGCCGGTTGCCCTTCCGGGTATTACACGCGATGCACGAGCAGACGACGTTCTCCCAGGTCGTCAGGCCGCCTTTGTCGCGCGGCAAAACGTGATCGAGATTCAGCTCCGTCCGTTCGAAAATCCCGCCACAGTATTGGCAGGTGTTCTTGTCCCGCTCAAAGACGTTGTGCCGCGTGAACTTGACCTCTTTCTTTGGCAGCCGGTCGAAGAGCAGCAGCACAATCACGCGCGGCACCCGGATCTTCCAGGAAATCGTCGTCACCACCTCATGGTCCGGCGCGGTCGCGGAGACATCGCGCCAGCTGTCGAAGTCGTGAGTCAGGAAATTATTACCGGGATCAGACGAAACGACCTGGGCGTGGCCCTGATACAGCAAGGTGAAAGCACGGCGGGCGGAGCAGATATTGACCGCCTGCCAGAGGCGATTGAGCACGAGAACCTGGCTGTTGAGCAGCGTCTCCATGACTGGATAAATTGCGGCGACGGTATCACCCGCGTTTTTTCCTGTCAACGCGGCCAAACCCAAATTGCCCGCGCCTGGACCGGACGCCATTTTGTTTCCGCCAGCCCTGCTACAGACGCCGCCGTTCCCTCGGTTTAACAAAATCGCCAGGGGCGCGCTTCACGTCGTCCGGCGACGCGCCGGCAGAATCGCCGAGGTGTTCTTCATCCGGGGGCAGGAAACGCTTGAACCGGTTTTTGTCGATCGCCTTCATAAACGCTTCGTGCGGCGAGACCGCACCCGCATCCAGCAGGGCCTGGATCGCGTCGTCCATGAATTGCATCCCCTGCCCTTTCCCGGCCACGATCACGTCCTGAAGTTTCTGGGTTGCTCCTTCCCGGATGATCGCAGAGACCGCGGCGCTGGCGATGAGGATCTCGTTGACCGCGAGGCGGCCCGATCCATCCGCCTTTTTCAAGAGCAACTGCGCCAGCACGCCGCGGAGAGAATTGGCCAGCATCGCGCGCACCTGCGCCTGTTTGTTCGCCGGAAAAGCGTCCACCATTCGGTCGATCGTCTTCCGGGCATTGTTGGTGTGGAGAGTTCCGAACACGAGCAGGCCGGTTTCCGCGGCCGTGAGAGCCAGCGAAATGGTTTCGAGGTCCCGCATCTCACCCACCAGCACAATATCCGCATCCTCACGCAATGCCGCTTTCAACCCGTCCGGAAACGATGCGCAATCAACCGGCACCTCGCGTTGCGTGATGATGCAGCGCTTATTCGAGTGCACGAACTCGATCGGCTCCTCCACTGTTACGATGTGCCGCGAAAAGCTCTCGTTGATGTAGTCGATCAGCGCGGCCAGGGTGGTGGATTTGCCTGACCCGGTCGGTCCTGTCACCAGGACAAGGCCGCCGCGCAAGTGCCCGAACTGTTTTACGATCGGTGGAATCCGGAGCTCTTCCAGGGTGGCGATCTTGGTCGGGATAAGGCGGAAAACAGCGCCGTATCCGTTTGTTTGCTTGAGAAAATTGCAGCGGAACCGCGACTGCTCATCCATCTCGTAGGCGAAATCGAGATCGCCGCGCTCCTCAAAAATCTGCCAGCTCTGGGCGCCGGCAATTTCACTCAACATTCCCGCCGCCTCATCCCGTGTGACCGGTTCTTCCCGGATTGGCATGACGTCGCCGTGCCGCCGGATCTTTGGAGGCTGCCCCTCGCCGATGTGAAGATCGGACCCGCCCTGCTCGACGATGACGGAAAGGAATTGGTCTATGTAGGGCATGACGCGTGAATGACGAATGACCAATGACGAATGACCAATGAATGACGAAACGCGAAATCCGAAAAGACGAACGCAACGCTTCCGCGACATTCGGATTTCGTCATTCCTTCGTCATTCGTCATTGGGGCTTCGTCATTCTGACCGTCTGTTTTTGCTCGATCCGCGCATCGGCCTCTTCGGCGGTGATCAATCCCCGCTCCAGCAGCGCCGCCAGCGCATCATCCATTAACTGCATTCCCTGCTTTTTCCCCGTCTGAATCACGCCGGGGAGCATGAAGGTTTTCGCCTCGCGGACGATGTTCGCCACAGCCGGAGTGTTGGTCAGGGTTTCAAGGGCGAGGACGCGTCCGGCGCCGTCCGCCCGCGGGATGAGCTGCTGGCTGATGATTCCACGGAGAGACTCGCTCACCATGATCCGAATCTGTTCCTGTTGATCGACCGGGAAGACGTCGAGCAATCGATCCAGGGTGCGCGAGGCATTTCCGGTGTGCAGAGTTCCCAACACGAGATGCCCCGTCTCGGCCGCGGTAATGGCCAGGGAGATCGTTTCCAGGTCGCGCATTTCGCCGACCATGATCACGTCCGGATCCTCGCGGAGCGCTCCTCGCAAGGCGGCGCCAAACGATCGCGTATGCGTATGGACTTCGCGCTGGGTGATGTGACAACCCTTCGGCTCAAAGATGTACTCGATCGGGTCCTCCAGGGTGATGATGTGTTCGCGGCGCTCGATATTTACCTGCTCCACGAGCGCCGCCAGGGTGGTCGATTTCCCGCTGCCCACCGAACCGGTCACAAGAATAAGACCATTATGATAGCGGGTTAGCAGCTTCAGGGTTTCAGGTAACCCGAGCTCGTCCATCGTCTGCACCCGCGTGTTGATAATGCGGAAGACGAGGTCAATCCCGAGCCGCTGCCTGATTACGCTGGTCCGGAACCGGCCAGACGCGTTCTGATAAGCGAAATCGGCGTCGCCGCGCTCGTTCAGCTGAATTTTTTGGGCGTCGGTCAGGAACGCTTCGGCCAGCCCTGCCGTGTCCTCGCTCGTCAGCTTCGGCGCGTCCGGCCAAATCGGTTGGAGATTTCCATGCAACCGCCAGATCGGTGGGGCGCCGACCCCCAGATGGATATCAGATGCGCCGCCCTCCTGCCCGACCGCGAGATAATCGTCAACGTGCTGGAGGGTCGGACGGCCGTCAGCGCCGGACGTTTGCCTGTTGGGTGCGGTCATGGCGCGATACGGGCGATCATTACCCGCCGCCATCTCGCGCGTAAAACCTAAAAGATACTCAGCGCGGGCGGCCCGGGCCTTTCCCCGCGGCGTAACTCCCCATCCTGTCGGTCGCGTACTTCATCAGCGCAGGTTTGAGCATGGTTGCCGCAAGCCGCAACGCGCCCATCGCCAATCCTGCGCCGATCAGGCCTTTCTTCTGCTCTTCGCCCTTCTTCTTCGGGTCAGGCTTGCCGCCCCGCACATATACCTTCTTCTCGCGTGCCGGCATGACCGCGAAGATCACTCCCACGACAATCGCGGCGCCGATCCACAGGACCGTCTGGCGCTGAAACGATTTCTTAAGCTTCAGCGGAAAATCCAGCTCGTAACGCAATCCGCCCAGATCACGTCCGAGGCGATCGCGAGAGTGGGCCGCTTCCTGCCTTAGTTCGTGGAGTGACTTTTCTTGTCCAGGTTTTTCAGCCATTCGCGATCCTTCTTCAATTCCACACCGGTCATCTCAAACATCGATTTGCGCATCCGGCCCTTCGCAATCATGACGCAGGCAAAGGCCAGGCCAAAATGGAGCAACGCCGCCCCCAGCGAGATCTTTATCCAGGATACATGGAGCGCATGGG
Source organism: Chthoniobacterales bacterium (assembly GCA_035536995.1). Classification (GTDB taxonomy): domain Bacteria; phylum Verrucomicrobiota; class Verrucomicrobiia; order Chthoniobacterales; family UBA10450; genus AV80. The sequence goes on along the minus strand of DATLNB010000064.1, from coordinate 16,442 downwards.
CCAGACCAAAAATTGCCGAGGCCACCAGGAAAACGTAGCCGAACAGCACCAGGATCGCCGCGGCCGCGAGACACCCGACCAACACCAGGACATGAACCAGCGCGGTCTTCGACTCTTTCGCGAACAGCGCAATCCGGCTCTCCAGGAACCCGGCCAGGCTGTTGACCAGCGCGACCAGATTATGGAGCAAGCCCGCGTGTCCCGCAGGGTTGCGGAACCGCATCGTTTCGCCAGCCATGTGGCGCGGTCTCTAGCGGCGGAAAATTAACCCGAGCACGAATCCGACGCCGAGGGCGGTGAAGACGGCCTTGGTCGGGTTTTCCCGGACGTACTGCTCGCCGTCTTCCTGGAAAGTCCGAGCGCGATCGCGGGCATCCACCCAGACCTGCTCCGCTTTTCCACGGTACTCGTCCGCCATCGCACCGGCGGCCGATTTCAAATCATCGGCCATCACGCCCGCAGCTGACTTAAGGTCTTCGGCTGCCTTGCGCACGTGTGTCTTACTGCTTTCGAATTTGTTCTGGGCCGCAGCCGGGATCGTCCCGCCATCGCCCTGGGTCGTAGTTTTGTTTTCTTCAGCCATGATAGTTCCTTGTCGATTCTTTTTCGGTCTTTTCGTCGTTCGCGTTCGCTGCGTTTTTGTCGCGGCACGCACGGGTCAACGATACGTCCTCTTCCACTAAAACGAAACTCGCGTTTTAAATGCGCTTACCGATTGGCGGCGCAATGCCAGTCCCCGGTCATTTTTCGCGAAAAATGATGCGCGCCTTGGTCAGGTCGTAGGGCGACAGCTCCACCTCCACCTTGTCCCCGGGAACAATCCGGATGAAATGCTTCCGCATTTTGCCGGAGATATGGGCCAGAACATTGCGTTTTCCCGGCAAATCCACCCGAAACATCGTCCCGGGAAGGACCTGTGTCACAGTCCCTTCGGTTACGATCTGTTCTTCTTTCGGCACGACCGAATCATATTCAAAAAGCGGCCGCTTCTCAACTCCCCGCGCCGCGGGTTTGCCGCGTCAACGCCGCCCCACGCCTAGTGTCTCACCGTGATTGAGGTCCCGATCCGCGCTGCCTCGTAAAACTGGCGCGCTTTCCAATATGGCATCCGAATGCATCCGTGCGACGCCGGCACGCCGGGCAGGTAGCCTTGATGCAATCCGTAACTGGGCGAGAACTCGACGTAAAACGGCATCGCTGCTCCGACGAAACGCGTGCCGCGCGGCTTGCTGTCTTTCCGGCTGTCCACGTTGGGCTTCACGATCTGGCCGGCATCGTCCACGTAATCGCCGTAGAGGCTGGAGCGATGATCTTCGTCTTTCCGGATGACGGAAAACCGGCCGGTTGGCGTGCGGTATCCTTCGCGGCCGCTGGAGATCCGGGAGGAAGCAACCCGATGTTTACCACGGTAAAGATAGGCTTCCTGTTCCCCCAGATCGACCACGATCGAGGCTTTACCGGAGCGGCGTTGCGGGACATGCGAAGTCACCAGGTCGCTCACGGTGTTCATCGTGCCGCAGCTGGTGAGAACGAACCCGAGCGCTGAGAGGGTCAGGAAGCGGAAGAGCCTGTTTGCCATTGTTTTTTCCGGGACGAATTTGAGGACGAAAGCCGCACCATATGCAGATGCCTCCAACGATCAATAACGCCTCGAAGAAACATCGAGCTCTGGTCCGCCTCGGTTTTTTGGCCGGGCTCGCGGTGGTCATGACCGGTTGCGCCGAAGAACCGGTGTTCCCGGACGAACGCGGGCAGGCCCCCGTGGCCGGTGAGGCGACCCCAGCGCCGGCCCAGGGCGCAAGGACCGGTTGGGCGTGGTAAGATTATCGCGACCGAAAGTTTTCTAACGACACGGCAGGCAGATAATCGCCCGCTTCCTCACGCTTCCACCAGGCCCCGGTCGCCTCAGGTTCCGCGAGGGTCGTAAAACGATACGAATAAAGCCGGGCCCGGACAAACCGGGGCGGGTCCGCTGGAAAGGGATTTCGAGCGAGAAGCCGGGTCACTTCGGGAGTGTTATGGAGGAGCCGTTCGAGCAGGCTTAGGAACCACGGGTTGTGCCTGTAGGTCCCCAGGGCGGCGAACCACATTTGCCAGTCGAGCCGCGGCTGGTGCGGCGCAACCCACGGCGGCGCCCGGTTCACCTCCCCCGGTTTCCAGTAGAACTCGTAAGCCTTCCATTCCGCGCCGTCCCCGCTCCCTTCGATTACGATTTCGGGGCGCGATTTCGTCATCACGCGAAAAAGGCCGTAGCCGTTCACGATCCGGAGCGGCTCCAGGTAACCGTGAAGGGCCGTGACCGGCGCCGGCCATTGCGCCCGGGGCTTAAAGGCCGAGAAAATCAGGGTCGCGTTGATCGGCAGCGTAACCAGGAGAACGGCGAGCGCCGGTAACTCATGCGGCACGAATTTGGCATGCGGCCGGGACGCTGCCGAGCCGCAGGCGGTCTCAGGTTTGACCATTTCTCGCCAGACCGTTTCATCGAAAAGCAGCAGGCAGAGCGCAATCGTCAGCAAATTGAAGAACGAATAATTTCCCGTCGCCGCGATCCCGAGCTGCAGAAAAATCAGCAAACTGGCCGCGATATGTCGCAGCCGGCGCGGGGCCCAGATAAAGAACGGGACGATGATCTCGACGAACAAACAGAAGGCGACCGATAATTTTTTGGTCCATTGCGGATGCTGATCGGCAAACCATCCCAGGGAAGTCGGAAGGGGCTGCGTCCAGTAGTGGTACTCGAGCGCGCTCAGGTTCCACCACGATTCGTCGCCGCTCGTCAGCTTCACGACACCGGACATCAGCATGAGCTTGAAGAGCAAAAGCTTGAGGAGAAACAACCCGATCCTCGGAACCGGCGCGTGGTCCCGGCCGGATATTCGCCAGCGCCACGGCGCCACGAAAATTGCCAGGAACCCGGTCTCGACCAAAAGAATGTCCCATTGAAAACTGAGAAACGTCTGGCCCGCGATCGTGAGTGAGAGGTAGAGGACGAATAACAGGACGAGGGAGAAAACGGGCGCGAGGCGTGCGATTAACGCGATCGAAATTACGGCGCCGGCGCCGCACAGAAAATGGAGGAAGGCATTGCTCGAATCGAACCAGCAAAGCGTGGGCAAAAGAAAAACCGCTTCGGAACCCAACCGTTCGCGGGCGAAGCGCAGATGCTGGCTAATCGGGAGAATACCGTTCTCGCCGATCAGGCCATCCACCTGCAGCCAGAGGGACAGGAACGCGACCAGGTAAATTCCGCCTAACGACCGGAGAAAAAGATCGCGCGAGGTGCGGTAGGTTGGCGGCCGAACGTCGTGCCCCCAGAACCATTTCGTGCCGACGGACGCCAGCATCCGATTCCGCGCGATCAGCTGGTAAGCTCCCTCAGCAACAGGCGCTGCTCCCGGTATTCGCTCATAGGCCTGTAAAGCCCAGGTTCCCTGGCCCGAGCTCGCACGCGATCGGAAAACCGCTTCCGCTCCCCGGTAAACCGTGCCGTCGCGCTCGATGAAATGAAGCGCCCTCTTCAAATCTTCCCGTGCGATTTCCGGGAACCGCTCCGCGACTTCCTGAAACGGCACGTACTCGACCGAATCCCCGGTCCTTAATCGCCAGCGTTCGATCCAGCGTCGGCAGAAGCGGCAATCGCCGTCAAAAAGAACGAGCGGCCTGGGTGGCGGGTTGGCCACGGACATTCGCGCCATCCCGTGATGTTCCATCACCCACGCGGAACGTCCACTCTGGTTGTAGCAGGCCCCCAAGGAGCGGCGATTTCCAAATCGCCGACGAACGGAGACGGCGGTCTGGGGACCGCCGCTCCCATATTACAGATCGAACTCCGCCCAGATCGGAGCGTGATCGGACGGCTCCTTGCCCTTGCGCATCTCGCGCTCGATCCCGCTCCCGGTGCATTTCTTCGTCAGCCTTTCACTGGCCAGCACGGCGTCGATCCGCAGTCCACGATTCTTCGGAAACGACAGCATTCGATAATCCCACCAGGTGAAGAGACCCGTCTCCGGGTGGTGCAACCGGAGGGTGTCGCTCAGTCCAATCCGACAGAGCTCGTTGAACGCTTTCCGCTCGGCGTCCGAGCACATGATGGCCCCGCGCCACAGATCAGGGTCGTAAACGTCTTCATCTTTGGGGGCGACATTGAAATCGCCGCCAACTACCACGGCCTCGGCCGCCTCGCGTTTCAGACAACTTCGGAGGCGTCCATACCACTTCATCTTGTACTCGTAGGCGGGCGAGCCCACCGCTTGCCCGTTCGGCGCATAGACCGAATACACTCGCACCGGGCCGATCGTTGCCGCAATCACCCGGGCCTGCGGATCGTCCTCCTCATCGCATAGAGACGCCCGCACCTCGACCGGCTCGTCTTTGGAGATGATCGCCACGCCGTTGTACGATTTCTGCCCGTGAAACGCCGCGTAATAACCGGCCGCCTTCAGGTCGAGCACCGGGAATTGTTCATCGGTGCACTTGGTTTCCTGAAGGCAAACGACATCCGGCTTCGTTGCCGCGAGCCATGAGATGAAGCGCTCCTGGCGGCGGCGAAGCGAATTGATGTTCCAGGAAACGATTCTCATACGGAACGTGAATCGTGATCAGTGAATCGTGAATCGCGGGGGAGCAATATCGTTTTACGATTCACCATTCACGATTCACAATTCCAACTCAACCCCGGGCGCTGGCACGGTCACCTCGCTCCCGGGCAATTCGACGCTTAACTGCGCGCGGGTCCACTCGACCGCGGGGACGTCGCCATGGACGAGAACGATTTTCTTCGGCGCGAGCTTCTTCACATAAGCGACGATGGATTCGCGAGAGGCATGGGCGCTGAACTGGAACTGTTCGATGTTACAGGCTAGACGCTGGGGCGGCTCGTCGGGGTCCAGGGTCACGAGATCGCCCGGCTTGGCGGCTCGAATTATTCCCCCCGGCGATTCCGGATCGGCATACCCGACGAAGAAGATCGAGTGCGCCGGATTCTCGACGATTTGCCGGGCGAAAATGTTCGAGAGCGTTTTCGGGGTCATCATCCCGCTCGAAAGCGCATAGACACGGCCGGCGCGCGCAGGCGCATCCTGAATGTTCTGGCCGTTGAGAACGAAAGGCGCGACCTCCTCCAGCAGCTGGAGGCGCGGCAGGAGGCGACGCGACGTGAGCGCGTGGCGGTCGTAGACCTCCGTCATCTTCACGCTCAAGCCACCAATGTAGACTGGAAATTCTTTCAGTAATTTTTCGCGCCGGAACTTGTAAATCATGCCGAGGACTTCCTGCGTTTTACCGAGGGCAAACACCGGAATCAGGACGCATCCGCCAGCGCGAAAGGCGCGATCGATCGCTTCAGCGAGCCGGCGCTCCTCCGCCGCGCGGCTAAACCCTTCGGGCAACGGGCTGTCGCCGCGGGTGGTTTCGATGATCAGGACATCCACCCCGGCTTCTGGAAACGACGCGCCGGCAGTAATCGTCTGGTCGTCAAAATTAACGTCGCCGGTATAAAAGATCGTGCGCCCCTCGGCGCGGAGGATGACGCCGGCCGCTCCGAGGACATGACCCGCCTCCACGAACTCGACCGTTATCCCTTCTTCGTTTTCCCTCCGCGCGCGTTCCCCGCCAAGCGTGAATGGCTGCCGGAACGGGCACGAACGCCACTGGTCCGTCGCCCGGTCGGTCTGGCGATGAGTGAAAAGCGGATACATCACCAGCCCGAGCTCCTCCCGCTGCCGGGTCATGACATTGACCGAATTATGGAGGAGCGCGCTCCCGATTTCCGCGGTCGCCTCGGTCATGAAGATGCGGGCCTGCGGCTGCCGCTGCATGAGGAGCGGCAAAGTCCCGACGTGATCAAGGTGTGCGTGGGAAAGGATGATGGCGTCGAGCGTGCGATCGCCCAGTGCGCGGAAATTCGGGAGCGCCTCTTCTCCGTCCTCCTTCGGATGCATACCCGAGTCGAGCACAAGCCGCTGGCCGGCCGCTTCCAGATAATAACTGTTCGCCCCGATCTCAGTCCGCCGCGTGAGATTAATGAACTTCAAATTCTCTTACTCTTACTCTTACTCTTGCTCTTGCTCTTGCTCCCTCTCGGAAACGCGAACCGTCCCTGCATCTTCCCGAACTCTCGCATGCAGACTGTTTGTCAGACCGATCAACATCGAGACAACTTCGAGCAATTGCGCCTTTCCGGATGCAATCGTGTCGGCTCCAACCAGCCGCTTAGCGACCAAAACATCCAGACACGCCGCGCATTCAAGAGCCGAACCCCGGGCGAAGTCGAGGAACCGGCAGCGATCCTTGGTCGCGAACTTTCCATTTCCTTCCGCGATGTTCAGCGGCACGCTGGTTGAAGCGCGATCAAGCTGATCTTTCACCGCTGCTTTTGCGTGAACCGAAGCAATCAGCTCGGTTGACCAAGTCACAAACTTCAGGGCCGCTTGATAGACAAGCAATCTTTCGTGATCGAATTGGGGGCGCATAAGGAAAGATTGCGCGTTGCGTGGAGCAAGAGCAAGAGCAGGAGCAAGAGACCAAGAGAGAGTTACAGCCATTCCTCGAAAATCCGCATCCAATTCCGGTACAAAATTGCTTCGATCTCGTCGTCGCTGAAACCGCGTTCGATCAGTCGCCGTGTCAGTCCCCGGCTCTGCGAATGTTTCCCCAGCTCCGGGACGAAGTGGGCGTGGGTGAACTTGTTCTGAAACGCAATCTGCTCCGGCTCGGACCATTGCCGGAAAATGAACTCGAAAAAATCGAACCCGATCCCGACCCCCTCGATCCCGATGAGGTCGCGGACGTGCTCGATGTGGTCGATGTAACGATCCAGCGTCGCCTCTTCTTTTTTCGGGCTGACCAGAACGGCGTTGATCCCGATGACCCCGCCCCGTTCGCCAATCCTGCGTATCTGTTCGTCGCTGACGTTGCGTTCGATATCGAAAAACTTGCGGGCGTTGGTGTGCGAAACGATCGGCGGCCGCGTCACCAGCTCGATGATGTCGTCGAATCCGGCGGGACTGATGTGGGCGAGATCCACGATGATACCGAGCCGCTCGCATTCGCGAATGACGTCGCGGCCGAACGGCGTCAAACCGCCCGTGGGCGATCCGCTCGGCGCGAAGAGGCCGCCGTCACCCGCCGCGTTTCGCCGAACGTGGGTCAGGCAAAGCGAGCGCAGACCGAGCTCATAAAAGACCCGAAGGAGATCAAGGTCCGCGCCAAGGGGTTCCACCCCCTCCATCGTGAGAAGAAGGGCGATCTTGTTTTGCTCCCGGGTCCGCCGGATTTCGGCCAGACTCCGGCAAACCGCAAACCGGTCCGAGCCATCGACCTCGAGATAAAGCCGCGCGATCTGATCGAGCGCGGTGCGCAATCCCATCTCGGGCAAGTAACGGTCCTCCAGGTAGAGGGCGACGCCGGCCACCGCGATGTCCCCTGCTTCGAGGTCTTCAACGAAATCCGTCGCGAGCACGTTGGCCCGGGCGCGTTTGTCGAACAGATCCATCGGCAGATCGAAATGCATGTCGATCACGCCGTGCCGATGAAGGCGCGCGATGTGTTCCTCGATATTTTCGCTCACGGAACAGGCGGCGGCATGGCGATCACTTCACGCCCGACCCGGTAACGATGCGGAATCACCACAGAGACCAGAACGAGCAGCCAGATCGCGCCCAGCGGCAGGCAACCCGGCAGCCAGATCGACCATTTCGAAATTATGGCGAGCGCAGCCAGGCAGTAGGCCGCGGTGAACGCGATCGCTCCCAGGACCAGATCCACTCGCGAGATGTCGCGCAGTTTTCCGACGACCGCCGCGGCAAGCAGCAGGATGATGCAATCAAAAATCGGGCTGATGCGCCGGACGTACGCGCTCGATTGGATTGTCGCAATGGTAGCGGCGAAAACGTCCGGTGGCGAAAGCGGGTTCTGCGGAGTGCGGGCCAGGACAATCTGGTCGCGCAACGAATCGAATTCCGATTCCTTTTTTTCGCCGGCATCACGTTGCTGGGCGGCGACCAGGAGATCGCTCAAAGTGACATGGCGCGCCTTGCGGGCGGCGTTGGGAAAAATCAGGAGCGTGCCATCGGACCGGATCGGGATTTTGCGCCCCTGCGGCAAGGCGATATGCGAACCGAGATCAATCGAAACCTCGGATGGCGTCACCCGCAGCCACAGCAGGATCGCTTCGAAGGCGAACGAGGGAATGATTTCGCCGCGATAACGAAAAAGGAGCGGGACATGGATCGCGTCCGAAATTTCGTCGGGAAGGTTGGTGAACCCGGCAGTCGCGATCAGCCGCATTTCTTCGCCCGGCTGCCGGCCGATCCCGGTAAACTCCGCCAGGTCGCCACGTTTCCCGGTGACCTGGGCGAAACCAGGAATCTCGGGGCCGGGCGCATCGGGATCCGGGGTTGTGGTTAGCTCGGCCGCGACGAGGAGTCGCGGAACGCGCATCGCCTGATCGATGAAAACCTGTTCCTGTTCCTTTTCGGGGTCGCGCCATCTGAGGATATTTTCGAAAGCGACGACGGTCGGTTGAAACTCGAGGACTGACTGGAGAAACAGAGCGAACTCCATGGGCGATACCACATTGCCGCCGGAACGGGGCGCCATTTCGTCGCCTTCCGTCGCGGCATGGCGCTCCATCGCCGCGTCATGTCCAATTTCCACGACCGTGAGGGCCGGCGCCGGAGCGTTCGGATCGGAATTCTTGAGAAGCCAGCGGAGAAAGAATTCTTCGGAATTTTTCAGCCTTGGCTCACGCAGAAACAGGATCCCTACGAGCAGGACCACGAGCATCAACAAAGCGTGGAACCAAATCCCGGATGGCGATCGCTGCATTGGGCAGAAGTGAACTGGGGAAAGTGACGAGTGACAAGTGAGAAGAAGTGGTAGGGACGGTGCGCTGCGCCGAACAAGGAGGGCGATTTCCAAATCGCCCTCTTCGGCGGTTCCTGCCTTGAGCCACACTCCCGGACGCGCAGCGCGGGGTCCCTACCAAAAAACCTACCGGCTGAGTTCCAGCATTCGCAGGATGGGAGCTTCGGCGCGCTTCCGGATGTCTTCGGGCAAAATGATCTCGGGCCGCAGGTTGAGGAGAGCCGCGTGCGCTTTCTCGAGCGTGTTCATCTTCATGAACCGGCATTCCCCGCAGAAACAGTGATCCGTCGGCCCGGGGATGAAGAGCTTTCCCGGGACTTCCTTTTTCAATCGATGAAGCATTCCCGCCTCCGTCACGACGATGATTTCGCGCGCCGGCGATTCCCGGCAAAAACTCACCATTTTTTCCGTCGAGCAAACTTCATCGGCCAGCATGCGCACCGCGTAGGTGCACTCGGGATGAGCGACGACCGGCGCGCCCGGATATTCCTCGCGGATCCGGCTGATGCTGCGGGCGGTGAATTCGACGTGGATGTAACAGTTGCCCTGCCACAAATCCATCTTCCGGCCAGTCCGTTCGATAACCCACGCGCCCAGGTTTTGGTCCGGGACGAACAGAATATTGCGATCGGCCGGGGCGGCGCGGACAATCTTCTCGGCGTTACCGCTGGTACAGATCACGTCCGAAAGCGCTTTCACGCCGGCACTGCAATTGATGTAGGCGATGACGTAGTAATTTTTGTCGGCATGCTGATCAAGGAACGCCTTTAATTTCTCCGGCGGACAGGACTCCGAGAGCGAGCAACCCGCGTCGAGGTCGGGTAAAATCACTTTCTTCGCCGGGTTCAGGATTTTCGCGGTTTCGGCCATGAAATGGACCCCGCAGAAAAGAATGACATCGGCATTTGTCTGCGCCGCCTGGTAGCTCAGGCCTAACGAGTCACCGACATAATCGGCGATGTCCTGAAGCTCGGGGAGCTGGTAATTGTGCGCGAGGATAACGGCGTTCCGCGAGCGCTTCAGCTCGAGGATTTCCTCCGCCAAATCCAAACCGAAATTTACACCCGCGGCTACCATTGGTTAATATGCGGCACGCTCATGCATTCTCAAACAACCGCCAGGTCGTTTCGGCTCGGTTTTATTGGTGGGGGCAAGCTGGCCGGCTCGGTTTTACGCGGGCTCATCCGGGCCCGGTATTGTCCGGCCTCCGCCATCCTGGTGAGCGAGCCCGATCCTGGGACCCGCCATATACTGGAGGAAGAGCTCGGAATCTCGGGGACCGCTGAAAACAGCGCGGTAGCGGCAACGGCCGAAATCGTTCTCGTCGGCGTGAAGCCGGCGGTCGTCTTGCCCGTTCTGGCCGAGCTCGCTTCCCAACTCGAGCGCAAACTGGTGATCTCGCTGGCCGCCGGCGTTCGGACCGGCAGCATGGAAAAGGTCGCGGCCGCGCAATTCATGAGGGCCATGACGAACACGCCATCGTCAGTTTGCACCGCCGCAACCGCTCTGGCGCGTGGCGGACGAACAACTGCCGCCGAGTTCTCTGTTGCCCGGGAGATCTTTGGAGCGATCGGCGTGGCCGTCGAAGTGACAGAAGAACAAATCGATGCGGTCACGGCCCTGGCGGGGAGCGGGCCGGCGTTTGTCTACACGGTGATCGAGGCGCTGGCCGAAGGCGGGAAAAAGATGGGGCTCACCGCCGACGTCGCGCTCGCTCTCGCAACGCAGACAGTTCTGGGCGCCGCGAAACTCGCGCAGGAAACCAGGCTCTCCCCGGAAGCGCTGCGCAAGATGGTGGTCACGCCGGGCGGAACGACTGCCGCCGGGCTCGCGGCGATGGACGAGCTCCAAACGTCTCGAGGCTTGATTGCCGCCGTGGAAGCCGCGGCCAGAAGGGGCGCGGAGATGGCGCAGGAAAATTCCTGAACCCGCCCTTCCAACGCCGTAGGCCTCCCCCCAACACCATCGCAGGTGGTTCGATCGTGTTAACCAAGCGCGATTTAACCATACTCTGGGCTGTCGCAATTTGTGTGGCCGCAGTGCTGCGCTTGGGACCGATCTTTTCCGGGCTCCCCTACTCCGATTATATTGATGAAGGGTTCGTTCTTCATCAGACCACCCATGTCCTGAACGAGCGAACGTGGGAGACGCGGTGGTACGGATACCCTTCGCTCCCCGCTTACCTGACCGCCGCGGTAATGCTGGCGGGCGAGCCGATCTATCATTCCATTCACGGCCGCAGTTTTCGCACAGATCTCCCGCGCGATGAAAGCAACACAATGGCCCTGGCGTATCGTTACGATTTAATCGCGCCCCCCGAGTTAATCGTCGCCGGGAGGCTTGCGACGGCGATTCTGAGCATCGCGACCGTCATTCTCGCCGGGACGATCGCCGCACGATTAGCCGGCAGCACAGCCGGGACAATCACGGCGATTCTGGCCAGCGTTTGCCCCGCCCTCGTCCTGCGCGCATCCAACGTGATCGTCGACACCTTTGGGACGTTTTTTGTTGTTTTGACGTTGTATCTTTGCGAGCGACTGCGAACAGCTGAAAACGTTTCCTGGACCCGAATTGTTGGAGCGGGAATCGCGGCCGGCCTGGCCTTTTCCTCGAAATACACGGCAGGGGCAGTCTTCGTTGCGGTCCTGATAATTGCGTTTACGCGGTCCTCGACAGTTGGGCGCTCCATTTATCTTTCGGCGGCCGCGACTGGCGGGCTTCTCGCCGGCGTCCTCCTGGGGGCGCCCGCAACGTTTCTGAAGCTACAAAACGTAGTTCACGACCTCACCGCCACGGCGAACCACTACAAAACAATTCATTCAGTCCCAGGGTATTTTGGACAGGCGATCTTCTCTTACGAACTGGGCTGGCCCCTTGTCTCGCTCGGATGCGCCGGAGTTTTCCTTATTGTTCTGCGCAAAACGACCCGATGGGCAGCGCTCAGCTGGTCGCTGTTTGCGGCGCTCTTGCTTTGCGTGCTCCTGCCGGAGCCGTTTCAACCCTTTCGGAATATTTTGCCGTTGGTTCCGTTAGTCTGCATCTCGGCCGGGGTTGCGATCTCAGCGGTGTTGGAATGGACGCGTCACGGACACCACCGTTTATCCGGGCGCCTGTTTGCCGCCACCCTGCTGGTGGCCACCGTCGCAGCCGGGTTTTGCCCCTCGTTGCACTACACTTACGCGCGGCTCCTGCATCGAGACACGCGCGTGCAAACAGTCAATTGGTTACAACAACACACGACCCGCGGACATAAGATCCTCGCGGTTAGCGAGCTTGCGATTTTACCGGCCGAATGGAAGCGGGTGCCCGCCCAAACAACCGTGGCAACCTGGATAAATGCACTGGAGCTAATTCAGCGCGAAAAATTCGATTATGCCGTGACCGGCGACCTGGACACTCGATTTGCTGAGAACCCGGCGGTAGCGGCAGAATATTTGGCGAAATGGAAGAGCCTCTCCGACTCGTTGCCCGTTGCCAGACAGTTCGGCTCGAATCCAGCCTACGTGGTGCCGTATCTCTGGCACACAAACGACGAACTCATTCGGATCCTGAAGGTTTCTCCAACGGCCGACCCAGCGCGGTAGGTTCGGCTTCGAGGCGGCCTGCCGCATTTATTGAACAGCTTTGCGCATCGCTTCCAACGGCGCCCCGCGGTCAAACCAGATTTCGAAGGCGAGCGCTGCCTGGTGCAGCAGCATCGACAGACCATTCGCCGCCCTCGCCCCGGATTCCATCGCGCTCCTGACCAACGCAGTCGGACCGCCGGAATAAACGGTGTCGTAAACCATGAGGTGCGGCTCCAGCAATCCCGCCCCGATGGGGAGCGAATCGGACCGACTCAGTCCGAGCGGCGTTGCGTTCACCACCAGGTCGCTGTTCGCGATCTGGAAGCGCAGGGCGGCGTCGTCGCGGCCGATCGCCTGGATGCGCGAGACCGGTCCGAGAACGCGTGGGCCAGCGAAGAATGGCCGCAGCTCATCCACGAGGTTACTGCCCTTTTGAAGATCACGATTTGCGATAACCAGGCGCTCGCAATTCTCCCGGGCGCACTCGAAAGCGATTGCCCGGCCCGCCCCACCCGCGCCGAGCAGAAGGATCCGGAGATCGCGCAAATCGACCGAGAATTCTTCCCGGATCGCACGCGCGAAACCTTTTCCATCCGTGTTGAACCCGTGCGTTCGGTCGCCATCAATTTTAACCGTGTTCACGGCCCCGATTTTCCGCGCGTGTTCGTCGGCTTCGTCAACAAGCCCGAGGGCCGCGATCTTGTGCGGAATGGTGAGATTCAGGCCGACGAACCCGAGACCGGGAAACAGCTCGAAGGCCGATTTCAATTCTTCCGCGCGAATCTCAAACCGCGCGTAACTCATGGCGATCCCCGCTTCTTTCAGCGACGCGTTCTGAATCTCGGGCGAACGCGAATGCGCAACCGGGTTTCCCAAAACGCCGAGAGTGATCGGCGGTTTCGTGCGCCCGGAAGCTTTGCGCCAGTCCTGCAGATCGGCAAAGGTGTAAATCTCTTTCACGCTGCTAATATCGAACTCTCACATGCGCGAGCCGACGAACAACCCAACGCCTTCAGATTTCATTCGCGATATCGTGGTCGCGGACATGGAGGCCGGGAAGCACTCCCAAATCCGGACGCGGTTCCCGCCCGAACCTAACGGCTACCTCCACATCGGGCATGCCAAATCGATTTGCCTCAACTTCGGGATCGCCCACGAGTTCGGCGGAGTTTGTAACATCCGGATGGACGACACCAACCCGGCCAAGGAGGAAACTGAATACGTCGACTCCATCATGGCGGACGTGCGGTGGCTCATAGATGGCTGGGCCGACAAGAACCTCGGCGGCGCGCCCCTCTACACCTCTGACTACTTCGAAAAGCACTACCACTACGCGGTCGAGCTCGTCCGCAAAGGGATGGCTTACGTTGATGAGATGCCTCCGGAACAGACCGACGAGTTTCGGCGGCTTGGGAAAGACAGCCCTTTCCGCGACCGGCCGATCGACGAGAACCTCGATCTGCTCGCGCGGATGAAGACCGGCGAATTTCCCGACGGCGCGAGAACGCTGCGCGCCAAGATCGACATGCAATCGCCGAACGTCTGGCTGCGCGATCCGGTGCTCTACCGGATCCGGCACGCCGAACATCATCACACCGGGAACAAGTGGTGCATTTATCCGATGTACGATTGGGCCCATACCCTGAGCGATTACATCGAAGGGATCACCCATTCGTTGTGCACGCTTGAGTTCGAAGTCCATCGCCCGCTTTACGAGTGGATCCTGAGCTCGCTCGAATTAGCGCCGCCGCTCCCGCGGCAGATCGAGTTCGCGCGCCTAAACCTGACCTACACCGTGATGAGCAAGCGCAAGCTCATCCAGCTCGTCAAAGAGGGCTTCGTGAACGGTTGGGACGATCCCCGGATGCTGACCATCTCCGGTCTGCGCCGCCGCGGCATCACGGCGGGCGCGCTCCGCGCTTTTGCCTACAACATTGGAATAACGAAATATCCGAGTTTGAATGAAATGGCGTTGCTCGAGCACGCCGTTCGCGATGAGTTCAACCGGACCGCGCCTCGCCGGCTCGCGGTGCTCAAACCGATCAAGGTTGTCCTGACTAACTATCCTGAGGGGCGTGGTGAGGAACTTTCGGCGACGAATAATCCGGAGGACCCGGAATCAGGCACACGCAGCCTGCCATTCGGTCGCGAGCTTTACATCGATGCCGCGGATTTCATGGAAGTGCCGCCACCAAAATATTTCCGGCTCCGCCCGGGCGGAGAAGTGCGGCTAAAGTACGCCTACATCATCAAATGCGATGAGGTCGTCAAAGACGCGGACGGCGCCGTAACCGAGTTGCGTTGCACGGCTGACCTCGACAGCAAATCCGGCGGGGCGACATCTAATCGCAAGGTGAAGGGAACGATCCACTGGGTCAGCGCCGCCCATGCGATTGACGCCGAGGTTCGCCTTTACGACCGGCTTTTCACGGTCCCGCAGCCCGACGCCGACGGCGGCGATTTCAAGTCATTCATCAACCCGGATTCGCTCGAAGTGGTGAACGCAAAGTGCGAGCCCATGTTGGCCGACGCCGATCCATTGGCCCGGTATCAATTCGAGCGCCTGGGCTACTTCGCGCTCGATCCTGATTCGCGCCCTGGAAAACTGGTCTTCAATCGCACCATCACCCTGAAGGACACGTGGGCGAAGGCCGGGAAGTAGCGGGGAAAGTAGGAAGTAGGAAGTAGGAAGTAGGAAGTAGGAAGGCGGAAATGGTCAGAGATTCTTCGCTCTGCTCAGAATGACAGGCAGGACGAGAATGAGCGGATGCGAAGGCCGGGAATACGCCATGATGACGCAGATCACGGAGGGACGTGCAGAAGCACGTCCCTCCGAACAAGCAGTCCGCGCTAGATTTGGGCGAGCGCGCGATCCAAGCGCGCGAGCACCTTCTCTTTCCCTAAAATTTCGAGCAGATGATAAAGGCTCGGGCCGGCGTTGCTCCCGGTAACTGCCAGCCGGGTCGGATGAACGAGCACACCGGCTTTGACGCCGAGATTTGCCGCGGTCGCTTTCAGGGTCGTTTCCAACTCGGCCGCGTTAAAGTTCGCCAAACCGGCAAACGCCGCCCGGATTTGTTCGAGCCGCGGCTTGTTCTCAGGCACGAAATGTTTCGCAACGCCCTCCGGGTTGTATTGGAAATCATCCCGGAAATAAAAGCCGCCGTAAGCGGGCAGCTCGCTGAAGGTCCGGAACTTCCCCTTGCAGGTCTCGAGCGCTGATTGGACGTACGCGGCGGAGAACCGGGAAAGATCGACACCGGCCTTTTTGAGCGCCTCGCGCCCGAGTTCCTGGAACCGGTCGTCGCTCAGCTCGCGGAGGTATTCGCCATTGAGCCAGGTGCATTTTTCCAAATCGAAGGCGGCGTTCTTTCGATGAACCTTGCCGAGGTCGAAGAGTTGGACGACTTCGCCGAGGTCAAGTTTCTCCCGATTGTCCTTGGGCGACCAGCCGAGGAGGCACAGGTAATTTCGCACTGCTTCAGGCAGGTAACCGTTCTCCATGTAGGTAACGAGGCTCGCGCCCTGATCTCGCTTGCTCATCTTCGACCCATCCTGATTCAGAATGAGAGGGATGTGCGCGAACCGGGGCGGCTCCGCTCCAAAAGCCTTGTAGAGCTGGATATGCTTCGGTGTGTTCGAGAGATGATCTTCGCCCCGGATCACGTGCGAGATCTTCATCTCGATGTCGTCCACCACGTTCACGAAATGAAAAATCCATGAGCCGTCTGGCCGCCGGATTGTCATGTCCGGGTTTGTCTCCGGGTTCGACATATCGATTTCGACGTGTCCGCAAATGACGTCATCCATCAAGACGTTCTCGCGCTCGAAACGAAACCGGACCGAGCCGTTATCATCGTAAACCCGGTCGGCGGCACGTAACCGATCCAGGTACGTCACATAGATATGCTCGCGCTCGCTTTGGAAATACGGCCCCAGGTCGCCGCCGGCTTGCGGTCCCTCGTCCCAGTCGAGTCCGAGCCAGCGGAGTCCATCGTAAATCGCCTGCGC
>DATLNB010000063.1:0-21402 GCA_035536995.1 Chthoniobacterales bacterium | reverse complement strand
GAGTCTCGGTTACCCAGATGAGAAGCACGGCATGGTTGTCTTGCCGCCGCTAGAACAGGCGAGGCTGACTAACGCTCACCCGAAAGTGTTTGCCCCTGCCAAAGGGGCCTGGGGAAAACAGGGGAGCACGACCGTCCGCCTGGACGCAGTTGATAAGGCCACGCTGCAATCCGCGCTGGAGATCGCCTGGCGCAATAAGGCGAAACTGTAGCCGCGATCGTTGATCCCGGCCCCTTGATGGACGAGTTCGGCTATACCAGCGCGCCGCCGCAGCTGGAGCCGGCGCCCGCCGTGCATCCGAAGCAATGGTCGCCAATCAAGACCTCGCGCTCCTCGACCCGCGCTGGATCCACATCCCACAAATGCATCGCCCCGCTCTCGCCGGGGCCGGACCACGGCAGCTTCAGCATCTGGTTGAAATCGCAATCGAACACCTCGCCCTGCCAGCTGACATTGATCGTGTTCCGGCACATCAACCCGTTCACCGTGGCAGGATTAAAGGCATCGTTTAGCAGGGCCATATAATCACCGAGCAGGTTGTTGTTCTTCAAATACGACGCAAAGCGCGCGATCGGGAGGTTTGTGATCGTGTAGAGCCTGTTAAAGGTGATTTTGAAATGTTCCTGTAGCTCGCGCTTGTAATCCGCTTCCAGCTCTTCCTGCGGGCTGGGGAGGAAAGCCCCGTTCGGGTTATAAACAAGATGGAGAGGCAGGTCCGGCCGGGTCCCGTAACCTAACGAGTTCAAAAGCTGAAGCGCCTTGATGCTCGCGTCGAAGACGCCCTCGCCCCGCTGGGCATTCACGTTCTCCGCCGAATAACAGGGCATGGACGCGATGATCTCGATTCGGTGCTCGGCCAAAAACTCTGCGTAATCCTCAAACCCGGGCTCGAGCAGGATCGTCAGATTGCACCGGTCAATAATATGGCGCGGCGGCGTCAAGGCTTTGAGTCGAGTCACCAGATACTTGAAATCCGGAATCATTTCGGGAGCGCCGCCCGTGAGATCGACCGTGGGGATATCAGTCTTGGCCAGCCAGTCGATCAGCTGGTCAATAGTCGCCCGGCTTATGATTTCCTTTCGCCTGGGACCGGCATTCACGTGGCAATGAACGCACGTCAGATTGCAGAGCTTTCCAACGTTTATCTGGAGCACTTCCGTTTTTGCATGCTTGAGCGGCAACGAGTGCTCGGCCAGGCGGCGGGCGAAACTGTTGGTCGCGGTCAGGTTCACAGGTTTTTCAGGAGGGCGTAGGCGGCACCGCTAATAATCGCGGCACACGGTAATGTAATGAGCCACGAGAGGACAATGTTGGCCATCACCCGCAGGTTGGCTTGCCCGGTGATCACGCCCATTCCGAAGAGCGCGCCAACCGAGACCTGGGTGGTCGAGACCGGGAGCCCGAACACACTTGCCATGATGACGAGGAGACCGGTCGTCAGATTCGCCGAGAGTCCCTGCCCGTGATTTATGGCGGTGATTTTGTGGCTCATTGTCTCAGCGACCCGGCGCGCGTTCAATAACCCGCCAACCGCCATCGTGACTGCGACCGCGAAAAATCCCCAGCGAATGTCCATCGCTTTCAGGAGAAGGAGCATGGCGACGATCTTCGGCGTGTCGTTGAGGCCGCGCGCGAAACTCACTACTCCCGCACTCAGAAAATGGGCGCCATCCATGATTTGTTGCGCGGTCAGGCCAAGCATCGATCCGGCATAACGTTCCTGGCAGCTCTCCTCCTGATCAACGGTCAAAGTAATGGCGCGCGAGGTTTGGAAGGCCAGAATGGAATGCGGCTGCGGCAGAGCAACAACGCGTTCTTCCGCGCCGAGGCAAATACACAATTCTTTCTTAACGCCGCAAATCAGCCGGAAGCCGCGGAGGATAAAATAGATCAACGCGCCGAGAAGGATGGCGACCAACGGACTGAGCAAGAGAGGCAGGACAAAGCCTTTGCCCAGGGCCCCGAAGTTCACTCCCGTTCCGACTGACACGAGGCCGCACCCCACGATTGCGCCGGTCAGCGCGTGTGTTGTTGAAATGGGAAATCCTAGCCACGTCGCCAGGATAACAATGATGGCTGCGCCCATGGCAACACTGAGCAGAAACGTTTCAGTGCCGACAAAGCTATCCGGCACGAGGCCTTTGCCGGAAAACCTTTTCAACAAGGCTTGCGCGAGAAAAATGGACGCGATGGAGCCGGCAAACGTGGTGATTGTGGCCCAACTAATCGCTGTGCGATAATTGGCCGCCCGGCACCCATAAAGCGAGGCAACGCCTTTGAAGTTATCGTTCGCCCCGTTGGAGTAGGCGAGGAAACAGGTCGCGACGAACAGAGCGACAAGGATGGCCATGTTTTCGCCCGATGATGAAAGATCGCTTCACGCTGTGCAAGCCTGTTACGGGACCCCACCTGAAGCAACCGTCAGCGAGCGCCAAGCCTTCTCTCGAGCAAGGCATAACCGCGCTGGCGGACTTCAACCGCAAGCGAAACCGAGTGCCCACGGGGGTCGTTCGACACGACAAGCTCTCCGACTGCGTTTATTTCCGCGAAACGCTTTGCCATCTTCATCGAAGCCGGATCGGCCGCAGCCAGAATCGCCGCTGCATCGAAGATTGGGGCTCCGCTCGTTCCCACAAATTTTGTCCAAAACCAGAGCCAGACGCGGCTGTGGGCCTGAACGAAATCGCCAGCTGGGTCGCGTCGCAAGGAATCGAGCTCTGCCGCGTTCCGCGTCAATTTCGCCGCGGTTTCGACCGGGATAAGTGTGAACGGTTTTCCCCGACAAAGGATCCGCTCAACCGCCTCCGGATCTTTCACCACGTTCGCGTCGTGAATGCGAATCGGATGGCGCGATCCGAAACGAAGGGTTGTCGCAGGAGTTGTCCCTCCAAGGAATATGACTCGGTCGATTTTGCGGGAGAGCGCGGGATGAAGCGTTTGAAACGCAGCCAAATTCGTAAGCGGACCGAGAGCTACGTAGGTGAGAGCGCCTTTTCTGCGTAATGCAGCAGCGAGCGCTTCCGATGCTTCCGTTCTGGTCGCCACGTCATTCCGTGAGGCTGCCCCGGGAAACACCGGCGTCTCGGGATTGAGCTGCGCGAAAAGCTTCCGCGCCGACGCGGTCGTCATTCGGAGGGGGGCGTTCCCGTAACTCGTGCTCACCCCGGCGATTTGGAGCTCCGGACAGCGAAAGGCGAGGAGCAGCGCAAACGCGTCGTCCACCTCCCGAAACGGGGATCCGATGGAAACATCGGTATCGATCCAGACGGTCGTGGCGTTCGCGGTGTTTGCCACAAACCAAAGAACGGCGATGCAAAGGAATAGACGGTGGGGGGAGAATACGCTTTTGGCTTGCCCGACGGAGGCAACGGGTGCGAACTGGAAGCATGCGCACTCGATCCGGCTCATTGTTCCTCCTTGTTTTAGTCGGCCTGACGATCGCAGCCAGCCGAATCGACGCGGCTGATAATTGGACCGATACCTACGATCGGCTCCTGAAAAAATATGTCAGCAACGGGGGAGTAAAATACGCGGCGTGGAAAAGTAACGCAGGGGACATGAAAGATTTGCAGACGGTCGTGGATGGAATCGGTTCGGCGAACGTGGGTGCGATGAGCCGGAACGACCAGCTTGCCTTCTACATCAACGCTTACAACGCGTGGATCCTGCACGAAGCGCTCGAAAAATATCCGACCAAAAGCGTGAAGGACGCGCTCTTTACTTTCTTCACCAGCAAACGAATCAAGGTGGCGGGCGAACAGACGAGCTTCAACGCGCTCGAGAAGGAAACGATCCGTTCGAAGTTCTCCGAACCTCGGATTCATTTTGCCCTTAATTGCGCGAGCCAGAGCTGCCCCCCTCTCAGCTCGGAAGCTTATCGGGGCGGGAACCTCGATTCACAACTGGAGCGCCTTTCCCGCAGCTTCGTGAACAGCCCCAGAGGCGTGGCCTGGCAGGAGGGGGCGAAGACGGCCGAGCTTTCCAAGATTTTTGATTGGTACAAGGATGACTTCAAAGACGGTGGGCCGGTGGCGTTCATCAACAAGCGGCGTTCGAAGCCGCTTCCCGCTGACGTGAAAATCAGTTACCAAAATTACGATTGGGCGTTGAACGAAGTTAAATAGAGAAATGGTCTCGCTCGCGCATCCTCAAACCGAAACGTCGCGGCCGTCCCGGTGGCGGCAGCGCTGGCAGGCCTTTCGGCAGCCGATTGTAGAGGAAAAGGCCCGGGTGCTCAGGGAGCGGTGGGACTCGCTCCCGCCAGAGCTTCAAACCAACAACCAGATCTCCGGGCGCCACCTGACCCACTGCGGCTTCACTCTCGGCGCAAGCTATTGCTCGTTTCACTGCACCCATTGTTACCTCCCGAAAAACGCCAACTCGATTCCGATCCCTTCGCTGGCGCAGGTCCGGGAACAGATCGATGCGAACCGGCGGTTCCAAGGTCCGGGGGGTGGGCTTCAAATCACGGGTGGGGATGTTGCCGACGCCTATTGGAGATCGGGCCGCGCCGATGAGCTCATCGAGATCGTCCGTTATGCGTACTCGGTTGGTTCGATCCCGATGCTAATGACGCATGGCCAGACCCTGATCGAGCATCCGGAATTTTTGGAACGCCTCGTGGTGGAAGGGGGGCTTCGCCAGATCTCGGTCCACGTGGACATGACGCAGGCCGGCCGGCACGGATATCCGATCGGCCGGATCAAATGCGAAGCGGACCTGCATCCCGTCCGACAAGCTTTTACCGACCTGGCGCTCGGAATTCGAGCGAAGACGGGGTTCATCCTCGAATACGCCCTCAGCTTCACGGTGACGCGCCGTAATCTCGCCGACGTCCCGGAAGTGATCCGCTGGTATTTGGCCGATCCGCAACGCAGTTATATCTGGCGCATGCTCAGCTTCCAACCGGAAGCGGACACCGGCCGGACCCTTTTTTCGCAAAACCCGATTACCTCGGCGGACGTCTGGGAAAAGATCTGCGAAGGCGTGGGCCTCCCGCTCCGACGCGACGTCTCCATTTTTGGTCACCCGGATTGCAACAGCTGGGCCTCCCTCCTGATCGCGCGACCGTCCGGGAAATATTTCCCGCTCCTGCCCGACGATCCGGAGTTCGACGACCTGTTAGGCGAAGTCCTCCGCGAGATTGGCGGCCTTTCCCTGGTCAACGACGACGCCGGGACGCCGCCCTATCGTCTCGCCGGGGTGCTCTTCAAGAACCCTGTTCTGTTGGCGCGGGTCGCTACCAGGATGATCCGGTATCTCCGTTCACGGAACGCGCCGCGAGAAATTTTTCAGTCGTTGTTGCGGGGCAAGGTCCACACGCTCGGTGTTGGGATGCATAACTTCATGGGCTCGGAAAAGGTCGCCAGCGCGACGACGGATCCGGTTATCCGGGCGCGGCTGGATTCGTGCGTGTTCAAAGGCGCAGTAAAACGCAACGGAGAGTGGGAAGCCGTGCCGATGTGCGCGATGAATCAGCAAACCTGGAGCGACGTGTACAGCGAGCGGCTCCAGGACCCGGAGCTCAGAAAACAACCGCAGCCCGCCAGCCCGCTCGAGTGAGCGCGGAAAGCCCGGCTGTCAGCTTCGTGATTCCGGCGTGGCGCGACGCCGAGAATCTTTCCACGCTGCTCCCCAGGCTCTCCACGCTTTCGGGCCGCGTAGAAATCATCGTCGTGGACGTTCCGGTGGAGGGACGGCCGCCGTGCCGTCCCAACGACTTCATAAACGGCCCCGCTTCCACAAAGGTGCGCATCGTCTGCGTGCCGCGCCCCAACCGCGGCGAACAAATGAACCTCGGCGCTTCACTCGCTGCCGGCGACGTCCTCATCTTCCAGCACGCCGATACTGAATTCAGTGAATTACATTTGCAGGCCATCGAAACTGCGTTGTCGGACACCGCCGTAGTAGGAGGCGCCTTTCATCGCAAATTCGATGACCGCCATCCGCGCTTGAGATGGCTGGAGAGGGTCGCGCGCTGGCGTGGGCACCACGGTGGAACTCTCTTCGGCGACCAGACCATCTTCGTCCGGCGCGAAGTGTTTATGCAGCTGAGGGGGTTCGCCCCGATCCCACTGATGGAAGACGTCGAGTTTTCAAAAAGGTTGCGCCGGGCCGGGAAAATCGCGCTGCTTGATCCGCCGGTTCGCTCGTCGGCGCGGCATCATCAACGCAAGGGGGCGTGGCGGACGAGCATCCAAAACGGCCTCTTTCTCCTCTTCTTCAAGGCCGGCGTTTCGCCGATCACTCTCCACCGCTGGTACTACGGGGCGAACGAGCCGGCCTAACAACAATTCCCGCCGTCATAGCATTGCGATGCTTCGGTGGTGACGTCGTAGTCCAGTCCCTTTGTTTCTTTCGGATGGCGCAACGCGGTGCGGGAGCAATCAAAAGGCCGAGCCTCTTCGGCCGGGACAGGTCTTAACGGATCGACCAACTCAAAAGAGCCGGCGTAGGGCGCCTTGCGATAGATGTTGTAAGTCTTATCACAGACTGCGTATCGCCGTCCCCGTTCCATCCGGTGATTGTCGTCATCGAGTACTTCCTTGAACGGTCCCTTGTAAATGACGGCCTGGTTGCGCTCGACACACGGGCCCTGTTTTCCTTTGAAGGCTTCGATCGTAACGGATCGAAACTCGATTCCTTCCACAGTCTGCCAAGGCTGTTCGTCCCGCTTCAAAATCTGGACGCCGTAGAAACCGGCGTTGGTGAAAGCAGTGACGAAACCTTCTTCGGTTAGCGCACCTGAAATGCAGCCGCTCCACAACTCCGGATCGTTCTGGAGATGTTCGGGAACCGCTTCGTCACTCACGATATCGGAGATGACAGCCCGTCCCCCGATCTTCAGGACTCGAAAGATTTCCTCGAACAGCTGCCGTTTAGCCTGCGGCTCCACGAGATTCAGGACGCAGTTGGAAACGACCACGTCCACCGAGTCGTTCGCGATGAGCGGACTCTTGACCCGAAGTTCCCGGGCAAGGTCGTCCGCGGCAAGGAATGACGCGGCATCGTTGATCGGCCGCCGTTTCAGCTCGGCGTCGAGCAGATCGATACTCAGGGCCAGGTCCTGGATCCGGCCTTTCCGGAATTCCACGTTAGCGTATCCGATCCGCTCAGCCACGATTGGCGCGTTCCGGCGCGCGACCTCGAGCATCTCGTCGGTCATATCGACCCCAATCACTTTGCCGCTCGCGCCGACAACCTGGGCGGCGATGAAACAGATTTTTCCTGTCCCGCTTCCCAGGTCGAGGACCGTCTCGCCTTCGTGCAAATATTTGCTCGGATCGCCGCAACCGTAATCGCGATCAATCACTTCCTGCGGAATGATTTTCAGCAGGTCGGTGTTGTAATCGACCGGACAACAAAGTTTCGCCTCCTGTGCCTGGGCGCCGGCGGCGTAACGTTTCCGGACTTCTGACTCTGGGTTGATGGTGTTCATATCGGTCCGGGCAGCGGGTGGTTGGGGTTAGTAAACGATCTGGAGTCGCAGAATAAATTCGTCGAAATCGGACGCGCCGAGAGCCGGGCGGGCTTCGCGGAACTTCGACCAGGTATGGATGTAATTCGCCATGAGCTTCACGTCGTCGCCGTGGATGTAGTAATTCACGCCGCCGGTCAGGGAGTCGAGATTGTCATCGATGATCTGCCCGGGATTGAAATGTTCGTACTTGGTCACCACCTGAAGTTTCTTCGGGATAATAAAATAGCTCCCCTGGACATAATAACCTTCAGCGCCAAAATCGTCGAACGTGGGCAGGACGCCGTTGACGATCCGGCCATCGTAGTTCTCGCTCAGATATTCGCCGATTAGATCGAACGGCCCCCAGTGAAAAGCCGCATCAGCGCCCCAGCCTTCACGTTCCGCAGCCGAGGGCGCGGTGAAGCTGCTTAGGGATCCGTCGGCATTGACCCGCAAGGTGCCTGCGGGGGACAGGAGCGTCCCACTCGCATCGCGGCTCTGCAGCGCGTTGGCCCCGATTTTTACCCACAGATCCTGGTCCGCGACTTTGCCCTTCCACGGCTGAACCTCGATCCGGCCTGCATACATGTATTCGTCGTTATCGTTGATCGTAACGTTGCGGCCGTTGCCGTTGAACATCCCGACCCAATAAGTCAGCAGATCCTTTTGCTCCGGAAAAGCGTGAGTGAACGGTTTGCCCCAAATCTGAATTCCGACCTGGCGCTCCGGCGTAAGAGCGCTCGTGACCTGGCTCCGCTCAGCGGTGAACAATTTGGGATCGGCGCTGATCTGCTCCAGCCCGAACGGCGCTTTGTATTGGCCCACCTTGACTTGGAATTCGGGAAACTGGTGCCAGTTGGCAAAGAGATCGAGAGCGCCAAACGCAGTCCGGCTGGAATTCGAAGCCAGCGTCCGGCCCGTCGCGTCGCGGACGGTGAGCGCCACGTCGCTCTGTGCAAATTCACCCTCGAGCTTGAAATCGAATTGCTCGGCGAAGTCGCCCGTGACGTTGATTCGGGCGCGCCGGACGCGGAAACGGTCGTCAATTGCGCCCGACCCAAATCGGCCTTCAAAAGCGAAAACATCCCCGCCTTCGTATTGGACCTGGAGCAAACCACCGAGCGTCAGCTTGATTTCCGAAGCGCCCGCGATCACAAAAAGGGGCTTCTTCTCTTCCTTTAGTTCCGTCCTCTCGACATACGATTTCGAGTCCGGGACGAAGTGGGAACGTTTCTCTTCTCTGAGCGGTCGAGGGGCCGGTACGGAAACCGTGGATGGCGCAGACTTCTGATTCTTCAGGCTCTGGACTTCCCGTTCCAGCTCCGCATTCCGTTTCTGGAGTAGTTCGACGGCGCGCTCCAATTTTTCCAGGCGCTCTGAGTCCGAAGTCGCCTGCGCAGCGGCCGGTTGGATTGGCCAGGCCGCGAGCAGAACCGCTCCGACGTAACCGCAACAGTTTCGAGAACGCGATTTATGAAGCATAAGGCCGCGTCTCTGGATACGAAACGCCGCCTGCGCCCAACAAGCCTTTTCATCGACGGTTGTTGGCCCTTCGGTCTGCGTCCCGTCCCGGGATCTGGTCAGGCCAAAATCAGTTTTAATCCGGCGATCGTTAACACAACCGCGAGCAGCCGCTTGATCACGATGTGATTGAACCGCTGGCTTCCGAAGTAGGAACCGGCGGCGCCTCCGGCCACCGCTGCGCCGAGGAGGATAAACGAGAACGAAGGAAGGTTCTTCGTGCTGCTCAGGTTTCCCAATAAACCGGAGACGGAATTTACCAGAATGAAAAGCGCGGACGCGGCCGCGACCGCCTTGGTTTTCGCCCGGCGCATCAAGAGGAGAAGCGGGGTGAGAAAAATACCACCGCCGGTGCCGGTTAATCCGGCCAGCAACCCAAGCGCGCCGCCAGTAATGATGGCGAGTAAACGATTGGGATCGCGGGCGACTGTGTCATTCGAGGGGCGAACGATAAAGAGCGCCGCGGAGACCAGCAGGACAATTCCAACCAGCACCTTGAAAGTGTTCGTGGGGAGATTCGTGTAGCCGCCCACGAAAGCCATCGGCATTGCCAGGACTGCGAAGGGCCAGAACAGGCGCCATGAGAAATGCCCCGCCCGCCAGAACTGCCACGTCCCAATTGATGCGACGAAAATATTCAGGACCAGCGCGGCCGGTTTGACGGCAGCGGGCGCGAGACCAAACAGGGTCATCACCGCGATGTAACCGGACGCCCCGGCGTGTCCGACGCTCGAATAGAGGAATGCGACAACCAGAACCGCAAGCGCGAGCCAGGCGATATACTCGGGCATCCGCTTACGAGGTGATTGGCCGTTTGGCCCCGACGGCTAGAAGGTGCGCGCTCACCCCAAGCAAAGTCGGCTCCTGTTCGAGGGCCCGTGCAATGGCCAGCAACCTTTCCCGTCGCGGCGAGTCCCAGCGTTCGGAAAAATCCTGAAGCATCCAGGCCGGCCCTTCGATGCCGAACGTGCCGTGGTGCGCAAAACCGGAGGCAACCAATTCTTCTTTCAGCTCGGCGGGATGATGGAAGAACGCGGTCGTGAAATAATGGGGATGATTTGTCGGATTGCGATGCTGTCCGTTGAGGAGGTCTTGTTCGTAGATCCGGACAAACTCCGGGTCGTCGACATAACCTGACTTCAGGCCGTCCAGCGTCGAAGCAAACCTCGAAATCCCAACCGCAAAGACTTGTCCATTCGGACGCAGGACACGAAATGCTTCCCGGAGGGCCTTGAGGCGATCGTCTCGCTCAACCAGATGATAAAGAGGACCGAGGAGCAGGACCGCGTCAGCGCTGCTGTCTCCGTAGGGGAGGTCTCTAGCGTCGCCAACTGCCACGCTCGCCACCGGGCGGGCCAGTTGCCGCGACGCCTCGGACGCCTGCTCAACATGGAGCGGGACCGGATCGATCAGATGAACAGTGTAGCCGAGCTCCGCGAGCCAGCAGGCGTACGCTCCAGGTCCACCGCCGATGTCGAGAACAACAGCGGGCGGCTGAGGCAAATGGCGGGTTAATAGCTCCCTGGTCCTGGCAAACTCCAGGGACCCGCTGCCGCGTTGCAGGCGCGACAGCTCGATCCCATCGCGGTAATGGCGCTGAGCTTCTTCTCCCAGGATGCCAGGGTCGTTCGCCACAGCCTCTCGTTAGGTTATCGCTTCGGCGTCCATTTCGAGTGTTGCTTGTAGGCCGGAGCCTCCGCTGTTCGACCGCGCTCCTCGATACGCTCGGCCAGCCACTGAAACCATTCGAAAAGGAGCTCGTGTTTCTGCTCCGCCCGATATTCGATTACAAACAGCTTTAACTTTCGCCACAACACCACGATCACACCACCGACGATTTTCTCGACGAGGTCGAGCGGAATACTACCGCGAAAGACCAACATCCCCATCGACTCGAATCGCGCCCCGAGGGCGATGGCCGCCTCCTCGTACTCCGGACCAAGAGCCCGCAAACCCGATGCGCTCAAATTGTCCTGGATCGAATAAATGAGCCGAAACGAGCGAGTAAATTCCCGATCCTGCATTGAGCGCATCAGCTCTACGTCCGCCGCATCGCGCCGTTGCTGTTTGAACTGGCGCGCCTGGACAAGCCCGAACACGATCGCCACGACGACCGCAATACCGCTCAATACCTGGGCTATTTGGGCAAGTGAATTAAGGTCCATGGGCGCCTGGCCAGCCGGCAGCGATTGCAAAAGCGCTACTGCGACAGAATTCGGAGGGTATATAGCCGGCGCGAACGAATCAATAAGAGCTGATAAAAACGGACCGAGCGCCTGATTGCCGTGCTCACCAAACCGCGGCCCTGAGAATAACGCCGCCCTTCGTCAATAACGGCTCGCTCCGACGATAGTGCCCTCTCGGTCCGACAGTAGCCCCCCGCTCCGACAATAGCCCAGCGCTTTAGCGCTGGGATTGCAATCCGTTGCGCACGGGGAGTCCCGGAGGGACGAAAGAGTCGTGATTACTCCAACATCCCTTCATCAAAGGTCATAGCATGACGCTCAAGAAACATGATTACCTCTTCGCGAAACGTTTTCGTCCGATGGTGCTCTGCCTGGCGGTGAATGTATTCCCGCGTCTCTTCGATTCCAGACACGCCAATACTAAAGGCGCCGTATCCTTCCTGCCACGCAAAGCTGCGCAGCTTCGGAAACGTCTCATGAATCCATTTCGAAGAATTGCCCTTCAGCAGCTGCATCGCCTTTGCCATCGACATTGTAGCCGGCAGACTGAGCAGGATATGAACGTGATCAGCCACGCCACCGATCGCGAGACCTTTCATTTTGTTATCGCGCGCAATTCCTCCGAGGTACGGCCAGAGCCGGTCGCTAATGGCTGGAACCAGAAGTCCTTCGCGCTGTTTTGTCGCAAAGACACAATGATGGAGGGAACTGGAAAACGAATGCATTCTTTCGTCCCTCCGGGACTTTACCGTCTCGTGTGGCCGATTCCCAGCGCTAAAGCGCTGGGCAATTGTCGGAGCGGGGCTTTATGTCGGGCGTCGCTTTGGTGACAATCACCGGTCTTTCGTCCATGCGGGACTCCATGCGCGAACGGATTGTATTCCCAGCGCTAAAGCGCTGGGCTATTGTCGCCGCTCGAATTCGGGGACGAATTTCAGCGCGGCAGCGAAAGGCAGCCCGCAACTGGCGAATGCATGAGTCGTGCCGGCTGTGAGCGCCACTCCTGTCAATCAGCGCTTCTCGAAAACTTCCGCTGAATTGTCACGCGCCCGGACGACGGAAAAACTTGCTGCAATCACAGGCCTGCATCCTATTCCCACGGTGACAAGCGGACTGCGGCTCGGGGTTAATATCGACCATGTTGCGACGCTCCGGCAGGCGCGCTATGCGACCATGCCGGAATCGAAAAACGTGGAGCCGGACCCGATCGCGATCGCGGGGATTTGCGAGCGGGCAGGGGCGCACGGGATCACGGCCCATCTGCGCGGCGACCGGCGCCATATCGTGGACCGCGATATCGAGCGTTTGCGCGAAAGCATCATGTCGAAGCTGAACCTCGAGCTCGGTAACACGCCGGACATCGTCGATATCGCGCTCCGGATTTTGCCGGATGAGGTTTGCCTTGTCCCGGAGAAGCGCCAGGAAGTGACCACGGAAGGCGGGCTCGACGTGATCGCGAACAGCAAGGAGCTGGCGCCAACGGTGAAACGGTTTCACGCTGCCGGCGTCCGCGTGAGTTTGTTCATCGACCCGTTGCTCCCGCAAATCGACGCGGCCGCGGAGCTCGGCGCCGAGATGGTAGAGCTGCACACCGGCAAGCTCGCCAACGCGTTCACGGACAAGATCGCGCGCCAGGAACTCGAACGGCTGCGGGCGGCGTCTGAAGCGGCGCACACTTCAAAACTTCAGGTGAACGCAGGGCACGGCATCAATTATCGCAATATGAAGTTGATTCATAAGATCCCGCACCTGGTGGAATTGAACATCGGCCACTCGATCGTCGCGCGGTCGGTGTTTGTCGGGTTCGAGACGGCGGTGAGGGAGATGTTGGCGCTGATGGAGGGATATCGCGGATGAGTGATTCAAAAGCACCAAGCTCCAAGCACCAAGATTCAAATATCAAACGTGATCGGGAAGTTTGGAGCTTGGGATTTGGTCCGGCCGCCCCCGGATCGGAGCTTCGGATTTGGAGCTTCTTTGGAGCTTCGAGCCTGGGATTTGGAGCTTCCTTGTGAGCGTGCTCGGAATCGGTGTAGACCTGGTGGAAAACGCGCGGATTCAGCATTCGCTCGAGCGCTTTGGTGAGCGGTTTCTCCATCGGGTGTTTACGCCGGGTGAAATCGAGTATTCGCAGTCGATGAAATATCCGGCCCGGCATCTGGCGGCGCGGTTCGCGGCGAAAGAGGCGGTGTCCAAAGCGTTTGGGACCGGGATCGGAAAAGCGATGGGTTGGAAGGACATCGATGTGCGGCGCAAGGAAAGTGGCGAGCCGTACGTGGTGCTGGAAGGCGGAGCGAAGAAGCTGGCCGATGAACGCAAAGTTTCGAAGGTATTGATCACGCTCAGCCATACCGAAAATCACGCGATGGCCGTTATCGTCGTTGAGGGGTTGTAAGGGTCCCGCGCCTTCCTAAACAACTGTCATCCTGATCCCGCGCAGCAGGAGAAGGATCTCTGACTATTTCTGCGCTTCTTTCGATGCGCTGAGTTTCTCGGGCGGCAAGCGGCGGTTTTTACATTGCGAAGAGGGCGATTTGGAAACCTCCTTGTTATGCCCTACTGCGCGCAATCTTCGAGGGCATCCGGGTTGCCGCGCAACGTGGCCAGGGCTTCTCCCGCGAAATGCAGCGAACCGGTGATCAGGATTGGATCGGAGCCGGCGCGCGCGGCTGATAGCGCGTCGGACACGGCTGGGGAGACCGAGTAGGGGAGTGATGGAGTAATGGCCATGAGATGGCTCACGAGTTCGGCAGGAGGCACTGCGCGTTCGGAGCGAATGGCGGGGAGGATAAAGCGCGCAGCGATCGAAGCGAGCGCTGTCACGATGGATGCAATGTCTTTATCCCGGAGGACAGCGAGAATCACGGTGGCTCGTTGATCGCCGAACTGTTCGCGCCACGTTTTGGCGAGGACTTCGGCGCCGGCCGCGTTGTGCGCCCCATCGATGACGGTGCGTTCGTCCCAGCGTTGGAAACGTGCCGGCCATTGGACGTTCACCAGCCCCCGAGCGATCGCGTCCGGAGAAACCTCGATCTCGCCGGCAGACAGCGCCGCAATCGCGAGCGCCGCGTTTTGTTTCTGATGAGCGCCGGGCAGTGCGATCTCGCCCGCGGTATAAGACTCCGTGGAAAAAGTCAGCGGCGCTCCGCACTCCTCGGCGCGTTTGCGAATGCCGTTCTCAGCCTCCGGCAATTGCGCTGCTGAAACGACCGGCACCCTGGGCTTGATGATTCCCGCCTTTTCCCCGGCAATTTCCTCGAGAGTGTTCCCCAGCCACTTTTGGTGGTCGTAGCCAATCGGCGTTATCACGGAGACCTCCGGCGTCACCGCGTTCGTCGCATCGAGACGTCCGCCGAGTCCGGTCTCAAGGACGATCAATTCACAGTCCCACTTTCTAAAATGGTCGAGCGCGAGAGCGGTGGTGATCTCGAAAAATGTCGGATGCGGGTCCCAGCTGGCGACTGCATTTCGGATTGTCGTCAGGCCGCGGGCCGTTTCGTGTTCCTCAATCTTCGCACCATCGACGCGAATTCGTTCCCGGTAACTCACGAGGTGAGGGGAGGTGAAGAGGCCGGTGCGATAACCATCCGCGCGGCAGATCGAATCGATCATTGCGCAGACCGATCCTTTGCCGTTTGTGCCCGCGACGTGAATGATGCATTGGTTTGCGCCGGGCACGTCCAGCTCCCGGAGAAGGCGCTGCGTATTCTCGAGTCCCAGCTTTATCCCGAAACGCTGGGTTCCGTAGAGCCAGGCCAGCGCTTCCTGGTAGGTCACTGCTCCGGTGAAAAATAGGCGAGGAACTCCGCGATCTGAGCCCGCAATCTTTTGCGATGGACGATCAGGTCGATCAGCCCGTGCTCCTCGAGAAATTCCGCGGTCTGAAAACGCTCCGGCAAATCCTGGTGAGTCGTTTCCTTGATGACGCGGGGGCCAGCGAATCCGATCATGCTTTTCGGTTCCGCCAGAATGACGTCGCCTAACGAAGCGAAGCTCGCCATCACGCCGGCGGTCGTCGGATTGGTCAGGACCGAAATGTAAGGTAGTTTCGCGCAAGCGTGCCGGGCAAGGGCTCCGCTCGTTTTTGCCATTTGCATCAGGCTCAGCATCCCTTCGTACATCCTCGCTCCGCCCGAGGCTGAAACGATAACCACGGCGCACCGGTTTTCAGTCCCGTACTCGATCGTGCGGGTGATGCGTTCACCGACGACCGAGCCCATGGTCGCCGCGAGAAAGGTGAAGTCCATCACTGCAATTGCGACTTTGTAGCCTTCGAGCATTCCGTGGCCGCTCAGGACCGCATCGGTCAGCCCGGTCGCGTCCTGATATTTCTTCAAGCGATCCTTGTAGGTCGCCATCCCTTGAAACTGAAGGGTATCCTGTGACCGGAGGCCGGCGTCTCGCTCGACGAACGTGTCCGGATCCAGGAGGTGCTCGAGCCGCTCTTTGGCCGACTGAGGAAAGTGATGTTCGCACTGCGGACAGATCCGCTGGTTTTGCGAGAGCTGGATCTCATGCACAACCTCCTCGCAGCTGGGGCACTTCTGCCAAAGACCCTGCGGAATCTCCCGCTTCCTCCGGGACGCCTTAAGGGCTGGTCGTTTGAAGATGGCCATGTTGATCAGGCGCGGGCGGCCGTGGCTGCGTGGACCGAGACTGCCCCGGCCGCCCGCAGGACCCGGGCGCATTCGCTCAAGGTCGAGCCGGTGGTTAATACATCGTCAATCAGCAACACGTGCAAGTCTCGCACGTCCCGGTTTTTTCGTAAACGAAACGCGTCACGCAAATTTTCGATGCGCTCGGCGCGATCATGCGCGGTCTGGGTGGTGGTGTAGCGGGTGCGCTCGAGGACGGGCTGAAGCGGCAGGCCGGCCCGCTCGGCGAAGAGCTCCGCGAGAAGCGCGGCCTGATTGAAACCCCGCTCGCGTTCGCGCGCGGGATGGAGCGGGACCGGGACCACGATATCGAAGCGGCGACCCTTTAGCCGGGAGTCGATCATTGTTTCAGCCAGCCATTCGGCAATCGGATAACGGAGATGACGTTGACGGGCGTATTTGAACTGGTGCACGAGCCGCCGCACGACACCGCGACTTCGGTAGGCCGCAACCGCGCTATCGAAGTGAAGCGCGCGGTGCTCGCAATTGGCGCAACTGAAAGTCTGGGTGATCGCGCCCGGGAACGGCTCGGAACAACGGGCGCAGAATGGCGCGACAATTCGCGGCGCGCGCCCCCGACACCTTTCGCAGAGATATTGGGAGCGGTCGATGTTTTCGGAGCAGACCACGCACGTCGCCGGATAAAAGAGAGAAAGGAGGGCGTGAACCGGTTTAAGAACGCGGGGGGGCGGCACTTCTTAACCAAAGCCTGAGCAAGAGCCAGCTGACAAGGCAAACCGACAACGGCACGAGCCCCACCAGCAGGCTCTTCCCGATCCAGGGCAGCGCGACCAGCTCGCGCCGGGCTATTTTGCCGAACGTCATGCTGGAAAGAATCCAGCCCGCGTGCAGCCCTATCGGCGCCCAAAGCGATCGGGTGCGAATTCGCGCGTCCGCCAGGACCAACCCGATCACGAACAGGGTGGTGAACCCAGCCAGGACGAGCATCGGCTCACCAAACTGATCGAAGGAATGGGCCAGCGAGACGAACCCCGAATTCCATCCGACCACCGGGTTCGTCAGGTCGGGCGCCTTGAGAAAATGAATGATGGAAAAAATCGCAGCGCTCAGAAGGTTCGCTGTCCAGGGTCGCAACCCGCGGAGCAGAATTCCGAGAAAAAGGCCGCGGAAGAGCGATTCCTCGAGAAAGGGGACCGCGATCGCAGTGGGGATGACAAGCGCCGCCGCGCCCCAATCTGGCGACGGTCGCATTGAATAGGCCGGCGACCCAACCAGGAAAGCTTCACAGGCCAGGACCGGGAGCCCGGAGATGAGAAAACCGAGCAACAGGTCGCGTCCCCACCTGGGGTTGGGTTCCAGGCCCAGATCGGTCCGGCCTCGGATTCGAAGCCATCGGAGGAAGGGCCAGAGCGCGAGGAGCGCCCCGAGAAGAAGTGCCCGGTGAAAGAACGATTCGAAATCGTAGCCCGCGAGGCCGGGGAATATGCCTCTTTTTGCGAGAGCCTGCGCGGCCCAATAGAGGGGAGGGGCTGCCAACGCCCCGAAGAGAACGGTGACCGCGAAATACCCGACCAATCTGGCTGCGTCTTTCAAGGGGCTAATGTAAGATTCGCGCCGGATGCGCAGTCAACATATATGGACTGAGAAGGACGGGGACGGCCGGAAACGAGAGGTTCGGGTGACAAAGTTCGGCGGGGAATGGCGATTCCAGGCGAAATACGCAGATGAACCGGGTTGGACCTACTACGAGCGGCCGGTGCTGGCAGATTTGCTGACGCTGAAGGACATCATTTTTCGGAAGTACCAGCGACGGCGGGCATCGGCGGAAGATTTCCAGGCAGTGGAGAAGATGGCGCGGGAATATGAGCGCCTTGGTTAACGCAACCCGCTTCAAATAGGTCGTATAGGACATATATGACCTATTTAACGTAATTATGACAGCCAAACGTCGGCGTCCCCGATTGGACCTTCTCTTGGTCGAGCGCGGGCTTTTCCCGACGCGCGAAGCCGCTCAGCGCGCGATCATGGCCGGCGAGGTAAGGGTCGGCGACACCGTTTCTGACAAAGCCTCGGCTAAGATTTCGGCTGATGCGGAAATCACGGTCCAAGGCCCAGCGGCCTATGTCGGTCGCGGAGGCATCAAGTTGGAAGGCGCTCTCCGGCATTTTGGTATAGAGGCCGCGGGCCTTACGGCACTCGACGTCGGCGCCTCAACGGGCGGATTTACCGATTGCCTGCTGCAGCGTGGTGCGAAAAAGGTTTACGCGATCGATGTCGGCCACGGTCAACTGGCGTGGAAAATCCGGAACGACCCACGGGTCGTCGTCCGTGAGAAGCTAAACGCGCGCTTTCTTACGGCGGCCGACATTCCAGAGCCCATCGACCTGGCTGTGATCGATGTCTCGTTCATTTCTCTGACTTTGATCTTGCCGAACGTGTTCCAGCTTGTAACTCCCAACGGGATGATCCTCGCCTTGATCAAGCCGCAGTTCGAGCTTCAGGCTTCCGACGTCAGCCGCGGCGGAATCGTGCGGGAGCCCGTCCTCCACGAAAAAGCGCAGGCCAAGATCCGCGATTTTCTCGTCGCCGCGGGCCACGAGGTTGTTGGGATTGTTCCTTCCGAAATCACCGGGACCGACGGCAACCAGGAATTCTTTATATGCGCCCGAAAAAGATCGGCCTAGTCGCGCACACGGGGAAACGGGGGGTAGCAGAGCTCACCAGGACCGTCCAGGGAGAGCTTCAGCGTGCTGGCCTTGAGGTATTGATTGAAAAAGAGACTGCGACCCTGGCCGGGCTACCCTCCGGACGAAGCATCCCTGACCTTGGACGCGAGGCGGACCTCCTCGTCGTCCTCGGCGGAGACGGCACCATTCTCCATCTGGTCGGGCAGCTGGAGGAGAACATCAAACCGGTCTTCGGGATCAATATTGGCGCCCTCGGTTTTTTGACCTGCGCAAACTCAAGCGCGTACGCCGAAGCGGTCCAATGCATCGCCGAGGGCAAGATGGTTTTCAGCGAACGCACCTTGCTCGACGTCCAAATCGCCGGGGCAGAGGACCGCGGAAGGATGACCGGATTGAACGATGTTGTCTTTAGTCGTGGGGAGGTTTCGCGGTTAGTCCGCCTGAAAACCAGTGTCAATGGCGAAGCGCTCACGGAGTTCAACGCGGACGGTTTGATCGTCGCGACTCCCACCGGCTCGACCGCTTATTCGCTCTCGGCCGGCGGACCCATCCTGGCGCCCGATTCCGGGGCGCTAGTGATCACGCCCATCTGCCCGCACGTGCTGACCAACCGTTCCATCATCGTGGACGAAGACGCGGTCGTGGAGATCGAGGTTACCGAGGACGAATACCCGGTGTTCCTGACCGTGGACGGCCGCGGACCGGTCCAGATGGAGAGGGGCGCGCGGGTAGTAATCAAAAAGTCTGAGCGCGTCCTGCCGCTCGCCGCGCTGCCGGGCGTCTCGTTTTTCGGGGTTGTCCGCCAAAAACTGAAGTGGAGCGGAAGCAACATCTGACCCACCGGGTCAAACAGCCCGCGGCGCCGCCTTATTGCAGGTGGTAGACCTCGACCACCGCGGTGCCCGTGGAGCCGTTCGCTCCGCGCACGATCGCGGTAAATGAGCCGCCGTTGAGAACCGTCAGGATGGCCGACTCAAGGTCGTTGGTCGGAGCGAGGCCGGTAGCGGTGATCGCCGCCTGCTGCGAATCCTTCCAATTGTCGTTGGAACCGATCAGGACTCCCGAGGCATTGCGCAACTCGAGAACCGGATCGGCCAGCGCATTGGCTAAGCCAAATTGGGCCAGGGAAGGCCCAAGGGCGCGGACCAGAACGCTCGTCCCAACCGGCCCCGTTCCACCGACAACGAAGCCGGCGATGAGAACGTTGTCGCCCGTCTGGACGAGGCCTCGGGTGCTGACGTTCAGAAGCTGATGCGAGGCCGGCTCAACCGCCAGAAATTGCGGCGTATTGAAGTTACTCTCGAAAAGAACGGTTTGCTTGCCGTCGGGCGCGTACCGCAGCGTGGCGCCTTCTTCGTTATCCGCGACAAGCAGGTTTCCGCTCGCGTCAAAGGCGATGCCGTAAGGCCGGCTCAGATTGCTCGCGAAAGTGGTCCGCGTTCCATCGGGCGTGAATTTGAGAATGGATCCGGATTCCGAATCGGAAACAAAGATGTTGCCGGCAGTGTCGATTGCGACATCAGCGGGAAAACTCAGTCCGCTGGCGAAGGTCGTGCGGGTCCCGGCCGAATCGAATTTGTAGACCGCCCCTCCGTCGAAGTCGGCGACGAACAGGTTTCCGCTGGCGTCGAAGGCCATTCCCGCCGGCGTGCCCGCGTTGGCCGCAAACGTCGTCCTCGTCCCGTCGATCGTGATCTTAATAATTTTTCCGGTGGTCGCCTCCGAAACGTAGAGGCTGCCGTTGGCATCGAAGGCAAGCCCGATGGGCGAGCTGAAGTCTGCAGCGTAAACCGCGGCGCTTCCATCGGGGACAGTGTAAACAACGACCAGGTTATTCGCGGCGTCCGCCACATACATGCGGCCCCGCCCATCGAATACGATGTCCTTCGGGCTCGAGAGCCCGGTCGCGAAATTTGTCGGAGTGCCGCCGCTGGGACCGAAGCGGAGAACGTTTCCTTCGTTCGTTTCGAAGATATCGCCGACCGCGCCATTCGCAGGCGTGCAAAGGACAGGCGTCGCAATCAGGGCCAGGGCGGCCAGCAGGCAAAGGAAAGAGTTCGGTTTAGTCATGGTAATGCGAATAGGGAAAGTAGCCCGGCAATGTCCCAAGGGCCGGCCATTCGTCAACCATTCGCTTAGCCGAGCGTAAAAACTCAAGGGAAGCGCGACGGTTGCGCATCGGCCGTCGTTAAGCGTAAAAGCGACGCGTCCAAATGCGGGTCGCGGCGCTTTACGATATTCATGGCAACCTGCCTGCCCTGGAGGCCGTCCTCGAGGATGTTCGCCAGGCCGGGGCCCACGAAATCGTTGTGGGCGGCGACGTCTTGCCCGGACCCATGCCGCGGGAATGCCTCGACCTGTTGTTGCAGATCGATCGGCCGGTTCATTTTATCCGCGGAAACGGCGATAGGGTTGTCCTCGGCCAGATGCGCGGCGAAGAGCCCGGGGAAGTGCCGGAGCAGTTTCGCGAAGGGATTCGGTGGAACGCCCGTCAGCTCACGCCGGAGCACCAGCGGATTCTGGCGAGCTGGCCAGGGACCATCCGACTCGAGATTGCCGGAGTCGGAAGCGTGTTTTTTTGTCACGCATCGGCCCGAAACGATACTGACCTCCTGACCCGCGAAACCTCCGATGAACGCGTCAGGCTCCTGTTCAGGGGCATCGAGGCCGGCCTAGCCATCTGCGGCCATACCCATATGCAATTCGATCGCAAGCTCGGCGACCTGCGCATCATCAATCCCGGAAGCGTGGGAATGCCGTACGGCGAGCCCGGCGCCTATTGGTTACTGCTCGGGCCCGAGCCCGAGCTGCGCCAAACCGTTTACGACCTGGAATCGGCAGCCCACAGAGTCCGCGGAACCAGCTTTCCCGACGCCGAAACATTCGCCACGAAATCAATCCTCAGTCCGCCTTCAGAAACCGAAATGCTGACT